>JAXFLJ010000008.1:0-68569 GCA_034183335.1 Prevotella sp.
CAATCCTCCCCCGGAGCTACTTGACAGAGCTCCGGGGGAGGGAATTCAAGGGTATCGCCCCTCTGTCTCAGCCAAAAGCAGAGACTTTTTTACAACAAAAATTCCTGTTTACAACAACTCTGAATTTTGCAAAGGTCTCTATATCTTGCGACAACTGATGACCGACTGTGGACAGCAGTACGTTCTTCCTGCATCACTCAAAGAGAAGCAACGGTTGATGCGTGCCCTGATGAATGTTCGTCAACCCCTCCCTGCCACGAAAGAATTCCTTGACGCGCAAGACAGAGAACTCCGTATGCAAGCAGAAGAAAAGGGAATGGTCTCTATTGAAAAAGAAGGCTTACGGCTATGGCAGGGTGACATTACCCGTTTGAAAGTTGACGCAATCGTCAATGCGGCTAATAGTCAGATGCTCGGATGTTGGATTCCGCTCCATGACTGTATAGACAATTGTATCCACTCGGCTTCGGGTATACAGCTCCGACAAGAGTGTTATGAGCAGATGAAGGCACAGGGACACGATGAGCTGATGGGGGAAGCCAAGATTACACTCGCTTACAATCTGCCGGCCAAACATGTCATTCATACCGTTGGCCCCGTCATTCCGCAAGGTTTGCTGCCTACTGAAAAGCAAGAAGAGCAATTGGCTTCATGCTATTGTTCGTGTTTGAACGTAGCAGAAGCCAACCATCTGCGGAGCATAGCCTTCTGCTGCATCTCTACAGGTGTATTCAACTTTCCGAACGAACGTGCAGCAGAGATAGCTCTTGCTACAGCGAGGAAATGGATTGCTACGCATCAGCCGTCATCTATCATACAAGTTGTTTTCAATGTATTCTTGGATAAAGACTATGACATCTACCGCAAACTTCTCTGAACGCGTCAACCATGTGCGCAGACTTATTACTGAAGCTGACAATATTCTGATTGGTGCTGGTGCCGGATTGTCGGCGGCAGCAGGGCTGGAATATTCAGGCACTGCGTTTGAGCAAGAATTTCGTCCATGGATAGAACGCTATGGTATTACCGACTTGTACACTTCTTCATTCTATCCTTTTCAGACAGAAGAAGAACGATGGGCGTACTGGGCTAAGCACATTTGGTTCGCACGTTTCCGTCCCAAAGGGACAGAACTTTATCGTAAACTGAAACAACTTGTAGCAGGAAAAGAATACTTCGTGATAACCACGAATGTGGATGCGCAATTCGAGAAATCAGGATTTGCCCCATCCCACATCTTTGCTACGCAAGGTGATTATGCCTACCTTCAAGCAAGGAGTGGCAAACCGCAGACGCTTGTTTACAATGAGCAGTGGGTGGAAAAAGCAATGACGGCCACACACGATTGTAAGATTCCCACAGCACTCGTGCCCCATCATCCGCAAACAGGAGAATTGATGAGCCCCAACCTACGCTGCGATGAAACATTTGTGGAAGACAACCGTTGGCATTGTCAGGCACAAGCCTATCACAACTTCGTAGAACGGGCATGGAACGGTAAACTGCTTTTGCTTGAATTTGGTGTCGGTTTCAACACGCCATCCATCATTCGTTTCCCATTTGAGAAAATGATGGCAAGCAATCCGTATGCTAATCTCGTCCGCTTTAATCGCGATTATCCGCAGTCGATGCACCAAAACTCACATCGGTTCACTTGCTTTACTGAGGGTTTAACCGATATTTTGGACAGATTACTTCAGGAATGATTTCCTTATTTGTAAAATCTTACTCACTTTACACTCCCTAAAAAACAGGATTTACAATAGCAATCCCGAACCAATGCCTTATCCCCAATCGGCCTCTAATGACCGATTGGGTTGAATACTTACAAAAGTCATCTGTCATACAGTGTAATTCTGTAATCTAATCTTCGGTAATCATGGAGATTATAGTTAGACTTTCTTTGTATCTCTATGTTATAAAGCAACTGCATTTTTCGCTAATTGCTAAATTTATAGATACTTATAGTTTTTCGAACTTAATGCATTAGTATATTATGTAATGACCGATTCTTGCATGAGATGTTATGCAATTTAGATGGCAAGTGTGAGAATCGTTACATATTATTCGTTTCTTTCAATAAATTTGTTTATATTTGTAGGGTCTTTCTGTTGCTATAGTTTTGGTTACGGAAGTATGATACGCATTGAAAAACACTTGATATAATATGCGAGGCAGAAGGAGATGGTTACAGAAATTTTATGATCTGTAAAACCAAAATGCCATCGCAATAAAGACTTTAGTATTATTATGGTAAAAGAAATTCAGATATTTCTTGCGTTGTTTGTCGTAGGGGAATGAACGGTGTCTCCTCCATATTAATTGATGAGAAGGCACCTTAAATACAACAGAACAAGTGTCGTGCGATAAAATATGCTCTTGTTTTCCATGAAGCAGTAAGTAAGTGGTAAGACGGGATAGTACGACACAGGTGCAATTCTTCTGTAATCTTGGGTGAAGAATTGGCCAGAATAATATTAAAATTAATTATTAACAAATAAATCTGATATGAAAATAAAACAATTATATTTATGTATGGTCATTGTTTTCATGACCCTGGGAACAACACAAACACTGTCACAAGAGCATCAACTCTATATTGCTGGAAACGGTATTGATAAGGCAGGTAAAGTCACAGGTGAAGGTATTGTCGGAGACATTTACTATGACGGCGACAAAACACTTACACTTACCAATGCTACCATCACAACCACGGCTACAGGCATCAATGACGATGCTTCCATATGTATTAAGAATGAGAGTATAGACGGACTTGTCATCAAGTTGGACGGAGAAAATAAACTAGTTTCTCTTCACTCATCGGGTGTCGTAAACAAAAGTAGTATGACAATTACGGGCAATGGATCGCTTGTGGTCGAGGGTGCAACGGCAAGCAAAGGCTGCTGCGGTATCATTAACTGGAAGAAACTTCTGGTAAAAGATTGTTCTTTAACAACAACTGGTGATATCGGCATTGCTGGTGGCGACCTTTGCTTCGACAATGCTACGGTGCGTGCCACAGGTAGTACGGCAGGTTCAATTTTGGGATACGAACAATTTGATCTCATCGGCTGCAAGTTGACGGCACCAGCAGGAGCTACATTCGGAACTTATGTGTCCTATAATGGCTCGACATTCAATGCAATCATGATGGGTACAGAGGTGGTAATGGAAGAAGTTGTCATAGAACCGGGTCTCGAAACCTATCCGCTTTATGTGGGTGGGATACAGATAGATAACGTGAATGCTACAAATATCACAGGGGATTGGCTGCAAGGTGGAAAAGTAAAGTATAACGCCATGACCAACACGCTTATTCTCGACAACGCCACCATTGTTAGAAAGGGTAGCAAGCTCAACGAACACGACTCTGGTATTTGTAATATGGGAATAGGTTTGCTGACAATACAGTTGATAGGAGAAAATAATATTACAACTGAAGAGCAATTCCCGATAGCTAACATGGATGGTAACAGCATGACAATTACAGGAGAGGGTAGTCTGGCGGTGAATGGAAAGTTATATGGTCTTTATTCGGAGGGAAAACTTACTATAACCGGTGGATGTGTCGTTGAGGCAAATGGGGAGATTGCAATTGCAGGATCATCGGGTAAAACAGATGTTTTAACGATATCGCAGGCTGTTGTGCATGCAACGGGCAGCAAAGGTTCCATACGTGATTTCACACTCATAGAGTTGATAGAAGAACAGATTGTTGTCCCAGAGGGGGCTGTTGTCGGAACATACACTCTCGACGGCAAACAGAAACAGGCTGTGATGCTCAATGGGGAAATTGTGAAAGAGAAGGTTGGCATTCAGCCAGTGGAGGTTTATCATCTGTTTGTAGCTGGTACACAGGTAACATCTGGCAATTGTAATCTTCTTTCCTCAATCGGAATGATTGATGGTATGGTGACCTATGACCCTGAAACAAAGACCCTGACACTTGACAATGCAGAGATTGCTGCCACGGGAGACAATACAGGCATTTGCAACATGGGCATCGACGATTTCAAAATCGTTGTCAAGGGCAATTGTCGTATCTCTACGGAAAAAAGATATGCTGCTATTGACGTTTACAAACCTACTATTATCGAAGGAGGCGGAACGCTCATCTTGTCGGCGGAAAATAGTTGTGGTCTCTATTTGAATGCTTCTTCGGTAACTATTCGCAACTGTAATGTTGATGTGACTGGCTCATGGGCTATTGCCGGCCCTGATGGAGAAAGCGGAGAACATCTCATAGTAGAAAAGGCTACTGTCAAAGCACTTGGTAATGGTATGTATGGGTCAATATGCGATATAGCATCAATGACGCTTACCGATTGTAAGATTACCGCACCTGAGGGAGCTTATTATGACGCCGAGAAAAAAGGTGTGGTGCTTGATGGGGAATTGGTAAAAAAACAAATAATCATTGAGCCTATGCCAGAAGGAATAGACACAACTGTAGACAATGGAAAGGTAGTCGGAGTGTATAATGTCGCAGGACACAGGCTTAACGGTTTGCAACGTGGTGTCAACATAGTCAAGATGGACAATGGAACAAGGATGAAAGTCGTTCAGAAATAATCACCAATCGGTCAACCGCCCATGCAACATTCCTTGCTGATGATGTTGCTACCTGACTGCTTTCGTCCGCTTGTCGGCATCTTCTTCGCTGGTTTTCCTCGGCGTAGCCCGCTACGCCTTCGGCAAGACCGACGGACAATCTGCTTGACATCCAAACAAAATCAGTACAGTTTTTAATGACCGAATTGGGATAATTAAAACGGTTCATGATTGTCTATGTCAGAAGGCAAAGACAAAACTTCGCTATTCTTTTTTAGAAAGAGGGCGGCACTCTGTCGGCAGAGTACCGCCCCTTTATTTTATCCCCAATCAGTCATTAGAGCATCAATGCAACGTTCCTCGCTGACGATGTTGCTGCCCGACTGCTTTCGTCCGCTTGTCGTTCGCTTCTCCGCCGGTTTTACGAACAAAATCAGTATGGTCTCTAATGGCCAATTTGGCTTTATTGTGGTATAGGGTGAAGGTAATAAGTTTTTGTACCGTAAGTCAGCAGGAAAGAGGTTGTCATTTTGTATCAGAAACCTAAGTCTTCGCCTACCAAGAGTACGATGTGGCGGCCAGCCGGATGGCTCATGCGCAGTATGGAGATATAGTTGCAGATGCTGTCTTGCGACTTACAGTCGTGACAGCTTCCGTCTGTCTGACAGGGAGTCTTCAAGTCAAAGCGTGCCATATTGATAGGGGCGGCTACCGAGCGGGCACGTTTAATGGCAGTGTCGATGTCCTGACATACCTTATTAAGTCCAACCACGAAGATGACATGCCTTGGCCCCCACGTAATAGCTGCTACGCGATTGCCGTTTCCGTCGATGTTCACAATTTGTCCGTCTTCCGACATGGCATTGACGCTCGACAAGTAATAGTCACATGCAAAGGCCTTGCGGTAGATGCTTGTTTTTTCTTCTGTTGTTGTGGCGTCCTCCCTATCATAAATCTGGTAATTCCCTTTCTTGAGCATGTCTGTTACACCAGTTTCCCTGATGGAGGCAGAGCCGCCCCAAGATATGCTGCTGCCCTCTGGTATGAGTTCCGCCACTTTCTTTCTTATGGCTTCCGAGTTTTTGCAGAAAAAAGCTTCATAATGCCTTTGACGCAGGTTTTTGATTAGTTTTTCTGCCAGCTTCTGGTTGCGTATTTCCTTTGGTGTCATCATTCTTTATCTTATTTGTTGGTTACAGAGATGTCGGTCTTCGGCGTTACGTGGAACAGTCTTCTTTGTCTCTTTACGGATTAACCCCAATCCGTCATTAGACCGCCGAGGTTTCTCCTCTGTGTTGCGGGCTACGTCTTCGGCAAAACCGGCAGAGAATCTGCTCGACATCCGAATGAAATCAGCCCGGCCTCTAATGACCGATTGGGGTTATGGCTTTTCGTTTTCCTGTTTGTTATGCTTTCCCCTCTGTCTCTTGTTTCTTCGGAAGATACAGCGAGAAGCCGATGCTCACCACCAATACGGCGAGGATGATACCCAAAGAGAGCAGGGCGTCAATGTGAACATACTCGTGGATGAGGAGTTTCACGCCAATAAAGAGCAGCAAGAAGCTGACGCCATGTTTGAGGAAGCGGAACTTGTCGGCCATTCCTGCAAGCAAGAAGAACATGGCTCGCAAACCGAGAATAGCGAAAATGTTAGAGAAGAACACCACATAGGGGTCTAATGTAACCGAGAAAATTGCGGGAATACTGTCGAAAGCGAAAATCAAATCGCTAAATTCGATGAAGACCACTGTCACGAACAGCGGTGTAATATATCGTTTGCCGCCGCTCTTCTTGTCAGCAAATTCGTAGTCATTGCCGTTGCGTTTGGCAAACACGAAGAAGCGACCTCCGTGAAAGTGCGGGAATACACGGAAGTGTTTGGATAGGAATTTCACCACAGGATGCTTGTCCGGTTCCACGGCTTCGTGGTTGTTTTTTTCACGAAACATCTTCACGCCGCTGTAGACGAGGAACAGGCCGAATACCAGCAGCATCCAGTCAAATTTGTTGATGATGGCCGCTCCGATGAAGATAAACACAAAGCGCAAAACGATAGCACCAAGAATACCCCAGTTCAGTACGTGCTGGTATTCCAGTTTGCTTACGCCGAAAGAGGTGAAAATCATCATCATGACAAACAGGTTGTCAACCGACAGCATCTTTTCGATGAGATAACCGGTAATGTATGTGATGGTCATGTGATGCCGATATTGGTCGAGTCCGCCCTCGAAGTCGTTTGGATCGAGTTTCAGATGTGAAGCATACTTGGCCGATACTGCTTGCAGGTCTTGGAAATTTTCAATACCGTGTACCATATCGCCGTGAAACCAGAGGAAAATCGAGAATGCGAGGGCGAGCGTAATCCAAATGGCCGTCCATATACCAGCCTCTTTCATGCTCACCTCGTGTGCCTTCTTGTCAATCACTAACATATCAAGGAGTAATATTCCGACGATGAACAGAAGGAATACTCCGAAGAAAATCATTTCTGAAAGTTCCATATTTGTTTTTTGTTGAGCGTATTTGTA
Source organism: Prevotella sp. (assembly GCA_034183335.1). Lineage (GTDB taxonomy): Bacteria > Bacteroidota > Bacteroidia > Bacteroidales > Bacteroidaceae > Prevotella. The sequence goes on from JAXFLJ010000008.1 coordinate 7,080, forward strand.
ATATATGCTTAAAGTGGCGCAAAGGTACGAAAAAAAATGGAATAGCTTTCTTTTTTGTGTCTATTAAGCTAAAATAGTTGTAAACTTGTGTCAGTTTTTGCCTTATAAAAACATTAGATTGCTGGTCTCTCATCGTGTGTAAGGCAGCTCTTTCACGGCATTGTTTCATCCATTGATTCCTAATCGGCCATGAGAGAGCCTGTTGATTTTGTTCGGGAGGTCGGCAATTTGTCTGCCGTTTATGCCGAAAGTGTAGTGGGCTACGCAGAACAGAAACGACAAATAACCTGCCGACAATCGGACGAAAGTTATCGGGAAGCAACATCGTTCGCTGAAAATATGGCCTTGGCGGTCTAATGGCAGATTGAGACTCATATAGGGATATGTCCATAGAATGCGTTATACAATGATACACGGCTTCATCGGAAAGCAGCGGCGGGCAACTCTGTGGCGGCGTATCTTCATCAGGTTTCTGCGGTATTGAGTTGATACCATTCGTTGGTACGCACCGTACCAACGAATGGTACTGTGGCTACCAACGACCGGTACGACCCGTACCAATGCTTGGTACGATGACAATACTTTTTCGTACCGTTTCCACTGAACACTTTGCGAGGGTGGAACCATTGCTTTTTCAAAGCCTCTGTGTTTGTCTTGCGAAAACGTGTTGCCCTTGCCGTGTGCGCACGATAAGGCCTTTTTAGGGCAAATTCTTTGTTAAACGGTGTTTTTATCGTACCTTTGTGGCATTCAAAAAGAACCTAATCATATTAAGATTCAAGAAACCGATGGAATATAATTTCAGGGAGATAGAGAAGAAATGGCAAGAGAGATGGGTCAACAACAAGACCTATCAGGTGAAGGAAGATTCAGCAAAAGAAAAGTATTATGTACTCAACATGTTTCCGTATCCATCGGGAGCAGGCCTTCATGTAGGGCATCCGCTGGGCTACATTGCCTCCGATATCTATGCCAGATACAAACGCCTGAAGGGTTTTAATGTCCTCAATCCGATGGGATACGATGCCTATGGCTTGCCGGCTGAGCAATACGCCATCCAGACCGGACAGCATCCGGCGGTGACAACAGACGAGAACATCAGGCGATACAGAAAGCAATTGGACAACATCGGTTTCTGTTTTGACTGGGACAGGGAAATTCGTACCTGCGACTCCGATTATTACAAATGGACGCAATGGGCGTTCATCAAAATGTTTGAGAGCTATTATTGCAATCAGGCTGGTCAGGCACGCCCCATCGAAGAACTCGTAGAGGTTTTCTCAAAGACGGGTACCGAAGGGCTGAATGTGGCCTGCTCGGAAGAGATGAGTTTCACCGCCGATGAATGGAACGACATGAGTGAGCGTCGCCGTCAGGAAATATTGATGAACTATCGCATAGCCTATCTGGGCGAAACGATGGTCAACTGGTGTGCCGGATTGGGTACGGTGTTGGCCAACGACGAAGTGGTTGACGGACTTTCTGTGCGTGGCGGTTTCCCCGTGGTTCAAAAGAAGATGCGCCAGTGGTGCTTGCGCGTGTCGGCGTACGCCCAGAGAATGCTCGACGGTCTTGACCAAGTAGAATGGTCAGATTCGTTGAAAGAGACCCAGCGCAATTGGATTGGCCGCTCGGAAGGTGCCGAGGTGGAGTTTCGTCTGGCCGATTCTGACGAGTCGCTCACCGTCTTTACCACACGTGCCGATACTATTTTCGGCGTCACCTTCATGGTGCTTGCGCCCGAAAGCGAGTATGTTGACAAGGTGGTTACCGCCGACAGACAGTCTGAAGTAGCCCAATATATAGAGCAAACCAAGAAGCGTACTGAGCGCGAACGCATTTCTGACCGCCGTATGACGGGTGTGTTTACGGGCTCGTATGCCATCAATCCCATCACGGAAGAACGCATACCCATCTGGATTTCAGACTATGTACTGGCTGGATATGGCACCGGTGCCATCATGGCCGTGCCGGCTCACGATGGTCGCGACTATGCGTTTGCACGCAGTTTTGACTTGCCTGTCATTCCGCTGATAGAGGGTGCAGACGTGAGCGAGGAAAGTTTTGATGCCAAAGAAGGGGTGGTGATGAACTCGCCCATGCCCGGCAAGACCGCTTTCAAGGGCTTTTCGCTCAATGGCATGGATGTGAAAGAAGCCATTTCGGCAGCCAAGGCGTTCATAGAAACCAACGCACTGGGTCGAATCAAGGTGAACTACCGTCTCAGAGATGCCATTTTCTCACGCCAAAGATACTGGGGAGAACCGTTCCCGGTGTATTATCGGGACGGCATGCCATATATGTTGCCTCTTGAAAAGCTGCCTTTGGAACTGCCCGAAATCGACAAGTACGAGCCGACAGAGAGCGGTGAACCGCCATTGGGACGTGCCAGACAATGGGCTTGGGACACGGAGGCGCAGCAGGTGGTCGAAAAATCGCTCATAGATAACGAAAAGGTATTTCCGCTTGAACTGAATACGATGCCCGGTTTTGCCGGCAGTTCGGCCTATTACCTGCGCTATATGGATCCGAAAAACCAAGATGCACTGGTCGGAAAGGAGGCCGTGAACTACTGGAAGAATGTTGACCTCTACGTGGGAGGAACCGAACATGCCACCGGACACTTGATATACGCACGCTTCTGGAATAAGTTCCTCTTTGACATCGGGGCTTCCGTAGAGGAAGAACCTTTCCAAAAGCTGGTCAATCAGGGCATGATTCAGGGACGCAGCAATTTCGTTTATCGTGTGGAAAGCGAACGGAAGGACGGAGAGGAGCCGGCTGGCAGCCAGCCGCCCACGTTTGTTTCGCTCGGACTGAAGGAGCAATATAAGACAACGGCTATCCATGTGGATGTGAATATCGTTTCAAACGATGTGCTCGACCTCGATGCCTTCAGGGCATGGAGACCCGAATACCGTGATGCGGAGTTTATTCTCGAAGACGGAAAGTATGTCTGTGGGTGGGCTATTGAAAAAATGTCGAAGTCAATGTTCAACGTGGTCAATCCCGACATGATAGTAGAACGCTACGGAGCTGATACCCTGCGGCTTTACGAAATGTTCTTAGGGCCGCTGGAGCAGTCGAAGCCCTGGGATACCAACGGCATTGACGGCTGCCACCGTTTCTTGAAGAAGTTCTGGGGATTATTCCAAAATTCCATTGCCGACGGCGAACGACCGGAAGCCGATGAAGTCCCGACTGCGGAGATGCTAAAGGCTGTTCATAAGCTGATAAAGAAAGTTTCGCACGACATAGAGCAATTTTCGTTTAATACAAGCATATCTGCTTTCATGATATGTGTCAACGAACTGACACCGCTGAAATGCAAAAACCGTGAGCTTCTTTCACAACTTGCCGTTGTGATAGCTCCTTTTGCACCCCATATCGCCGAGGATTTGTGGGAGCAGTTGAGACAAACCGGGTCAGTGTTCGATGCCGAATGGCCGCAGTGGGATGAAAAATACCTTGTGGAAAGCACCATTCAGCTCTCCGTTTCCTTTAATGGCAAGGCGCGCTTCCAAATGGAATTTGCTGCCGATGCTGACAATGCAGCCATTGAAAAGGCAGTGCTGGCAGACGAACGCACACAGAAATATATTGAAGGCAAGCAGGTCGTGAAGGTTATCATCGTGCCCAAGCGTATTGTAAACCTCGTCATCAAGTAAATTAAAACCGAAAAAATAGCATCTCATGGATATGACAATGGCAAGAGCCAAGCTCAAAAACGAAATCAAAGACTACGTGTTTGTCACGCTGGGTACAGCCATGTATGCCTTTGCATGGGCAATATTCCTGCTCCCATACGAAATCGTCTCGGGTGGCGTAACGGGTCTTTCGGCAATTATTTTCTATGCGACGAAGATACCCATCGAGTATTCTTACTTCACCATCAACGCCATCTTGCTGCTCATTGCCTTGAAAATTCTTGGTCTGAAGTTCATGACCAAGACCATATATGCTATCTTTATGCTCTCTTTCTTCTTGAAAGTAGGGCAGATGCTCGTCATTGACGACAAGGGAAATTTCATACAATTGCTTGGCCCGGGGCAAGACTTCATGTCGTTGTTGATAGCGTGCAGCATGATTGGAACAGGTCTTGCCATCGTGTTCCTTCATAACGGAAGCACCGGCGGAACAGATATTATTGCGGCCTGTGTGAACAAATACAAGCCCATATCTCTCGGACGAGTGCTCATCGCTGTCGACTTGTGCATCATCGGAAGCTCTATCTTCATCTTTCAGGACTACCGCAAGCTCGTATTCGGCCTTTGCACGATGGTCATCATGAACTTTGTGCTCGACTATGTGATGAATGCCCGCCGTGAATCGGTGCAATTCCTGATTTTCTCCAAGCGATACAAGGAGGTGGCAGAGGCACTCACCAAGGAGGTGAGACACGGCATAACGCTGCTCGACGGACAAGGATATTACACCGGAGATGATGTAAAGGTCATCTGTCTGATTACCAAAAAGCGTGAAAGCGTTACCGTTTTCCGAACCATTAAAATGGTAGACCCGAAGGCGTTTGTGAGCCAGAGTGCCGTCATCGGTGTCTATGGAGAAGGTTTCGATACCATCAAAGTGAAGCTGAAAAAAGACAGTTAAGGCTGACTTGGGCTGCCATGACAGGACTTCGGTCTACCCCATCGGCGACAACAAAACAAGAATAGCATGAGAATAGTTTTTGCAACCAACAATCAACATAAGCTGGATGAGATTCGCTCGATATTGGGCGAGTCTTTTGAGGTTCTCTCCCTAAGAGACATAGGCTGTCACACAGACATACCGGAAACGGCTGATACACTTGAAGGGAATGCGCTCCTGAAGGCGAAACATGTATTCGATAACTACGGAATGGACTGCTTTGCCGATGATACCGGTCTTGAAGTAGAGGCTCTGGATGGTGCTCCCGGCGTGTATTCGGCACGTTATGCCGGTGGCGAGGGGCATGATTCGGAAGCAAACATGGATAAGCTGCTGTCTGAATTGGGCGATAATCCCCATAGAAAGGCACGATTCCGCACGGCAATAGTATTGCTGACCGGCTGGCAGCAGGCAGACAAACCATTGGCAGGAAAAGGTTGCACAGAGGCAGAACAGCATCTTTTTGAAGGCATTGTAACGGGTGAAATCATCCGTGAACGGCGAGGAACGGCTGGTTTTGGCTATGATCCCATCTTTCAACCCGATGGTTACGACCGCACATTTGCCGAACTGGGGATGGACATCAAGAACCAAATCTCGCATCGGGCACTCGCCGTCAAGCGTCTGGCTGATTACCTGAAAAGTTCCGTTTCAGGCACGGAATCATTGCCATAGAGGCGTGCATGCGGAGCGGCAGAGGGTGATGAACAGTGGCATACGGCATGAAATAGACAAAGGAAAGGAAACAAACCATGAAGAAAAGAATCATAACAATGCTCTTCTCGCTCGTGTTCGGGCTTGCAGGCTATGCTGCACCAATAGGCAGTTGGAATATCTATTACGGCTATCACGGCATCTCCGAGATACAATTGGCCGGTCATTTAATCTACGTTCTCAGTTCAAAAGGATTGTATTCGTACAATACCAATGACAAGAGCGTTCAGACTTACGACAAGATGAACTACCTGAGCGATTGCGGAATCGTGCACATCGCCTACGCCAGTGACCCTCGCAAGCTGCTTATTGTTTATGAAAACCAGAACATGGACATTCTCGACCGCAACGGAAATGTTACCAACCTGTCGAGCTATTACCGGCAATCCATGATGGAAGACAAGACCGTCAATTCCATCAATGTCGTTGGAAACTATGCTTATTTGAGTACGGCTTTCGGCATCCTGAAGGTCAATCTTCAGGCAGAGGAGATTAGCGAGACCTATAATTTGGGATTTAACGTAGCGTATTCGTACATCCAAAACGGTTATATCTATGCCGAATCGAAGACGGCTGGTGCCTATTCGGCCTCCCTTTCTTCAAATTTGCTGGACAAGAACAACTGGAAACGCTCCGGAGAATACGGTGGACTGGTCAAAGACTTGACCAAGATGACAGACGAAAATACAAAAATTACGTGGGCGGAGGCTGACAATGGCGGACTGAAAGGATATGTAACGGATGACAACGGACAGCAAACTATCGTGGCAGACGGCATCAAACCCGATGGGCCGAGATACAACTACTTCGGTTTTCTCCGTTTTACAGACGGCGTTCTCTACTCTGTCGGCGGCGGATATGGAGCTGCCGGCGAGAGCAACAACCCCGCTGCCGTGCAGACTTATGACCAACAGCAGTGGACACTCTATGAAGAAGACATCGAAAGCCGCATCGGGCACAGGTATATTGACATGCTTTCGATAGCTGTTGATCCTACCGACAAGAGCCATGTGGCCGTGAGTGGCAAGAGTGGAGTTTACGAATTTCAAAGCGGCAAGCTGTATAAGCATCATAATTACACTAACAGTCCCTTGCTTTCGGCACTTACCAACAATCCTAATTATGTCATCGTGCCGAGCGTGATTTATGATGCATCGGGCAGTTTGTGGTGCTTCAACTCCCGTGTCAGCGATGCCTCGCTGTTCAGTCTTGGCAAAGATGGTACATGGAAGTCGCACCATCAGAGTGCATTCCTTAACAAAGGGGGTAAGAGCCTGAATGATGTGAGAGGCTTGATGTTTGACAGCCGTAAGTTGCTTTGGCTGGTAAACGACCATTGGGACTTGCCGTCTTTTTATTGTTACGATACTCAGAACAATGGTGTCAATGAATACAGACAGTTCAACAACCAAGATGGTGTGGCGAGGACGCCTAATTATGTGCGTTGCATAGCGGAAGATCTGAACGGCGATATGTGGATAGGTACCAACGTGGGGCCGTTTGTCTTGTATTCCAGTCAGCTATCTCAGGGCAGCAATGTGGCATTGACACAGGTGAAAGTGCCCCGTAATGACGGAACCAACCTTGCCGATTACCTGCTCGACGGAGTAAATGTCACGAGCATTGCCATCGACGGAGCCGGCAGGAAATGGATTGGAACAGGTGACAACGGAGTGTATCTTATCAGTGAAGATAATAACACGCAGATACATCATTTCCTTTCGTCAAACAGCCGTTTGATTTCCGACAATATCCAGTCTATCGCAATCAACGGTACAACCGGTGAAGTTTTCTTCGCCACCGACAAAGGACTCTGCTCGTATATGAGCGATGCCACTACACCGACAGAAGAAATGACGAAGGATAATGTATATGCTTATCCTAACCCGGTAACTCCCGACTACACCGGATTGATTACCATCGTGGGACTGTCTTATGATGCCGATGTAAAAATTGTGACCACCAACGGAACGCTTGTGGCACAGGGACGGAGCAACGGAGGAACCTTTACTTGGGACGGAACAGACTTGAAGGGCAAGCGTGTGGCTGGCGGAATGTATATGGTTTTGGCTGCAACGAGCGAGGGAGAAAAAGGTACGGTGTGCAAGATTGCTATCGTAAGATGATGTCACAGGATGCAAGCAAAGTTTTACGGGTTTCTTGGCTGGTGGATGCAAAGGACCGGACTGGCAGCCCGAAACTTACATCCTATGTTTTGTGAAAATGATACCGAGGGAGCGAAAACACTGGGTTGACCTGCTCAAAGGCTTATGTATGATGGCCATTCTCTACTATCATGCAGAATACTATTACACCGACAGGCATCTCATACCCTACCATTTCTATGTCAGCAATGTGTTAATGGCTTTCTTCTTCATGTCTGGCTACCTGTATTTCGAGGAAGGCAGACAGGTCTTTTCCTTGTCACGCAAGCTGCGTTCTATCTTCAGGGGCATCATCATTCCGTATTTTATTTTCACCCTTTTAATAGCCTTTCCTAAGGCATACGTGCATGGCCGCTCCATGAATGTGGGCGAAATGCTTCTTCATATTGTCATGGGACAGGCCTCGTGGTTTGTGGCGGCCTTGTCTGTTGCTTCTGTTTTGTTCTCCGTCCTGCTGTATTTCACTCGACAGCGCACAGCCCTCATGGCTGTCGTCGGTTGCGGTGCGTATGCCGTTTCGGCTTTTTTACACCATAGCCATTTGGCTGTTGAACCCAATGTATGGTATGTTAACGAAGCTCTTCTGGCACTTTTCTATCTCTATGCAGGCTACTTCTTCCATGCCAACGAAGCTCGCTTGAATTTCTTGCTGCGCCTGCCGGCTCTCATCTTATACCTTATTATATATATAGGATGCAAGTTCTTGGAATCGCATTTCGGCCTGACCATCACCGTGGCACCCATGATCATCTCCTCGTTTGCTCTTTTCCTGATAGATACGCTGGCCACGATATTGCTGCTAATGGGGGTTGCCCGACGGCTCGGACGTTGCCATTTGGTGGAATGGACAGGAGCACATTCGCTTGTCTATTATTTCATTTGTGGCGGAGTTCCTTTGCTTTCAGCCCTTCTTTTCAGGCGGATAGGCTTGCCTTACGATGGCAGTTATCTCCGTGTCGTTCTCCTTTTTTCCGTTGTTTATGCCTTTGCCACCCTTCTCACATGGCTGATTTACCGTTTCTTTCCTTTTCTTGTGGGGCAGAAGATGAAAGGAAACAAGCAGTAGGTGGTAAGTATGGCAGATAGTGGCAGGTGTCAAAAACGATTGGAAGCATGATGTCTCTCATGACCGAATTGGGCTTATTTCAGTCCGAAACAAAGGCGGACGAACTTTAAGGGGCAGCGTTCTACCTGTTTGGCAATTAAAACCGGGATATAAAGACCTGCCGCAATGTTGAGCAGATAGAACAGAATAAAGAGAGATTCGTTGTAAAACAGACGCTGCCAAAGTACCAATTCTACGATGGCTTGACAAATCATACCCATGAGATAAACCTGAAATATGTATTCTCTCCAGTGCTTGCAAAGTGCAGGAAAGCAGCGGGCAAGTTGCTGGCTAAGCGAAACCATCATCGTAATGCCCAATAGTGATGAGACTAATGGTAATTCTATGGAGTGAAATATGGCATAGAGTATGAGCAGGACGGCAAGAACGACTCGGTTGTCGAGTAGTTGATACAGCCTGAAATGGAAAAAGTAGATGCCCAGAAAAAAGTAGATGAGATAGTGGTGGATGTGCAGAAGGTTGAAGTAGTTGTATCTTTCATAGGCTGAAAGGTCAAGGAAGTAAAGTGCTATTGTCAGCAAGAGAAATCCGTGCATGCCCCATTGACTCTTGGTTAGCCGTTGAAACAGCGGATAAAGCAGCATGAGCGACATCAACGTAGCGAGAAACCACAGTGGGGCAGAGGGACGGCCGGTATAGAAAACAAAGGAAAGCAGGAAGTCTGAGAATGACAGTGAGGGTGGGGTTTTGACCAGTTGACTGCCTAAGATTTTGATGAGGTAATAGACGGTGACGAAAAAAAAGAGTGGGGTAAGGATGCGTCCGCATTTGTCCCAATACACTTTCGGCGTCTGCCAGTTCTTTTTGATGCGGCTCAGATAGAGCAATCCGCCCGATGAAAAAATGAACAGCGGCATGCGAAAGGCATCGAAATAGCTGTTGATGGTATGGATAATGGCGTGATTTTCGCCTGTAGAGCGGTCGATGAGTTGGACATGGAACATGACGACAAGCAGTATTGTGAGGCCACGCATGACCGAAAGCCAAATCAATCGTTGGCTTTCTGGCTTGTGTCCTTCTGACTTTGAGGGGCTTGTTGGCGTTTTGTGTTCGCCTTGCAGGTTGGCAACAGTCTGATGGAAGAGTGCCGTTTCTTTCTTGTCGGGCATGATGCTGGTTGGTGAAATGGCTGATGCCTGTTTGTCGGTACAGCCACTTTGCGCTCCCTTTGGCTTAGTTTTCCAAGATGCGGCGTGCGCCCATGTAGCGTTTTTTGTAATAAGGTGAAGAAGAAAGATTATCTACCTTGATGCCGGAACGGGCTGCATGGACAAACTTGAAGTTGCCTCCTTTCGTGGCTTCGGTCACGATTCCCACGTGACCTACTCTCTTGCGAGAACGTGAAGAACTGAAAAATACAAGGTCGCCGGGTTTCAGTTCGTCGCGGTCAACGGCTGTTCCCTGTGTGAACTGTTGTCTGGAACTGCGTAAAAGGGAAATATTCTTGGTGCGATAAACGAAACTTGTAAAGCCGGAACAGTCGAAAGCGTGCGGTCCTCTGGCAGATCTTCGGTACGGTTTGCCCAGATATTTCATGGCACTGGCTATAATATCTTGGCCTTTTACGGTGTAAACGGCTTCCGATTCTTCACTGCTTTCGGCAGCGTTGTCGTCTTCTTGTGTCGTTTGTTGCGCTGTTGCGTTTTGGTCTTTGTCAGGAATTGCCGCCCCGGTGGTGAAAAACATACATGTAGAAACCACTAAAACAGCCGTCATTCTTTTCAAAATCATAACGTAATCATTTCATTTTTCATCTATTATCACTCCAAAATTAGCCATTCTCCGGTAAAAAACCAAACTGCCATTTGCATCTTTTTGGATTCTTATTGTTGCACCTGTCAAAAACACTTTTGGCTCGTTTTCCCTGTTTTTAGTCTTTCCCTCTTGATGAACTAATGTCGTTTAGAATAATTGCAATAATAATTTTTTAATGTTTTTACTGATACGTTTTTGAGATATTGATGGCATTTTAGTTTCAAATTCGTTATTGAGAGGGGTGGAAACATACAAAACTAACTTTTGCGTTTGCACTTTCTGTTCTGCCGTTTTTTGCCCTCTTTGATATAATATAAAATGAAAATGGCCGTTAAAGAGTTGTTTAGTGTAATTCAAAAACAAGTATTTTATGAAAAAAGTAATGACAATGTTCCTCGCTGGAACAATGGTTCTCGGGTTTACGGCATGCCAGAACTCGACGAAAAAAGGTGCTGACGCCGTTGATACGGTGAACGTTTCGGTTGATACTGTGGCAATGGCTGAAGACACGGCAAAGGTTGAAAGCCTCGCAGGGGTGCTGAAAGCGAATGAAGGTAAATATCCGCGTGACATCAAGTTGATGGAAAACAGTCTTTTGACAGAACGTGTAAAGAAACTCACAGGAAAACTTTATGAAGACTTAATCAAGAACTTCAACACGCAAAGTCCTATCGTTTCGGAAGAAGGAATCTACAAGTTTTCTGGCGGAAAGGCACACGAAGTTCCGATGTTTAACACCATCGTGTATTACGATGCAGCAAATGATAACCTGAACGTAGTCATAGAACGCAACGGAAAGACAGACACTTTCGCTGAAAAGGGAAACATTAAGGTGACGGAAACATTGAAAAGCAAATAAGTTGGCCACGGCAGATTGTCGCAGGCTTACAGGTTGTTGCAGAAGTCGGTGAACGAGTCTCTTGCTCCGTTTGCATCGAGAACGCCGTCGGCTTTGCAAGCTAAAACATCCGAAACGGGCACATCTCATCATTGGAGATGTGCCCGTTTCAGTCTAAATCGTTCATGAGAGACCGTACTGGTTTTGTCCGGATGTCGGGCAGATTGCCTGTCGGTTTAGCCGACAAACAAACGAATGCTGCCGGCAAACCACATTCTTAGCAAGGAAAGTGAGCTTAAGCGGTCTTGTGACCTATTTGACTTCAGTTTATTTCCGGTCTTCTTTGATGAGCCGCAGAAGCCGTTCTACAGCCTCTTCTTCGGGTATATTGCGCTCAACACATTCTTTTTTGCGGTACAAGGAAATGCGTCCTCGCCCCGCACCGACATATCCGTAGTCGGCATCGGCCATTTCTCCGGGGCCGTTGACGATACATCCCATGATGCCAATCTTGAGCCCTTTCATATCACGAGTTGCTTCCTTGATGCGTGCAATGGTCGTTCGCAGGTCGTAAAGCGTGCGTCCGCAGCCTGGACAACTGATGTATTCGGTCTTGGAGGTACGAAGGCGTGCGGCCTGAAGGATGCCGAAAGAGGTGTCGCGAAGCAAGGAGAAAGGAGTAGGTGAGGGTGCAGAAGGACTATTGTCTGCCATGTCGGAGGTTTGGTTCAAATCCTTTTCATCTCCTGACTTTTCTTCTGTTGTTTTCCCGTTTCCTTCTTTTTCGGGGTTGAGAGGTTCGTTCATCAGCCATATTCCATCAACCAAACCGTCTATGCAGAGGGCTCCCATGTCGGCGGCGGCTTCAAGTTGAAGCTCGCTTCTTTCTTCCATGCTATGGTGGTAAGCCTGAACGAAGATGACAGGATTGGTCACCCCGTCGTTCATCAAGTCGTGGACGAGCGCACGCTGTTCGCCCAGTCGGTTCTGGTGGAGGCTCAGACAGACGGCAACCACTTCGGGATGAGCCTTCAGGCAGGCAAGATATTCCTCGCGGGAACAGCCATATTGCAGTACCAAGAACTTCAATGGAGCATCGGTTTGGGCAATAAACGGCATGGCGTTGTAGGGGAATATCGGGTAAATCGTGCGTTGCGGATGAGCCAAGCGTTGCTCTTCATAAACATCGTAGTCGACAATGCACGACAGATTTTCTCTTATCTCTGAGGGTATCTCACGACCACAGTATAGATAATCGGGGCATAATTCGGGGTTGGCATCCGGCTGTTCGCCTTCGAGCAATGACGAAGCGGAGAGAATGACGACAGGAACATGGGAGCCGCCGATATGGTTTACCGCCACGGTTGTTCGCCGTTCGGGTTGCAACCAATTGAAGTTGGTGGCTGCTCGGGCAGGAATGGGCGTGTGGTGGCTGCGTTTTGAGATGTAGTCTGCCAAGTGACGACCCACCGGAATTTCTTTTTCGGGGTCTTCACTGAGCGATACACGGATGGTGTCTCCTATACCGTCGGCCAGCAAAGCCCCTATTCCCACGGCACTCTTGATGCGTCCGTCTTCTCCTTCTCCTGCCTCTGTAACTCCCAGATGGAGAGGGAAGCGAAGCCCTTCTTTGGCCATCCGTTCTACCAAAAGGCGTACCGAACAGACCATGACGACAGTATTGGAAGCCTTGATGGAAATCACCACATCGGTAAAATGTTCCTTTTGACACACTCTCAGAAATTCCATGCAACTCTCGACGATGCCTTCCGGCGTGTCGCCATATCGTGACATGATGCGATCTGACAGCGAACCGTGGTTCACCCCGATACGTATGGCCGTGTGATGAGCCTTGCAAATGCGGATGAAAGGAATGAAACGGTCTTCTATTTTTTGTAGTTCTGCGGCGTATTCTTCGTCTGTGTAGTCGCGGTTGATGAATTTCCGTGCCGCATCTACGTAGTTTCCGGGGTTGATTCTTACCTTTTCAGCATACAATGCAGCCACGTCTGCCACCTTGGGATTGAAGTGTACGTCGGCAACGAGAGGTGTGTTGATGCCTTCTTCACGCAATCGTGCATTGATGTTTTTGAGGTTTTCGGCCTCACGTATGCCCTGCGTGGTAAGCCTTACATACTCTCCTCCGGCCTCGATGATTCGTTTTGCCTGTGCGACAGAAGCCTCTGTGTCGTCTGTCAGTGTGGTGGTCATCGACTGAATGCGGATGGGATGGTTTCCACCGAGCGGTGTGTTACCAATCCTGACTTCGTCGGATGCCCTTCGGGTATAGTTGAAAAGGTCTGTCATGAGTGAATGTTTTGGGTTTCCGTGCAGATGAAAAACTTTTCCTTTGGCCTGTGTTTGAGGGAACGGAGAGGAATACGGCCTTAGTTGGTCTTCATCTTGTACGTCTTGATTTCTGCCAAATCACGGTTGGCTTTTTCTATCTTGGCTCCCAGTCCGGCCTTGTATGCCGTGAGCTTGTCGGCAATCTGCGCATCGCCCAGTGCCAGCATCTCGGCCGAAAGAATGGCGGCGTTCATCGCTCCGTTCACTCCCACGGTCGCAACAGGTATGCCCGGAGGCATCTGTACGATACTAAGCAAGGCGTCAAGACCGTCGAGCATGCCCTTGATGGGTACTCCGATGACGGGCAAGGTGGTAGAAGCGGCAATGACGCCGGGCAGTGCTGCGGCCATGCCGGCTCCTGCGATGATGACCTTGATGCCACGTTCGGCGGCTGTCTTGGCAAATTGTTCTACGGCGTCCGGTGTCCGGTGAGCAGAGAGAGCGTTGACTTCAAAGGGAATTTCCATGTCTTCCAAGAACTGCATGGCTTTTTCCATGACGGGCAAATCACTGGTGCTGCCCATGATAATGCTTACAATCGGGTTCATATCATTCGATAATTGAGTTCATATAATTAAATTAACAGATAGCTTGAATACGGCAAATCCGGCGCAAATCATGCCTATAAAAAATCCTGCGACGACCTGTGCCAGTGTGTGTTGGCGCAAGATGACGCGACTTGTACCCACCATGCCGGCCAGAATGAGTACAAAACAGAGCCACCATGTTGGATTAAAGGAGAACAAGAAGGCAAAAGCCTGAAGCGTTCCGGCGGCTCCTCCGATGCCGGCAGTGTGTGTCGAAACTTTCCAATATACGTTAATGATGGCGCAAACCACCTGAATGAGGAGGGCGGCGATGAGTATGCTGGTCATGAAATACGGTACATGGAGCGTATTCATGATGTAAAAGCAGAGGTAGTAACAAAGAATTGAGATGACGTAGGGTATCATGCGGCGTTCCTTAAGCCCTAACTGGAAGTGCGACCAACCCTGATACCTTCGGTAAAGATGTATCAGAAAGGTGGGCAACAGGATGGTAAAGGCGTAGACAATGAGAAGAAGCCGAAGCTTATAGCCGAACGGCAACATGTTGAGATAGCTGAAACCGAATAGTGCCAGCAGCCCCAGCAGAGGCAGGTAGAAGGGTGTCGAGATGATGCTCAGTATCCTTGCAGCCAGTATAATATGCTTTTCGTTCATGCTTATTGTCGTCGGAGGCGTGCTACGGGTATGCCCATCTGCTCCCGATATTTGCTTGTTGTACGCCGTGCGATGGGAAAACCGCGCTGTTGCATTTCTTTGGTCAGTGCCTCGTCGGTCATCGGGCTTTGCTTGTCTTCACCCTCAATGACTTCCTTCAGGGCAGCTTTTATCTTCCGTATGGACATTTCTTCACCCTCTTCAGTGGTAAAACTGTCGCCGAAGAAGTAGCGGAGAGGGAATATTCCCCATCGGGTCTGGGCGTATTTGATGCCTACGACGCGCGAAACGGTCGATATGTCGAGTCCGGAAAGGTTTGCGATGTCTTTCAATACCATAGGTCTTAACTCGCTTTCATCACCCTCTTGGAAGAAAGGCTTTTGCAATCGGATGATGGCTTCCATGGTTTTGGCCATTGTCTGGCGTCTTTGTTTCACGGCTTCGATGAAACCTTGTGCCTTGCTGATTTTTCCTTTGGCGTAGAGCAATGCCTCTTTGTCTTGTCGACTCATGCCCTCCTTGTTGTCGCGGTAGGTGCTTACGAGGTCTGCAAAAGTTTGCGATACATAAAGTTCAGGCAGGTTTCCACGGTTGAGCGTGAACGAAACGGAGCCGTCTTCTGCAGTGTCAACAATGAAGTCGGGTGTAATTTGCTGAATGTTTCTTCCTTCCGTCTCGCCCAGTGACGCTCCGGGTTTGGGATTGAGACGCCTGATTTCTGCCTTGACAGCCTCCATTTGTTCTTCATCCAAATGCAGGGCAGCTTTGATTTTATGCCAATGCTTTTTTGTAAACTCGTCGAAATAGCGTTCGATGATGCGTTGTGTCAAGTGTTTTTGTGGGGTGTCGGGACGTCGGTGGAGTTGCAACAGGAGACATTCCTGCAAACTCTGTGCTCCTATTCCGGGAGGGTCGAAATCGTGCAAGAGGTCTAATACCTTGGCAATCTCTTCTTTTGAAACGTCTATATTATGGTAGATGGCCAATTCGTCCGAGATGTATCCGAGGTCTTTTCGCAACAATCCATCGTCATCGAGCGAGCCGATGAGGTACTCCATGATTTCCCTTTGTTGCTCGCTGAGCACCAATTCGCCCATCTGTTGTTTGAGCTTGTCATAGAAACTCACCATGTCTCCGTAGACGATTTCCTCTTCATCGGCCTCTTGTGTGGCATGATTTCTGGTGCGATAATCGGGCAGTCGGTCGTCAATGTCTATGCTGTCGAGGGCTGCATCCAGCTGTTCGGCGCGTTCTTCACGCTCAGTTTGCTGCTCAAACGACTCGTTTCCGCTTTCTTCTTGCAATACATTGCCCGATATTTCCTGTCCGATGACATCTTCTGGGGTTCCGCTTTCGAGGGCGGGATTGTCGTTCAGCTCGGTGTTAACTGCCTGTTCGAGTTGTGCCAATGGCATTTCCAGCAAATGCACGGTGAGCAGTTGCTGCGCAGTCATGCGCTGCAATTGCTGCTGTATGAGTTCTTGTTCCTGCCTGATGTGCTGTGCCATGACTTGTATGATTGCTTTGCAAAAGTAAGAAAATATTTCCTATTGCATCTCGCCGACGGCAAAATATTTTGAGCTTGTTCTGCTTTTGTCGTGAAGTCTTTGTGCAGCGGTGTCAGAGACAACCGTTGGTGATGCTCGCTGTGCAGGATTGGCAGGCAATCCCTGACGAATTCCTGCGGTGCATCCGGATAAGGATTGGGGTTATGGTTTTCCTATGAAAGGCTTGCGCAAGACAAACCAGATGTGCATGATAACCGTGGTTGCAAGTCCGTAGTGGCGTCGCATAACCTGAAAACGTTCGTTGAGCGAAGCCTGATGGTGGAGGGTTGTTTGCCCTTCTTGCAGGTAATGGGCAATGACATGGTGTGCGTTTTTGAGCGAAAGGTGACGGCGGGCGGCCTCTTTCATGACTTTGATGCACCAGTCTACATCCGCAGAGAGACGGAAACGCAGGTCGTAGGGAATGCCTTGGGCGATGTCTCGCCTTGCATAGAAAGCCTGATGGCATACCAACATGCCCTTTCTGAAAGAACGCCAGTTGAGTTTCTCGGGCGCAGCGAGATGCCGTCGGCCGATGCGTCGGCCGTCGTTGTCTACGATGTCGGTGTCTCCGTAGATGACTGCCGGCCGTTCTCCGTCTCCCGATTCTTCAGCCATCTGTGCCAAAAGGTTCAAAGTATCTGTCTCGGGCAGTCGGTCGCCGGCATTGAGAAAGCAAATATAGTCGCCGGTGGCCATGGCCAAGCCTTTGTTCATGGCATCGTAAATGCCTTTGTCGGGTTCTGATATTGCCATAATTTCGTGGCCGTTTTCCGCTTCGTCCGATTCCTTTCGGTACGCCGAAACCTGTGCCATCGTGTCGTCATCGGATGCTCCGTCGACGATGATATGCTCCACACGCTCGTAGGTTTGAGCCTTGACGCTTTCGAGCGTAGGCGGCAATACACGTGCGGCATTATAGGTAATGGTAATCAGTGAGAAAGTAATCATGGTCTCTTAGAGTTTGAAACGTTTGTAGGCCATCGCTTCTTCGTAGACTTCTTGGTATCTTCTTGCCACGCTGCTTTGCGAATATTGTCGGCTAACTTTTTGTATGGCGGAATGAGAAAGGGCTTCGGTGTCAGCCTCACGGAGCACCCATCGTATGCCACGGGCAAGGTCTGAGGCATCTTTATAGGCTGCAACGTAGCCGTTTTTGCCGTGATCTATTTCCTCGGGGATGCCTCCTATACGGAATCCGACGCACGGAACGCCGCAAGACATGGCTTCCATGATGGTATTGGGCAGGTTTTCGGAGAGAGAAGGAAGTACAAAGACATCGGCACAGCGGTAAACTTGCGCAATGGTCTGGGCTTGGCTGATGTAGCCGAGGGAGTAAACAGGGTATGGAAAAAGCTCTTTCAGCTCTTCGGAGTGACCTCCCAAGACCACGAGGCCTATATCCTGACGATTGAAGGAGTCGTCTTCTGACAATATCTTGCAGGCTTCTGCGAGGTAGTTCATGCCTTTGTTGGGATTGGTTGTGCGCTGTGCGACGAAAAGAATGAGGCGTTTGTCTTGCGGTAAGCCGAATAGCTGGCGTGCCTCATGCTTGTTGCCGGGAGCGAAGAGATGCATGTCGATGGGGTTGGGAATGCTTGTCACCTTTTGTCCTGAAAGCAAACCGCTGCGTTTGGCCTCACCTTCCAGCCATCGGCTGCACGCCACAAAGAATACATTATATTGTTTGAGCAAGTCTCGTTTGCGTCTCCACACCTTAGCCGAAAGGTCGCTGGCACTGCCGTGGGCAGGCAGGTAGGCGCAGTTGCGGCAACTCTTGCGGTAGTTTTGGCAGTCGAGCGTGAGGTGGCAGATGCCTGTGGCCGGCCACATATCGTGCATTGTCCATACTACCGGCTTGCCGCTCTCAAGTATCTTACGCAGGTCTGATAGCGAGAGAAAGCCTTGGTTGACCCAGTGCAAATGGATGACATCGGCCTTTCTGAAGGCCGGGAGACGTGTAATGTCATGGCCGGTGTTGGCTATGTCGAGGTCGAATAGGTGACGGCGGTTGAAGCGGAGATGAAGAAAAATGCACCATCGTTCCCACAAGAAACGCCACCGTGTAAACAGATTGTTCTTCAATGAGACGACATTCGGGTCGTTGGTGTCTTTATCCCGGACAACCATCAGGGTTTTGACCCCATTGTTGTTAAGGGCTTTCATTAAACGGTTGGCAGCCACAGCCGCACCTCCCGTTTGTTCGCTGGTGTTGACAATCAATACGCGCACTAAACAATGATAGCTTCATGCAAAGGTAAGTGATTTGCAGTAAAGCTACAAACATTCACTCTTTTTTTTGCTTTTTCGGTACGGTTATTTGTCGGGGCATGTGAAGAGGTTGCCCTTTGTGGTGTCAGGAGTGGTTGTTTGCTTTCCTCATTAGCCTGAGTTCGGCGAATTATAAGTGTTTGTAAATTTATCGGTTAGTGAAAAAGGCACAGTCTCTGAGAATGATTTGGAGTTACAGAAACCACAGGTTGTACTCCCACGGGACGCTTTTGGGAAACAGTACGGAAAGGTTTCGTCATCGTACCAAGCATTGGTACTCACGCTACCAAGCACTGGTACGGAGCGTACCGGCCATTGGTACACGCCGTACCAACGACTGGTATCCATTCCATACAGTATCATTCTCATGATGATATGCCGCCATTGGGTTGTTTATCGCTGTTTTCCGAGAAAGCCGCGCATCTATGCCCAAGGGCTATTGATACACAGCTCGTTTTTTTGAATTCATCGAATTCACGTTAATTCTTTGTCGTTGTGGGAGTCAGGGAGTATTGCAGGTGGCGCATGGGATGGCCGCCCCAGTGGCTGTTGTTTACAAAGCGGAAGCCGATGGCGGTATAAAGCCGTTCGGCCGATGGATTGCCTTGGTCTACAAGCAGACCTACGGCAGGCAAGTTGAGGGATCTTCCTCTCTCGATGGCCGCTTGCAACAGGGCGGTGGCTATGCCCCGATGACGGTAGTCGGCACTGACGGCCAAGCTGTCGAGGTATAGTTCGCCTTCACTTGTCTCGTCATCCATATCGCTGAAGTCTTGGTTGAAGTGCTTCATGGCCGCCCTGATGAAGGCACGGCGCAACCGGTGCAGGTCTTTTCCGTCATAACTGACGATGATTCCGAGCACATCCGTTCCGTTTTCCGTTGCTATGAGCGTGTTGCGGTAGCTGTATTGCGAATCCTCTTCTTCTACAAGCTGGGTCATCATACACTCAAAATCGGCGAGTGTGTGATGAGGGCCTGCGAAGTATTGGCAACAGTCGTAGTTCATGGCTTGCATGATAAGGCGTGCAATAGGTCTTGACTGGCTTTTGGTTGCGGCTTGTATTCTCATGGTTCGGCTTGTATGTTAGGGGATGAATAGGTTGAGGTGAATGCGTGAAAGCTGAATGGAGAGACGGTGTGAGATTGGCTATGAGGCTTTCAGTGTGAAGTCGAAGCACATTCCTCCTTGTTCGAGCAGATAGGCGGTGATGCTTCCTCCGTGCAAGATTACTGCATTCTTGACGATGGCCAGACCCAATCCTGTGCCGCCCATCTTGCGGCTCCGTCCTTTGTCTATTCGGTAGAAGCGTTCAAAGATACGGGGAAGATGCTCGGCGGCAAGCCCCACCCCGTTGTCGGAAAACGTGAAACGCCACAATCCGTTCTCCCTTTCAGCCCTGACGGTAATGGTTGTTTCGTCGCCGGCATAGTTGATGGCATTGTCCGTCAGGTTGCGGAATACGCTGTAAAGGAGCGAATGGTTGCCTTGAATGGGGAGCGTCTTGGGGAGTCGGTTGTCGAAAGTCATCCTCTTTTCCTTCATTTGCAGGGCTGTTTCCTTGACAATGTCATCCACGATTTGGGCAATGTCTACCTTTTCAAATTTCACCATTTCAGGGGCGTCATCCATCCGGTTGAGCGTGGAGATGTCATGGAGCAGTAGCGTGAGACGCTGACTCTGGGCATAGCAGCGTTGCAAGAACTGTTCCCTTTGTGCCTGATTGAGATGCGGGTTTTCGATGATGGTCTCCATGTAGCCCTGTATTGAGGCCACGGGGGTTTTCAGTTCGTGGGCAACATTTTGCGTAAGCTGTCGCTTCAGGTTGCTCTGTTCCTTCTTGGTGGTCTGCAATCGCTTGTAGATTTTGACAATTTGCTCTGCAATCTCTCCCAGTTCGTCGTCGGGAAAATCAACCAGGTCTTCCGTGTCGAGGCTTCCTCCCTGATCTGCCCTTGAGGCAAACGTGCGTAGTTTGGTGATGTTTGCACCCAGCCTGCTGACAAATCGGTAGAGAATAATGATGAGAATGAGGATAGAGACAATGGCAAACCAGATGTAATGCTGGTCTGTACGGAGTGAAGAGGTCAGGTCGTTGTTGTAAGGAAGGGCACTGCGTATGACGATGTTGTCGCCTTTGAAATAGGTTGCCGAATAGAAATAGTCTTTGTGAGTGGTAGCACTCATGCGGCTGATATCCTTTCCTTCGCCTTTCTTCAGCGCATCTTTGAACTCCTTTCGGTCACGGTGGTTAGGGATGTTGGCGTAGTCTTTCCGTACATTGTCAAACAACACCCGTCCCTGCCGGTCTATGATGGTAACACGGAGGTTGGGCATGTGGTGTCTCTTCACGTAGTCTGTAAGAGCCTTCTCCGAACTTTTCCCGCTGTAGCTGATGGCTGTAGCCAACCGTGAGTTGTAGTCTTGCAGTTTGGTTTGCAGCAATTCTATCTTGAACATCTTCTCTCTTCGCTGTTGGAAAATGATGAAAGAAGTTGCGAAGATGAGAAAGATGAACAATACGCTTAGGTATAGCTTCAGGCCTACGGATATTCGTTTCATGGCATTTGTGGGAAAAGGACGAAGGAAAAGGGGTGGCTGGGGTTATGCGTCAAAGTAGTAGCCGAAGCCCAGACGAGTGACAATGCACTTGGAAAAGCGGCCTATCTTCTTGCGAAGACGCGTGATATTGACGTCTACGGTGCGATCGAGCACGAGCACATCTTTAGGCCAGATGCGGTCAATCAGCTCTTGTCGGCTGAAGACGCGCCCCCTTTCGTCGAGCAAAAGGTGAAGTATCTCAAACTCGGTCTTGGTAAACGGGATGTCTTCGCCGTCTATGCTCACCGACTTTTTGTCTAAATTGAGTTCCAATCCCTGATAAGTCATGATGTTGTTGACTGCTGTTGTGGAGGTATTGTTCATCCTGCGCAGTACGGCACGTATGCGAACGATGACTTCACGGATAGAAAAAGGCTTCGGAATGTAGTCGTCTGCCCCGAGGTTAAACCCTGTAACGGTGTCGTTTTCGGTATCGCGTGCGGTGAGAAAGATAATGGGAATGTCGTGTGTGGCGGCATTTCCCTTGAGCTTTTTAGCCATACTGAACCCCGACATGCCACCCATCATCACATCGAGTAGCAGCAAGTCGAATGGAGGAGTAGTGGTATCTGCACGCCCTCCGCCATTCTCTGTATCATTGCCGAACAAAAGCGTGAGGGCTTCTTCGGCCGAAGAAGCAGTCGTTACGGCATAACCTTCAGTCTCCAAGTTGAACTTCAAAATCTCGCAGAGGTCTTCTTCATCGTCTACCACGAGTATTCGGTAGTTGTTTTCCATGCTGTTTTCCTTTCTGTTTTTGTATCCGATGCGAAATTAATGTTTCAATTCTTCATCCTTGTTGCAACTCTGTTACAATCTCGTGAAATCTTTTTCCGGCATATTTTCCTGTCCCAAATCGGTCGTCGGGATTTGTGTCTGGTCGGTATTCATTTTGAACTGGTTTTGATGTCTTCGACAAAACGGCAAATCATCTGTTTGCCATTCAAACAAAATCAATGCTGTCTCTAATGACCGACTGGGGACTATTTTACTCTATGGACGTTCTAATGACCGATTTCGGATTATCTTTTCTCCCGGTTCTTTTTACGTAATTGTCACCCAATTGCCCTTTGATACCGATGCCAAAGTTACTGATTATTTTTGAGAAAAGTCGTGTTTGAAATCGGATTTTGAGGTGTGAGGCAGTGTGGTTGTCAACTGAAAAGGCGTGTCAAACTGCTTGTCGACACGCCTTTTCAGATGTTTTGCAGATTCAAGAGGCTTATCCTCTTGTTTCATTATTTCTTTGCGGGAGCATTTTTCTTGCAGCAAGAGGCTTTGCCGTCTGCTTTGGCAGCTGCTGCCTTAGGGCATTTCTTCTTGCCGTCCTTGCAGTTTGCCTTGCTCTTGTCGCAGGCTTTCTTGTCTCCGCATTGCTTTTTTGCGTCACCTTTGGTTGCGCATGCCTTTGCATCTGCGCCTTTGGTGCAGGCTTTCTTTTCGCCGGCTTTGCCTTGAGCAGCCTTTTGTTCTTTTGCCATAGGTGCCTTGGCTTTTACTTCTTGTGCATTAGCTTGTACGCTGAAACAGAATGCGGCCATTGCAACTGCCGCGCTTAAAACGATTCTTTTCATGTTTTTTACCTTTAAATGTTGATGATGTTTGTGATGTGGAGGACTTAACCTATCCACTAATCATGGAATTTTGAGAGAGGAACTCATCGTGAATACCGTCTTGTTGTTTCCATGTTGGTTGCAAAAATAACAGCTTTGGAGGATAAACACAAAATATTTTAGTTATATAATATTAATGTGTTGTGCTCGCCAACATGCTTGCGTCTGTCTTGTCTTGCCTTCAGTCATGTCGGTTTTTAACTCAATTCGGTCATGAGTGACCGTTCTGATTTTGTTCGGATGTCAAACAGATTGTTTGTCGGTTTTATCGAAGGTGTAGCGGATTACGCCGAGGGAAACGGCGGAGAAGATGCCGACAAGCGAACGAAAGCAGTCGGGAAACAACATTATTAGCGAGGAATGTAGCATGGGCGGTTTAACCCAATTCGGTCATTAGAGACCGTTCTGATTTTGTTCGGATGTCAAGCAGATTGTCTGTCGGCTTTGCCGAAGGCGTGGCGGGCTACGCCGAGGGAAACGGCGGAGAAGATGCCGACAAGCAGACGAAAGCGGTCGGTAAGCAATATCTTCAACGAGGAATGCAACCTTGGCGGTCTAATGACCGATTTGGGTTTAATAACCGATTGGAGGGTAATGTCTTTGTGGTTTCGTCTGACACAGAACTGACATGTCATTTTCGCAGGTTTCCTTTTTCTTTCTTATTGATAAGGAGGATGGCAAAGCATATCAGAAACTGTACATAAAAGTTTTTGGCAATCTTTCTGATAGTTGCTTGTCTAAGAAAGTTCTTCTTTCTTCTTGTAAGGCGTATCAAATTGGGAGCGAAAAGTCTGAGATCTTCATGATGTGTGCGGAACGAAGAATGCCCAAAAGCATGGCGGGCGTTTCCCCTTTCATGCTTTTGGGCATTGTGTATAACGGTTGTCTCCGACCGATTAATAGATTAAGAGCTGTCCCGGTCGTATGCGCATGTTCTTGCCGATATGATTTTTCTTGCAGAATTCGTCAACGTTGATTCCGCGTTTACGTGCAATCGAGTAGACTGTTTCTCCTGCCTCAACCTTATGATAGCGTTTGGCTCCAACGCTGTTGTTGGCCATTTGGCTTCCTTTATCGTCTCCAAGGTCTTTGAAGTTGTAGCCATCCTTGCCCTTCACGCCACGCAAACGGTTTGCTTCCGTCGATTCACGGCCGAACGTACTGCGCCTGAATGTATAGGTGTCACAGGTTACGTCTTGTGCACGGAAGTCAAAGAAAAGAGCCGGATTGAGTGCAACGCCGCACAAACGGGTTTCAAAGTGAAGGTGAGAACCGGTGCTTCGGCCTGTGTTACCTCCCAAACCGATGGGCTCGCCGGCACGTATGTTCTGGTTTTCTCTCACCAAATGTTTGGAAAGGTGTCCGTAAATGGTCTCCAGTCCGTTGTCGTGGCGTATCACAACATAGTTTCCGTAGCCTCTGGCTTCATATCTTACAATGCGCACTTTTCCTGTAAATGCAGCCCGAATGGTATCGCCTGTGTAGACTTTAAGGTCTATTCCCTTGTGCATGCGTCCCCAACGAGGGCCGAAGTTGGAAGTAATGAGACGGCTGGTGGTGGGCATGCAGAAGTTGCGGAGGTTGATTTTGAAAGAATCGGGCAGTGCTGTGGCCTTGTGAACGTATGCGTTGCTCCAGTCTTCATACAATCCTGAGGCAGGCATCGTGATTTGTTCTCTTTCCAAGAGAGAGTATAATGCGAGTGTGTCGATTGCCTTCATCTTCCTGTCTACAGGGGCTTGGCGTGCCAGAAGGTCTTGTGCCGAGGCTGAGATTGTCGTTAACGACATTACGGTTAGCACGGTAATAGCTTTCAAGGTTCTGTTCAATTGTATCATTTACTTTAGAATCTGTTGTCGTTTAATCATCGATGAGAGAGTTGTTTTCATGCAAAGAAGTGCAGAAAAAACCTCTACGGGTTCATGTTGATTTTGCAAATATAGGAAAAAACTTGCAGAACCGTTTAATATTTGACAGTTTTTATTCGGGTTTTAACATTCCGAATTTGTGCTTAATCGTTCTCTTTTGCCCTGTAAATAGGCTTTTCGGGGGAATAGAAAAATCATAAATTAATTTTGGGCGTAACGTTAATGATGTGAGTTTTTTTAACAGAATGCGCCCCTTTCTCTCGCTTTACGAGATGGCACCCCAGTTGATTTGCGACTTCCTCAATGCATCAAGACGCTGCCAAAGCATAGCATATTCAGGCTTTTCGCATGTCGGGTCGTCATCGACAATGCGCTGCGCCTCGTCTCTTGCCAACTGAACAATCTGTCCGTCACGAGCAATGTCGGCGATTTTCAGTGTAAACGCCATGCCGCTTTGTGCCGTTCCTTCCAGATCTCCGGGGCCTCTGAGCTTCAGGTCGGCTTCCGCTATCTCGAAACCGTCAGTCGTTTCGCACATGATGTCGATGCGTTTGCGGGTTTCTTTGGCAAGTTTGTGAGGTGTGACAAGGATGCAATACGACTGGTCGGCTCCTCTTCCGACTCGTCCCCGCAACTGATGGAGTTGCGAAAGGCCGAATCTCTGGGCTTCGAGAATGACCATTACCGAGGCGTTGGGCACATTGACCCCCACCTCAATGACCGTGGTTGCCACAAGAATCTGTGTCTCTCCCGATGCAAACCGCCTCATTTCCTCTTCCTTTTCCTTTGGTTTCATTTGTCCGTGTACCTTGCTCAGCGTGTATTCGGGGAACTGATGGCATAAGATTTCATACCCTTCCTGAAGGTTTTGCAGATCAATCTTCTCGCTTTCCTTAATGAGCGGAAAGACGATATAGACCTGTCGCCCCTGCTGTATCTGTTGTCGTATGCCCTGATAGAGGCTTGTGGAGCGGTCGTCAAACTTGTGGATGGTCTGAATGGGTTTGCGTCCCGGCGGCAACTCGTCGATGACGCTCACGTCAAGATCTCCGTAAATGGTCATTGCAAGCGTCCGGGGTATGGGCGTTGCGGTCATGACCAGCACGTGGGGCGGATTGCTGCTCTTGTTCCATAGCTTGGCTCTTTGTGCCACTCCGAAGCGGTGTTGCTCGTCGATAATGACCAGGCCGAGCCGCAAGAACTGCACTTGGTCTTCGATGACGGCATGAGTTCCCACGAGCATTTGTATGCTTCCGTCGATGAGTCCTTCCAGAATTTCCTGTCGTTTCTTGCCTCTTACGACTCCGGTGAGCAACTCTACACGGATATTCATTGTGCCGAGGAAGTTGCGAAGGGTCTGTAAATGTTGTTCGGCGAGTATTTCCGTGGGTGCCATCAAGCAGGTTTGGTAGCCGTTGTCGATGGCAATGAGCATAGACATGAGTGCCACCAGTGTCTTGCCCGAACCTACATCGCCCTGCAAGAGGCGGTTCATCTGCCGTCCCGACCCCATATCTGCACGTATTTCCCTCACCACTCGCTTCTGTGCTTCTGTCAAAGTGAAAGGCAAGTGATGATGGAAGAAGGTGTTGAACTGCTCTCCCACGTGTGCAAAAATGTACCCCCTGTATTTCCGTCGGCGGTCTCCGGCATAGCGGAGGATGTTGAGTTGAACGTAGAATAATTCTTCAAATTTCAGCCGCTGCCGTGCTTTTTGCGTGTCTTCGACATTGCGCGGGTAGTGAATCTTGCGAAAAGCATTGTCTCTGGAAATAAGGTGCAGAGGGCCGGTGATGAATGGAGGCAGGGTCTCCGGCAAAGGTTCGGTCATCCGTTCGAGCAGGTTTTTCATGATTTTCTCGATGGTTCGCGAGGTAATTCCTGCTTTCTTCATCCGCTCTGTGGTAATATAGTAAGGCTGCATGCCCATGTCCGAGAGGGTGACATCGGACGCCCTCTCTATCTCCGGATGAGCAAACTGGTATCGGCCGCCGTAGATGGTCGGGCGGCCGAACACGATATACTCTTCGTTTACCTTGTAGTCACGGGTTATCATCTTGGCTTTGGTAAACCAAACCAAGTCTACTACGCCACGACCGTCGCTGAAATGTGCCACGATGCGACGTTTCCCACGACCTTGGTCAAAGTTTTCAAAACTCAATATCTTGCCTCTTATCTGTACAAAAGGCATATCGGGCGACAACTCTGAGATGGCATACACACGACTCCTGTCGATGTGTTTGTAGGGAAAGTATTCCAAGAGGTCGCCCAAAGTGTGAATATCCCTCTCCTGCGAGAGAAGCTCCTTGCGCTTGGGGCCTACTCCGGGCACGTATTGAACGTCTTGATTCCAGATGTCAAACATGGTGAAGGATATTCTGCTTGATAAACGGTTCGCATGCCTACATACCTTTCTGGCAGAGTGCTTCGGCTACCAGCAGGTCGAAAGGCGTGGTGATTTTGATGTTCTCCCGGTTGCTTTCGACGAGCACAATCATCTCACCCAGTTTCTCAACCACCGATGCGTCGTCGGTAAAGGTCTTCTGATAGTCTTGTCGGTAAGCACGTTTGAGCAGTGGGATGGAAAATGTCTGCGGTGTCTGTACGAGTTTGTAGTCATCGCGCGAAACCGTTTTTCCACCCAGCGAACGTAATGTTTCCACCACCGGAATTACCGGAATGGCCGCTGCATGATGTTTGGCTGCCTCGAAGCATCGGCGAATGGTGTCGACGGAGACGAATGGTCGCACGCCATCGTGTACGCCAACCACTCCGACCGTGTTGTCGGGAATCATCGCAAGGCCGTTCCTGACGGAGTGAAAGCGAGTCTGTCCGCCGTCGGCCAAGATATACGGCGCTTCAAATCGATGTTCTTTGCAGAGCTGTTTCCAGTATTCCTGATCTTCTTGGGGCAATACGAGGATGATACGCAGAGCCGAATCGAATTTTCTAAACCGCTCGATGGTATGCATCAGTATGGGTTTTCCGGCGATAGGGAGAAACTGCTTGGGTATGCCCCCGCCCATTCTGAGTCCCTTTCCGCCTGCCACGATGATGATGTAGTTCATGACTTGAAATGTACTCTAATAATATAATAAGGTATCTTCGCTTCTTTCAAGCCGTCCGAGGATGTGCCTCCGTCTGCCCATCTTCAGATGCTTGCAGGAGAGTTTGCCGCTTACACGTCTCTTTCGAGTGTGTAAGGGTACATCATTTGTTGCTGGATGTTTTTCGCTTCGTCGTCACCTGCGAGGAGCGACAAGAGCTGATAGGAGTAGGGGAGTGAAGCCCCGGGGCCTTTTCCTGTAACAAAGATGTCGTCTACGGTCACTGGCTGTCCTGTGTATTCTGCCCCTTTGAGCTGTGACTCAAAGCCAGGATAGCAGGTTGCGCGCTTGCCTTCAAGCAGCCCGAGCGATCCCGGAACCATTGGTGCGGCGCAGATGGCTCCGATACGGCGTCCTTTGGCTGCATGGTCAAGGAGAAGTTGTCGCAAGCCTTCATGGTGTTTGAGGTGTGATGCACCGGGCATTCCGCCCGGCAAGAGCAACATGTCGGCATCGTCAAACTCGGTATCTTCAAACAAGCGATCGGCTTTCAGGGTCACTCCGTTGGCCGATTCAACCCATTCTCTGCCCATAATGCTTACTGTTACCACTTCTACACCGCCTCTTTTAAGGATGTCCAAGGGTGCCAATGCTTCGATGTCTTCGAATCCATCGGCCATAAATTGATACACTTTTGCCATTGTATTATCTGTATTTATTGATGAATATTCTCGTGTTTCAGCCACATTCCATTGCTGGAAATGTTTTTCAAAGAAGTCGTTCATTCGTGGGTTGCTTTCCGTCCCGCTTCCTTCCGTTTTTCCACGGTGTTGTCGAGACGCCACCCATCTTATGCAAAGATAGTGTAAAAAACAGATAACGCAAAGCGAATTGTTCATCTTTTCTTGCGTCTCTGTCGAAAAAAGAGTAAAAACTCATCATCTTTTGTAAGGCGTAATTATATATGAAATAAATGTTTTTATATAGATGTTGCTTGTGTTTTCTGTCTTTGTGGGGTGTAAGGAGATGTGGTCGGAAGCTGTTTGTTGTGTATTTGTTGCCTCCTCAATCGTTTATTAAACCCTAAACCTTCCTTTTCAACCAATGATTTAGACCGTTAGGACTTCTCTTTTCTGCCAATGGTTTTGCTTCCCGGCTTCTTTCGTCCGCCTGTCGGCACCTTATTTGCCGTTTTTATCAGCGTAGCCCACTACGCTTTCGACCCCAAATGCCACCCATCTATTCAATATTTGAACAAGATCAGCACGCCTTTGTGTATTTGAAAAACCATAGGTTCTACCCTCGCAAGACATTCAATGGAAACGATACAGGAATGTCTTGCCATCGTACCAGCGGCTGGTACGAGCTGTACCAACCATTGGTACAAGCTCTGCCGGTCGTCGGTACGGATGCTACCAATGTCTGGTATCTATTCAATATCGTAGCGTCCTGATGAATAGATGCCGTTACAGGGTTGCTTATCTCTGCTTTCCCAAGAAGCCGTGCAAGCACGTATAAAAGAACTTTGATATACAGTCTGCTTTATTTGATTTGTCAAACTCGCCTTAATGTGTTTTCTTCAATCTTTTACTTGGGCATCATACAGTATTTTGCTGATACTCGTTAAGTGTTGCATTTGGCATTTATAAAATAAAGAGAAACGTAAAGCATAATTTATCTAAATAAATTTTCTGTTTTCGATGAAAAGAATTATTTTTGTAAAAAATTAATCCTTCAGTCATAAACCATCTAACACTACCACCTATGCCTGATCAAGAAAACAGTAAAAAAACGATGGGATTATTGCCGTTTTTTTCAAAATTCGGCTTGGTTCTTTCTCGGACAAAAGACACTATCGTCAAGGATTTCCTTTCAGATATTCCTTCGTACATGCAGAATGTTCCCTCTTTCGAAGGGAAATATACCCTTGAAGACGTCAGAAACAATTACCTTAACACACAAGATGCTTTCTCGAAGTTTATAGATTGCATCTTCAACCGGTTGGGATACGACTTGTCGCATCTCGAAGAAAGCAAAGAGTTGGTTGCTTTGTTCAACGCCATCCTCAATACTGCCCTTAACCTTGGAATGTCTATCAAGCAATTGGGTGCAGAGGCAGAAGAAAGCCTTGATTTACAGAATATCATCAACAAGTGCGCTGAAGAAGCAAAAAATGGCAAGGAATCATTGGATGTAATGTCATTGGGCGGCCAATGGGGTAATGATGAAAATGGAGGAGGAGTGTCCTTGGAATTGTCGGGCGACCTTGCTAAAAAACTCAAAGCCGTTTTTGATTTGCTCAATAACCTGTTCAAACTCATCAAGAGTTTCCGTGATATAGAGTGGGAGAAGATTATCAACGAAGCTGGAGACTTTGGCATATATGTCAAAGACACCTTTGCCGATCGCTTTTTCGACTATATTCTGGTTACGCTTCTGAAGAATGCGAGAGAGGTTTATGCAGATGATATAGAGGCACTCGTGGAGTTTGGAGACGAGCTGAAAGGCGAGATGGCCGACAAGGTAAATGATTTCAAGCAGCAACTTCTGGAACTCAAGAAAGAGGGTGAGAAACAGCTTACATTCGAGATTCAGGCTAAAAGACGGATTCTGAAGGAAGAGATCTTGCAAAGCGGATGTTTTGATAGCTATATGCAATTGGCACGTGTTTTCAGACAAATCTATGCTGTGCTCGACTTCTTTCAGGTGATTAAAAGTGTGCGAATTGATCTTGTGCAGTATGTACCCAATATTCCAAACATAGGCGAGGTGAAGCTGGCAAAGGTGGCAGAGGCTAACAAACAGCTGGAATCATTGTTCAGCAAGGCAGAGGAATTTGTCAATCTTCCCGATGTTCACTCGCTAACATTTGTGGATGATACTGCCAATGGTGCCATTAAAGAAATCAATCAAGAGATAGACAATATTGAACTGTCCATCCGCAAGGCACTTCCTGTTGTTGACATATATATAATAAGATGGGAAAAGGTAGAAGAGATGTTTACTTCCCCAGTAAATTATATAAAGACGCTATATCCTATCAATGGCTATGAGGATGCCGAACATCTCATGACTAAAATCATAGAAGTGGCCAGGGCGTTTAATGGCAACATCCCAGACTTCAAGTCTATCAAGCGTTTCCTTTATGATTTATTAATAAGAATAGAGAAGGAGATTGTTGGAAAGCTGAGAGAAGTTGCAAGCGATGCAATAGACGCGCTGAAGAAAGTCAAGGAATTCGTGCTTGATTTGTTGGCTATTCTTGAATCGGTTACGGTCAGGGTAAAAGGTGAACTGAGTTCGGCTTTCAATGAATTCTGTCAGCTTGTTGACAAAGAGGCAACGGAAAGCAAGAATGCTTTGGTTGAACTGGGGGATAGGATTGGTACGGAACTATCTAAAATGACGGAAGACCACAATCTTCCGTATTTGACGAAGGGCTTTTCTGACAGTGAGATGTTTCGTTTGTTTGTCCAGCCTTTTTTGACGGCTGTGGAAGAAACCAGTCACAAGTATAAAGCCATAGAGTCTGCCAAGGTAGAAGAAATGAAGACCATCTTTAAGGAAGGAGGGCAGTCTTTCGAGAAGTTTAAGGATGATTATGAGGCGATTTTCAGTGACTTGAAGCGATATATTGACACCTGCTGTTCGGTCAAGACATATAAAGTACGCTTCCGTTCGGTAGTTGAGCAACTGAAAGATGAATTCAAAAAGCAGACAGTCGAACTGCCTGACATCAGCAGTGCAGAGGAGTTCAATCTGTATGTAAAAAGCCTTTTTAATAATGTAGTGAAAAGTGGTAAACTGCCTTCTTTCTCATCCTTTGATTTCAATGCTTATTTTACGATTATCTCCGATGGTGTTAAATCTATGGTACCTTCTTCTCCAGAAATATTCTATACCAGATTTCTCCATAAGACAGAAGAATTTCTGGAAAGTATTGTATCGGGCACCAACCAAATAGAGGGCTTCGTAGACAAGAATATTGAGGGATATGAAAATCAAGTAAAGGAGTTTGTCGCTGATGTGTTTGCGGCTTATTGGACTGAATTGGTCAAGGAGCTCAGACGTAGCTTTATCAATCCGTATCTCAACAGGATTGAACGTGCGGTCAAGCAATGGGCAGTTAACGACATCCTTCCGAATGTCATGGAAAAGGTTATTGAATCTATCAAAGAGGCTGGGGTGTCATTGGATGCCGTCGGAGAACTCTTCGATGAGGTGGTGGAAGTTTCGGAAGACATCAGTCAGTCGATGCCTGTTCCCTCTTCTGCCGTAGCAGAAGCTGCGAAAGTAAACTGCAAGCAAATCGCCAACAACCTGCTCAATTTAGTTCATGCCACATTAGGCCTTGCCGACCAAGCCAAGAATATCAACACATGGACAGACGGATTGCAGTTTGTATTAAAGTTCTATCGAGCGATTCCTTCAAAGATTAAACGGCATATAGCTGATATGATAGACTTGCCGAAGTGGGATTTTGACAATATCCAGCTTCCCGAATATCGTCTCGATATGGAAAACAAATTTCTTGCTGTCAATCTTTGGGACTTTGCAGACATATCCCATCAGGAGAAAAGGCATGTGGAGGGAGCGGTCAAGATACAATTGCTTGCCTTTGTCGGCGAAAAGAAAGGGGCAGAGGACACGCAATCCCAATATGGCGTTTATATCTTGCCTGTTGTGAGCGGCAAGATGAATTATGCCCAGCAAATTGGAAAGGAAAATGTGCTTACCCTATTGACTTCTGCCGATGTGAACAAGAGTGGGCTGGACGAACACAAAAACACGGATGACGGAAATTCATCTCCCATCTCAGAAACGTTTGCCGACGGCAAACTCGGTATCTTTGTTACGACGCAAGATTATAAACCAAAGATGGAGTTGTTATGTAGTAATCCTGAAATTACGGCACGTTTGGACCTCTGTTTTGAACGGGGAATTATTGACAAAACGGGAAAAGTGAATGCACCTGAAGAGCCTTTGAAGATTTTCGATGCAAAATATGCCACGCTTAGTGTCGGCAATTATCCTCAGTCGTTCTATATCTGCTATGACAAAGGTTTTGACTTGGGAGTTGAGTCTGCGATAAAAGACCTGAAGTTGTCCCTGAAACTCAGAGAGGCTAATGATTTCATGGAGAAGATACTGAAAGATGATATTGTGTTGAATCTTGAAAGTCTGAAACTGGGTTACAGTCTGCAAAGGGGATTCGATATAGACGGGGATTTCATGGTGCGTATTCCTTTCAATACCAATATTGACTTGAAATGTGTTCGGTTTAGTTCCCTCTCACTGGATATGGGAGGTAAAGGCGGAAACCTGCTGAGTATGGTCAACATGAACTTTACTGTAGACTGGGATGTGGTGACCATTAGTTTGCCAAACCTTTCGTTGGGACTTGATTGCAATGTGCTGACACCAGAATGGAAGTTGGGTAGTCTTGATTTCTCACCCGAATTTAAGTTTCCCTCTGGATTGGGCATTTCAATTAACCTTGCGGGAATAAGCGGAACCGGTGGCCTCGCCTGGGATTCTAAGACCTCGACGTTCACAGGAGTATTTGAACTGGACATTTTTGAATTGTTTAGTGCAAGTGCGATATTCTTGTTTAACATGCGTAACAAAGATGGGTCTAAAGGTTTTTCTATGTTTTCTGCTTTGGCTGTTTCCTTTACGCCGGGTATCCAACTGGGATTTGGTTTTTCTCTTATGCGTGTGGGAGGAACGTTGGGAATTAACCGAAGAATGGATAGTGACAAACTTCGGGAGGCTGTACATGACGGAACACTGTCATCAATCCTCTTTATCGACAATATAGGAGACCATCTTGATGAGGTGTTGTCTAATATCTCAATTTATTATCCCATGCAGGAGGGGCAATTCTTTGCCGGTCTCATGGCAAAGATTACATGGGCGAAGTTCTTTAATATCAATCTGGGGTTGTTTATTCAGGCACCTTCTCCTGTTACTATTATTATGGCCGGAGCTTTCTCCATGTCAGTTTGCGAAAGCACGGAAAAGCTGTTGTGTATTAACATAGATTTCTTTGGAGAGATAGACTTTCAAAAAGGGATTTTAATAGATGCCTCGATTCATGACTCATATATTGTAGGGCTTGAGCTACATGGAGATGTTGTCTTGCGTATTCTCTGGGGAGGAAGTGTTAAAGGTTTCCTGATTTCTGCCGGAGGTTTCCATCCCGAATACACACCCGCCGCAGGTTATAAAGTAGGCACAATGAAACGAATGGGCATGAAGCTCAGTTACGGCATTGTCAGTATGTCGATGGAGTCGTATTTTGCTGTGACTTCAAATAGTATTCAGTTTGGGTCAGAAACTCGGTTGATTGTTGGTTGGGATGGAAAATTTGAACTTTCGGGTCGTATGTATTATAATGTACTTTTCCAATGGAAGCCTTTCTATTTCTTGGCAGATGCCGGTTTATGTGCTGCCGTCCGGATTTTTGGGAAAAAACTGTGTGCAGTAGACCTGTCGTTTGTCTTAAGTGGGCCTGCGCAGTGGCATGCAAAAGGAAAGGCCAGCTTCTGGTTTGTATTTATTAAAATAAATGTTCATTTCCACCTTACATGGGGTAAGAAACAACTTGACAGCAACCGTAGTCGCATAGATATCAAGCCGTTGTTAATAGACAATTTTGAAGACAAAAATAATTCGTATTGGAAGGCAACCTCTTCAGATTTCACAGACAATATGGTTTCTGTGTCAAATCTTATGGGTTGTGGTCTTGTTGTGCATCCGTCAGAGAAACTCTCATTTTGTCAGGAAACAATACCACTTAATACTGAACTGCATAAGTATGGAGAAGAAGTTATCAACGATTTTACGAAGATAGGTTTGGCAGAGGTAACTATTGGTAATCAACAAATACAAACGAAGGAACTCGATGCTCTCTTTGCACCCAGCTTGTTCAAAAAGATGAGCGAGAAAGAGAAACTCTCGGCAGACTCCTTTGTCAATATGCAAGGAGGTTTTACGATACATGGTTCTTCAATTGAACAGGTAAACGGTAGCGTGCAAGAGGTTGATACGGGCAGCTTTGAAAACTTTACCCGTGATGTGACCTCTGTTCTTGAAACATGGAAACAATGGAGAAAAGAAGAGGGTGATACAGTTTTTGTAAAGAAAAAGTTGCTCTTAAAAAATCGGGGATTAAATGATAGCGTAACCAAAAAGTCATCTCGGGTTGTTGCCCTGCGAAAAAACTTTCCCCAAAGCCGTCGCGTAAGTGTCTCTGAGAATAGTAGTATAAAGGAATATACAAACAGGGCTTCAAGAAGACGCTCTGATGAAGGATTCAGTCGTTATACTAAACAGCTTGATGAGGTAATGATGGCTCATTTGGATTTATCTGAACTCTCGAATAAGCTATAATGTGAAACTAAAACCTTTAATAAAACATCTGAATGTATGGAAAGACATAAAACATATTATTTTCCTTGGGTGAGGAAAGGATTGGGGCGATTCTTTACAGAGCGTGACACGCTTGGAAAAGAAGGACAGAACGATGCGCTGGTGGAGCGAGGCAAGATACAGTTGACGGCAAAGTTCAAGGCAAATTCTGTAGCGGATAAAGAAGCCAAGAAGAAGAGCCTGTCAAAGTCGAAGGAAATCATCTTTTCCCAAAGTAAGACCATCAGTGTGTTGGGGCCTGGTGATATATTGTCAGTTAATAAGAACGCAATCATCAAAACCGTACCATATGCAGATTCTGTAGGTTATTCTAAGGATTATTTGCCCTACATTGAGTTTTGGGAGCCTGACTTCTTGTGGCGTTATACACCGGCAGCGGTGAATGAGACAGAAGAGAATAACGATGACAAAAACAAAACACGCTTGCGTCCGTGGTTGATGCTTATCGTTTGTAAAACCTCTCTCTGTAAGTTTGCACAATCTTCAGACGGTAGACCTACGGTTTCTCTTTCACTTGGTAATGAAGCCGAGTATGAAGAAGTTTTTGTCCATCCTCAAGATGTCTGGCGTGCTGCTCATGCGCAAGGATATCAAAAAGACTGTCCTGACTTCTGTCGTCTAATTGCTATTAGGCGTGATGAGTTTGACAAGCAGGAAGATAATTACCCTAATTTTTTTGAGAGCGGCGTTTCGTACACAGCTCTACTTATCCCTACTTTTGAGGCAGGTCGGTTAAAAGGACTTGGATTGGAGACAAGCACGACTTTGGCTCAGGCTTCTGCGTGGGAATCAACGCTGGAAGAACAGAAGAAAAAACACCCTAATCCTCTTACTTTCCCAGTATATCATTCGTGGACTTTTACTACAGGAGAAGACAGTTTTGATTCTCTTGTGAGCAAACTTTTTACCTATCGTGCGGAGAAAACAGCGATAGACATAGATGTTACACATATGGGAAATGGACTTGACTATACGTTGTTACAAAACGATATGATTCCTGAAAGGAAGAAGATCGGCATGGCAGCAGCAGTCAGAGGAATTGCTCACAGAAAGGAAACTCCTTTCCCGCATTCAGGAGACAAGAAAGAAAAGAATATTTATGATAACTTGAAGACGCTATTGTCTGTTAATCCTGTATTTGGAGAAAATATGGCGGAAATCGATGGTTCATCGAACGAGCAAAACAAATATGATAATGATGACCCGTGGGTAACTCCTCCCGTGTACGGAGCAAAACATGTAATGGCAACTTCTCTTGATGAAACCGAGAACGAAAAAAATAAAACTCCGTGGATTCCCGAACTGAACTTAGATGTGCGTTATCGTGCCGCAGCGGGATTGGGAAAGAAAATCATTCAACAGCATCAGGAAGAATTTTCCAATCGTGCGTGGAAACAGGTCGAGTTGGTGCAAGAGATGAACCGTAAGATACATTCAATTTTGGCAAGTAGCAATACGCTTACGTCAACGCAGAGTCGTACCTATGATTGGATGAATAGTGGTTCGAGCAAGTTTATTGCCAACATGATGCAAAAGCTCCCCAATGCAAAAGACATGACCATAGACGGGGTTTCGCTCTCGTCTGTACTTCAGTTGAGTGGTATCCCACAATCGTTTGCCAGTGCCTCTTTTCAGTTGACAACGGAACGTGTGGCCAAGCTGGTCGCCGATCTTGACCCCACTACAGTTATGGAGAATATTGCCGAGCGACAAATCCTTGTTAATCAATACAAAGATCCCGACTTTTCTATTCCTTTGGAGACTTTTGAGCGTTTTGTAAACATTTTCTATAATATTGCTTTTGAGTTTGTTTTTAAGACCCAATATAGTCTTATTGGCAGGTGTCTTGATGTTATGGGTAATTCAGAGGATCTCTCCAATCTTTCATTTGTACGCCGTTTCGTGAAGCCTGATGCATGTGATGGGAAAGATGACATCATGAAGTATAAGCCTTATGCTATTATACCAAGGTCGAGATATGACTACTATTATACTCGATGTTTCCATAATTATTCTGGAACTCGTATAGTTTTCCCAACAGATTATAATGATGATAAATATGAAAAGAAATATTCCTCTGATGAAATAACATCCATATACGAATGCATTTTTGATTTCTTAAACGAAAAAGGGTTTGATAATTCGTGTTATGGCTATGTATGCGATGATTTAGAAACTGATGTATGCAGTGAACAAAGGACCCGGTATGAACATATACGTGTTTTCGGATTGGCTTCGAGTTATTATCAGGTTTGGTTTGGAAATACCTCGCCGATAACTCTTTTAGGCAGTTCCTCTGTGGAGGATGACCTTCAGAAGAAGCGTGGTGTTTACTTTGTTAATTTGGGAGAAGTAGAGAAGTTCCGTCAAAAGAGAATACAACCTGACGCCTTTCAGACATTCAGTAATCAGATGCTTCCTAAAGATATTCGTGAAGGAAATCTTAAATGTTCTCGGGATTTTATTGATGGGAACAAAAGCATAGACCATGATTCTTTCTCTTATCATCCCGATTATTACATGAAGGTGGATTGGAGGAACTATAAAGTTGTGGGCACTCCTGGAGGAGGATCGAGTCTTCTCTCGCGCTATATGGTATTTCATACTAAATTGAATGCTTATGAAGATGCATATGGTAGTGCGGAAGATAAACGGAGGTTTAAGGAAGTACAGAATCAAGTGGTTACTCATTTGAAAAAATCATTTGATTATATAATGATTAAACCTTCTGTTTTGAAAGAGGAGATTCAATGTTTCAGTACTCCCAAAGAGTATTTTGACTTCCTCTCTGTTTTGGAAGAGTCAAAAGAGAATGAACATTTGTCAATTTTTAGGATGGCTACTTCTATGAAGGAATTATTGGCCGTGATGAAGAAAACGGCCATTAAAGAAGAAAAAGTTGAACCAATTGACGATGCCAAGGTTGTGAAACTTCAGGCGGCAATTAAGGATGATGAAAACTATAGACGAATGGCAGAGGTGGCGACAAACTATTACCGAACTTTCCTCTCCAATGATGATTTACAGTCTGATTATATAGATAAATTGCTCAGTTCCAAGTATCCAATCATGTCTTATCCGGTTTTCCCTGAGCCTACTTATTATTATTTGAAATCGCTTTCTGATAAGTTTATCCTGCCATGTGTAGATGAGTTGCCCGACAATTCTATTGCTGTGTTCCAGAGCAATCCTGCTTTCATGGAGGCATATTTGTGCGGAATGAATACGGAAATGGGTCGGGAGCTGTTGTGGAGAGAATATCCAACAGACCAACGTGGCTCATATTTCCGCAAGTTCTGGGATTCCGAGACTTCGGCTAATAACATTTTAAATGACAACTATTTCGATGTTGGCATGCTTCACACATGGAATGGGCATCTCGGAGAAAATTCTGCCCAGGGCAAAGGAAGCCTTTTGATTTTTGCCATCAAGGGAAACTTGATACAGCAGTTTCCTGATACGCAGGTTTATTTGCACAAGGCGGCCAAATTGTTTTCTACAAAAAATGAAGATGAAAAACATGACAGGGAAGATTGGTTCTCGAAGGATGCCAATGCAGAAGTTTATCCCGTTATGCAAGCTTATTTGCGTGATGATCTTTATATTGTAGGATTCAACAAAATGTTTGATGAAGTTCTCGGTATTCCGCCAGATGACTCTGGTATCTCCTCGGATATGGGATATATGTTAACATTCAGACAAAAAGAAGAAGATCTCTCGTTCATGATTTCTCGAGATGAGCTTCCGAGGTTGAGGAATGCAGTCAATTCTGCCCAGTATTCTGAGATTTTGATTGACAAACCCACCCGTTATGGCATTCACATGTCTCATTTTATCAATCCCGCTAAACAGAAATAGTTATGAGTCAAATAGATTACATGCAGGCATTTTATCAGTTTGAAACTGTGCTGAAGAATATATCCAACAACA
This sequence comes from Prevotella sp., assembly GCA_034183335.1. GTDB lineage: Bacteria > Bacteroidota > Bacteroidia > Bacteroidales > Bacteroidaceae > Prevotella. Next base: position 46,186 of record JAXFLJ010000008.1, read on the forward strand.
CAGATATATTGTTTTTTCCTATAAGAATAGAAACCCATTTCCGACGCAAAACCAATAATCATCCAAAAGGTAAGGGCGGAAAAGAACTCTGTGTGAGAATTTTTCCTGATGAATTGTGCTTGAACTATGAGCATGAGCTGTCTAAGGATGAAGTGGAGGATGGTAAGTTTTTTTGGATGCAGTGGTTTATTGCCAGTGGATGTCGTAAACGTGAAAGAGAAGCGTGGGATGTTCTTTGTGCTAAATATCCCGTATATAGAGCTGCTTGGATATGCAGAAAATTGCGCCCCCACGAGTTGGAGAAGTATCGTAATGATGATGGACAATGGGCTTATCGGCGTCCGTATCCGCACATGGAGGAAATCGAAGCAGCCATCAATGATATTTACGAAAGCCTCTGCAAAATCAATTTCGATGAAACGGAGAAGATAGGGGGTGATGCGGCTTCCGATGAAGAGACACGTTTTGAGAAAGATGTGCGTGAACAAATATATAAGGTAAAGGATTGCCTGTTTAATATAGACAGAAATATAACTTACTACGACCGCATCGTGGATTATCTTTATGATGAAATCAAAGAAACTGCAGAATATGTGAAGTCCCGCCTTGAAGCACTCATGGTCAGCTATCAATTGAATCCTGCCTTGAGGCAGTCTCGCCTGATGGAGCTTTGGGATGTGGATTACACCATTCTGTCTACATTCAGAACTGATGTTGACAGTTTTCTCTCCAAGCTTGCCAACAAGCGCATAACGCTTGATGAGATGATAGCCTCCTATCATGAGAATGAAAAGACTTTTGCATTCTTCAGTAATGCTCCTGAAGGAAAGGAAAACAACCGGAAATGGGATGTTCCAAAGGCAGAAATCCTTCCAGACAACTTCTTTTTCATAGGAGAAGTGGATAATAAAGACAAAGATATGGTTTATGCAATGGGCAATCGTGTAGACCATGATACGGACATGGGGCTGAATCCTTTTGATGAAGAGGCTGCCGGATATTACCATGTTGACGATCAAGGCAACTTGAAAATATCCGGAGGTCTGTCGTGGATGGTCAATTATGATGAAGCCGAACGGAAGGGCTTGGCTATTACCGTGCCTCTTGAAGAGCATGTAAGTGCATTTAAATACATATATGTTTTGGGTGTCAAGCGGTCAGAAAAAGGACAGGAATATGTCGAAAAGATAATCAATACCCATAACTACTTTGACTCAACCATGCAGATTCTGACCCCCGGCATACCGACAAACCTTGTCGAAGGTGGTTTGACCGCCCCGTTAAACGATGAAGAGGAAATCAAGAGGCGTAGGTTTGATATTGAAGTTCATGATGTACAAATGAGAGATGAGCGGAAAGAGCCTTCTGATGCTCTTATGACCGATGCCCGTATTTTGTGTCGGGCATTAGGATTGAATTACAACAGAACTTTAGGTAAACTTCCTTATCACGAAACGCGGGAATGGATTAAGACAGGAAAGGCATATAAGTTGCTTTGGGACATGCTTTGCAAAAAATATATACATGTAGATTCTCCTCAACTTCTTGAATATCTGAATTTCATTGGTCATTTTGTCAAAGAACATGTTCGGGCAGAAGGTAATTTGCCAACATTCAAGGTCGATACGGTTCCCTATGGTGTACTACCAGTTACCGATTATGTACAATTGGCTTATTGGGCTAACAAACAGCCTGACCGTTTTCTTGCCACGCTTTGCAATGATCTGGTCATGTTGGCCAACATTTGGAAAGAAATCCGTAAGGAGAAAGTGGTTAGCATAGACAATATCAAGGGGGCAGACGCCTCCAAATTATACCTCAAGATGGCTGGGCAAACTCCTCATTCCGTGTCGTTTGTTCTTCGGGCGCTCTTAGAGTCAACGGTGTTGCCTGATGTGAAGTTAAATGAGACTTCTGTTAAAGGGTTCTTCCCCCAACTCGACCAATTCGACTTTTTTGATGCGCAACCTTTGGGCGGTTTGGTCTGGGATGCGGAAAAGCGTGACAATCTCCCCCCGGAAATCTTCACCCCGGAGAATTCTCTTACAATTGATGAACTGAAGAACTTTATCTGTTCGGCAACACTCGGAGAAGAATATAGCGATGAAGAGAAAACAAGAATTGTGAGCGGCTTCCTCGATATATTCACATTCCGCATTGATGCGTGGTTTGAGGGAATACTTCACTATCAGTTGTTGAAGAAGAATTTGAATGCCAAACTTTCTTCTTCATCGCCATCTGGCTTAAGTGGTAAGTTAGGTGTGGGAGCTTATGGATGGGTGTTTAACCTGAAGGAAAATAAAAGAGAAGCACTGGATGCTGTGCATCAAGCGCAGGTTGAAAATATGATGAAGTTGCCAAAGGAATACAACAAACATCCTATTTATCAAGTTACGGGCGATGACAAGGCCGAGTTTATTGTCGCCCCGTCTGTTCAGCATGCTATTTCTGCAGCAGTACTGCGCAGTTCTTACCTTCGCACTAAAAAGAATCGTGACGATGCTTACTTGTGTGTCAATCTTTCTTCCACCCGGGCTCGCCAGGCATTGCGCATTATCGACGGAATCAAGTCAGGAATGTCTATGGGGATTGTCTTGGGTGCAGATTTCGAGCGTTACCTCCATGAGGCATATAAACAATATGGTGTGGAGATGGACAAGTATATCTATCCGTTACGAAAAGTATTTCCGCAGACGGTTGACATTGAGGCGCAAGATGCCCGTGCGCATAACTATTGCATGGAGGTTATTAATGGTGAGGCTTTACTCAACACCTTCATTGATGAATGGAACTATTCTGGAGACCTTGCCAGCTGGCTTAAAAAAGAGTATGGGGCTTTACCATCCTTACACTGGGTGAGAGTATTGGAGTCTGAAATGAAGGGTTGTTCTCCTGTGACACTTGATAGAGAGTTCAATTGCCTTTTCATGCTTGTTGCCCGGATGTATGATTCTTACGATGCCCTCAACGATCTCTTGCTTTCAGAGAGTGTCCACCGCATAGTGATGGGAGATGACGCTTCCTATTATGCCATTGGCAATTTCTTGTCGAAAGGTAAAGGTAACCTGCCCGAACCAGAGATACTTAGTTCTCCTATGGATTATGTCGTTGTTTCTCACAAGGTAGGCTTAGCCCTTCCGGAAGAAACCGTTGATTTACGGATGATTCAAAAGAAGGAGACAGACATAATGAGAACGGCAGAACCTTCACTTAATGCAATGCTCCGCATGACGGTAGGTTCACTTGACGACATCTACTTCTACGTATCGCAAGATGGTAGTATTTTCGAGGCGTGTTCACTTGAAGAAATTGGCATGGAACCCATCGAATATCTTTATCTGAGCAGCAATGAAGAACAATTTGCCCGTCATCTCGAACTGTGTTGGCGACTGAAGAACCATGCGCTTCAATCGTCATCGGTACGCATAGAGATGGATCAGCCTTTCCAAGAACATGTTATCCCGGAGAAACCGGGACTTACCGTCAGTCAAAATGGATGGCGAATGTCTCAGTTGCGTTCTGTTCTTAAACATGCTCATGCCTTGAAGATGTCAGAAATGATGATGGATGTTAATACTGATGCAGGCGATGATACAATGATTGATATTGAAGACCTTGGAAGGCGTTATGATGACGTGCGTTCACAGCTAAGCGTACTCCTTTCCAAGATTATGCGCATTACATCCAGTTACGATGTGGAAAAGCCAATGCCATTGAGTGATGCAGAGGTGAATCATATCTATATGCTCTTGCGTCAGTGTGCTGATGCCGGAGACAATACGGCTGTCGGAGAGTATCTTGGCAAGGTTTTTATCGGACATATTGACCCCATTGTTCAGATTAATGACTATCGCGAGGCTATTGAGATGCAGGTACAGCTTGTAGAACGTCTTGCATTATGCGGTCGTAAAATTGAAGGACGACTTCAGCAGGCTGCAAGTCTGATGACTGTTCCCGCCACGCAGAAACTGACGGGCGATACCCTGCAGGAGGCTATCAAGGCATTGCTGTTAAATTCGTTCAAGATTGTGCCCCGAATCAAGGATGTTGGCCAGTCTTTCCTGAAGTCAATGCAATTCCACGAGGGAGATTTTTATGCCAATACCGATGAAGACATGCTTGACGATTGGCTTTCCGATGTGGCCGAAGTGCGTGAGGGGATGAAAGGATGGTACAATTTCTCCATGTATCAAATTGCGTGTCGGAATACTGCAGGAAAAGTAATGATACGTCAGACAGATTCTTATGGCAAGGATGTTCCCGACTATTGGCTGGGCATGAAAGTTGATCATGAGTCCCGACTCAAGGATGTGGACTCTCTGCTGGTTTATGATTTGAGCAACGGGCGTGCTTGCAAGGCTTGTCTCATCTTTGATTCATGGCTTGAATACATTCCTTATAAGAAGCACGATGCTGGTGTCGTCTTCCACTGTGACCGACCCGACAACGAGGCTCCACAGGTGTTATTGCTGGCTGTTAATCCTTCAGGTGCCACTCTGAAAGGCGGAACATGGAATTGTGAAATGCTCAGTAGCATCTTACAGTCTACTCGCTTCATGATGATGAACCGGGCAGTGACACCTGAAGACATCTATGAAGACAGTAGAATTTCTGCCTTGTTCCCACTGCTTCGCAGCATTTCTCTTCGCAACAAAGGCGATTCAAAATACAAAACGAGTGGTTTTGAACATTACACCAAAGATACTTTCAGGAATCTGACAATATTGGATATGCTTGTCGGAGGTGCAGTTTTGAAAATAGATAATGACTAATATGGATTCTATTAATATTCGAAGATATGGCAATCAAACATAAAATATACGATGATACGCGGCATTACTTCTGTGAAAATGATTATGCCAACATCCGGAGGTTGCAAAATGGCATTTTCAGTTTTCAGGTTCATTCTCGTATAGAACCGCATACGAGGCGTTCGGATTTCGCCCGTGCACTCTCTTTTGAGATATACGACCCTCTATGGATGCTTACTCGACAGTGGCAGTATGGACGTTTCAATGGTAACGATTGTGGTAGTGCCGTCATGGCAAAGATATTAACCGTGAAGAAACGCTTGCAATATCTCCAGTATAAAAACGGTGAACCTGTCCCGTTTCAGTCTGAATCACCCCTTGAGTATGAGGTGGAGAAACGCAACCGGCGCATTACCCCCTATGTCAGGATTGCCTCTGCAATTCGTTTGTTGAAAAAGTTTACGCTTTGCCAGCTTGATGATTTAGAACAGGTTGTTGATGAGTTGCGCCGGCATTATCCTCTGCAGAATTTCTCCGTGGCCGAGGGAGAGGGCTTAGAGGCTATGAAAGTAGACCAGAATAAGGAGTTGAAGCGACTCTATACAGCCTATGGAGGTCGCATCTTCGATGGCTACGAGGTGCTTAAGGCATGGCAATCCGGTTTTTTGAAACTGTCTGTTTCCAATATGGAAAAACTCAGTGACGTCATGAACTCTTATGTCAACTGGTTTATGAAAAAATATCTTCCGGTTGCATCGAGAAACTGCGAGAACGCAAGCTCTATGTGTTGGAACCACGAAAAGTTAGGTTATGAGGTCGGAATGGGAGAGGCCGATGTTCACTATCGCACTGAAGATTATGACTCTGGTAAGCTTTCATGGTGTTCTTTTGACGGAGAAACCGATGAAAAACAACTTTCCCTCAGTGATTACCTTGTCAAGGGAGAAATGTCTTGTACCAGTTCCATGAATGACCTCTCATCTTGTAATGACAAAAGTTTCAGTCAATCTCATCTTTTAGACAACATAGTGGGTGGCAACTTGTTGAGAAAAGACGGGGCGTTAATGCACTTGCATTCTGAACCAGAGGTGAAAATGCTTTCCTATATTCCCACAACGGCAAACTTCCCGGGTGCTCCTGCGCATCGTCTTTGGGAGTTTGAAGACCGTCGTGTGAAGTTTGGCAACAACAACGAAGACTTCTCTCAGCTGTCCAATGCCGTTATCATGCAGTACACTTCCATGTATAGCCATGACTGGATGATTACTCCTTTGGAGGTAGAAACGGGCTGTATCGTAGATGTAAAGGGAATTATCGTTACCGATACGTTCGGAGAGAGAATACTGATAGACCATACACCCGAACAGAATGACGCACACGAACCCGGTGTGAGGTTTGATGATCGCTGGAGTATGTTTGCAACTTCTCGGGAAGATGCGTGGAGAAGCAGCAATTTCTCGGCATGTCCGGGCATGCTTTTCCCGCCGACTTTGCTTCGAAACGAGGAGAGCAAACCGCTTGAAGAGGTACAGTTCCTGCGCGATGAGATGGCCAACATGCTGTGGGGGGTTGAAACTATCATCGACAATGGATGTGGTGGCACGTGGGACGGAAAGAATATGTCTGACGCGGTGCTTGCCGTTGTGGACGAGCGCAACAACCAGTCGGCAGAGATTGAGGCAGAAGATGCCGACTATTCGTACATCATTCAGAACCGTGTGCCACTCAATTGGATTCCGTTCCTTCCTCAACACATTCCGGGTGATGCCCGAGACATACGTTTCCGACGTGGAAAGATGCCGTTGTATTTGAAAGAACAGGGTTATTTGCCGGTTCGGCCATCTACAGAATTGCTCGAAGCAGAGACCGATCAGGACGGAAATATTATTCCACGGTTCATTAATGAGGAGGAAATCTGCGGCTATGGTGTAAAGCTGGTTCACACGGCACAACGCACGAGATGGTTCCTTGGAGAGAGTTTCAATTGGACAGGATTCCGGACTGTCATTAGTTCTTATCAAGCCAACAGCGGATTAATGTTTGACGAACTCATTGACAAGGAAACAAGAAAGACTATTGAACTGAAAAGAAAGGATGTTAAATGATAAAAGCATTGCATGTTCACGGCACAGGGCCGTATAAGTACAAGAATAAAGACAATCCTGAAGCGTTCGAGGTTCCGGATTATGAACTGTTGTGTACTATACTCTCTGCCTTGATGTGGCGCAAATATAATGGCCCTATCAAGCTCTATGCAGACAAACTTGCCCTTCGTTTCTACGAAAGAATGGGCATGCTCGACCTTTGGGATGGCGGGATTGACTGCGATACCCTTGAACGCATACCCGACGACATAGATCCGGAAGTGTTCTGGGCAGCTTCCAAAATCTTTGCCATTCGTGAAGAGAAAGTACCGTTTGTCATGATAGATACTGACCTGATTGTGTGGGAAAATATTACAAAAGTATTGGAACAAAAGCAGTTTGCGGTACTTCATCGTGAGAGCTTGAGGGATGGACATGCTTATCCTCCTTTTGAATGCCTGAAGAAAAGGAGTGATTACAAACCGGATTCCGACTGGAATTGGGAAGCAGATCCTTGTAATACGGCATTGGCTTTTTTCAATAACGCCAAGTTCTTGACATATTATACTGACAAGTCTATTGACTTTATGAGGGGTAATATGGAAAAACCTGACGAAATGGTATCGCAGATGGTCTTCGCCGAACAGCGAATTGTGAGCATGTGTGCGGAGAAAATGAAAATTCCCATTTTCCATTTCCTTGACGACCCTTTTCAAACAGAAAATCGCACTTTTACCCATTTGTGGGGCGGCAAACGAGTCGCATGCGAGTTTCCCGAACAACGAACGATTCTTTGCCGGTCTATGTTGAGGAAACTTCATCGTGAATTTTACGACTATAGTTTTCCGTCAGAAAAACTGCAAAGCATGTTCAGTATATACCTTTAACTCAATTCGGCCTCTAATGACCGATTTGGGTTTAATTTAGCGAGACCGCAGCAAAAGTCCTTTCAATAAATGTTCATCATTACGCCTAAAGTTAATTGAGTAAGCAGCAGAGGAATGATTACCAACCAGATTAAAAAGAGAGGCTGGGAAAAAAGCTGCCAAGAAAAACAGATATGAAGCCAAAAAGCATAAGAAAAAGCAAGGAGGGCTTGTATTGGGAAAACGTTATATAGATTTGCCCCAATCAATCTAATGACCGATTGGGGCAAATACGAAACTTTACCTTTTGTCGTGGTCTGCGTCGATTTTCTTGCTCAGCAGAATCGCTTCTGCTATGACAGCCGTTACGATGGCTATAACTCCTAATGTCAAAATCATTTTTTTTCCTTTCTTTTACGTCTAAATAATCTGTTGTTATCCTTTTTCATGGGTGCAGGGGCAATGCCATGTCAGTGGGTGATGACAGGTTATTCTGTTGCCGAAGTCCCATTTTTCGTTGGCAAAGGTAGTGTTTTTCTTCCTGTGTGCGCAAACAATTAGATGAAAAGGTAATTAAAATGCATATTTATTGACCCATGTCAAGCGGATGGCAGTTGTGGACTTGAGAAGCAAGTCTTGGCTCTTGTATGTCTCGGAATGCTTTTTTTCGAGGTGAGAAACTTATGGGCAAGCTACCTGAAATGAAGTGTTTGGCGATTGATAGATGGTATGCTGGTTTTGTGCCTGTGAAAATCGGAAATGCTACCAGCCGTTGGTACTCGCCGTACCAATGTCTGGTACGGCGAGTACCAATGACCGGTACGCACAGTACCAAGCAATGGTACGATGCCGCTTCGTACAGGCATGTCTGACGAGTGTTGGTTAGGTGTGTGGCAAGAAGGCTGCATGTTATGGGGCAAGGGTGGCATAAGAAGTTATCATGGACGCCAAACCCGCCTTTCATGCTGGTATGGACGGGTGGCGGCTAATTGTTATGCCGATGGCAGCTAAAGCGAAAACAGGATGAAGAAAGTTGTTCCTTTCCCTTTTTTTTGCTACCTTTGCGAAGTGGTATGTCTATGACATGCCTACGGAAAAATTTCTTTTGGGCGCGGCAGCCATTAACTGAAGAAAATCATGCGATGAAGAAACAGATTATATTCTACTTGCTCTTGCTTTGTACTAGTATGAATGTGTCGGCGCAGAATGTCGGCGGCACGGTCAGAGATGCAGCCGGACAACCGATGAATTATGTAAATGTCGTGGTGTTGCAGCAGGCCGACTCGGCCTTTGTCGCCGGTGTGACAACCGATGATGCCGGACGGTTTGAGTTGGCGATAGCGGAAGGCTGCTACCTGTTGAAGGCCACTTGTATAGGCTACGAAGAACAAACCGTGGCGTGCATGTCGCCCGGAAAAGTCGACATCGTTTTGCATGAATCGTCTGTTTTGTTGGGAGATGTGGAAGTAAAGGGCGTCCGTCCTGCCCACGAACTGACTCCGGGAGGCGTGAGGATACAAGTGGCAGGGACACTGTTGAGTCGTCTCGGAACGATGGATGACGTGTTGAAAAACATTCCCGGACTGAGAAAAGACAGGGAGAATATTGAGGTTTTCGGACGAGGAAATCCACTTGTCTATATCAACGGCCGCAAGGTGACCGACATTGTGGAGCTGAACCAGTTGCAGTCTTCTGAAATCAAAAGCATAGAATTGTTGACCAATCCCGGTGTGAAATATGATGCCTCGGCAAGGGCGGTATTGATTATCAGGACACTCCGTCCCACCGGCGAGGGTTTCGGCTTTGACCTTCGTTCGAGTGCCTATTTATCCGAAGGGCCTGATTTCACAGAAGAATTCAACCTGAATTATCGCCGGCGAGGACTTGATATTTTCGGAAAGGTGAGATACGACAACTACAAACAGATAGATAAATCAAACTTTTGGCAGGAAATAGCGGCCGACACGCTTTGGCAACAGCATAATGTCTTATACAGTGATAATCATTTCGACAAACTGCGGTTGAACATCGGCGGCAATTATGTTTTTGACGACAACCACTCGGTGGGACTGCTGTATAAAACCCACTTTGTCTTTTTTGACCGCTCTCTGGGCACATTCAATTCGAGTGTAACGGCCAACGGGCAATACTACGATCAGCTTGACAATGATATTGATGGCAACGAAACCAATCCTGTGCCGCACTCGCTCAACTTCTATTACAACGGCAAGGTGGCCGGGACGGGCATCGACTTCAACGCCGACTATCTCTATTCGGGAAAAGATCAGCACAATATCACCGAAGAACACAGCGAGGCGTGGGAAGACCGTCGTGTGACGAGCATCTCTAAAAATCGCAACGAAATGGTGGCAGCCAAGCTGGTGTTGAGTCATGACTTGTGGGGTGGCAGCCTGTCGGTGGGGGCAGAATACAATGCCCTTGTACGCAAAGATGACTATGTGAATCCTGAACTGGTTGTGCCGACAAGCTATACCGAGATGAGAGAAAAGGGCATGGCCGCATTCGCGGAATACAGCAAACAGACACGTCTGGGCGTTTTGCGGGGAGGGCTGCGTTATGAATGGGTGAAGACGAATTATTACAATCGGGGTGTCTTTGTGCCCGAACAGAGCCGGCGTTATGACGACTGGTTCCCGAATTTTTCGCTTGTCACGAAGATAGGAAAGGTGCAAACCTCGGTAGGCTATTCGGCCAGTATCAGCCGTCCGAACTTCAGCCAGTTGCGCAGCGGTGTGTTGTATGCCAACCGTTTTACGTGGGAATCGGGTAATCCGTTCCTCAAATCGGCCATCACGCACACGCTTTCACTTTCTGCCGCATGGAAAATCATTCGTGTGATGGTTGACTATTCAAACATCAGAAACAGTATCATCTATTTCGGAGAGCAGGTAAAAGGACAGGAATCTACAACCCTGCTTAAACCAATCAACATCGACCACAGCAAATTACTGTCCGTACAAACCGTCTTGGAACATAAAATAGGGTGGTGGCAACCACAACTTACCTTTGGGTTGCTGAAAAATTGGATGACCATTGAGACAATAAACGGGACTATTCGACCGAAAAAACCAGGCATAACTGTGAAGATGAATCATCTCTTTAATTTCTCTCCATCACTGACAGGGGAGGTTACTGCCTTTTTCTCCGGCAAGCGCGACTTTGAAAATATGTCGACGGTGAGAGAGGAGTTTATCTTAGATGTGGGACTCACCAAGACATTCTTTGACGACCGTCTGTCTGTTCGGGTTGCTGGTTATGACCTTTTCAAGCGTGCCGGTATGTACATAAAGAGCTACTTTGAACAAATGGTGATGCTCACCCATCGCAACCGAGACACGAGAGAGTTTGAAATAACGGTGCGATATAAGCTGAATACGACCAAGAGCAAATATAAGGGAACGGGTGCGGGCAACCATCTCAAAAAACGCTTGTAGACTGCTGCTCGGGCTGTTGCAAGCCGTTTAAGCCTTAATGAAAGCGCAGTCACGGCTAAAAACTGGTTGGACAGCCTTGGGTTGAATGAAGTTTGGGCTGCCCAACATAAAAAAGGCGTTTATTTTGTTTTGTTCCGATTTTCCATTATCTTTGCAAAAACTATGGGGACGAACCGTTATGTTGTGAGGCTGATAAAGATTGTGCTGCCTTTGATTTTGGGTGGTGCGATACTTTATTGGATGTATCGTGACTTTGATTTCAGGCGTATCGGCTACGTGATGGCACATGAAATGGACTGGACGTGGATGTTGCTGTCGTTCCCTTTCGGTATTATGGCGCAAATGTTTCGTGGCATCAGATGGTCTCAGATGCTTGAACCATTGGGCGAACATGCACGCCTTTCGGTGCGCATCAATGCTGTCTTTCTGTCATACGCTTCCAGTCTTGTTATTCCGAGAGTGGGCGAGTTCGCGCGCTGTGGTGTGTTGAAGCGTTATGAAGGCATCTCTTTTTCAAAGGCTCTGGGCACGGTGGTGACCGAGAGGGCTATTGACACGTTGCTGATGCTGCTGATAGCCGGCGTGACGCTGCTCGTACAATTGCCTGTTTTCGTTGACTTTTTCTCGCAAACGGGTACACGAATAGATTATATTTTCGGCCTTTTCAGCCTGACGGGATGGATTGTGACAGCCGTCTGCGGCTTGGCCGTGGTTGTCTTGCTGTTCTTTTTGTTCAAACGTGTGTTTATATATAATAAGGTAAAGGAAACATTCCTTGGCCTCTGGCAGGGAATCATCTCGCTGCGCAAACTGAAGAACGTAGTGCGCTTTGTGGCTCTCACGTTTGCGATATGGGGCTGTTATTTCCTGCATTATTACCTTACCTTCTTTTGTTTTGGCTTTACTTCCGGGCTCGGACTTTCGTGTGCACTGGTTACTTTTGTACTGGGAAGCATCGCCGTCATCGTCCCGACACCCAACGGAGCGGGGCCTTGGCACTTCGCCGTGAAGACTATGCTGATTCTATATGGCGTTGCCGACGAGCAGGCGTTGTTCTTCGTGCTGATAGTTCATACCGTACAGACGATGCTGGTGGTAACGCTGGGCATGTATGCGTGGGCTGCGCTGTCTTTTCAAAAGAAGAAAAAAACATTGAATCTATCAACTAATTAAAATAAAATGACTATGAGTGAAATTAAGAACCTTAAACCGGAATGCATCTGGAGCAACTTCTATGCGCTGACACAGGTGCCTCGTCCTTCCGGACATTTGGAAAAAGTGCAGAAGTTTTTGCTTGACTTTGCTGCCAGAGTTAGTGTGGAGGCTTTTATCGACGATGCCAACAATGTGATTATGCGTAAGCCGGCATCGCCGGGAATGGAAAACCGCAAGGGAGTGGTATTGCAGGCGCACATGGACATGGTGCCGCAAAAGACACCCGACAGCAAGCATAACTTTGAGACAGACCCCATCGAACCGTGGATTGACGGAGACTGGGTGAAAGCCAACAACACGACTCTCGGCGCAGACAATGGCCTCGGAGTGGCGGCTATCATGGCAGTTATGGAAGACAAAAACTTGAAACACGGACCGGTGGAAGGCCTTATCACAGCCGACGAGGAAACGGGAATGTTTGGTGCAAACGACCTGAAAAGCGGTATCCTCAACGGAGATATCCTTCTCAATCTCGACTCGGAGACATGGGGTAAGTTTGTCATCGGCAGCGCAGGAGGTATCGACATTACTGCCACTCTCGACTATAAGGAAGTGGAGACCGACAAGGAAGACGCTGCACTGAAAATTGTCATGAAGGGCTGGAAAGGCGGTCACTCAGGATTGGAGATACACGAAGGACGCGCCAATGCCAACAAGCTGATGGTAAGGTTTGTGCGTGAAGCCATTGTGAAGTGTGAAGCACGGCTGGCCGTTTGGCACGGAGGCAACATGCGCAATGCCATCCCTTATGCGGCAGAAGTGATTCTGACCATGCCGAAGGAAAACGTGGAAGCTGTGAAAGAACTCGTAGCTGAATGGAAAGCGGCTTTTGAAGACGAATACAAGATTGTTGAAAATGGTGTGGAGTTCTACACGGAAGAAGTGGAAACACCCGCTATGCAGGTGCCTGTCGCTATCCAAGACAATCTCATCAATGCCATCTACGGATGCCACAATGGCGTGCTCCGCATGATACCTGCTTATCCCGATGTGGTTGAAACATCTTCAAACCTCGCTATCATAGACATCGAAGGAGGCAAGGCTGCTATTAAAATATTGGCACGAAGCGCACGCGAAGATATGAAAGACTACATGGTGAAGACCATCGAAAGCTGCTTCAGCATGGCAGGAATGAAAGTAGAGACCGCAGGAAGCTATGTGGGATGGGATCCTAACCCTAACAGCGAAACCTTGCACATGTTGCTCCGTATCTATAGGGAGCTGTTCAATGAGGACGGGATTATTCAGGTAGACCATGCCGGATTGGAATGTTCCATTATCTTGAGCAAGTATCCTCACATGGATGTAGTTTCGCTCGGCCCGACGATGAAGTCGCCGCATACTACCACAGAGCGTGCATATATCCCTACAGTAGCTCCTTTCTGGGAACTTCTGAAGAAAACACTCGAAGAAATTCCCGTGAAATAACGCAATCTGCCGTATAGGCAAATGTTTCTCAGTATCTGTGTGTCAACCCTGAAGGTGACATGCAGATGCTGGTGAAAACAGGCATAGAGACTCTGGAGGTTGTTGCCGGTGGAAGATGGATTGTCATCCGTCTGAAAGACCATTTGTAGGCAACTTTACTCCTCATCTTCTTTTTCCTTGGATACCTTAATATATATAAAGGACACGTGGGGTAATGCGAAAAACATGCTTCTTGTTCTATTAAAAAATGTTTATGGCTTAATTTCTTTTGCCCAAATAGTTTGTGGGTAAGGCAAATTATACCTATTTTTGTAGAATGTTATGCGACATATACTCGACTTATGGTGTTCTGTAGTGGAAAATAATAAACGAACTATGCTTGTAAGTGTGAAAAACAGAATGGATTAAATCAAATTATTATGTTAAATTAAATTTTATGAAAAGAAGACTAGAAATGATTGTGACATGCTTGTTCCTGTTTATAGGAACGGCATTAGCTCAGTCGACTATTTCCGGTACTGTGTACGGAGATGACGGAGAGCCGGTTATCGGTGCCACCGTTATGGTGAAAGGAAATAAAGTCGCTGTGGCTGTAACAGACTTCGATGGTAATTTCTCTTTCCAATCAGAGAAAGCTGCCCCGATGTTGGAAATTAGTTACATTGGTTTTAAGACTGTTACCGTGAAAGGTGGACAAGGAATCAAAGTCCAGATGGAATCCGATTCTAAAGGTATTGGAGAAGTCGTCGTTACGGGTATGCAGAAAATGGACAAACGTCTGTTTACCGGTGCAACTTCAAAGGTTTCGGCAGACAAGGCAAAGCTGGATGGTGTGGCCGACGTGAGTCGCGCACTTGAAGGACGTGTAGCCGGTGTGTCTGTGCAAAACGTTTCCGGTACATTCGGTACTGCACCAAAAATCCGCGTCCGTGGTGCTACTTCTATTTATGGTAGCTCTAAGCCGCTCTGGGTTGTTGATGGTGTAATCATGGAAGATGTTACAGAAGTGAGTGCGGACGCATTGTCTTCTGGTGATGCCGAAACCCTGATTTCGTCTGCAATTGCTGGTCTGAACTCTGATGACATTGAGAGCTTCCAGATTCTGAAAGACGGTTCTGCTACCTCTATTTATGGTGCGCGTGCTATGGCGGGTGTGATTGTTGTTACAACCAAAAAAGGTAAGGCTGGTACATCTCGTATCAACTATACTGGTGAATACACCATGCGTTTGAAGCCGAGCTACAGCCAGTTCAACATCATGAACTCGCAAGAGCAAATGGGCGTTTACAAAGAAATGATGAATGATGGTTACCTTACTTTCGGCAGTGCATACCGTGCTTCAGAAAGTGGTATCTTCGGAAAGATGTATCACTTGATGAACACTTATGACCCGACAACAGGCAAATTCGGACTCGCAAATACTCCCGAAGCAATCAATGAATACTTGCGTCAAGCTGAGTTCCGCAACACCAACTGGTTTGATGAGTTGTTCAGCAATGCCATTTCGCAGAACCACTCTATCAGTATGTCAAGTGGTACGGAGAAAGCTCAGTACTATACTTCGTTCAGCTTCATGAACGACCCGGGTTGGACAAAGTCAAGCAAGGTAAACCGTTTGACAGCCAACGTAAACGCAAACTACAACTTGAGCCCGAAAGTTTCGCTTAACTTCATTGCAAACGCAGCTTATCGTAAGCAACGTGCACCGGGTTCTTCAAGCCAGTCTGTGAACGCAGTTACAGGTGAAGTTAGCCGTGACTTCGACATCAACCCCTATTCTTATGCAATCAATACCTCTCGTGTTCTTGACCCGAACGAGTTCTATGTGCGCAACTATGCACCGTTCAACATCAAGCATGAACTTGATAACAACTACTTTGACTTGGACGTAGTAGACTTGAAGTTCCAAGCAGAATTGAAATATAAGCCCATCCGCAAGGTGGAACTTTCTGCTATTGGTGCTTATAAGTTCTCAACAACGACTCAGGCACATAACATCAAGGAACGTTCAAACCTCGCTATGGCATTCCGTGCGATGGATGATGCAACCATGCGTAACAGTAACCCCTGGCTTTATACAGACCCAGACCAACTCAACTCTTTGCCCAATACGGTGTTGCCTAACGGTGGTTTCTACCGCGAGACAAAGTACAAGATGAATAGCTGGGACTTCCGTGCTTCTGTAAGCTACAATGATGTTTACAATGAAGATCATATCGTTAACTTCTTTGGAGGTATGGAAGTAAACAATGCCGAGCGTAACCGTACATGGTTCAACGGTGTTGGTATGCAGTATGAGAATGGTTACCTCGCCTCTTTCGACTATCGTTTCTTCAAGCAGGCAAGTGAGGAAAACCAAGATTATTACACTCTGACCAATGGTTATAGCCGTGAAGCCTCTTTCTTTGCTACCGCAACTTATTCTTATAAGGGTCGTTACACTTTGAACGGTACAACTCGTTATGAAGGTTCTAACCGCTTGGGTAGAAGCCGCAGTGCACGTTGGTTGCCTACATGGAACATCTCGGCAGCATGGAATGCGCATGAAGAGAAATTCTTTGAAAAACTCAAACCGACCATGTCTCACTTGACATTCAAGACTTCTTACTCTCTTACTGGTGACAAACCTGCCGTTACCAACTCTTTGCCGGTTATCAGTGCGTTCAATACATGGAGACCCAACTCTTCAGACAAAGAGTCAGGACTTTCTTTGCAAAGCCTCCAAAACGATGACCTTACTTACGAAAAGAAGCACGAATTCAACATTGGTGTTGACATGGGCTTCCTCAACAACCGAATCAATGTAACTTTCGACTGGTACATTCGTAACAACTATGACCTTATCGGTCCGAAGCATACCATGGGTGTTGACGGTGTTGTAACCAAGTATGGTAACGTTGCCGACATGAAGTCTCACGGTGAAGAGTTCTCTATCTCTACGAAGAACATCATGACCAAGGATTTCAGCTGGACAACAGACTTTATCTATTCTCACACGAAGAGTAAGGTGACGAGCCTTGATTCTCGTACACAGATTATCCAATTGATTGCAGGTTCAGGATTTACTATGGAAGGTTATCCATACCGTGCGCTCTTCTCTATGGACTATCGTGGACTCAACAACCAAGGTATTCCTACTTTCTTGAACGAAAACGGTGAGCTCACAACCAGCAACATCTACTTCCAGTCTACCAATATTAACTACTTGGTATATGAAGGTCCGACGGATCCGACCTACACCGGTAGTTTGGGTAACGTATTCAAGTACAAGAACTGGACATTGAACGTATTTGCTACTTATTCGTTCGGTAACAAGATTCGTCTCGACCCGGCATTCTATGCAGGCTATTCTGACCTCTACGCTATGCCGAAAGAGTTTAAGAACCGTTGGACGGTAGCAGGTGATGAACAGTTTACCGACATTCCGGTAATCCTCGATTTGCGTTTGCGTCAGCAAGATACAAGATTGGCTTATGCATTCAACGCTTACAACCGTTCAACTGCGCGTACCGCAAAGGGTGACTTTATCCGTATGAAAGAAATTTCTCTCTCTTACGACTTCCCCAAGAATTGGATTAGCGCATTGAAGTTAAGCTCGTTGGCAATGAAGCTCCAAGCTACTAACTTGTTCCTTCTCTATTCTGACAAGAAGCTCAATGGTCAAGACCCAGAGTTCTTCAACGCTGGTGGTGTTGCCGTACCGATGGCACGTCAGTTCACCTTCACGCTTAGGGTTGGACTTTAATGAGATTGTTAATTATCAAACATAACAAATAGCATATTAAGATGAAAAAGAATATAATATGGAGTCTTGCCTTGGGAGCACTCTTGTTTACTTCATGTGACAGCTACCTCGACAAGCTACCCGATGACAGAACGGAGTTGAACTCAAGAGAGAAAGTGAGAGATCTCCTCGTCAGCGCATATCCTTCCAACAGCAATGTGATGATTTTGGAATATAGCTCTGACAACGTGCTTGACAATGGCCCTCAGTTCTCTGCTCAGGTAAGTCAGGAAGAACTCTATCGTTTCAAGGATGTTTCTACGGAAGGTAACGATGACCCCCGCAATGTTTGGCAAGGTTTCTATTTTGCCGTTGCAACAGCTAACCATGCTTTGGAGGCCATTGACAAGCTTGAAGCAACAGAAAATCTGAATGCAGAAAAGGGCGAAGCGCTCCTTTGTCGTGCTTATGCAATGTTCCAATTGGCCAATACATTCTGTATGGCATGGAATCCTGAAAAGAAAGATGATTATCTCGGACTTCCCTATCCGACAAAACCGGGTACCAAGTTGGACGAGACCTATACTCGTGGCACACTGGGAGAATTGTATGAGAAAATCAATAACGACATCGAAACAGGTCTTCCTTTGATTGACGACAACAATTACAAGTCACCCAAATTCCACTTCAATTCTAAGGCTGCGTATGCTTTTGCCGCTCGTTTCAACCTTTATTATATGAATTATGATAAGGCCATTGAGTATGCAACAAAGGCTATCGGCGAAGATCCGTCTGGTGTACTCAGAAGCTACAAGGACCTTGTATCACTCGGTGCCATTGACTTTAGCAACCGTTACATCCTCTCTTCTGAGCCCGCTAACCTCCTCTTGGTTACTGCTTATTCTACCGCAGGTCGTATGCTTACCTATTCAGGTATGAGACGTTTTGCTCACAGTGCCGTTGTGGCAAGCTATGAAACCTATTGGGCATTTGGCCCTTGGGGCGGTGGTTCTACCAACAACGCACTCTATTACAAGAGCAAGATGTATGGTAGCGAATACCAGGTGTTCTTCCCCAAACTTCTGGAGCAGTTTGAGTTTACAGACAAACTTGCACAGACTGGTTATGCACATATCGTAGACCCTGTGTTCACTACAGACGAAACGCTGCTTGTCCGTGCAGAGGCTTACGCCATGAAGAATGACTCTGTTTCTGCCTTGAAGGACATGAACTACTGGGTTGCTTCTCACTGCGACAACTATGCAGCACAATACAAGGTGCTGACGATGTCAAACCTCAACACTTTCTTCAGTGAGTTGGACTATGCACCCGTTGTTCCTCAGACTCGTCTTGAGAGAAGTATCAAGAAGAAACTCAATCCGCAAGGCTTCACTGTAGAAGCAGGCAATCAGGAAACTCTCATCCAGATGATTCTTCACATGCGTCGTTTGGAAACTGTTTTCCAAGGTTTGCGCTTCATAGACTTGAAACGTTACGGTATCTCTTATTCACACCCTGTTACCGGTGAAGACCCTATTGTTTTCGAGCCGGGCGATTTACGCGGTGCTATTCAATTGCCGAGTGCGGTTGTCAATGCCGGATTGCAGGCAAACCCAAGATAATAAACTTAGAAGAAAAAGAATTTAGATTATGAAATGCTTTAAGTTATTTATACTGTGCTTGATGGCGGCTGTCGTTGTTTCATGTAACAACGATGAGCTTAATTCCAACAGTATCTTCGATACAACATCGCCCGAGCGCAATGAGCTGGACAAGTGGTTATTGGAAAACTTCACCAATACCTATAACATAGATGTTATCTATAAGTACACAGATAAGGAGACTGACAACATTCACAATGTAGTTCCTGCATCTCAAGAACACACTGCGGCTTTGGCCATGATGTTGCGTCACGTATGGATTGAGGCATATAATGAAGTGGCCGGAGAGAACTTCATCAAGACGAACACTCCCAAAGTGCTTCTTTTCCTCGGTTCTCGTATGTACAACGACAATGGTAGCGAGACGCTGGGAGTTGCCGAAGGTGGTGTGAAAATCACACTTTCCGGTGTTAATGAGATTGATATCAAGAATCCGTATATCGACCAAGACAGTCCTTTCCACAAAAGGGACGACTCTCGTTATGACTTGAATTACTACATTTTCAAGACGATGCACCACGAATTCTGCCATATCTTGAACCAGACCAAGGAAGCTCCGAGAGAATACAGAGATATTTCTGCGGCTAACTATCACGCCAGCGACTGGGTGAACGTTACCGATGAGAAAGCTCCGAAAGAAGGTTTTGTCAGTGGATATAGCAGCAAAGACTATGATGAAGACTTCGTAGAGGTGTATGCTATCTATGTAACGCACACGGAAGAGGCTTGGAACAAGATTCTCGATACCGCTTTGGATACGTTGAAAAACGAAAATGGTGGCATCATCTACAAGACCGATGCTTCCGGTAATCCTGTCTACAAGAAAGATGCCGACGGCAACTTGATTCCTCTCAAGGATGCAAGCGGCAATGTCATCTACTTGAAGGATGCCAACGGAAATGAAGTTTATGATGCAGCTGGCAATAAAGTTCCCTTGTATGAGCAAGAGCCTGCAACGGATACCAAATACAGGGACATTCTTCTTCAGAAGATTGAATTGGTTAGAAATTACTTTGCCAACTCATGGGGCATCGACATCGACAAACTCAGAGATGCGGTGTTAAGACGCTCTAAGGAAGTTCTTAATATGGATTTGACCCAATTAAATTAAAGGAATGATTATTATGAGAAAAGTATTTAATTATGTATTGCTCCTTGCAGCAATCTTTACATACTCTTCCTGCACCAGCGAAGTAGATGATATCTTTAGCAAATCGTCTTCAGAGCGTTTGGAAGAGAAGTTGGCAGAGACAAAGACCATCCTTGAGTCTGCGTCTAACGGATGGGTGATGTATTATTATGGTAATACCCAGTATGGCGGCTACAATGTTCTCTGCAAGTTTGAAAACGGTAAGGTAAAGGTAGCGAGCGACTACTTCACTAAGTTCCACAAGGAGTACAAAGAAGACGAATCGGAGTACAAACTGGAACAGAGTGCCGGCGCAATCTTGTCTTTCCATGATTACAATGAGGTCTTCCATTTCTTCTCTGCGCCCAAAAACTCTGACGGTTTAGGCGAAGACGATGGTAAAGGTTTTGGTGGTGACTTGGAGTTTAGAATTATGAAGACTTCCAATGACTCGATTATCTTGACTGGTAAGAAGCACGGAAACCGCATCGTGATGGTTCGCATGCCGTCGGATGTACAGTGGAGCGACTATCTCGATCAAATCATCCAGCGTGAGGAAGAAATGACTTTCGGACAGTATAACTATGTGGTAGGCACTGATACGGTTAAGGTAACCAACTATTTCCGTAACCTCATCTACACCTATACAGATGATAAGGGCGAGTCAGTACGTGTACGTTCTCCCTATATTGTTACTCCCGAAGGCTATGAGTTTTACAGCAGCATGGAGTTGTTGAAGGTTACTTCTAAGCGTATGAAGTATGTTGGCGGAGATAACTTCCAATTCGACAGCGACAACGGGCAGGCTCATCTCTACGGCGTGTTGCCTCCGATTACCGATAACATTGCTGACGGTACATGGTGGTTTATGACTTATGCCGGCTTGGGCGAGACTCCGAAACCGTGGTGGGATACTGTTCGCGATGCTCTTAAGAAGCAAACCAAGTATCCGAATGAGAAGTGGGACTTGAGGAAAGTATGGTTTGTCAACAACACCTTGAACGTATTGGTTGGTTCTACAACTGCCAAGTTTACTTACAAGATGGAAGTTGTTGGTGAAGACAAGGTAACTTTCACCTATGTAGAACCTTCTGGTAATGATGCCAAAAAAGTTCTTACGGCTGTTACGATTCCTATAGGTACCAACCTGTTGAAGCCCTTGGCAGGTGTGAATGCTGACGGTACGGTTCGTCAGAAGATAGCCAGTCCGGTTTATACTGTCACAACAGACAACCCACGCTATCCCACATGGTTGAAGTTTGTCAGTGAAGAAGACGAAAATCACTCATTCACTTTCTACAAGGATGAGAAGTTCGTCTATGACAGCTACGATGATTAATTCTCCGGAATGATGATTATAGCAAATTAAATCATGATTAATTTTGCGCCTTCATAGTCAAATATGGAGGCGCATTTTTTATGTATTACCCGAATTCGGGATAAGGCGCGCTTGTTTTTTGCCTTAAAATAGTTTCAATAAAAGCCCAAAAAGAGGATTATTTTTCGTATATTTGTTGTTGAAAACCAAACAGATAACAAAAAACAACCCTCTATGAAACTTGTCAGCAAAGTTACGGAAATATATTGTATTGCAGATGATTTCTGCAAAGAATATGAGTTGGAATTGAACAAAAAAGCACTTTCACTTTCAAATCCCTCTCCAAACAGCCCTAAAACGCGCAATCGGAAAGGAAGAATGAGCGATGCCGAGATGATTACCATTCTCGTGTTGTTCCACGGCAATACGTTTCGAAATTTCAAACATTTCTATCTCTTCTACGTCTGCCGAGAGCTGAACAAAGAGTTCCCCAACCTGCTTTCGCATACCCACTTTGTGGGTAGTGTCCTAAAAAAGTGTGTAAGTCCATTTTTTCGGTAGTGTCCTAAAAAGTGTGTAAACCCCAATTCGGTTTAAGGCCAGCTCTTTTTAGTCCAGATTATAGTCCACAACGATTCTTTCGCCCTGGTTTTAGGTCGAAGAATCATTGTTTCACGCCAATAGGTTTAGAAAAGTGAGAGCTGCCTTACTCCTGCTTCGGCCTCCATCTCAAATTCCATATTGATAGAGGGT
>JAXFLJ010000009.1:0-69872 GCA_034183335.1 Prevotella sp.
AAAGGTATTCAACGACTTGACTAAGGATTTGTTCGGAAAGCTCTATGCGGACAAGGGATACATCTCACAGTCTCTTTTTGCTTCACTTTTCGATAGGGGAGTCCACATTGTCACGGGAATACGCACCAATATGAAGAACCGCTTAATGGGGGTGCACGACAAAATCATGCTCCGTAAAAGAAGCATTATCGAGACCATTAACGACATGCTCAAGAACGTGGCACGGATTGTTCATACCCGCCACAGAAGTATCTCAAACTTTATTGTCAACCTTTTGGCAGGAATGGCTGCTTATGCTTTCTACGACACAAAACCCTCTATCAATATGGAATTTGAGATGGAGGTCGAAGCAGGAGTAAGGCAGCTCTCACTTTTCTAAACCTATTGGCGTGAAACAATGATTCTTCGACCTAAAACCAGGGCGAAAGAATCGTTGTGGACTATAATCTGGACTAAAAAGAGCTGCCCTTAAACCGAATTGGGGTATATAAGCTTTTAAATCTTCGATGCTTTTATTTATCGCTATCAGATTAGATAGTATTCCACAAAAAAGGAATGCTACTGCTATGATATTGACAATAAATGGATGAGAATGTAGTAAATTCTTTATAATGTGTTTCTTTTCTAACATATTATTTTGTTTTAACTTTTAACTTAAATTTTGCTTGTAACTCTTCTGTTGTCGTCCTCTTATTGTTATTAAGTGAGCTTTCTAATAATTTATTAAGAATTCCTCTATAAGCATCAAGGGCTAAATCGAGTAAGAACATTGTCTTACCTTCCTTATCTTTTAAAGGATTTATAGCATTGATGTCATCGGTAGAAGTATTCTTTCCTACATTGTAATCTCTGCCTTTGATACTTGCATATTCTTCTTTCATATAATAAGTACCACTTGACTGCGTTAGTTTGTATTTAAGAAGTTGTAGCTAAGCCTATAAGCCATAACGCCAGAAATGGGAGTATCCAAGAAACTGTCCTGACAATCTTATTCTTTACCGTCGTAAGATTAAAATAAAGGCATCCTACCAATCCCGGAATGAATAAAAATATATTTGATTCAAATACATAACTTAGAATATCCATAAATAACCAAAAGGTGTAACGAGGAGAGTCTATTGTACTCAACCCAAAATAGCGTATATGATTTTTATTGTTTCTTTTTATCTTTTCGTTGATATAGAACATAACTTTTTCTCCCTGCTTACCACTATGTTGCAAGCATAACCAACCACCAAATCTCTCTGTTGTATAAGTGTTACTATCATTTTTTATATTCAAGGTGGCAGTATTGTACTTTCCTCCTGTACGCCCCCAATAAGAGACAATACCTGTTTTAAGGTTAAGCTGCTTGAAAATATCGAAAGCATTATAAAAAGCCAATGATAACATAAACACTCCATATAGTATAAAAAAAACAGCAATAGATATCGTGAGAATTTGATGTGAAAGAAAATAATTCTTTAATTGGTTAGGTCTTTTCTCTTCCATAGTTATTTAGTTTTAACATTATGTTTATCACGAGCATCTTGCTCTAATGCTATAGATTCTTTATAATTATCAAAAGAACCTTCCAGTAATTTGTTTACTATTCCTCGATAAGTATCGAGGGCTAAATCGAGTAAGAACATTGCCTTACCTTCCTTATCTTTTAAAGGATTTATAGCATTCAAACCATCTTTAAAGGTATTCTTTCCTACATTGTAATCTTTACCTTTGATATTTGCATATTCTTCTTTCATGTAATAAGTTCCACTTGATTGCGTTAATTTGTCTGTTTCAGGCAAGTTCTCTATACTTCTTTTACTTTCCAATCTGTATTTCCAATCTGACTTCTCTTCAACAACTTCCCAACCTCTTTCATCAACATATCCACTCGTAGTACTTAGATAGCCTTCACGTTCATAAGTCATCTTTTCATAATCAGTTATAGAAATTGTTTCCCTATCTTTTATATGGGTGCCATAACCAATGTCTTCTTTAGTATCAAATGCCCATTGTTGGCTATCAATTACAGAACTATCATTTAAAACATTATTGACTCTTTTTTCTGTCTGCCCTTGAACATAATCTCTTACTTCCAATCCTGAATATATGCCAGTTTTAATTGCATCGAAAAATCTATTTGCACCATATCCCACACCTCCCACTACTGCTGTCTCTCCCACAAACGCAGCAGCAGACAGCTTGCTCACTCCCAAAGCAGCAGAGAAGCCAGTCTTAAATCCCAATATAGCATTCCCAGCTCCTTGAAGGACAAAAGGGGCAACAAAGGCTATGGCTGCGATATTGGCTATCTCCACGTTAGATTTGGCGGCAACCAAAGCGGCATACGCCTCTGCAGCTTCCTTGGAAAACATAATCTTGATTGTTCCGCCTTTCGAACAGACAGAAATGGAATCCTCTAAAAGGGCATGATAACCGCCGACCTTGACGGTAAGACTATGGTTCTGCCAACTGCCCATGCACGAAGCACAGCCACAGGGCATCAACCTGCCAATAATTCCACCGCCAACGGCTCCTGCAGCACCTGCCGCACCGATTATCGCACATGCGGCAAGTCCACCTGTACCTACAACCGCAACTGCCACAGCCGCCGCACAGAGAGCCATGACGATGGCGGTAAACAAAGCCCCTTTCTTACAGCCGAAGTCTGCTTTCACCTTGTCTTCAACTGTTGCCATGAGATGACCAGCGTCTATCTTCACTTTCGATTGGCTGACTACCGCCAACTGCTGCGTGCTTGTACCCTCCGAACACACAAGCCAAACGCCCTCTGGAACATATAGTTTACTCATATATCTCTATTGTCTTTCGTTATTGTAAATGATGTGAATGTGATTTGCGAACAGGGCAGAATCGTTCAGCCTTTCTTGGAGATGGCATTCCGTTTCCAGCATTCTCAAATCATTGTAAGAAAGTGTGAACCTGCATTCTATTTCCATCAGATATTCCAATGGCATACGTAATAGTCTTTCAGCGTGCTATTATAGGCTCCTGATAGTTCCTTCTGCATATCTTGTGCTGCATGGTATCTTTGGCTAACGCAAAGCGTTTCTTTGGTTTGGGAAAGTTCGCAACTTTCTTCCAGCTTAAAACGTATCTTCTGTGATGGGAAAAAGTTGGACGCAAGTTGTAGGGTTGTATTTCTTTCACGACTTTCGGAAAGGAAATGCTCACCAAAGAAATCGGGACACAGCAGTCTGTACTTCAAACTTTCATTCACCACTTTGAGTGTTTGCTTGTAGTCAGCATCCATAGCTTGTTCGACATCTTGCCCGACAGTCTCGTCTGCAAATAGAGCCTGTGCTTCCTTGGTCTGTTTGAGACTTTGCCACCGCTCGGATATTTCTTCCTGATTGATTATTTTCGCTATTGCTCCATCGGGATTAATCCCCAGCACAAGATGATTAAGCGGTTGTCCAAGAAAGGAGACGGCATCTGCCAAAGGCTTGTATTGTGATGAAACCTGCCGTTTGAGAAATTCCAGGTTGTCAATGACACAAACAGCATGGCCGTCCATTTCTTCCTGCTTAATGGAAAAACGTTGTACTGTCTGTGCCTGAACCATTCTCTGCTCTTTCAGAATCATTTCTGTTGCCTCGTTCACTATAACATTCTCGCAAGCGAGTTTGACATCTTCATAATGTAAGGGACAACGGTTAGGTGCATGTTTCCGCCGGAAGCCATCAAGGTCGGCTGGAATGCATATTTCCTTGAACATTGACACTCCTATGAAATCATCCCTCAGCAAAGTGCAAGAATGTGCATTGTGAAATGCCATAAGATCTCGGACGCTGATTTGTAACTGTTCAGCTATGCTTCTCAGCGTATCACCATCCTTCACTCTGTAGGTCTCGTATTCTTTCATCTTTTAGAAGATTGTTGTGACTTTGATATGCCATGAGCCAGTCATTGACAAGCTGCATTAGTGCTTCTTGCACATACTTGCTTATAAGCATAAATTCTGCAAGGAGGAGGATGAGAACGCAGAATTTAATTGATTGTGGGAACAAAAATAGCAAAAACACACACACAAGCAAATTAATTTGGGAAAACTTGTTTTGAGACCTCTGCAAAACAAATTGATTCTTCCCTTGCCCATATCAAAAGGTTTGGTAGCTCCTATACACTTTTCCCTTTTCTGTCCAAGTAGATGTATATCTTGCAGGGTTTGTATGAGAAAACGGGTGTAACGGAGGATACGAAACAAAGAAGCACTATCTCTTTCTGTTGTACTTGTATGGAGAATTTATTGAACCAAAATCGGTCATTAGACCGCCAGTACTACATTCCTCACTGAAGATGATGCTTACCGACTGATTTCGGTCGATTGCCGGCATCTTCTCTGCCGTTCTTCCTCGGCGTAGCCCGCTATGCCTTTGGCAAAAGCGGCAGACAATCTGCTCGACATACGAACATAATCAGTACGGTCTCTAATGACCGAATTGGGTTGAATCAGCCACTCGATTGATAGTTTTCGTTCTTCTGAGGAGATTTCTTTTGAAGAAATCATCTCAAAGGCTTACTTTTCTATCGATTGTTTCGTATCTGCTTTTTTTAGTTGTTCGATTCTGACACAACATGTAATATACAGGCTCTTGCATCTCTTCTTAATGAATACGGCATCTTTTTCCCATAACCGATACGTATGAGGACGGTAGGATATTCATTCGAAATACCCAGTCTCTGTGCCATTTCCAAAGACAATTCGCTCACTTCATTAGGTTGATTCAGGTAGGCATGCGAAATTCCCATTTCCGTAGCCTTCAACAGAATACGCTCCAATGTCCTGCCTAAGTTTATCCACTGTTCAACCGTGTTGCTTGAAGTGGTAAGTAGAATAAAATGAGAAGAAGATTCTATCCTTTTCCTGTCATTTTTGTTTTGGGATTTCTCATTGATTGCTCTGGTAATAATCGGCTTGGCAATAAAACGAGGAATGTTGGGTGCTCCGAATACGGCATAACTCAAACCGTCTTTCGTCGCATTCTGATGCTTTTTGTTGTAACGCATCCATTGCCGTAATTCCTCCTTGAAATTCTTATCGCTCATTTGTATGTTATTACCCTTATAAACCATTTCGGAAATAACCTGATATTCCGGTGTGCCGTTCTTGAAGAAGTGCACTCCTATACAAGTCTCTGCACCGACACTCTTTAATAAGGCTATACTGTCTTCAGGTATGATTTTGCCATTATAGATGCTCCGATTTGTTTGCCTTATAGGGATTTGAGGATATATGGATAATGCCATGTTCAGGCTGTCTTGCGAAAGCATGATTTTTATGACATCATTATCCGTGATTGTCACATCCCCTCTGTATCCTTTGTGACTTGCTGCAATACAGAGGTTCTCGGTTGCGCACCCAAGGCTGACAAACAATTCCCGGTTGTCCGGATCCACGACTGGCAGCGATTTTGTGAAATCAGGATAAATGTCAATCTCCGAATCACATATCTTAAACAACCACGGCTGGGTGTTATGCCCGGATGGGGCTTTTATCGCATTTTCAATCATAAACAGATAATCTGCATTTTGGGCTAATACGTTGCTCATTGTTTCCATAAATATGATAAGTGTTATAAATAGATTTCTCATTGCCGAACATCTTTTATCCATAAGTCTATTATCAAATCTATTCCCTTTACTATCTGCTCCCATCCTTCATTGCTTTGTAAGTCGATACCATTGTATATCGGATTCTGTTCCTCCATCAGAACCAGATAGCTGATAGATGCGGAAATAATACTTGCCAAAGAAGCCACTTCTGAATTCTGAACATTGGTTAGTTGGCTGATGATTTTTACCAAATTACGTCCATTATGTTCTCTCATTTCACGTAAACGTCTAATACTCTCATTTTCTGTCGAGAGTTCCCATCTGTGTAACCGCTTTAATGTAATATCACTTCTCAACCGTATGATTTGTTCTCTGAACAGGCGTTTAAGACTGCCACCGATGTCATACGGTTTGATAATGCCTATATCCGTATTCGCCCAATAATCTTTTCGAAGAAGGTATTGTGCAACCAATTCATCGACTCCTCCGAAATATCTGTATATGAGCATTTTTGAAATTCCTGCCTTTTGCGCTATTGCATTCACGCCTATACTCTCAAAACCATCGTTTTCAATAATATTCCCAACGGCTTCAAGTATCTTTTTTTCTGTAAGCTCTCTGTCTTTCATATCACTCTTAAATATAATGTTACCGACAAGTAACTGCAAAGTTAAGTTACTTGTCGGTAACATGCAAGAAAAAACAGAAAAAATCTCTCTTGTTTACATGGAATTTAACCTTTGGTCTGAGCTATAAAGGAAAAGAATCAAAGATTCTCCATACCGAACTTGGCAATCTCATTAATAATCGGCAAAACTTTCTTACCTAATGGGGTAGAGAGTATTTTATTCTGGGAGGAACTTCGGGATGCTATTTCCTCTTGATCACTTTTTGATCAATCCTTTGCTGCAAAGAAACTTAGGTTTGTCTATGAGCATCTTCTCACTTATCCTATGAATGGCACGTTTGAGTTCTGTCTTGCAGTGATTTCAACAATCAAACCACAAGCTTACGGAAATGAAAACCGAAAAAGTGGATCGATTTTACACTGCTTTGGTGCTGGGTGATTTTTCTTGTTGCAACGCCACCATACGGGCAAATTCGCCGTTTCGTGCCATCAGTTCGTCGGGTGTGCCCTGCTCGCTCACCGTTCCGCCGGAGAGAACCACAATATGGTCGGCATTGCGCACGGTACGCATTCGATGCGCGATGATAATAACGGTCTTGTTGCGCACCAACTCTGAAATTCCAGTCTGTATCTTCGTTTCATTTTCTGCATCCAAACTGGCGGTGGCTTCATCCAAGAGGATGATGGGAGCATCTTTCAGCAAGGCGCGGGCGATGGAGATGCGCTGCCGCTCGCCGCCTGAAAGCGTTTCGCCGTTTTCGCCGATGATAGTGTGATAGCCCTGTGGCATACGACTGATGAAGTCATCGCATTGCGCCAGCTGTGCCACGCGGCGCACTTCCTCGTCGGTGGCATCACGCTTGCCGATGCGGATGTTGTCGGCAATGGAGGCATTGAAGAGTAGTACGTCCTGAAAAACGATGGCATAGTTTTTCAGAAGCGTCTCCGGATCAACCCCAGAGATGTCTGTTCCGCCAACCAATATCTGTCCGCTGTCGATATCCCAGAAGCGAGCGGCGAGCTTGGCTGTGGTACTTTTGCCTCCACCCGATGCTCCCACGAAGGCTGTTACTTTGCCCTGACGGGCCGTGAACGACACGTTTCGCAATACCTGCTTCCCTGTTTCGTAGGCGAAGCTTACGTTGCGGAACTCTATATCGTAGCTGTTCATTTCCGCTTTTCTACTTCCTCCCTGCTCGGGCATCGCCTCAATCTCCTTCATTCGGTTGATACGTACGTCGAGGAAGTTAAGAATGGCGAGGTTATTGCACACTTCCTGAATGGGATTATACACCATTGCCGAAACAATAAGGAACGCCAGATAGACAAAAATGGACACCTCGCCCCGTTGCAGCAGCCATGCACCTAAGAGAATGACAGACGGCATACCTAATTTAAGCAGTACAGCGGAGAGGTTGACGAACACGCCGGCCACTAATTCGCTGTTGATAAGTTCCTTTTCATAGGCGTTCAGTCGTTTGTCAAAACTTTGGCAGTAAGCTTCTTCGCCGCAGTACGACTTGATTTCCTGCACACATTCCAGTCCTTCCTGTATCTGCTCCGTCACACCGCGTTTCACATGGTAGAGATGAACGAAAACCTTGTCGAGCCTGTGTCGGGCCAGCAGCAGAGTAATAACGCCCAGTGGCACCACCCAGAAGAGTGCTGCTGCCAGTCGCCAGTCGTAAAAGAAGAGACTGATAGCAATGAGAACCACACTTGCCGCAGCGGCAAAAAGCTGCGGAACAGTGTGCGAGAAAATCTGTTCCAGCATCGTGCAGTCTTCCATTACGGTAGAAGTAAGGTCAGACAGGTTGCGCTCACCGAAGAATGACAGCGGCAGCCGGCGTAGCTTTTCCGCCAGGCCGATGCGTCGTTGTGCGCTTTCGGTGTAGATAGTGATGTAGGTGCTGTCGTACTGCCACCGGGCTATAACGAACATCACTACTACCAACGCTGCTGCCAGCAGCAGGTAAAAAAACAGCGTATGTGTAGGCATCAGCGGCTTTTTGCTGACATGTTCCATAAGAAACAGGAACAAATAGGTAGGCGGCAACATCAATGCCAGGTTGAGCAGTGTTGAGTAGGCTATCCCCCGCCGTAAATCCTTTGCCCCTTTTTCCGAAAGGGCGAAACGGTCTTGAAAGTATTGTATCATTGTTGTTCAGTTTTTTATTACAATTTCCATGCTACCGATTTCTGGTATTCATTCCACATATTATAATATTGCGTCTTCCGCTTCATCAGTTCCTCGTGTGTGCCCAGTTCGGCTATCGTTCCGTCAGCTACCACCGCAATGTAGTCGGCATCCTGCACGGTGGTTAGTCGGTGTGCAATCATCAGTACGGTCTTTCCCCGGGTGAGATGGGCGAATGCGCGGCGGATGAGATGTTCGTTTTCGGGGTCGGCAAAAGCTGTTGCCTCGTCGAGTATCACAATAGGAGCATCCTTGAGAATAGCACGTGCAAGAACAATACGCTGCTGTTCGCCACCCGACAGATAGGTTCCCTCGCTACCGATGATGGTGTTCAATCCCTGTGGTAGTTGGTCGATAATCTCACGGCTCTGTGAAAGGTCGATGGCACGGTTCACCTGTTCAAGTGTCGCTTCGGGATTTCCATAACGCACGTTCTCCAGAATAGAAGTCTTGAACAGCCGTGTGTTCTGGAAAACGAACGACACGCTGCGCATCAGTTCTGCCTTGTCCATCCGCCATACGTCTATGCCTCCAATGCTCACGCTGCCCTCGTGTACATCCCAGAAGCGAGGAATGAGCCTTGCGATGGTGGTCTTTCCGCTGCCCGAAGCTCCCACAAGTGCCATGGTCTTTCCCTCGGCAATGGTGAGACTGACGTGGCTGACGGCATCTTTCTCCGCTCCCTCATAACGGAATGACACGTCATGCAGGCAGATGTCGAACGACTTGGCTTTCTGTGGTTCCTCGCTGTCGGGCAATGGCGGTGTGGCTGTCAGCTTCTCCAACCTATCTACGGCCTCGTTGGCCAAAAAAAGATTTTGGCTGAGGTACATCGCCTTCATCACATTGACGGAGATGACGGGTGCGATGAGCACGTAGAGGGTCATGTCGGCAATAATGGTGGCCGTCTGTCCGCCGTGTCCCATCAGGATGATGCCTGTCGGAACCAGAAAGAAAGCAAAGGCATTGATGGCTACGGTGTAGGCTGACATGGGAGTTCGCCATTGGAGTGTGTATCTGATGACGAGGTCGCGGTAATTGATGATGCTGTCGTAAAACCGTTTGAACGAGAACACCGTCTGCTGAAAGACTTTTACCACAGGAATGCCACGTACATATTCCACGGCTTCTGCACTCATTTTTTCCTGTGCATCGAGATACATCCGCTGGAAATGGTTGTTCCGTGGCCCCATCATGTAGCCCATGATACCGAATGAACAGACAATCGGGAAGAGTGAGGCAAGACCCAACTGCCAGTCAACGGCAAACAGAAGGATGATGACACCGAATGGGGCAACGATGCTTCCGGTCAAATCGGGCAGTATGTGAGCTACGAAAGTGTGGGTCTGTCCGGAGTCCTCGTCGATAATCTTACGCATCCGTCCCGTGTTCTGTGTGTCAAAAAATCCCAGTGGCACACGCATAAGTCGCTCCATAGCACTGCGTCGCATATTGGTTTCCACACGGAAAGCGGCAAGGTGAGAGAGCATGAGTGCGGTGAAGTAAACCACCACGTTTACTACGGAAACTACGAAAGCGGCAAGGGCATAGTCCCACAAAGGCGTATCGGTTAGATTGCCTTCCGCCGTGAGCAACGTGCGCACCACAAGCCACAGAAGAATAAAGGGTACGAGCGACAGCAGTCCGTTTACCGCCGACAGCACGACGGAGCAAGGCAGCAGCAGTCTGCGCCTTCCCATGTAAGCTCCTAATCGTTTGAGAGTCTTTATCATATTTTTGTTGTTTATGGGAGAGTTGTTTTTATGTGGAATTGAAAGAAGAGACTTATCATCGTTACACTTTCATCAGTTCTTTCCATCCAGGCATGCTGTAAACCGCATCTTGTCCAAATGTACGGGCTATCATACTTGTTGTATTCGTTGAGTTCCACAAGTTCGAAGAAGATGTTCATCCATGTGGAACTGGTTATATGGGAGAAGAAAGGCGATATATCGATGTCGATGTGCGGATAACGCTCTTTCTTGTTTGCCATTGTGCGAATGGAAGGACAACGCACACCATTTACAATAAATACATTGCGAGCTACGGAAAGAATGCGTTGCCTTGTGTCATCTTTTAGTGTTTGCATATCGAATGAAATTTATTAAACATGTCTGTATATGAAATGCGACAGCCCAATAATGAACATTGTTCTGTTTCGTTTACAAAAAAAAGCGCACCGTTCAAGAGAAAAACGGTGCGCTTGACTTAATGAGAATTCATATCCTCGTAATATGTCGTGAAGATTTCTTATCATAAGCAGAAATTTATTTGATGCAAAAATAATAATGGAAAAACAATGACACAATACCCAAAAATAGGTATTTTGAAATTTCTTGTATATCCTATTGTTCTATAGGAAATGAAAAATCTTTCACAGATGCTTTCTTTCATTTTACAATTTGATTTCTTGTTATGATGAGGGAATATATTAGTTAACGTCAATTCGATGAATTCAAAAAAACGAACTATGTATCAATAGCCCATGGGTATAGATGCACAGCTTTCTCGGAAAGCAGCGATAAACAGCCCGGTGGCGGCATATAATCATGAGAATGATACTGCATGGAATGGATACCAGTCGTTGGTACGGCGTGTACCAACGGCCAGTACGCTTCGTACCAGTGCTTGGTAGCGTGAGTACCAACCATTGGTACGATGCCAAAGCCTTTCCGTACTGTTTCCCAAAAACGTCCCGTGGGAGTGCAACCTGTGGTCTCTGTAACTCCAAATCATTCATCAGAGACTGTGTTTTTTCACTAACCGATAAATTTACAAACACTTATAATTCGCCGAACTCAGGATAGTTAACTGTCTGTTGACGAAAACACGAAAAGTTAAATCTATTTTTTGGGGAGAGAAAGAAAAAGTCATCTTGTATATTCGGATGCATGAGATGGGGAGAGAGGTGTTTCACTTATTGGGCAAATGCTCGGAACTGAAGCCGTAAAAGACTTTGCATTACCTTGGGTACACATCTTGATAGGCGCGCCACTCATGCAGTTTTGCAGCCACGGCTGCTGGTACGTAGGTCTCGATAGATTCGCCTCTGGCTATGGCACGGCGCACGCTGCTGCTGCTGATATTGAGCAACGGCAGGGAGAGCAAATGCACATTGGGCGGCAGAGACTTCTTGTCTATGACAGAATCATGTCGTGGATAGATGGCTATATCATGGTGACGGAGTATCTCTTCGTGGGCATACCAGCGGTCGAACTGTATCCAGTTGTCACCGCCGATGAGCAAGGTGAAGCGTCTGTCTGGCTCGTCAGCCTGCAAGGCTTGCAGCGTGTTCCATGTGAAAGAGGGGCGTGGAAGATGAAACTCGTAGTCGCTCACCATTAGGTTTGGTTCATGTTCGAGGGCAATCCTCACCAATTCCAGCCGCTTTTGCTCGTCGAGCATGCGGTCATCTTGCTTGAATGGGTTTTGTGGAGAGACCAAAAACCATACTTCATCAAGTCTCATGGCACGCAGAAAGTGGCGGGCAAGCGTGATGTGTCCGTTGTGAATGGGATTAAACGAACCGCCGAATAGTCCGGTGAGGCGTGGCATAGGCAAAGAGACTTGAGGTTTGAAAAAAAGAGGGTTATGGTTCTTTCGGAGCCAAGAAGTCGTTTACCAGTTGGAAAGTGCGTGCCTTGGCCACTTCCAAATCGTCGTTGACGACCACTTGGTCGAAATGTTTGGCAAAGCCAAGTTCGTATGCGGCCTTTTCAATGCGGCCTGCGATGGCTTCTTCCGAATCGGTGGCACGAGACAGGAGTCGCCGTTTCAGTTCGTCGACAGATGGCGGCTGAATAAAAACGCTTAATGCCCTGTTGCCAAAATGTTGCTTGATGGCACATCCGCCTTTCACGTCAACATCGAAAATTACGTTTTGTCCAGCGGCCAGTTGTTGCTCTACCTGCTCCTTCAACGTGCCATAAAAGCGGTCGGGATACACTTCTTCATATTCGAGGAAAGCCCCTTCGGCAATGCGTTGGCGAAACTCTTCGGGGGTGAGGAAGAAGTATTCCACGCCATGTCGTTCGTTGCCTCTGGGCTGACGGCTCGTGCAACTGATGGAGAAATAGAGGCGTAATTCGGGGTGTTCGTGCATAAGCCATTGCACGATGGTGCTTTTTCCCGCTCCCGATGGTGCAGAGAAAATAATCAATTTTCCTGTTTTCGGTTGTGAAGTAGAGGTTGATTCGGACATGCTTAGCATCTGTTTATCTTGCTGGTTCATAGACCTGAAATGATATTTAAGTGACAATGTCGGGTTGTTTCTCCATTGCTCTGATGCCGGCTAAACACCATAGAGCTTACTCTAAATGGTTGAGACGCCGCTCAGATTATGCAAATCTGATGCCAGTCGAACACCATAGAGCTTACTCTAAATGGTTGAGACGCCGCTCAGATTATGCAAAGGTACGACATTATTTCAATTCCTGCACCCAGAGAAGACTACTTTTTCACTGCCTTTGCCCTGCTCTCATAAACTTATAAAATATGGCAAACTACTTAAAAAAGTAAAAAATGCGTATTATAATAAAGTATATCGAAGAAGTTTGCTTACTTTTGCGCACCGAAATTAAAGAACAAACAGAGGATTATGCAAGATAATTTAGTGATTGTGGAGAGCCCGGCCAAGGCCAAAACCATTGAAAAATTCTTGGGCAAAGATTACAAGGTGATGTCCAGCTATGGACACATACGCGATCTGAAGAAGAAAGAACTCAGCATCGACATGGATTCTATGGAGCCTTGTTATGAAATACCTGAGGAGAAGAAAAAGCTGGTTGGTGAGCTGAGGACACAAGCCAAGAAAGCTGGAACGATATGGTTGGCTTCCGATGAAGACCGCGAAGGAGAAGCCATTTCGTGGCATCTTTGCGAGGTTTTGGGGCTGGACGAAGCACGAACCAACCGCATCGTGTTCCATGAAATCACCAAACAGGCAATCCTCGATGCCATCAGTGCACCGCGAAGGGTAAACATGAACCTTGTCAATGCTCAACAGGCACGGCGCGTTCTCGACCGACTGGTGGGCTTTAATCTCTCTCCCGTTCTTTGGAGAAAGGTAAAACCATCGCTCTCGGCTGGAAGAGTACAGAGCGTGGCGGTGAGACTCATCGTGGAAAGAGAGCGTGAAATCCATGCTTTCAAAAGTGAGCCTTTTTACCGTGTGAACGCTGTTTTGACCCTGATGGGTGAAGGAACGGAAACTGAAAAGGAGGTGAAAGCTGAGTTGAATACGCGCTTCAGAACCCGTGAAGAGGCTCTTGCATTTCTCGAAAAATGCAAGAAAGCCACGTTTATGGTTGACAGCGTGACAAAGAAACCGCTCAAACGGTCACCGGCTCCGCCTTTTACCACATCGACGTTACAGCAGGAGGCCGCCCGAAAACTGGGTTTCACGGTGGGGCAGACAATGATGGTGGCACAACATCTGTACGAAAACGGATTTATTACCTATATGCGTACAGACAGTGTAAACCTCTCTGCTCTCTGTAGGAATGCCAGCAAAGACGAAATCGTTAAGCTCTACGGGGAAGAATACAGCAAACCGCGCAACTATCAGACCAAGGCAAAAGGGGCGCAGGAAGCTCACGAGGCGATTCGTCCTACCTACATGAGTAATGCTGAAATAGAGGGCACAATGCAGGAAAGAAGACTCTATGAACTTATCTGGAAGCGTACTGTGGCAAGTCAGATGGAGGACGCCCTCATTGAAAAAACAACTGCAAACATCAGCATCAAC
The DNA here is from genome assembly GCA_034183335.1 of Prevotella sp. Classification (GTDB taxonomy): domain Bacteria; phylum Bacteroidota; class Bacteroidia; order Bacteroidales; family Bacteroidaceae; genus Prevotella. Next base: position 14,134 of record JAXFLJ010000009.1, read on the forward strand.
GGTACTGACGAGATGTTTGTAGCCAACGGTGAGGTGATTAATTTCGACGGTTTTCTCAAAGTTTATCGTGAATCGACCGATGACGAGGGAGACAACCGTGAAGGAATAACTCATCAACTGCCAGCCATGAAGAAAGGAAACATGTTGAAAAACATGGAAATTACAGCCACAGAAAGATATAGCCAAGGGCCTGCACGATATACGGAAGCAAGTCTGGTGCATAAACTGGAGGAACTGGGCATCGGACGCCCGTCGACTTATGCACCTACCATTCAGACCATACAGCATCGAGAATATGTACAGAAAGGTGACCAAAAAGGTGAAGAAAGAACCTATACGGTAGACACGCTGAAGGATAACGATATTACAACCAAGAAGAAAAAGGAAGTGGTTGGCAGCGAAAAGGGAAAGCTTTTGCCGACGGACATCGGCATGGTGGTCAATGACTTTCTGCTCGAACATTTCCGGGAAATCATGGATTATCACTTTACGGCAAAGGTTGAACAGCAGTTTGACAAGATAGCCGAGGGTAAAACAGACTGGACTTCCATCATCAGGAAGTTCTATAAGGAGTTCGCTCCGGCTGTGGAGGAGACTGTTAACAATCGTACTGAGCATCGGGTGGGCGAGAGACAGCTCGGAACAGACCCGAAAACAGGAAAGCCTGTCTTCGCAAAGATTGGCAAATATGGTTCGGTAGTGCAAATCGGAACAGCAGATGATGCTGAAAAACCACGCTTCGCACAAATTCCCAATGGCAAAAGCATGGAGACTATGACACTCGAAGATGCTCTTGAATTGTTCAAATTGCCCAGAACTGTGGGCGAATATGAAGGAAAAGAGGTGATTATCGGCATTGGACGCTTCGGCCCTTACGTGCTTCACGACAAGAAATATGTGTCTTTGCCTAAGGAAGAAGACCCCATGACCATCACATTACAGACCGCCGTGGGACTGATTGTTCAGAAAAGGCAGCTGGAAAAGAAACGACATTTGAAGCAATTTGCCGAAGACGATAAGATGGAGGTGCTTGACGGACGTTACGGGCCTTACATCGCATACAACGGAAAGAATTTCAGGCTGCCCAAGAAGTTGCACGATAAGATAGAAGAACTTACTTATGAGCAGTGTATGGAAATAGTCAATACAACGCCGGTGAAGAAAAAATAATGCACAGGGTCATAATTATCGGTTATATGGGGTCGGGTAAAACCACCGTGGGAAAGGCTCTTTCGGATACTGTCGGATTGCCTTTCTACGACCTCGACTGGTATATTGAGACGCGAATGCGCAAGACCATCCCCGAAATTTTTGCGGAACGAGGGGAAGAGGGGTTCCGAATTATGGAGCGGAATATGCTCCATGAGGTGGCGGAATTTGAAAATGTCATCATCAGTTGCGGAGGAGGAACACCCTGTTTTTTTGATAATATGGAGTATTTGAACCGTCAGGGAGATACCATTTATCTCAAAGCATCGCCGGAAGTGTTGCACGGACACCTTCAGATGGCAAGAATCGAAAGACCGTTGCTCAGCGGGAAAACCGATGAAGAGCAAAGATGGTTCATTGAAGAGCAGTTACGGCATCGTGAACTGTACTACTTGCAGGCGAAACATGCACTTGAAGTAAACCTGCTCAATACAAGAGAAAAGATTAAAACATCCGTGGAACAGATTCGCAGGATGCTGAATTTATGAAAGTGAAGAGGACATCTGCGAAAAGAACAGTTCCTTTCACCAATGAGATTACAGAATGGCAGCGACGCAAAACTGCCTAAACAATATAATAAAAGAATAAGGATATGAAGAGATGGAGTATTGAAGATTCCAAGGAATTATACAACATGAACGGATGGGGGACTTCCTATTTCGACATCAATGAGCATGGAAACGCCTGCGTGACACCCTGTCAAGACAAGAAAAGAATTGACTTGCGGGAAGTCATGGACGAGCTTTTGCTGCGAGATGTGACACCACCTGTGTTGCTTCGGTTCCCGGATATTCTCGATAACCGCATCGAAAAGACATGGAGTTGCTTCAAAAAAGCCTCGGAAAAGTATGAGTACAAAGGCGAAAACTTCATCATCTATCCTATAAAGGTTAATCAAATGCAACCCGTTGTTGAGGAAATTATCTCGCACGGGAGAAAGTTTAATCTCGGACTGGAGGCTGGTTCAAAGCCTGAGTTGCACGCCGTTATTGCCGTACAATGCCAAAGCGACTCTATCATTGTATGCAATGGCTACAAAGATCAGAGCTATATAGAGCTTGCTTTGTTGGCACAGAAGATGGGAAAGCGTATTTTTATCGTGGTAGAAAAGCTCAACGAACTTGAAACGATTGCAAAGACTGCCAAGAAACTCAACGTTAAGCCTAATCTCGGAATTCGTATTAAACTGGCTTCTTCTGGAAGCGGAAAATGGGAAGAGAGCGGCGGAGATGCTTCCAAGTTTGGCCTAACTTCAAGTGAATTGCTGCAAGCACTTGATATTCTCGACAAGAAAGACATGCGGGAATGCTTACGGTTGATACACTTTCACATCGGAAGTCAAATCACGAAGATACGCAGAATACAAACCGCTTTACGAGAAGCGGCACAGTTTTACGTGCAGCTTCATAAGATGGGTTACAACGTGGATTTTGTCGATTGTGGTGGTGGATTGGGTGTCGATTACGATGGGACAAGGTCGCCCAGCAGCGAAAGCTCTGTCAACTATTCTATACAAGAGTATGTAAACGACTGTATCTATACGTTTGTTGACGCTGCAAACACCAACGAAATTCCCCATCCGAACCTTATTACGGAAAGTGGAAGGTCGTTGGCGGCGCACCACAGCATATTAGTTATCGACGTTTTGGAGACTGCGAGCCTGCCGGAGATGAAGGAAGAATTTGTACCCAAGGAAGATTCGCATAAATTGGTGAAAGACCTCTACGATATTTGGGACAATCTTAATCCCCGTTCGATGCTTGAAGACTGGCATGATGCAGAACAGATACGTGAAGAAGCACTCGATTTGTTTTCTCATGGCATCATTGATTTGCGTACCAGAGCTGAAGTTGAAAGTATGTTTTGGAGTGTTTGCAGGGAAATCAATTCGCTTTCCAAGAACATGAAACATACTCCGGAAGAACTGAAAAAACTTGACAAAAATCTTGCGGACAAATACTTCTGCAACTTCTCCTTGTTCCAATCGCTTCCTGACTCATGGGCTATTGACCAACTTTTTCCCATCGTTCCTATCCAACGGCTCGATGAAAAGCCTACAAGAACCGCTACCTTGCAAGACATTACGTGCGATTCTGATGGAAAGATTGCCAACTTTGTGACCAACAGAAATATCTCCCATATTCTTCCGGTACATACTTTGCGTAAGAACGAACCATACTATTTGGGCGTCTTTTTGGTCGGAGCTTATCAGGAAATATTAGGAGATATGCACAATTTGTTCGGCGATACCAACGCTGTCCACATCTCCGTGAAAGACGGAAAATACCATATTGACCAGATTTTTGATGGCGAAACCGTTGAGGAAGTTCTCGCTTACGTGCAGTACAATCCGAAGAAACTCGTTCGTCAGTTGGAAATTTGGGTGACAAAGAGCGTCAAACAAGGCAAGATTTCGCTTGAAGAAGGCAAGGAGTTTCTCTCCAATTACCGTTCAGGACTATACGGTTACACCTATCTGGAGTAATTGCCGTTTCGTCGGCTGGCAGCTACCCTGTATGATGGAGGGCTGTGCGTCATGTAGATTTGTTCTATATATAATAAGGTATGGCAATGCGATGGTGGAGTAGAGAACGCATATTCAAGTGTATCATGTTGTCTGTTCAAACAGGTTGTACCGTCTGCCAATACAAGCGGCACGATACAGTTTAGCAGCTCATGCGGATTCTCTCCTCGGAAAAGGCAAATCCTCCAGTCTGTGAGTACGGTCTTCCACAAGCCGGGACACACTGGCATCAATGCCTGAAAGGCTGGCTGACACTATACGTTTACAACTTTAATAACCCAAGGATATGGCAGTAAAAGTAAAGGGACTTACCCCCATGATGCAACAATTCTTCAACCTGAAGGCGCAACATCCCGATGCGTTGATGCTTTTTCGCTGTGGCGATTTTTACGAAACGTATTGCGATGATGCCATTGTGGCCTCTAAAATCCTTGGTATCACACTTACAAAGCGCAACAATGGTGCTACGGGTAATGTCACGGAGATGGCAGGTTTCCCCCATCATGCCCTCGATACATATCTGCCGAGACTTATCCGAGCGGGCAGACGCGTTGCCATCTGCGACCAATTGGAAGACCCAAAGACCACAAAGACGCTTGTCAAGAGGGGCATTACCGAATTGGTTACACCCGGTGTAGCTTTGGCCGACAATGTGTTGGACTACAAGGAGAACAATTTTCTTGCGGCCATTCATTTTGGAAAGGGTGCTTGTGGTGTGGCTTTCCTCGACATTTCTACAGGAGAATTTCTCACGGGAGAGGGAACATTTGACCATGTAGAGAAACTTCTTGCCAACTTTCAACCAAAGGAAGTACTCTACGAGCGAAACAAAAAGCACGATTTTGAGAAACTTTTCGGCACTCGCCATTGTGTTTTCGAGCTTGACGACTGGGTTTTTACCGCCCAGACGGCACGTCAGAAGCTGCTCAAGCATTTTCAGACGAAGTCGCTGAAAGGCTTTGGCGTAGATCATTTGGAGAACGGTGTCATCGCAAGCGGTGCCATCTTGCAGTACCTTGAACTCACCCAGCATACCCAAATCAACCATATTACCTCGCTCGCTCGTATCGAGGAGGAGCGATACGTTCGTCTTGACAAGTTCACCATACGTTCTCTTGAACTCTTGCAGCCCATGCAAGACGAGGGCGGACGCTCCCTGTTGGATGTCATAGACCGTACCATTACACCTATGGGAGGGCGCATGCTGAGGCGATGGGTTGTCTTTCCGCTCAAAGATGTTCAGCCCATCAATGACCGTTTGGATGTGGTTGAACATTATTACCGCCATCCCGACTTCAGAGAAACAGTCTATCAAGCCTTGCAACGCATGGGAGATATTGAGCGAATTGTATCTAAGGCTGCTGTGGGACGGGTTTCGCCACGCGAAGTGGTACAACTAAAAAATGCTCTTCAGGCTTGTGTGAAGGTCAAGAATGCCTGTCTTTCAGCTGCCGATAATATCGTATTGAAGCGTATCGGCGAGCAAATCAACCTGTGCGAAAGTCTCTGTCAGCGTATAGAAAGGGAAGTGGAAAACGACCCTCCGCAGCAAGTCAACAAGGGCGGAGTCATCAAGCGTGGTGTCAACAGTGAACTTGACGAGTTGCGAAACATTGCATTTAGCGGCAAAGACTATCTCCTGAAAATACAGCAACGTGAAATTGAGAACACTGGCATTGCTTCCTTGAAGATTGGTTACAACAATGTCTTCGGTTATTACCTTGAGGTGCGCAATACCTATAAGAATCAAGTGCCGCCCGAGTGGGTGAGAAAACAGACTCTGGCACAGGCCGAACGCTATATTACCCAGGAACTCAAAGAGTACGAAGAGAAAATATTGGGGGCAGAGGGGAAAATTCTCATGCTCGAAACACAGCTTTTCAGCGAACTGGTTATTGGAATGCAAGACTATATTCCGGCCTTGCAGCTTAATGCAAGTCTCATCGCACGGTTGGATTGCCTGCTGGCTTTCGCCATCGTGTCCGAAGAAAACCGTTATGTCCGGCCGTTGGTCGACCTCTCAGATGTCATAGACATAGGGCAGGGTAGGCATCCGGTGATAGAGACGCAACTGGCTATTGGCGAACATTATGTACCCAACGACATCTTACTCGACACCGAGAAGCAGCAGATTATTATCATAACAGGTCCTAATATGGCAGGTAAGTCGGCCTTGCTGCGGCAAACGGCACTCATTACGCTGCTGGCACAGGTTGGTTGCTTTGTTCCGGCGGAACGTGCCCGGATAGGTCTTGTCGACAAGATTTTCACTCGTGTCGGTGCGTCTGATAATCTTTCGCAGGGCGAGTCGACCTTTATGGTGGAAATGACAGAGGCTTCCAACATCCTCAACAATGTCACGACCCGCTCTTTGGTTCTTTTTGATGAGCTTGGCCGTGGCACAAGCACCTATGACGGAATCTCCATTGCGTGGGCTATTGTTGAACACCTCCACGAGCAACCGAGGGCAAAGGCTCGCACATTGTTTGCCACCCACTATCATGAGCTCAATGAAATGGAAAAGAACTTTGCGCGAATCAAGAACTATAATGTCTCTGTCAAGGAGGCAGAGGGCAAGGTTATCTTCGTGCGTAAGCTCGAACGGGGAGGCTCCGAGCATTCTTTCGGTATTCATGTAGCCGAGATTGCGGGCATGCCGAAAAGTATCGTAAAACGGGCTGGTGAGATTTTGAAACAGCTGGAACGTGAGAACGCACAGGTGGAAAGTGTGGGTAAGCCGGCTGGAGACAGTATCGCACGCAGTCGGGAAGGCACGCAGCTCTCTTTCTTCCAACTCGATGACCCTGTGCTTTGTCAAATTAGAGACGAAATTTTGGAGCTTGACATCAACAACTTGACACCTGTCGAAGCCCTCAACAAACTCAATGACATCAAGAAAATCGTAAGAGGCAGATAGTCTTTGCCTCTTTTTCTCTTTACTTCTTTCCCTTTTCCGCTACGCTTTCGGTAATACCGACAGACAATCTTCTCGACATCCGAACCTTTTGTATCCCACAAGTGGGGTACAGAAGGTGATGAAACGATAATCCCCAATCGGTCATTAGACCGCCAACACTACATTCCTCACTGAAGATGATGCTTCCCGACTGCTTTCGTTCGCTTGCCGGCATCTTCTCTGCCGTTCTTCCTCGGCGTAGCCCGCTACGCCTTTGGCAAAAGCGGCAGACAATCTGCTCGACATCCGAACCGTAATCAATACGGTCTCTAATGACCGAATTGGGATAAATGTTCCCATGTGTAGGGACAGACTCCGTGTCTGTCTGAAAACGACAATAACAAATGCGGACAGCGGACAGACACAGGGTAACTCTTACCTCTATTATATATTGGTCGTCAAGGGTTTAATATTCCGTCATTCAAGGGTATTATATACCGATTGTCAAAGGTCTTATTTTGTGGCAATGACAGGTGTTTTGTCGCCACATTGTATGCAACTATATATAGGAGAAAATGGATATGAAGATGCTTGTCCTGCTTGTCGGAATATACCGTTTGTCGCAGATGAGAGACTGAGCGTCAAGTCTCACACCTGCCCATGGTAAGCATTTGGTTCGGCTTTGGTCTATTGCCGTCATCCGAAAGAAATTTCGTCTGTCGGCTATGGAATGTTGAGCAGACGGAAAGCACGTTCTTTTAACTTGTTCATTAGTGCTTCCTGCATGTCTTGATGACCGTCGATGAAACGGCTCACAAGCATTGTTGCCTCTGCACTTGTGTGTCCTCTGAGCAGAGCCGACAGCCAATAAGAAGGAAAGAAGATGCTGCCTGTACGCTGAATCTCGGGCAATGCCTCGAGGGCAGGTGTGATATAGGCGTTTGACTGCGGTTCTCTCACCTCGCTGTTGAGCAATGCCAGCAGGTCTTCTGCCCATGGCTCAACTTGTCGGTTTTCCTTTTTCAGCAGGCTTTCAAAAAGTTCTCGTTGTACATTGACATCGGGATTGCATGCTCTGGATATGTAATCAAACTCTCTCAATTCATCTGCTCCGGTCAGTCTGCTGCGCTGTTGGCTGATGATTTCTTCCCAGCGGTCTGGCATCATGACAGCCAAGTGATAAGCCATTTCGGTATAGTTTCGCTTAGAGAGTGCCGTGTTGTCTTGTGTTTGCCATATCTTCATAATTTGATTGAGCACCGAAGGGTCGGTCGCTGCCGTGGAAAGCGTTCGCAAGGTTTTGGCGCGAACAGAGGGAAGCGTATGTGTCGAACCGGATTGCCATAGGAAGAACTCGGCTGTTTGGCGTTGTTCAGGAGACATGCGGCGAACAACTTCCATCATATAGTCAACGCATGAAGAGGCAATCAGTGGGTTGTTTTCTTTCCGAAAACCTTCTGACAAATAGCGAAAGGCATTTTCGGGCGAAAGAAGATGTGCAAGGAAGTTTTCGTATAGCCCCATCATCATGGCAAATCGTTCGGTTTCCGGCAAGGTATGCCAACCCTCGTACACTGCGGTTTGGTTCTGATTGGCTGCCAAGAAGCGGCCGTATCCCCTTCCGTCGAAGTTGGGTGAGAACACGACAAAGGTGCTGTCGGCCTCTGTTTCAAGTTCGACCACTGCCGGTTGCATGTTGATGGGGTGCATGAGGGCGTTTTTCCCGTTAGTCAGCAGGATGGAATACTGTTGTGGCCATACAAGATTTCGTCCGTAAGGGTCGATTTGTTCCACCCTTAAGCGTCCGTTTCTCAATTCCGTCTTGACGATGGGCAGACCCTTCTCTTCCACCCATACGCGGCTGAATGATGGCAGTTGGGCATCGGGAGCAACGCTGTCGAGTATCGCAATAAGGTCGTTCCAGTCGGCATTGGCAAAAGAGTATTTCTTCAGATAGGCCTGCAAACCTCGTTGCAGAGTCTCTTCTCCGATTTGTTCCTCCAGTTTCTGCATCATGACAGGGGCTTTGTGGTAGATAATGTTGCCGTAGAGCAGGCCTGCGCGGTCAAGATTGTCGAGCGGTTGGCGTATGGGATGGGTACCCGTTGTTCTGTCGGTAGCCAATGACGAGGTGTAATGTGTCTTCAGGAAGTTAAGTTTGTGATTGATGTCGGGGAACATTCCATCCACCACTTTTGAAGCCATGAAGTTGGCAAACACCTCTTTTGTCCATACATCGTCAAACCATCGCATCGTAACAAGGTCTCCAAACCAGATGTGCGCAGCCTCGTGAGCAATCAGCTTGGCACGGCTGAGCAACTCATCGGGTGTCGGGTTGTTGCCGAGGAACATCGACTGTTCATTGAATTGTATCGCCCCGGGGTGTTCCATGCCGCCAAACGGATAGCCGGGAAGGATGATGAAGTCGTATTTTTGGAAAGGATAGGCTATGCCGGTGTACTCTTCCAAGCGATCAAGAGAGGTAAAGTAAAGGTCGAAGATGGTCGGGAGCTGTGCCGTTTTTTGTGGATCGGTTTCCCGATAGTAGGCCGTGACCGTGCGACCGTTGCGCGTCTGGGTCTGTGCGGAGAATTTCCCCACACAAAAAGAGAAGAGATAAGTAGGTATCAACTCGCTTTCGGCAAAACGGATAATGCCTTTTTCATCATCCTTTTTTGTCATCTTTGCGTTAGATAGAGCTTCCCATCCTTTGGGAATGGTGAGCGACAACTCAAAGACCGCCTTCATGTCGGGTTGGTCAAAGCACGGAAAAGCTGTGTGGGCATTGCCCGGAACAAAGAGGGTGTACATGAAGTCAATGTTTCGGTTGAGGGCTTTGTCGGCCGAAACGAAAGTAAGATGCACGCTGTTTTTCCCTTTTTTGAGGTATTTCTCTGGTACAATGATGTGTCCGTTTTCCCACTTCAGGGTTTTGTTACGGCCATTTACCCTTGCCGGATAGCTCTTCTGAGATTTTCCTTCAAAGTCGATGGCCACGTCATGGTTGCCCGAATGGGTGAAGAAAATCTCTATTTCGCCACTGATACTGTCTTCCTTTGCCTCTGGAATAGTGAGCGAGAGAACATATTTTACATGGCTGATTTCCTGTGTTCGTTGTATGGCAAGTGTCTGCGGAACGCCACTTTCCCAAACTTGTGCATAGCTTTGCAGGTGCAAGGCAACTGTAAGCAACAGAAAATAGTATTTGAATTGATTCATATAAGATGTCTGTTTTTCTTCCGACAAAAATACGAAAATAATCTGAGAAGGGCAAAAATGTTTCTTTTGCAGAGCCTCTTAGACAAGTGTTCTATCCATCTATTTCTTGCTGATTTGGCATGAGGGCATCGTGAGATATGTGTAAATGGGGAATAAAATAGGTGAGTTTGTCAAATAATATACTTATCTTTGCATAAGATAGGCTGCACCTCAGCAATATAGAACAAGTTCTATTGCGTTCGGTTTGCTCTCTCTTTGCATAGGTCAAGCAGCAGAACTGTTATGTGAAAACGGAGCGGTGGAAGCGAGATGAAACGGAATAGATGTGGGCAGCTATCGTAGAAACAAACTAAAAGGGTATGGGGTGCAAGATGCTTCGTACTGAAACGGAATAAAAATGAAAGCCTTAGCTTGCGCAAAAATCAATCTCGGACTTAATGTCGTAGCACGCCGTGCCGATGGATACCACAACTTGGAGACGGTGTTTTTCCCCGTTCCGCTCTTTGATACGCTCGAAGTAACGGAACGGAAAGGGATTGTGCCCGATGTGCCAAGATGTCGCCTGACCATTACGGGAACGACTATCGAAGGCTGTCCTGACGACAATCTCGTGATAAAGGCTTACAGGCTGCTGTCAGAAGAATGCGACATGCCACCCGTGGACATACATCTTCACAAAGTAATTCCTACACAGGCGGGCATGGGAGGCGGTTCGAGTGATGCCGCTTGTACGCTTACTTCGCTCAACCGACTGTTTGAACTGGGGCTTTCCGAAGAACAACTGGAACGTATGGCGGCACGGCTGGGGGCAGATTGTGCTTTTTTTGTCAAGTCAAAACCAGCCTACGCTACCGGTATCGGAGATATTCTTCTCTCCGAAGAGGAACTTGCCGAGAGATTCAAAGGCATGTACATGGCTATCGTCAAACCTCCTGTCGCCGTGTCGACTAAGGATGCTTATGCCGGTATCATTCCCCGGCAGCCGCAAGAAAATTGCAGGGAAGTGGTACGACTGCCGATAGATATGTGGAAGGACAGACTCGTCAACGACTTTGAAACAACGGTATGTGCTATCCATCCGGTTATCGCAGAGGTGAAAAAACACCTCTATGAGAAAGGAGCTTTGTTTGCGCAGATGTCGGGAAGCGGCAGTGCCGTCTATGCGTTTTTCAAATATGAACCTTCCGGTTTGGCACAGGCTTTTCAGGATTACTACGCTGCCGTTGTGGCATTATAAGACTTCCTGTGGGCATGTTGACTGACAAAAACATGTCTGGGAGATGTGACACAAACGGCAAAAAAAAGATAATCAGCAATAGGTAAATAAGATTTGGCACGCTATTTGCTAATAGTCTTTCGGCAAACAGCTACTATATAATAAGGTAAAGGAGAAGAAAATGACAAATATGTTTTCACCCAACATCTCGGAAGTGCTTGCCTTCAGTAGAGAAGAGGCTTTGCGCACAGCCAGCAACAGCATTGCTCCCGAGCATCTGCTGATGGGTATCTTGCGTACAAAAAACGTATGGATGCACGAGATGATGGAACAAATGAACATTGACTGGCGCAAGGTGAAAGCATCGTTGGAGGACAAGGTGCGCCGAGATCATGAACACATGCCTTTCACCGATGCCATGCTTGCCCTTGATGACAAGGCAAACGAGATTATGAAAATGGCCGTGATGGAAGCCCGCTATCAACAAAAAAGGATGGTGGATGTGCCCCATCTGCTGCTGGCAATCCTACACGACAAACTGAATAATGGAGCAAAAGAAATATTGGAAAGCAACAACATGAATTACGAAGATACATTGTCATACCTGAAAATGAAGACGGAAACCCCTCAAGACGGATTGGGAATGCCCCATGAAGACGAGGAGGAAGCAGACAATTTCGGGCAAAACGACTTTCAGGGAAGAGGGGATGAGCGTTCGGCTCAGGCCAACACGACCACCCAGACACGAAAGACGGGCAGCAAAACGCCCGTTCTTGACAACTTCTCCGTTGACCTGACGCAGGCTGCTTCAGAGCATAAACTCGATCCGGTAGTGGGCAGAGAATCTGAGATGCAGCGTGTAATGGAAATTCTTTGCAGGCGGAAGAAGAACAATCCGATACTCATTGGTGAGCCGGGAGTAGGAAAAAGTGCTATCGTGGAAGGATTGGCACAGATGATAGCACGGCATAAGACGTCACCTATCTTGTTCAACAAGAGATTGGTCAACCTCGACTTGACCTCGGTTGTGGCAGGAACTAAGTATCGAGGACAGTTTGAAGAGCGCATCAAAGCACTGATTAAGGAAATTGAAAGTAACCCCGACATCATCGTTTTCATCGACGAAATCCATACCATCATTGGTGCCGGAGCTACTGCCGGTTCGATGGATGCAGCCAACATACTGAAGCCCGCCCTTGCAAGGGGAACCATTCAGTGCATCGGAGCGACCACGCTTGATGAATACCGAACGAGCATTGAGAAAGACGGTGCCCTTGAAAGACGTTTCCAGAAGGTTTTGGTTGAACCGACAACGGCCGATGAGACTTTGCAGATTCTTGACAATATCAAAGACCGTTATGAAAGACATCACCACGTGGAGTACACCGATGATGCCGTCAAAGCCTGTGTAAGGCTCACCGAACGCTATGTTTCCGATCGCTCTTTTCCCGACAAAGCCATCGATGCCCTTGATGAAGTAGGAGCCAGGGTACACTTGCAGCATGCGAAAGTACCGCCCGAAATCGAGGAGAAAGAAAAAGAAATAGAGAATGTCAAGAAGCAAAAAGATGAGGCTGTGGTCAAGCAAGACTTTGAACTTGCTGCCGGTTTGAGAGACAAACAGACCAGGCTTGAAGCTGAATTGGCGCAACTCAACGACCAGTGGAAGAAGGGAGAGACCGGAAAATGGGAAACCGTGACCGAGAGCGAGGTGGCCGATGTCGTGTCGACTATGACCGGAATACCTGTCCAAAGACTTGCAGAGGCAGAAGGAACAAGGCTGAAAAATATGGCCGAGAAACTCAAGGGAGAGGTTATTGCACAAGATAAAGCCATCGAAAAGATGGTTAAAGCCATTCAGAGAAATCGTGTGGGACTGAAAGAACCCAACCGCCCCATCGGCGTATTTATGTTTCTTGGTCCTACGGGTGTGGGTAAAACCTATCTTGCCAAACGACTGGCAGTGGAAATGTTTGGCAGCGAAGACAGTTTGATACGTATAGACATGAGTGAGTTTACAGAGAGTTTCAACGTCTCGCGACTTGTGGGTGCCCCTCCGGGATACGTCGGTTATGACGAAGGAGGACAACTGACGGAGAAAGTCCGCAGACATCCCTATTCTATCGTATTGCTCGATGAAATAGAGAAAGCACACGGAAATGTGTTCAACCTCTTGTTGCAGGTACTCGACGAAGGTCGTCTTACTGACGGAAACGGCCGTCTCATCGACTTCAGGAACACTGTTATCATCATGACATCGAATGCCGGTACCAAGCAACTGAAGGACTTTGGACGAGGAGTTGGCTTTAATGCCGGAGGCTCATTGGGGCTGAGCATCGACGAGAAGGATAAAGAACATGCCCGAAATATCATCCAAAAGAGTTTGAGCAAACAATTCGCACCAGAGTTTCTCAACCGACTTGATGAAATCATTACTTTCGATCAGCTTGACTTGGATGCTATCAAGCAAATCATTGACATAGAACTCAAAGGGCTGGGCAAGCGCATTGAGACCTTGGGTTACCACATGTCGGTGAGTGACAAGGCAAAAATCTTTGTGGCAGAAAAGGGTTATGATGTGCAATTTGGTGCCCGTCCGCTCAAGCGAGCCATACAAAACTATATCGAAGACGGTATATGTGAACGAATTCTTGGCGGTGAACTCCGACAGGGAGACAGCATAAGCATAGATAAGAAAGACAATGAGGAACAGCTCTGTTTTGAATAGAGCGTTCCTCAACGTTGCTTCTTGAGTTTGTGCTTGTTTTTGATGCAGAAGACTGCTATTTTTCGACACTTGTGCGAAAAATACTTATATTAATGCGTGTTTTGCCGTATTTTTATTGGGTTTATGGGATAAATTGTGTATATTTGTACACATATAACGCCATAAACAAGAAATCATGAAAGCCAAGATTAAGCGTATGGAGACCCTGAAAATGCTTATTTCGAGCATGGAGTTGGGATGTCAGGAAGATGTGTTGAAGGAACTTCGGAAGGAGGGCTTTCGTATTACGCAGGCTACTTTGAGCCGAGACCTGAAGCAATTAAAGGTTGCCAAGGCTGCAAGCATGAACGGAAAGTATGTCTATGTGTTGCCAAATGAAACTATGTACAAGCGTGTCACGACACCGAAAACGGCTAAGGAAATGCTGCAATTTTCCGGTTTTCTTTCCCTTCATTTTTCCGGCAACATGTGTGTCATCAAGACTCGCCCCGGTTATGCCAGTAGTATAGCTTATAATATAGACAACTGTGACTTCCCTGAGTTTCTCGGAACGATTGCAGGAGACGATACTATCTTTATCGTTATCAAGGAAAATGTAAGCCAAGAAATCGTTAGGGAGAGATTGGGCGACATTATCCCTAACATTCATTGACGGACAACTGTATGTGATTCGGTATCCATCACGTCGGAAAATACCACGAGCGTGGCTGTGTGATGGATACCGAATTGTCGTGTTCTGAGGTTTCTGGACGGGCAGGTGGTTGTTTGAGAAAGATTCTTTGGATATGAACAAATGTATGGATATGCAATTGCTGGCCTGTGCCTTTCTCCTTTTTCTTTCTTTGCTGAATACCATTCCCCATCAGCCATGAGACCGCTTGATTTCCCTTTTCCGCCTCCTGGTGTTGCTTCCCGCCTGGTTTCGTCCGCCTGTCGGCATCTTCTCCGCCGTTTCTTCTCTGCGTAGCCCGCTACGCTTTCGTTAAAACGGCATACAATCTGCTCGACATTCGAACGAAACCAGTACGGTCTCTCATGGCCGATGGGGAATGATGTGAGTTCAACGAATGATAAGCGGAAGTAAACTTTCTGCCACCTTGTTTATCCCAAATCGGTCGTTAGACCGCCAACACTACATTCCTCACTGAAGTTGATGCTTACCGACTGATTTCGGTCGATTGCCGGCATCTTCTCTGCCGTTCTTCCTCGGCGTAGCCCGCTACGCCTTTGGCAAAAGCGGCATACAATCTGCTCAACATACGAACATAATCAGTACGGTCTCTAATGACCGAATTGGGTTTATCAAGAAGGTATTTTTTGACAAATGCGTGTGCGTAAGTTGTTGCGGATAGCATGGCCTCGTGGATTTGTAAGAACCATCGTTTTCATTTCTACAAGGTGTTCAAGGGAAACGGCACAGGCAGGTCTTGTCATCGTACCAATGTTTGGTACTCACGCTACCAAGCACTGGTACGAACCGTACCAGCCTTTGGTACACGCCGTACCAATGATTGGTATCAATTTTGTTCTGCAAGTTTCTTATGATGATATACCGTCATTGGGTTGCTTATTGCTGCTTTACGAAGAAGCCATGCGCAATGAGCAAAGGTTTCTTGATACATTTCTCGCTCTGTCCCCAATCAGTCACAAGCCCGCTAAGGCTATATTTCTCGCTGATGAATGTTGCTTCTGCATGCTTTCTTCCGCTTGCCGGCATCTACTCTGCCGTGTTTCCTCGGCGTAGTTCGTTACACTTTCGTAAAAACAACAGACCATCTGTTCTACATCCATACAGAAACAGTACGGTTGTCAATGGCCGATGGGGGATTAGCCAACATGCGTCGAGTTCGCCGTTACATATGTAACTGGCGGAGGGTAAGAACCATGATAAACAACCTATTTTTTCAACAAAGATATGCTATTTCGGCAATAGCCGTGTATGGAAAGGCAGTCGGTTGATGCCGTGTTGCAAAGAGGAAAGGGTTACTTATGTCTTTCTTCAGCTTCCAGTCTTTCTGCCGCCTTGACCTTCTTGAAGAGGTCTGACGCAAAGACGAGGTCGTTGAGATATTGGTTATTGGCATTGATTACCTCATCTTTCGTGCCCTCCCATTCTTTTCTTCCTTTGTATATAAAGAGAATGCTTTCGCCAATGCCCATCACGGAGTTCATGTCGTGGGTATTGATGATGGTCGTCGTGTTGTATTCTTTGGTGATTCCCGACAGTAATTCGTCGATGACCAATGATGTCTTGGGGTCGAGTCCAGAGTTCGGTTCGTCACAAAAAAGATATTGTGGATTGAGTGCAATGGCTCTGGCAATAGCCACACGCTTTTGCATTCCGCCAGAAAGTTCGCCCGGATATTTCTGCTGTGCATCCGTCAGGTCAACCCTGTCGAGACACTCTTGCGCACGTTTTATTCTCTCACGGAGATTCATGGATGAGAACATGTCTAATGGAAACATGACGTTTTCGAGTACCGACAAGGAGTCGAAGAGGGCTGCTCCTTGGAAAATCATGCCCATTTCACGGCGCAAGGCCACTTTCTCCTGTTTGGACATGGCAACGAAGTCTCGTCCGTCATAGCTGATGCTGCCTTGTGTCGGGTCGAGCAGTCCCACAAGGTTTTTCATCAATACGGTCTTGCCGCTGCCGCTCTGGCCAATAATCAGGTTTGTCTTGCCGTTTTCAAAAGTAGCACTGATGTCGTGAAGCACTTCCTTTTCGCCAAACGATTTATAGAGATGAGCTATTTCTATCATGCTTTTGGGGTTCTTTTCTGTCGGTTTTATGATAAGATTTGAGTAAGAAACACATCAGAGAACAATATTAGTACCGAGCTTGAAACTACGGCATCAGTACTTGCTTTACCCACTTCTACCGAACCGCCCTCGACCGTGTAGCCAAAGAAAGAAGATACGCTGGCAATGATGTAGGCAAAGAAAATGCTCTTGATGATGCTCATCCATAGAAACCACGGCTGGAAATCGTGCTGCAATCCTGCTGTCAGGTCATCGGGCGGAAGTACGTTTCCGATAAAGGCCGTTGCATAAGCACCGATGATTCCCATGGCCGATGAGAAAACCACGAGGAAAGGCATGAGGGTAATCAAGCCCAGAATCTTGGGTAAGATGAGGTAAGATGCGGAATTGACACCCATGATTTCGAGTGCGTCTATCTGTTGGGTGACGCGCATGGTACCCAGTTCGGAGGCGATGTTGGAACCTACCTTACCTGCCAAAATCAGACACATGATGCTTGAAGAGAACTCCAAGAGCAGGATTTCGCGCGTGGTATAGCCCGAAACCCATCGGGGCATCCACGGCGATTGTATGTTGAGTTTCATCTGAATGCAGATGACCGCTCCGATAAAAAACGAAATCAGCAGGACGATTCCGATAGAATCTACACCCAAAGACGACATCTCTTTTACGTATTTCTTTCCAAACATACGCATCCGTTCGGGTCTGGAAAAAGTGCGACCCATCAGGAAAAGGTATCGACCAAGGGTATTTAGGTATTTGACAAGTAACATATTCAAGTTGCAATATCGTATGCAAAAGTAACCAAAAATCCGATAATCGCACCATGAAGACAGAGAGTTTTTCCTGCACCAGCTTGTTTTTGTCAACATAGCGTTGGTAAAGGAGGAAATAAAGGAATGAAAAAAACAACGGAAATGCGTCAGTGTCTCATAAAGTTTCCTTAACTTTGCCGATGCGTTCCGTGCCTGCAAGATGTTATAAAATTTTTCGGGCGCACACAAGGAATACAGATACGACACAATGGACAGACAACAACTGGAGTATATCTTTCGGAGCGGAAAGAATCCGAAATACATCTATTATACACGGGCATACGCCAAACTGCTGACTCCCCGCATTTTCTTGCGTCTACGTTTGGCAGAGAAACTGAAAGCTGCCAAGCGACGAGCTGACTACGAATACATGTTGCAGAGGGTAAATTATTACAACAAACTCTCGGCAGAAAGTTATGTTCCGTCTGAAGAATGGAAACAGAAAGCTGTGGAAATAGGGAAGCAACGCAAGACGGGACAATCGGTTTACTTCCTAGATTCCATGGAATATGCACGATGGTTTGCACCCCGTAAGCAATGGGTCTTGCTGCCCGGAGACGTCATTCATGTGCCGAATGTGCCGTCAATCGTGAAAAGTCGGCCGATTGAGGGTGACAATGCCAATTCTGTTTTGCTGAAACTCGATAAGGTGAGGCATTTCGTTTACATGGATGACAAGCTCGACTTCAGGGACAAAAAAGACATGGCCATCTTCCGGGGAGGTATCAAGACCAATGCCAACAGGCAGCTTTTCATGAACAAACACTTTGATAATCCACGCATCAATGCAGGTGCTACAGACAATTTGAGGCCTGAATGGAAGAAGGAATTGCTCACCTTGCCCGCTCATTTGGCGTATAAGTTCATCCTTTCGTTGGAAGGCAACGACGTGGCAAGCAACCTGAAGTGGATTATGTCATCGCATTCTGTGGCCATTATGCCACGACCGAGGTACGAAACGTGGTTCATGGAGGGTACGTTGAAGCCCGATTACCACTATATAGAGGTAAAACCTGATTTCTCAGACCTCGATGAAAAGATGGATTACTACATTCAACATCCCGATGAGGCACAGGCTATTGTGCGTCAAGCCAATGAATATGTGGCACAGTTTAGGGACGAAGAGCGTGAGGACTTGGTGTCTCTGATGACGCTCGACAAATACTTTAATATCACCAACGGCCGAAAGTGACTTTGCTTTTCAAGGTCGATGACAAGAAAATTTTCATGCCGTAAGGTGGATTTCTCATGCAAAAGAAAATGATATGAGTGACATACAACCAAACAAACAGCCGCAAACAGAAGGGTCAATGGTGCTCCGCACGGAAGGACTCGTGAAGAAATACGGCAAACGAACGGTAGTTGACAATGTGTCCATACACGTAAAACAAGGTGAAATTGTTGGTCTGCTGGGTCCGAATGGTGCAGGAAAGACTACTTCTTTTTACATGACGACGGGCTTGGTAGTGCCCAATGGCGGGCGAATATTCCTCAACGACCTCGACATTACTGACTATCCGGTCTATAAAAGGGCTCGTGCGGGCATCGGATATTTGCCGCAGGAAGCCAGTGTCTTTCGTAAGATGAGTGTAGAAGACAACATCTTATCCGTTCTTGAATTGACAGGCAGGCCGCGGGCGTATCAGGAAGAAAAGCTCGAAAGTCTTATCCGGGATTTCCGTTTGGAAAAAGTGAGGAAGAATAACGGCGACAGATTGTCGGGAGGAGAGCGTAGACGAACCGAAATTGCTCGCTGTCTGGCTATTGATCCGAAGTTTATCATGCTTGACGAGCCCTTTGCCGGTGTCGATCCGATTGCCGTTGAGGACATACAACATATTGTTTGGCAGTTGAAGTTTCGGAATATCGGCAT
The DNA here is from genome assembly GCA_034183335.1 of Prevotella sp. Lineage (GTDB taxonomy): Bacteria > Bacteroidota > Bacteroidia > Bacteroidales > Bacteroidaceae > Prevotella. The sequence goes on from JAXFLJ010000009.1 coordinate 33,377, forward strand.
CCTCATTACCGACCACAACGTACAGGAAACACTGACGATTACGGAGAGGGCATACTTGCTCTTCGACGGAAAAATCCTCTTTCAGGGAAGCCCCGAAGAACTGGCAGAGAATAAAATAGTAAGAGAAAAATACCTTTCTAACTCCTTTGTCCTGCGAAAAAAGGATTTCCAGCAACTTGACGAAGAAAGAAAGGCACGCTATGAGGCTGAGGGCTGAAAGACAGAAAAGAGTGAGCCTGAGGGGAGTGTTGTCTTAGCGGTTTGATGGACGATTGAGGCTCAAACGGCATATACACAGAGAGGAGAACCTGCGGGTTCTCCTCTTGCGTTTCAATGTTTTTGTATAATATGTCTGTTAGATACTTCTCTTACAGTCTTTCTGTCAATTTCTCAAGCATATCCTTGGTCATAGAGGCCAAGTCGTATTCCGGTTTCCAATCCCATTCGGCACGTGCGCAGGAATCGTCCATGTTGTCCGGCCAGCTTTCTGCAATGCTCTGCTTGAGCGGGTCAACATCATATACCATCTCGAAGTTAGGCTTGTGCTTTTTGATTTCTGCGTAAATCATTTCCGGATCAAAGCTCATGGAAGCGATGTTGAAGCCGTTGTGGTGCTTCAGTCGTGCCGGGTCGGCCTCCATCAGATTGATGGCACCGTTAAGGGCATCGGGCATATACATCATGTCCATGAATGTTCCGCGGTTGATGGGACAAGTAAACTTCTCGCCACGCACGGCATAATAGTAGATGTCTACTGCATAGTCGGTCGTTCCGCCGCCCGGAGGTGTCACGTAGGAGATGATGCCTGGAAAGCGAACCGAACGTGTATCGACCCCGTATTTATGAAAATAATAGTCGCTGAGAAGTTCGGTAGTCACTTTAGAAACTCCGTAAATGGTACGCGGACGCTGAACGGTGTCTTGCGGTGTATCAGTGTGCGGCGTGTCAAGGCCGAACGAACCGATGGAGCTTGGTGTGAAAACGGCGCACTTGCATTCACGTGCCACTTCCAAGACATTCCATAATCCGTCGATGCCAATGGTCCAAGCGAGCCGAGGTTTGCTTTCGGCAACCACCGAGAGAAGAGCGGCGAGATTGTAAATGGTATCAATCTTGTGGTTTTTTACGATGTTTGCCAGCATCTCCGGGTTGGTTACATCGGCCATTTCGGCAGGGCCTGACTCCAGCAATTCACCTTTTGGCTCGGCACCTTTGATGTATCCGGCCACCACATGTTCGTTACCATAACGCTTTCTTAACTCCATCGTCAGTTCAGAACCAATTTGTCCGGTCGAACCAATGACTAATATATTTTTCATATAATAAACTTTAAGTTGTTATTTGCGGCTGCAAAATAAGTGTTTTTTTTCCATATGGGCTAATGTTTATGAATAAAAATGGTTCAAAAAGCAGATGTTTTATAAAAAATAACAGATGTATTCGGCTCTATCTCAAAAATAATAGCTTCCTTTGTACAGTTTTATTAAAATCTAATTCTTATGTACGGAAAAATGAAAGAATATCTCAGGACGACGCTTTCTGAGATTCGTGAAGCCGGACTTTACAAGGAAGAACGCCTGATAGAGAGCCCGCAAAAAGCCGCTATCTGTGTAAAGGGACAGGAAGTGCTCAACTTTTGTGCCAACAACTATCTCGGACTGTCAGATCATCCGCGTTTGATAGAAGGTGCAAAGAAGATGATGGACAGTCGTGGATATGGTATGTCGTCGGTTCGTTTCATCTGTGGCACACAGGATATTCATAAAGAACTCGAAGCCGCCATTAGTGATTACTTCCGCACGGAAGACACGATTCTGTACGCAGCATGCTTCGATGCCAATGGTGGAGTTTTTGAACCGCTCTTCACCGAAGAAGATGCCATCATCTCGGATGCGCTCAATCACGCCTCGATTATTGATGGTGTGCGCCTGTGCAAGGCTAAACGATACCGTTATGCCAATGCCGATATGGCTGATTTGGAGAAGCAATTGCAGGATGCTCAGGCGCAACGCTTCCGCATTATCGTAACGGATGGCGTATTCTCGATGGACGGTAACGTTGCTCCTATGGATAAAATATGCGACTTGGCAGAAAAATATGACGCTCTGGTCATGGTTGACGAGTCTCATTCCGCTGGTGTGGTAGGTGCTACCGGACATGGTGTGAGTGAGTTCTTCAATACCTACGGCCGCGTAGACATCTATACCGGAACGCTTGGAAAGGCTTTCGGAGGTGCACTCGGAGGATTTACCACAGGTAGAAAGGAAATTATCGATTTGCTCAGACAGCGTTCGCGTCCTTATCTTTTCTCCAATTCTCTGGCACCGGGCATTATCGGAGCAAGTCTCGAAGTATTCAAGATGTTGAAGGAAAGCAATGAAATTCACGACCGTTTGGTTGCGAATGTCAACTATTTCCGTGACAAGATGATGGCTGCCGGCTTTGATATCAAGCCTACGCAGAGTGCCATTTGCGCCGTGATGCTTTATGATGCGAAACTTTCTCAGGTATATGCGGCCAAGATGCAGGAAGAAGGCATCTACGTAACGGGCTTCTATTATCCTGTCGTTCCCAAAGAGCAGGCTCGCATCCGTGTACAGCTCTCGGCCGGACACACGCAGGAACAGCTCGACAAATGTATCGCAGCATTCATCAAAGTGGGAAAAGAACTGGGTGTATTGAAGTAATACTATCCTGTTATTTATATACGTTGAAAGGCTCTCAACCAAATGGTGAGAGCCTTTCAACGTATAATTAGGTTCTTATTGGCTGGCCGGTTGATGGTAGACTGGGCAGGAAGCTGTGTCGGAAATGTGTGGTAGGGCGGAAAGGAAAAGGGAAGTGGCTGCAAAGTTTATCCCAATTTGGTCGTGAGATCGTTTGGGTTTCTGTTTCCGATCCATGGTGTTGCTTTATGGCAGCCTTCGTCCGCTTGTCGGTATTTTGCCTGTCGCTTTTCCTCGGCGTGCCCCACCACGCTTTCGACAAAACGCAGTCCGTCTGCCTGGCATTCAAACGAAATCAGTGCGGTCTCGAATGGGCAATTGCGGTTTATGCCTTGCCACTGCACTGAGGACACAGTCCTTTGAGCACGTAGTTGATGTGTCTGAGCCTGAAACCTGAAGGCAAATCTACTACCGGCACATGAATTTGTTTCAGGCAATATGTGCGTTGGCATTGTTCGCAATAGAAATGGGTGTGTTCGTCATCAATCGTTTCTTCGCAATCGTCATCGCATATGGCATACTTGAGCGCACCCGAACCGTCGTCGATGGCATGTATCAGCTTATGGAGGTGGAACAACGACAGCGTGCGTGATATGGTGGACTTGTCTATGGTGGGAAGATGTCGCTCCAGTTCAGGCAGCGAAACGGTTTCGTTGCCGCGCATCATGGCACGCAGAATGAGCAGCCTTGTGGCTGTGGGGCGTATGTTTCGCAATGCCAGTTTGTCCAGATAATATTGTTCGTCACTCATGTTGAGACTATTGTTTTGTATCTGTCAGCGGGTGTTTGTTTGTACTCGCCTTTCCTCTTTTCTTCCTCTTCTTGCGTATAGAGGGTGGAATGCCCGTATATCATAGCTTGTCGGCCAGCAGTTTCCTTGCCTTTTCCCATATTTCTTGATGGTCGAAAGCCAACGGAGGCAGTTTGTCGACTTCAAACCATTGTGCCCGTTGCGCATCATCTTGGGCTGCAACGGTCAGAGCCTGTTCAATGACGGCTACATAGGCCACTGTGATGACCCTCTCTCTTGGGTCTCGATCGACGGCCGAGAACGTTCCTACCTGCTCCAATTTGTCAACTTTCAGCCCGGTTTCTTCAAAGAGTTCACGCCTTGCCGCTGCTTCGGCGGTTTCGTCTATGTTCATAAAACCGCCCGGAAAAGCCCATTTCCCCTGACAGGGAGGGTGCTTTCGTTCGATGAGCAAGAGCCGATGGTTGCCTCCGCAGCGTGCCACCACCACGCAATCGGCTGTAACCGCAGGATGAGGATAACGATAAGTATAACCTTCGGAGGCATTCTCAACCTTGCTTGTTGGAGCTGCTTCTTTATCGACAGACACCGTTGTGTCCAACGGAGGCAGTTGTTTGACAACCCGACAGGGATTTCCCACTGCCACACTATTAGACGGAATGTCTTTTACCACCACACTGCCGGCACCGATGACGCAGTTGTTGCCAATTGTGACACCGGGCAAAACGGTGACATTTCCACCAAACCACACGCTGTTGCCCACATTGATGGGACGTGCCGTTTCATATCCTCGGTTGCGCATCTTTTCGTCGAGTGGGTGTTCGGCACAGTAAAAACTACAGTTAGGGCCTACGAAGACATCGTTTCCAAACGTAACTTTTGCTTCGTCGAGTATCACCATATTGGTGTTGGCAAAAAATCTTTCACCCAGTGAGATATTCCATCCGTAATCACAAAAGAACGGCCCGATGATGGTAAATTCCTTTCCTGTGTGTCCCAGCATCTGCCGCAACATTTCCTTGCGGCGTTCCCTTTGCGAAGGCGGTATTTGATTAAGCAGGAAACATTGTTCTTCACATTGGCGCAATTCGGCAATCAGTTCGGGGCAGTTGCGTGCATCGTAGGGCAACCCCTTGAGCATTTTCTCTTTCTCGGTCATGTTCTGCAACGGTTAGATATGCTGTGCAAATGTACGCATTTTATCCTCATCTGCCCAGTTTTTTGTCATCGAAAAAGTCTGCATTGTTCAATTTACTTAGGATAATCGTTCACAAAATAAAGTAGTTGTATCAGCCCATTCATGACAGATTTGATGCCTGTTTGCAATCAATATAATTTGTGTATGCAAATCACCAATTATATTATATGTGTCTAATGATAAATTGATTGTAGGAGACAAAACAATTGTCTGAGGGCAAAGTGGTTTAGTTGCTAATTTAATAGACGGACAGGTGCTAATCAAAAAATAATGTTTATATTTGTAAATGTACAAAACATGGTCAAACGTAACGCTTCAAACATTATGAAATACATCTCACTTTTTCTATTATTTACGCTTTTCCCGCATCTTGGAAATTCAAAAAGCCAATATGACCACCTCATAAAGTCTTGTACAAATTGGCCTGCAAACAAACTTATGAGGCATGGTGATAAAAGTCTATATGAAAATAATAAAGAGAAAGCAATGGTATTCTATATGATGATTTGTAGTAAAAATCATAAAAAGGATAGCCTTTTGGAATTGTCAGAAGCAGTACTTGCTCATATAAAAATAGGGGACATCTATTATGGAGGGAGCAATTATGCAAATGCACTGGAATTCTATCTGAAAGGTTTAAGGCTATGCGAAAGTGCCAAGGAACAACCTTATGTTGCCGTCTTATATAAAAATGTAGGTAATGTTTACTCTGCATTCAATGATTATGAAAAAGGTATTGCCTGTTATAAGATTGGATTAGAAAAAGGAAAACAGTATGCTGACCACGAGACAACCTATAAAATATATCAGAACTTGATAGGAGCTTATCTCTGCTTAAACGACATACGACAAGCTCGTAGATACTATGAAGAAGCCAAGAAAGCAAGACACAAAGTGACTGATGTTAGCAAGTTTATGGATGGTTTTACGCAGGCCTTGCTCATTGCTGCTGAAAAGAAAGAACCGGAAAAAGCAATCCGGCAGTTTCATTCTTTGGCTTTATTCGCTCGTGAAAGGAGTATGTCGCCACGTTATGAATGCTCTTCCTATGAAGAAATATACAAAACATATATGCAGATGGGTGAGAATGATTCTACTATCAAATACCTTAAAATTTGCAGAGACTTAGCTTTACACTCTTATCAGAGTCAGATTTATATTGAAACATACAAACATCTCGCCGAGATTTTTGCACGTTTGGGTAAGTCTGAATTGTCATTTCAAAATAAAACAAAATATCTCATACTCAAAGATTCTCTGTTTAATGAACGAAAATATGACGCAGTAAGAAATCAACAATTCCTTTATGAGATGGAGAAAATTGGCAATAAGATAACGCAACTTCAACAACAGGAAGAACAAAAGGGCCATGTCATACGTCGACAACGTTTTATAATAGGTGGAAGCATTTTGGCAATTATTACTTTTCTCGCCTTGTTGAGGTATGCTTTTGGGCAAAACAAAAAACTCAATCAGAGCTATCAAAACCTCTACTCACTTAATAAAAGATTGATAGAGATTCATCAAATGGAAAAAGAAAAACTTATAGCTGCAAGCCAAGAACCCAGAGATGAAACCGAAAAATACAAAAAAAGCAACCTGAATATTGCACGAAAAGAAAGTCTGCTCGAAGCTATTGTACAGGTAATGGAATCAACTGAAGAATATTGTAATGGCGAATTTTCTCTTGAAAGATTAGCTGCGCTTGTTAATTCCAACAGTAAATATGTGTCGCAGGTTATCAATGAAACCTTTGGGAAGAGTTTCACTAACTATATAAATGAGTACAGAATCAATTTGGCTTGTATCAGGTTAGCAGACAGAAAAAACTTTGGTAGCCTTACAATAAAAGCAATCGGAGAGAGTGTGGGCTACAAATCGCACACAACATTTATAAATGTTTTCAGAAAAATGACAGGAATGACTCCTTCTATATATCAGAAAATGGCCAAGGAAGATAGTAAAATGGCACAATGATAAGACAAGTAGCTACAAATTCATGAATTGTAAACGATTTGATTTGCATGGTATTCTTCTGGTATTTATTTTTGCGACAAAGGGATAGAAGAATAAGATAAATACGAATGTTTGAATCGAAGAATAACGTCCTACTTGGATAATTAGAAAACAATGTTGAATCCATTAATCTCTACAATCATGAAAAAGAAATTACTATTTATCGCAGTTGGTCTCTTGATGACTTGTGCTGTATCGGCACAATTATACATCACTAATGAGACTTTAAATTTTAACAGTGTTACCAATGATGGTATTGCTGTTGGTTCTCCGGGGCAAAATCAACCTTTTTATCTGTGGAATCCTTTTAGTGGAGAATACACTTTAATTGGTGGTGTATCGGCAGGTAATGGAGTTGGAGGGGTTGCCCGTTTCTCGGATGACGGAAAAATGTTAGCCGCATCCATGCATAGTGATTCCCTGCAAGTCAATACGCAATGGGTGAAGGCACAGTATCCAGAGCTTAATTACAAGATAACAAAGATACATTATGTGTCGGATTATAATCTGTATGCTGTCGGAACAAGCGATGACGATCAAAGTGGAGTTATCTTGCTATCGGCAAACAATGGCATCTCTTGGAAACGACATGACTATGTTCAGGGTGCAACGGCAACGAATTATTTGCCGGAAGCTGGACTGACGGCGATTTCTTCGTTAGGTTACGTGCAAATTATAGCAGGAGGACATCAAGGAAAACTGTATGTCTCTTCAGGAAATGGTTCTTGGACATCTGTGAATGTACGGCCGGAAGGAGAATCAAGAGAAGTAAAAACTTATTGGGCAATTGATTTTATTCCGCATGAAAACAATATGAATGCAACTTATGGATGCATTGGCGTTGAATATACTGATGGAAGCTATGGCGTTTGGTACACTATAGATAGTGGTGAGACTTTCTTGAATTCAGATGGAGTCATGGGTGTCCCAGTGGATATTACCCATATCGGAAATACGTTTTTTATGGTTACAAAGAATGGAAAGATTGAAAGCTCCATTGATAATGGAAAGACATGGACTGAACTTTTTGCGACAAGCAAAGGAGAGTCTTTCTCAAGAATCAGATTCGCTGATGCTGAAAAGGGAATTGCTCTGTCAGAAGGTTTAGCTTATATAACATATGATGGGGGGAAAACTTGGCAGAAAACGGATATCCTGCCATCAATCAGTCCCTTTGCTGGAGGCAGTAAAATATTATGGAATGATGTTGCATGGAGTGATACCGTCATCACTGTTGTAGGCACTTTGGGACAGATTTTCCAGTCTACCGATAACGGAAAAGTTTTCAAACCACTGCGCATAGATTTGGAAAACAAGTCTGATTATGGTGCCATCTTCTATGACCGTAGCGTATATAACATCATGTCAGAGAATGGAGTTTTCTACCGAAAATCTGACATCGCGACAATAGAAGGATATTGTGCCGGACTTTACAACATGGAGAATCAGACATGGACTCCACTTGGAACTTCCGGTTATGATATGCAAGCTGTGGCCTCATCTCCTTGGAATATATCGGGAGATGGCAAAACCGTTGTGGGATTGGCATACTATTTTTCAAAAGTTGTCAACAAGGTTCAAGCCCATGCCTCTGTTTGGAATGAACAAGGAGTTATTACCGATTTAGGGAGTAAGTTTGAAGACAGAAACCGGGCTACACGAGCCAATGCCGTAAGCCATGATGGCAGTGTCATTGTTGGATGGCAGGATATATATGGCCCTTGGTATGCTTCTGTGTGGAGAAAGAAGGATGACGGCAACTATGCACAGTCTCTTTTATTGAAAGATAATTCAATGACAGAAGAAGACATTGATTTCAACAACTACACGGACATGCAGTCAAATTTGCTTGGATATTGCCAAAGTGTTACGGCGGATGGACAGTGGATAGGCGGGCACGGTAATGCTCAAAGTGCGGTACCTGGCCCTTGGATTTGGAACAGAGACGCAGGGGTTATCCAACTTTCGGAAAATGAAGGTTGTGTCGCTGACATTTTCAACGATGGAACAAAAGTAGTAGGCTGGCTGGGAAGAGGTACTGGTGCGTGGATTTGGGAAAAAGACAAAGGAATTATGTCGCTTCAAGACTATGCAACCAATGTGTTGGGCTGCGAATTGGGTGATTTCGTTATTCATTCTGTCTATGATATGTCTCCGAATGGACGATATCTTACGGGGTATGGAATGGAAGGGAACAGTGTATACGGATATGTCCTTGACCTAATGGCTACTTCCAATATACAGACCCAGGCCGAAAATCAAGTAAAGGCAGCAGTTTATCCTAATCCTGTTTCTGATGTCTTACACATAGATTTGCCCTATGGCAATAGCAATATGGTTACTACTCTCTCTTTATTTGATGCCCAAGGATGTTTGGTCAAGAATATTAAAACGACCCAAACCGATAATACCATCAATGTTTCAGACTTGTCTGATGGTATATATGTGCTTAAGGTGAATGCAATGAATATCCGTAAAACATTTAAGATATTAGTCAATCACTAATCTGTAAGAATGTATGAAAGCAAGATTCATTTCGATAAATCTTGCTTTCATACATTTACTTGTCCCATTTTTGTTTTTATATAGTTGTCCAATTGTTGCTCGCAGGAAACAAATGCAACCATAGGTTTGTCTTGAATAGAATGGCACAGGCCATGTCAATAATCTCTTTTGATAATATTACTCCTCTTTTCCTTCATCAGGTTTTCTTCTGATGGTTTTGCGAATGAAGTCTGCCAGCGTCTTCGAGTGATAGAATTGCCACGCCGAATAGCCTATCATGTTGGCTTGTTTGTCTTTGGCAATACCTTGAAAATTCATGAACTCATCTTTGACAAAGTCGTTGATTTGGACGATTTCGTGTAATGTGAGATGGCCAAATTCAACAAAATAGCCGATGGAATGGTCTTTGGTAATGGGCGAAAGCGAATCGACGGACTTGTTCATGTAAGCGATGCAACGGCAAAGAGCCAAACCTCTGGCTTCTTCCAGTCGCTTTTTGTAGATTGACTGAGAGGTCGTGCAGCCTGCCGTAAGGAAAATAACTGTGGCCAAAAGGATAAATGTGCATATTGATTTCATAAGAAATGGGTGTTTGGAGAAAAGAAATTCATGCTTACTAAGCTATGTAGGTCAATTGTAATTGTAGTTATTCAGTTGAATCCTATGTTGTTTTCGAATTTCTGAACTATTTCCGTTTTTTGCACTTTCGGATAATAATTGTATAAGTTCTACTTTGCTCCCATAATTGACCACGGGTTTACTTGAAAGTAAGTTGGCCAATAAAGAAATGATCTCATACGAATTAATGATGAAAGTATTATCAGGAATTAGATCTATATCAATAAGTTTTCCACGGTTCGTGAAGACAATAACAGAGTAGAAAGGAATATTATCGTTTTGGGTTAGGTTTGCTTTTAATGTGGCAATATGGCCTTGATTTTGCATTATAGGATTGTAAAAGCGATATTTTTGTTTCCCATAAGCCATTACCTGTGTCCAGTACTTTTTTGTTCCCGTTCCGTAAATCCATCCCCCATAATCCTTTACTTCGATGACAATTACTCCTATTGAAGTAGCCATCACAAGATCAATCTGTGCATAATCATTGGTGTTTTTCCTGACATATAGGTCATGAAAGAGGGTAGAAGCAAGTGCACCATTCTTCAGTAAATGCACTACAATCTTTCTTTCTGACTGTGTACCACGATGAAAACCTGTGACAGACAATATCAAAAGTTTCTTGCTGAGGCTCATGTGTCGGTGCAATATTATAGTTAATGCACAACAAAAAACAAGCAAAATGATAGAAAAAAATACAGAAGAGTGAATGAAAGACATAAGCATTTAACGTAAAAACATTATTGTAAACCCCATCTCTTTGTCTTTATGTCTTGTTGGATATAGAAAGCAAAACATCTCCTTTATGCAGTTCCAGTTGCCCGTTGGGTACAATGTAGCTGTTGCCCCGCTTGATGAGCATGATTAGCGTTTTCTCTGGTATATCCATTTCGGAGAGGCGATTACCGTTAGCCAGCATTTCCTCGGTCAACACCCACTCGTGCAGTTTCGACCCCAGTTCATCTGGCAGTTCGATGCCAAACTCGTTGCCGTCTTTTTCTGCCGGCATGTCAAGATGCAACTTTCGTGCCAGCCATGATATGGTTGTACCCTGCAAGGAGAGGGAAAGCAAGGTAATGAAGAAGACGATGTTGAACATGAGGCCTGCCCCCTCAACGCCGGCAATCATGGGATAGGTGGCAAAAATAATAGGAACCGCACCGCGTAAGCCCACCCACGAAACGAAAGTCTTTGCCTTGAATGTGAGCTTTTGGCAGGGAATGAGACAGAGAAATACGCTGATGGGGCGTGCGATAAGCATCATGAACACTCCGATGGCTAAAGAAACGCCGGCCACATCCAGCAGTTCTTTGGGGTTGACAAGCAAGCCGAGTGTAAGGAACATCACTATTTGCACGAGCCATGTGAGACCATCTACAAATGTATTCATCTCCTTTCGGAATGAGACACGGCTGTTTCCCACCACAAGGCCGGCAATGTAAACGGCCAAGTAGCCGTTGCCTTTCAGCAAGTCGGTCATGGTAAAAATGATGAAAACCATGCTGAGGAGCAACACCGGATAAAGAGATGCGTTGGGAAGATTGATGCGGTTGATAATCCATGTGCACAACCTGCCGCCGCCGTAGCCCAAGGCCGCGCCTAAGACAAACTGAAACGAAAGGTTATAGAGCAACCCTTGAACCGAGAACTCCGTCCCCGACACGGCTACCTCCATCAAAGCGATGGTCAGCATATAAGCCATGGGATCGTTGCTGCCGCTCTCCAATTCAAGAATGGGGCGTAAATGCTGTTTCAAACCGATTTTTTGTGTACGCAGAAGGTTGAATACCGAGGCTGAATCGGTTGACGACATGGTGGCTGCCAAGAGCAAAGAAACGATGAGAGAGAGATGTATGTCGAAGCCGGCCAGATAAGAAAGGTAGAAAATGAAGCCGCCGGTGAGCAACGTGGTGACAATGACCCCGACTGTGGACAGCAGAATGCCGGGCAGCAAAATCGGTCTGATGTCCTTGAACTTGGTGTCCATTCCGCCGGCAAAGAGAATGATGCTGAGCGACACCATTCCTATAAACTGCGTTCCCTGGGGACTGTCAAACTGTAAGCCAAGCCCGTCTGTGCCAAAGAACATTCCCGTAAAGAGGAACAAAAGAAGAGTGGGCACACCGAAGCGGTAACCTGTTTTGCTGATAACAATACTTAAAAAGATGAGCACAGAGCCCAAAAGAAAGATATTTTCTGCCGTAAACGTCATGACTCGTTAGGTAGTTTCGTGTTGTGTACGATTATCGTCTGCGTTTCGTCCGTTTGTTCTCTGACAAGACTTCATGGCTTACATGCTCTTTGAAAACAATAGAAATGCAAGACACTTGTCAGACAGGGCGATGCCAAGCGAACGCAATAGAACTTGTTCTATATTGCTGAGACGCAGCCTATCTTTTGCAAAGATAAGACAAATATCATAGAGTTAAGAAGAAAAGACGACGAAAAACCATGTAAAAATTGTAAATACATGGGAACAATTACAACCTCAATGCATATTGGAAAGACAGTGATACAGTGAGGTACAATTGTTTTTGGGGGAGTGGCGGTCTATCAAATAAGTTGAGTTCAATGTATGTCGATTTTCCCCCAATCGACCATGAGAGACCATGTTGGTTTTGTTCGGATGCAGAGCAGATGGTCTGTTGTTTTTGTTGAAAGCATAATGAGTACGCAAGGAAAAGCGGCAAACAAGCTAACGACAAGCGGACGAAAGCATGCGGAAGCAACATTCATCAGCGAAGGATGTAGCCTTGGCGGTCTCGCGACTGATTGGGGACAGAGCAAGAAATGTATCAAGAAACCTTTGCTCATTACGCACGGCTTCTTCGTAAAGCAGCAATAAGCAACCCCATGACGGCATATCATCATGAGGCAGCTACTGAACTGAATTGATACCAGCCTTTGGTACACGCCGTACCAAAGGCTGGTACGGTTCGTACCGGTGCTTGGTAGCATGAGTACCAAACATTGGTACGATGACAAGACCTGTCTGTGCTGCTCTCCATGAGCCACAATCGGTCACGATACTGCTTATGTTTTCATTCCTGACAAATGGTGTTTCTTCCTGTCTGCTTTCGTCTGCATGACGACCTCCGAACAAAACCGGCATGGTCTTTCATGGCCGATTGGGGTTTAACCCCAATCGGCCATTAGACCTCCAACACTACATTCCTCACTGAAGATGATGCTTACCGACTGATTTCGGTGATTGCCGGCATCTTCTCTGCCGTTCTTCCTCGGCGTAGCCCGCTACGCCTTTGACAAAAGCGACAGACAATCTGCTCGACATACGAACATCATCAGTACGGTCTCTAATGACCGAATTGGGTTAAAAACTTGCAAAGGTCATCTGCCATACAGAATAATCACAACTCGTTCATGAGACCGTCATGGCTACGTTCTTCGCCAATGATGCTGCATCTCGCCTGCTTTTGTCCGCATGCCCGCATCTACTCTGCCGTGTTTCCTCGGCGTAATCCGCTGCGCTTTCGTAAAAACAACAGACCATCTGCTCTGCATCCGAACAAAATCAACATGGTCTCTCATGGCCGATTGGGGATGATCCTGCACCTTTATCCTTGGCAATCATGGTGATTGTCGTTGGTTTTTCTTTGTAATTCAATACTATATAGAAACGACATTGCTCGCTAATCAAAAAATCATCAACACTTATAATTTGTTGAACTCATGATAAATTACAGGTAGAATCGTGTTTTTTCAGGAAATAGATTACCTTTGCAGCTCGATGAATTGGCAGAAGCCGAAACATCGGTAAGCAAAAACAGCCCCGACAAAGGTTTAACGGACTCCATCCTTTGGCGAGGTCGTCAACAATCGGAGACCAACTTAAAGAATAGCATTTATGAAACAGTTCTTACTATTAATTTCTCTTTTGTTTTCCACAATAGGCTTACAAGCACAAAGCCAGATATGGGGATTGGTTACGGATAATGGAACGGAAGTTCCTCTCAGTCAAGTAGATTTCTTGCTGGCAGCCGACAACGACACCGAGTTTAGCATCGTTCTGAAAGAAGGAGAGGCTATTGCCCATGTGCAAAAGGCCGATGTGAAGATGATAACGGAAACCTCAATCCGTCAGGAAACATTGACGGAAGCCAACCCGACTTTGTTGATGGTGGACGAAACATTAACCCTGATGGGAGCTGACAAGCATGCGGACATATCGGTATATGCACTCGACGGAAGCGTGCAGAACGTGCAAGTGAGTCGTGAAGAAAGTGTCAAGGTAGACGTATCGGGGCTTTCGCAGGGGGCATACGTCCTGAAAGTAGGACGCAGTGCGGTGAAATTCCAGAAGAAATAAGTCAGGGAGGACAGTGCAATGAGAATACGTTTACTCATCATGGCCATGCTGTTTGCTTGCAGGCTGATGGCGCAAGATGCCTTCGTTATCGTCAAGCAAGACGGCTCGAAAGTGGCTTGTAAAGACCGTGCCGCCGTAACGCAAAACGGAACGGAATGGACTTTGGACGGCAAACCGCTTTCTATCAACGACAAGATAGAACGCTTCGTGGCCGAAGCAGAATACCAACAGATTAGTTTTGAAGATTGCATCTTTCCGGAAGGAAAGCGCAACAATCTTGTGAAAAACAAAGATACCATCTATGTCGAGGCGGGCATTACTTTCAGAAATCAGGAGAAGTACAGCATGTTTGCAGGCGTATTGGTGTCGGAAGAGTCGGAGGTGTCGAAGTGGCAGGACGAATATCCCGGCGTAGGCTCGAAGACCAAGGTTGTCACTACAGACACTTCAAAGCCTGCCGGAGCAAATGGCTCATCGAAATATGCCATCCTCCGCTATGACAAATATATCTCGGGAACTCTACAGGGACTTACGCCTGAGTTCGCTTTCGATAACGAAGAGGAGCGGGGCATCGTGTCTCTGATGGTCAACAATACGACTGAGACATGGCAAAATTGCAAGATTGGCTATTACAGTAAGCCCGGATTTGCAGACGGCGATTATTTTGAGGTGGTCTTGACGGGCTTTAATGCCAACGGAGAAGAAACCGGAACGGTTGTCATTCCGATGGCGGATTATCGGGACGGAAAGACTTATATCTGTGGAGAATGGACTCAAATAGATGTCTCTTCGCTGGGAAAAGTAAACAAAGTTGTAGCGACTTATCGGGCATCAGAAGCCTATGAGAATATTTCGTCGGCATCGTTCGGCGTTTGTATTGACAATATTACCTTTGAAAAATGAGAAAAATTGTAATTGCATTATTGGCGTTTCTGACGGCATTTCATGCGCAGGCGCAGTTCAATATAGAGTATAAGGACGGACAAAATGTCCGCACGAGTGGCAATGTCACTATTGAAAACGAGGATGATACATGGATGATTAACCAGACGGAAGCAGGTAAAATCAGCAGCATTTCCCGTTATCCGCGTAGTGCAAGTGAAGCCGTCGTGCTCGACAAGAGCCTCGGAGGCATCTATTTTGGCGACTTTTGGAAAGAGGGTTATGGAGACTACTACTTCCTGTTGACGAACGACAAACTTGGCCAGAACAGCAAGGGAGAACTTGTTCCGATGAATTCCGGGGGCTATCTGTTGTATGTTGACATCTGGGCTGACCTTTCGGCAGACCATAACCATCCCGTTTTGCCCGAGGGAAAGTATGTGGCCAGTACTGCCAGAAAGAATGGTTGTTTTACCACAGAGTTCTCTCTCCTGACTGTAAATAAGGGCAAAACCGAAAACGGTTATCAAATTGTCGACCATCAGATTGTAAACGGCGAAATGGTGGTGAAGCACGTAGAAGACGGCTATCTTTTCACGGCGACCATCGAAACTAAGGACGGACAGAAGTTCGACTTTCGCTACGTAGGCCACATCGAATTTGAAGATCGCAGCGGAATACAAGACGATGAAGACAATAAATTTATAACAACAGATGTCAATATTCAGCCGGTTTTAGCACGGTATATGCTTTATCCCAAAAGCACTACCGACAATTACGTGCTCAGGTTGTTTGATGTCGAGGAGATAAGTGCCGACGGGGTGCATCCGATAGTACCCGGAATGAAACTCAACTTAGACATCTTTACGGCCAAAGGTGCGGGCATCGAGGGAACGTATAAGGTCGGGACGAAAGTCAGCAGCTATTCTATCAAGGAGGAAGCTGGCGTATTTTTCCCTGGAACTTACTATGCAGGCATTCCTCTCGGTTCGTTCTGTGAAAGAGTAAACAGCGACCTCAGCGTTTCACATTGCGGTATAACAGACGGCACTCTCACCATCAAGAAAGTTAGTGAAGACACCTATCACGTAAAGGCCGAACTGATTTCAGACAAAGGAAAGTCGGTTACTTGCGACTGGACGGGTGTCATTTTGCCGAATTGAGGCCAAAAGGAAAATAATAAGAAGGCAACACGGACAACAACACCGGTTGTCAATGAAGAAGAAAGAGGAATCCGAATGGTTCGGGTTCCTCTTTCGTTTTAACCCAAATCGGTCGTGAGAGACCGTGATGGCTTTGTTTGGATATAGAGCAGACTGGCTGCCGTTTTCGCCGAAAGCATAGCGGCTATGCTATGGAAAAACGTCAGGGAAAATGTCGGCAATCGAACGAAAGCAGGCGAGAAGCAACATCATTGGCGGGGAATGCAGCCTTTGCGGACTGATGAACGATTGTGGGGCAATATCCGATGACCGTTTCCTAAAAATCTGAAATAATCCTCTTATTATTCGTTTGTTTGTATTGAATTACCTAAATTTGCATCGTTTTAGCAAGACGCGTTCTTCGGTCTGTGCTAATTCGATGTATTATTTTTAGATGTAAGTTATAAAAGAAGAAGAATTTAGATGAACGTTATTACAAAAAGTGTTCAATTGCCTGATGGAAGAACCATCACAATTGAAACAGGGAAATTGGCAAAACAGGCCGATGGAAGCGTAATGCTCCGTATGGGAAACACGATGTTGCTGGCTACCGTTTGTGCCGCAAAAGATGCTGTGCCGGGTACGGATTTCATGCCTTTGCAGGTTGATTACCGTGAACAATATGCCGCAGCAGGTCGCTTTCCGGGTGGTTTTACCAAACGAGAGGGCAAACCCGGAGACAATGAAATCCTCGTTTCACGCCTTGTAGACCGTGTGTTGCGCCCCTTATTCCCATCAAACTATCATGCAGAGGTGTTTGTCAACATCCTGCTTTTCAGTGCCGACGGCGTTGATCAGCCCGATGCACTGGCTGGATTTGCTGCTTCAGCTGCTTTGGCTTGCTCAGATATCCCCTTTGAATGCCCCATTTCAGAAGTTCGTGTAGCACGTGTTGGTGGCCAGTATGTTATCAACCCGACCGTAGAACAGATGAAAGAAGCCGACATGGACATCATGGTTGGTGCTTCGGCAGAGAACATCATGATGGTGGAAGGTGAAATGAATGAAGTTTCCGAACAAGATTTGCTTGGCGCATTAAAGGCTGCCATGGATGCCATCAAGCCTATGTGTGCCCTCCAGTTGGAGCTTGCCAAGGAACTTGGAAAGGATGTGAAACGTGCATACGACCATGAAGTGAACGACGAAAGTCTTTGCGAACAAATCAAGAAGGAACTTTATCAGCCTGCATACGACGTTACAAAGCAAGCCTTAGAGAAGCATGCACGTCAGGAAGCATTCGAGAAAATCATCGCAGAATTTATTGAAAAATACGATGCCGAACATTCGGAAATGTCGGAAGAAGAATTGGCCGAGAAGCATACGCTGGCTGAACGCTATTACCACGATGTCATGCGTGACGCCATGCGCAGGTGTATTCTTGATGAAGGAGTGCGTCTTGATGGTCGCAAGACTGATGAGATACGCCCCATTTGGTGCGAAGTTGACTCGCTTCCGATGCCCCACGGCAGCAGTATATTCACCCGTGGCGAGACACAAAGCCTTTCGACATGTACGTTGGGTACCAAACTGGACGAGAAACTTGTAGATGATGTACTCGACAGAAACTACATGCGCTTCCTCCTTCACTACAATTTCCCTCCTTTCTGTACAGGAGAAGCAAGACCGCAACGTGGTGTTGGCCGTCGTGAAATTGGTCACGGACATCTCGCTTGGCGTGCCTTGAAGAACCAAATTCCTACAGATTTCCCTTACACTGTGCGTTTGGTGAGCCAAATATTGGAATCAAACGGTTCTTCCTCGATGGCTACTGTCTGTGGCGGAACGCTTGCGCTGATGGATGCCGGCGTACCGATGAAGAAACCGGTGAGCGGTATTGCCATGGGACTTATCAAAAACCCGGGCGAAGACAAATATGCCGTTCTCTCGGATATTCTCGGTGATGAAGACCATCTTGGTGACATGGACTTCAAGACAACGGGAACTATTGACGGCCTGACTGCCACCCAGATGGACATCAAATGTGACGGACTGTCGTTTGAAATTCTTGAAAAAGCACTCATGCAGGCCAAGGCTGGCCGTGAACATATTCTCGGTAAACTTGTTGAGACGATAGCCGAACCGCGTCAGGAAATGAAGCCTCAGGTTCCGCGTATCGAACAGATAGAAATTCCGAAAGAGTTTATCGGTGCAGTGATTGGCCCCGGCGGCAAGATTATCCAGCAGATGCAGGAAGACACCGGAGCAACCATCACCATTGATGAGGTTGACGGTGTGGGCAAGGTTCAGGTCAGTGCACCCGACAAGGCATCGATTGACGCTGCCATCGGCAAGATTAAGTCAATTGTCGCTATTCCCGAAGTGGGAGAGGTTTATGAAGGAACTGTACGCTCCATTATGCCTTACGGATGCTTCGTAGAGGTTCTTCCGGGTAAAGACGGCTTGCTGCATATCTCGGAAATAGACTGGAAACGCCTTGAAACCGTTGAAGATGCAGGCGTCAAAGAAGGTGACAAAATTACGGTGAAGCTGTTGGAGATAGACCCGAAGACTGGCAAATACAAACTTTCTCACCGTGTACTCATGCCCAAACCAGATGGTTATGTGGAGCGTGAACGCCGTTCTCGTCCTGAAAGAGGTGAACGCCGTCCGCATCCAGAGCGTAATGGTGAACGCCGTCAGAACGGAAACGGAAACCGAAACAACAACCGTGGAGAACATCATGAGTACCATGATCCAATGGCAGAGCGCGAACCTCGCGACTTTAATGACAGTCTCGACCGTGACTAAACATTTGGATTGAACCCCAATTCGGTCATGAGAGACCGTACTGATTTTGTTTGAATGTAGAGCAGATTGATTGTCGTTTTTGTCAAAAGCGTAAGGATTACGCCGAGGAAAAACGGCAGGCAAGATGCCGAAAAACGAATAAAAGCTGTAGGGAAGCAACCCAATTAGTTTGGAAACGGAAACCTAAATGGTGTAATGACCAATTAAGTTGAAACAATATGATTATCCCCATGTCGGCAAGATATGGGGATTTTTCTATCCAATTCGGCCATGAGAGACCATATTGATTTTGTTCAGATGTCGGTAAGCAATATAATCAGTGAGGAATATAACGTTGGCGGTCTCATGACCGATTTGGAAAGTACAGGTTGACTCTACGATTTGGGTTTAGTCTCTTTAATTGGAATCGTTGTAGCATCCGGCCATTTTGTCGGCAAAAAAACTTATATTTGCAGTTCGCAAACTGCCAGTCAGGGATATAAGGTGAGGAATCTTGTTTTCCGGTTGACGGCATCTTGTCACATCAATAAAGATATGAATTATCGCAAACTCCGCCAAAGGCTGACTCACCTCTACGATGAAGGTGAAGCCAAGTCTATAGTCCGATGGATACTCGAAGAACGTTTTGGTCTCTCAACGGCCGATATTGTCGGGGCAGATTCTTTGCCACTGACAGACAAACAGGCAACCGAGATGGAGCAAATCATGCTTCGCCTCGAAGCAGCAGAGCCTGTGCAGTATATACTTGGGCAGACCTGCTTTTGCGGACGACCATTCCGTGTTTCGCCCTCGGTGCTCATTCCCCGTCCTGAAACCGAAACCTTGTGTCGCAGGGTAATAGAAACTGCTTCTGCGGCAACGAGTCCGCTTGTCGTGTTGGATGCCTGTACGGGCAGCGGTTGCATTGCTGTCACGCTTGCGCTCGACCTTCCCTGTGCCGACGTAAGTGGTTGTGATCTTTCTGAAGCAGCCTTGCAAGTGGCGCAGGAAAATGCTGAATGGTTGGGAGCGAAGGTGAAATGGAATAAGTGGGATGTGCTGCGGTTGGCCGAACAACCGCCAACCAAGGACGGAGAGCTGCTCCGATGGGATGTGATGATATCCAATCCGCCATACATCTGTGAGAGAGAGCGTGCCGGGATGTCTCGAAACGTACTCGAGTATGAACCGCACACGGCCTTGTTTGTACCCGATGAAGACCCGCTTCGTTTTTATCGTTCCCTTGCCTGTTATGCAAGCGTGTCACTGAAAACCAACGGCAGGATATTTTTTGAAGTCAATCCTCTTTTCGTTAACGAGATACGGGAGCTTCTTGCAGGCTTCGGCTTTGAACGCATCAGCAGCATAGAGGACGAGTTTGGCAAGCAGCGTTTTGTCGAGGGAACTCTTGTGCGGAAACCATCGGACGGTAATCGACGGAGTGGAAGCAAGGAAACGGAATGTGCCGTGTGTTCTGATGAAAAGAAGATAAAGGAAAAACAGTCATGAACAAGAAGACGATGACCGAGGAAGATGCCCTGAAACGCTTGTCTGCCCTTTGTGCCAAAGGCGAGCATTGCAGTGGGGATGTGAAAGAGAAAATGCGCAAGTGGGAGATGGATGACGACACGATAGGGCGTGTGATAGCCCGGTTGACGGCCGACAGATATATAGATGACGAGCGATATACACGAGCCTTTGTCGCGGACAAGCTGCGTTACAATCGCTGGGGACGCAAGAAGATTGAACAGGCGTTGTGGATGAAGCATGTGGATAGGGGTGTCGTGCAGGCTGTTCTCCTTGAAATTGACGATGAGGAATATCTCGATGTGCTCCGGCCGTTGCTTCAATCCAAGCGCAAATCTACCAAGGCTGCCTCTGAATATGAGATGAACGGCAAGCTGTTTAGGTTTGCGGCAGGACGTGGCTTTTCATCCGATCTAATTCAGCGTGCACTCTCCGATATAGAAAAAGAATAGCGGATGGATACAAAGATTAGCTTCTGGCATCGCATTACCGACTTTATTTCGCCTCAGTCGTGTGTTGTCTGTGGCCGCAGGCTTGCATTGACAGAAGTTGTAATATGCTCATCCTGCAACCTTGCCTTGCCCCGCACAGACTTTGCCGCTGCCCCTTACGACAATATTATGGCCAAGAGTTTCTGGGGAAGGATGGCCGTTGAGCGTGCCGCAGCTTTGTTGTACTACCAATCACATTCGGAGGTGGCAAGTCTGATATACGAAATCAAGTATGCCGGAGATGACGAGGCCGGCGTGTTCTGGGGCAAAATGGCTGCGAAGGAAATGCTTGCTACTTGTCACACAGAGCCTGAAACAGGTAAGAAGCAGACCTTCTTTGAAGGAATAGATGCCATTGTGCCCGTACCGCTAAGCAAGCGACGTGAACGTGAAAGAGGGTATAACCAAAGCCGGGAGATAGCAAAAGGGGTGGCAGAAATTACAGGCTTGCCCCTTGTGGACAAAACTGTTGTGCGCAAAGTCTTTAAGGAAAGCCAGACGCATAAAGGCCGATGGGAGCGCAATGCCAATGTGGAAGGCGTGTTTGCCTTGCAAGACGGCAGGGCCATTGATGGCAAACACCTTCTCATTGTAGATGATATTGTTACGACAGGGGCAACCGTCTGTTCGCTTGCCCAAGAACTTGGCAAGGCCGGGAAAGTGAGGTTGAGCATACTTTCGATAGGCTTCACGAAGTGATGGGATGAAGTATGACATAATTTCTGATGCTACACATCGGGCGGGTTGATGCCGACAAGTAGACGAAATCACCACAGGCTCTCATGTCTGACTGGGAGTTATCGCAACGGAGTATGACAAATGGGAGTATGGAGTTACGGCCATCGTTGCTACGGAACACTTTCCGCTGTCAGTGTTTAACACCCTTGCATGACAGTGTTTAACACCCTTGCATGACAGTGCTTAACACCCTTGCGTGTCAGTGCTTAACACCCTTGGACATGGGTACTTAACAGAAACCTCACACAAAAACATCAGAACATGAGAAAGAGCCTTTCCCTCGTCCATCCTTTACCGTTTCGGCATTCTTCTTTATGTTACGAGGGAAAAACTCTTCTCTGTTTCCTGCGGATTTATTTCATCGGCATAGCCCTTTTAAGTCCCAAAGCCTCATGAATGCTTTTAAACGTACCCGTAAAACGGCCTTTTTCAAACACATAATAGGATAGTGTATCCCCTTTCTTTCCTTGTCGTATGCGTAAGTTCATCAAAGAAACGGCGCGTTAACTTTATGTCATTACTCGTTTTGTAATGATTAAAGTCTGGTGCCAAGATGGGCGTTTGCACGCCATCCAACATCGAAAGGTGATAATATGACGCATTGACAATGCACGGGTTCACCCCCATTTCTTCACAGAGTTTTTCTGCATATTGCACACTTACACAATTTTCACTGCTGCAAAACGACCGATATTCATAGATAAGAACTTTTTGCTGACGGTTCAAATAGTCTTGCAGTTGCTCCGATCGAATCAGGTAGATAAGCCCATCACTGCGTAAACTGTCAATAGGAACTTCGCATTTCACTACACGTTTACGTTGTTCTGCCGTGAGACTCCTGTAGCCGATGTCGTTGATGAGTACCAGTCCGCAGGCAGAAAGCAAGGGGACAAGAATCAGGCACAGTATGACTTGATGCATGAAACGACTATTTTTCATCTTGTGAGTATGTTTGTTTCGCAAATATTTTCTGAATACAGCCATGATAGTATATGCACAGATTTGCAAGCTCTCATGGTAAAGCAACCTTGAAACCACCATATACTCCCAAAGTGAGATTATAATGATACTCTCCCGGAAGAATGATGTCTTTCTTCACAATTCTATCATTTATTAATTCAGTCTCAAGCTGTTCATCAATTATTAATGTAGATATCCCTGACACCTCAACATCTTCTGTTGCAGGACAGTTGACTGCTGACACATACTGTCCTGCATGGTTTCATTCCTGTTCTTCTTTTTTCTCCTCGCATCCCTTTTCCAATTCTGGATATTGTATGCGTGTATGGTAGATGGATTTGAGGCGTTCGATGAGGACGGATTTGGCTACAGCGATGTCACGGAAGGTGATGGGGCACTCTGTAAAGAAGCCCTCTGCCATCTGCGAGTCGATGATTTTGTTGACAAGATTGCAGATATTCTCTTCCGTGTATTCTCCGAGGGAGCGCGAGGCGGCCTCGACCGAGTCGGCCATCATGAGCAACGCCTGCTCGCGGGTGAAGGGATTGGGGCCGGGATATGCAAAGTCACGCTCGTCTATCTCTTCTTCCGGATGCTTGTTTTTGTATTGTATATAGAAATACTTGACCAAACCTGCTCCGTGATGTGTCAATATAAAATCTTTGATGACGCGTGGCAGATTGTGTTTTTCGGCCAGACGGATGCCTTCATGTATATGGTTGATGATGATGCGGGCACTCTCTTTCTCCGTGAGACGGTCGTGCGGATTGGCACCGACTTGGTTCTCGGTAAAGAAAACGGGGTCGGTCATCTTGCCAATGTCATGATATAGCGCACCCGTTCTTACCAGCAATCCCTTGGCTCCAATCTTGTTCGCTATTTCGGAGGCGAGGTTGCCCACCGTGATGGAGTGCTGGAAAGTTCCCGGAGCTACCTCGCTTAGTTGTCGGAGCAGGTCTTTGTTGGTGTCAGACAGCTCGAAAAGCGTCACGTTAGAGGTGAAACCGAAAGTCTTTTCGATGAGATACATCAGCGGATGGGCAAGCAAGAGAATGAAACCGTTGAGTATGAAGTAAAGGTAAACTACTCTGTCTTGCGGCACGAGTTCGTTGTTTTGGACGACTTGCAGGCCGTAATAGGTCACCATGCCGCAGAAAGAAACTATCAAGGAAGCCCTGAACAGTTGTGCTCTCTTGGACAACTCGCGCAGAGAATATACCGCGGCAAAGCCCGAAACAAGCTGAACGAGGATAAATTCGTATGGACTTCTCATTGCCGTGGCGCATAGCATGACCATTGTGAAATGTGCCATGGAGGCCGTTCGGGAGTCCATGAACATGCGAATAAAGATGGGCAGCATGGCAAGGGGGAGCACATAGATGCTCAAGATGACATACTTGCTCATGATGGCAACCAAGATGGGGAACAAGCTGATGAGCGAGTAGACCATCATGAGGCTTCGGGGCTTGTCGAAGTAGTCGTTGCGGAAAAGCGAGAGGTACACGGTGAAGAGGCCGATGAGGATTCCTACGACGATAATTTGGCCGATAAGGCGGTTGCCGGCATTGTCTTCTCCGCCTTTTCGCTTCATCATTTCCTTTTCGAGCGACGACAACACACGTGCCGTATAGGGTGTTACGATGTCTCCCTCATCAATGATTTTCTGGCCGGCCATCACCATGTTGTCCGTCTCGATAATGGAATTGAGGAGTTCTTCACGCTCAGACTCGCTCTTGTTTTTGTCGTAGAGGAGGTTAGGGCGTATATAGTCGGTGAGGTTGAGACGCTGCACCACGGCTCGTTGTTCGTTCAAAAGGTCGTTCTTGAACAGATGTTCATAGGCCGTTTTGGTGGAAAAAACGTTACGAATGGGCAGGTTGACAGCCTCTTTCCCATGTATCAGGCGTATGGAATTGGTAGAATCGGTGGCCATGCGGGCATATTCGGCTTGATTCATCACGCCTGTCTGGTAGATGCGGTGCAGTTCCTGAATGACCGTGTATTTGAAATTGGAGGCCATGTGAGAGGCGTCTTCATTCTGAAAACGTGCCGCAAACTCGTCCAAAGCTTGCTTTTCTACATTGACATCAATGCGGTAATAAGGCTGAAAGTGTTGGATTACGCTGTCGCGTTCGGCATTGATAACCTCTTCTGACTTGTAGACAGGAAACTGAAACTTGGCAATCACCGTTCCTTGCATCCAAGGTTTACCCTCTATGTAGCGATAGTGTTCGGCCTCGGAGCGGGGCAGAAATAGAACGATAATGGCTGTGATGAATGCCGCCAAGGCTGTTCTCAAGGCAAAATGCCGCCAAAAATTCTCGTCTTTATAGGTGAGTGTATTCATGATTATTCGTAAAACTCCATGATAATTCTGCGAATATACAATAAAAAAATGAAATGGGCGAATGCCGGCAAAAGAAAAATCAAAATGCGACAGAAAGACATTCCGCTTTCTGTCGCACTGTTTTTATCCCCAATCGGTTATGAGAGACCGTGCTGATTTCGCTTGGATGTTGAGCAGATTGTCTGTTGTTTTTGTTGAAAGTATAATGGGTACGCTAAGGAAAACGGCAGGCAAGCCGTCAACAATCGGACGAAAGCAGTCAGAAAGCAACTCCGTTGGTAGGAAACGGAAACCCAAGCGGGCTAATGACCGATTGGCTTTATTCGGCTGATTCTTCCAAATACCATTTGGAATATTCAACATAATGCTTGGCAAAAGACTCGGCTTGGTTTGGACTTGTATTCTTGATGAATCGTGCCGGAACTCCTCCCCAAATCTCATGGCTGCCGATGATGGTACCACCCAGTACCAAAGCACCGGCCGCAACAACGGAACCTTCGCCGACAACGGCATTGTCTAACACGGTGGAACCCATGCCGACGAGACAGCCGCGGCGCAAGGTGCAGGCGTGAATGGTTGCATTATGACCGATGCTTACATCGTCTTCGATGACGGTTGGCCCTGTTGTGTTGGTTACATGAACCACAGCTCCATCCTGAATATTTACACGGTGACCAATGGTTACGGGTGCAACGTCGCCACGAACGACAGCATTGAACCATACGGAGCATTCGTCTCCCATGGTAACCTCGCCCACAATGGCGGCGTTTTCACTGAAATAACACTCCTTGCCCCATTTGGGTGAAAGGCCTTTTACTGATTTGATTATTGCCATAATTGTATGTTTTTCGCGCAAAATTACGGCTTTTTGTGGAAATACAGACACCTGTTTCCTTCTTTTTATCCCAATTCTACACAACATCTGAACGAAAACAGGTGGGTGACAATACCAATTCAAACGAGGAAATATAAGCGGACTCATGACCGATTGGGGCTCATGGAGAACGGTATAGGCAGGTCTTGTCATCGTACCAATGTTTGGTACTCACGCTACCAAGCACCGGTACGAACCGTACCAGCCATTGGTACACGCCGTACCAATGGCTGGTATCAATCCTGTTCTGTGACATCCTCATGATGATATGCCGTCATTGGGTTGCTGATTGCTGCTTTCCGAAGAATCCGTGCACAATGAACAAAGGTATAAAACAAAACCATCACGGCCTCACATGACCGATTGGAGGAGTATTTGAGTTGGACGAACTCATCTTATATAAACCCAAATCGTTCATGAAACCGCCAACACTACATTTCCCACTAAGAATGATGCTTACCGACTGATTTCGTCCGTTTGCCGGCATCTTCTCTGCCGTTCTTCCTCGGCGTAGCCCGCTACGCCTTTGGCAAAAGAGGCAGACAAGCTGCTCGACATACGAACATAATCAGTACGGTCTCTAATGACCGAATTGGGATAAAGAAACCGCTGCCGACAAAGAATTGCCGACAGCGGAATACTAATGCTTGATTTATCGTTCTCTGTAAGGTTACTTCACAACAACCTTCTTACCGTCGCGGATGTAAACACCCTTCTTCAAACCATTGAGTGAAGTACCCATGTATTGTCCGTTGATGGTGTATATTCTTCCGTTGGTAATGTTGTCAACCGTCGTTACTTCACTAATGCCGCTGACAATCTTCTCGTCATAGACTACGACAATGTTTTTCAGACCATCTTCAGCTACAACATAAGCACTGAATGCCTTGGTAATAAAGGCTGGTTGGTTAACCTCTGTAGAGGCGTGCAACAGACCTTCTGTATCGAAGAGGTAGGAATTATTCACCTTGCTGAGGTCAACCGGTGAGTAGGTACCCATAATTTCGATAACCTTTTCAACATCGCCGGTTTCAGCTTTCCACAAACCAACTTTGTAGGGTTCTTGCTTCTTCACGGAAGCGTTCTCTACAACCAATTCGTTAACTGTATTGGCAGAGTTGATTACATACGGGGAACCGCTTGTAATGCTTTCGCCTTTGTAGAAGAATACTGTGTCAGCTTTCTCTGAAGAGCTGTAAAGGTTGGGGGCATAGATAACCGTTCCCTTGCCGAACACTTTCTCAACGTCTTCCTTCTTGAGGTCGAATGGCAGGCAAATCGGGGTCAAGATGCCTTTTTGTAAGTTCAAGTTCTTGATAGTTACGTTAGCAAACGGAATGTCCTTGTCAATGGTGTTTGCTGCATTTGCATCGTAAACTACTGTTTCAGCTTGGGCAATTCCTTCATCGGCAAAGCATGTATCAGATACCGGATAGAATTTGAATGTAGGCACTTCTGCCCATGCCGCTCTGTTGGTCAATACGGTAAAGTAACCTTTGTGACCCACAACGTCATCTATCTTGAACTTCACATTGAAGATGTCGTCTACCTGAATCGTTGTTCCGTTGTCGCAAACGAAGTTCTTGTTCGGGTCGAATACGCCGTGAATACGTATGTAGGCATCGTTGTAAGTCTTATCGTTTACTTTGCTCTGAAGTTCTTCTCCAGTTATTTCAAGAGGAACAACTTCACCCTTTTCACCGAATGTTATGTTGTCTTGTGACTCGGGATAGTAGGCTTTCTTATAGTACATGTAGCCGCCTTTTTCACCGAAATACTTTGCGGTAATTGTTCCGCTGACAAGTTGTCCGACCTCAACATTGAGCTCGCCGTTTTTCAGGATGCTTTCTTTTACGTCACCTCCGGTAATGCAGAGACCGTCTTTTCCATCCCATAAGTACAGATAGCTTGACATTACATCATCTCCTTTCACAACCATTGAAACACGAGTGTTCTTCGGTATATGGAAGGTTACCATGTCGTCTGTCATAATCGCCTTGAGCTTGGCAAAGGTATTGATGGCATTGGGATCTACTACTTCCACTTCAGGCTCTTTGCCGTCGTAGAGGAGAACAGACTTGGTACTACCCTCTTTAATGGTGAAGTATGTGCAGAAACCACGTTGTACGCCACTGCCTGCTGCTATGTTGCCCTCTTCGGTGATAGTATAGGTTGTGGGAATGGTGTCGGCATCGTAAGCACTGAATCTGCCATGATAGTTGATATCCTTGGTAATTGCAGCACTCCAGTTTTTCGGCCATACCTTGTTTGAGTATGGGAATGCGCTGCTCTTTACGTTGATTCTTTCGAACTTGAGTTCTGTCAAATCCTTCATTGGCTTAATGACATACTTGCCACCGGCTCTGATCATGTCAGAGCTGTTCAGGAATATCGTGTCAGCCTCGGCACTGCAGTTGTAATTTTGAGGAGCGTATAATTTGGTTCCCTCGCCGAATATGGTTGC
This sequence comes from Prevotella sp., assembly GCA_034183335.1. GTDB lineage: Bacteria > Bacteroidota > Bacteroidia > Bacteroidales > Bacteroidaceae > Prevotella. Next base: position 61,730 of record JAXFLJ010000009.1, read on the forward strand.
AACCTTTTCTTGACTGAGGTCGAACGGCAGGCAAATCGTGCTGTACTTGCCGGCTTTGAGGTTCATGTTGTTGATGGTAACATTGGCGATAGGAATTTCCTTGGTGATGCTTACTTCGCCCAACGCATCGTAAACAACTTCTTCTGCTTCAGCCATTCCTTGGTTTTCAAAGAAGTTTGTGGTGATGGGAAGCAATGTGAAAGACATGTCAAAGGCATCCTTTTTGGCAATAGCCGTCACGTAACCTTTGTAACCTACAAGTTCATTGAAGTTGATACCCAGTTCAAAATAGTCATCCAGCTTCAATATCTTACCATCATCGCTTACCAATCTCCTGTCGGGTATGATGGTGCCATATACGCGAACATAGGCATCGTTATACTTCTTGGTATTCGCATCGGCGAGCAAGTCTGCGATGGTCAGTTGCAAAGGAGTTTGTGTTTGCTTCTCACCGAAAGTAAGGTTGCAAACGTCCGTTCCATAGTAGGCAGTATTATAGTAGAAATAATAGTTCTCGGCGAAAAACATTATAGAGAGGTCTCCGGTTACACTTTGACCTGGCTCGATGGTGATATTTCCTCCATCCAGTATTTTGTTGTACACATCATCGCCTGTAATACGTACACCGTCTTTTCCGTCCCAGAGGTACATGGTTTTGTCCCATTGACTTTGCTTCAAGGCAAGCATTGTGGTACCGTTCGGCACATAGAATGTAACCGATCCGTTTCCGGTGATGGCTTTCAGCTTCTCAAATGTATCAATACGGTTGGGGTCGTCAGTGTTTTCACCGGTAAAGTATGCTTCAGGATATACAATGAACTTTCCTTGCAAGTTTTTCGTACCTGTTACGTAGCCTGTCTTACCACCGTTTGCTGATAAATTGGGTGTAAATCCATACCCGTCACTCAACTCCAGAGTTCCGTTTTCGCAGGTAAGCTGTGTTCCGTCAGCATTCAGCGTACCCTTAATTTTCACGAATTCAAAGGGAGTGATGTTTGCTGGATCCGTGACTTCTTTGGCATCAATGAATCCTTCACGGTCTTCGTAAGTGTGAGAACCGGTTTTCCATATTCCCCAAGCCTTGAGGAAAGAGATGTAGTTAAGGTGAATTACACCACTTTTAATTACTTTTCCTGTGGCAATGTCAGGAAAATAGGTCTTTGCTTCACTAAGGAAAATACCATTTGTACCATCCCATAGCCACATGTCACCATAAGTTGGGTCAACGTAAATGGCCTGTAGAGTGTAGTTACTGTTTTCGTTCAAGACCAAGTCGCATGATTGTCCCAATGCAATGGCTTCCCCAAGTGTGTTCACATCAGGGTTGTTGGATTGGGCATGCGCAGAACGACCGACTATCAGCATCATTAGAACTAATAGTGCAAAATGTAATTTTTTGCTCATGTGTTTTTGATTTTTGATTTAAAATGTTTTGTTGATTACGCTCCAAAGTTAATTAAATGTTTGATTATTTGAAAATTTTTGCGCAGAAAATGTTGAAAAAACTGACGATTTTAACGAAACTCTTATTCGGGTGCTGAATAACTGTATAATTGTGTTTACAATATTCGGTATTAGCCTTTTAAGCCAAATCGGTCATTAGAGATTGCAATGATTTTGTCCGGATGTCGAACAGATGGGGTGTTGTTTTTAGAAGACATAAAGAGATATGCCGAGGTAGAACGGCGGAGAAGATGCCGACAGTCAGATAAAATTAGTGGGGAGGCAACTCCATTAGTCGGAAATGAAAACCTAAGTGACCTAATGACCGACTTGGAATTAATCACCGAATTGCTAACAGGTACGGTTGTTGTATGTCAGAGGATACGTATTATAGTAATGGTGGCAGTTGAAAGAGTTTGGTAGCGTTGGAGCCTTTGATGAGGATATAAAAACCTTCGGGACGCTTGCAGGCAATAGCCTCCTTGACCTCTTCTACCGTCTGAAACTTGCGATAGGGACTGTCTATGTGTAAGAATGCATCGCCTACCAGCCATACATTGTCGAAATGGGCTTCATCGAGGAATTGTACGACTCTTGCATGTTCTTCCTCTGAAGCATCTCCCAGTTCTTTCATCTCTCCGAGAATTACCATCTTGTTGTCGACTTCCATGTCGAGGAAGTTTTGTAGAGCAGCTCTCATGCTTGTAGGGTTGGCGTTGTATGTGTCTACTATCAGGTGATTGAAGGGAGTTTGTTCGAGTTGTGAGCGATTATTGCTGGGTATGTAGTCGGTCAAGGCTCGGTTGATAAACTCTGTCGGTACGCCGAAATAATGTCCTATACATGCAACTGCAAGCATGTTGGGCAGATTGTAAGAACCAATGAGATGGGTTTGGACGGTTTGTATGTCCTCATTGGCTGCATGCCAGTTGAAGCAGAGTAGGGGAGAGCAGGAGGCAATGTGTCCGGATACGGCAATACCTGCATCGTTGGAAGTGCCGTAATACACGGTTTTTAGGCCGTTGGCCATTGTTGTAAGATAGCTGTTTTCGTGGTGAATGAAAGCTGCGCTTTGAGGCTTGGAACGCAAATAGTCGTAGAGTTCTCCCTTTGTGCGGATTACACCTTCGAAAGAACCGAAGCCTTCGAGGTGTGCCTTGCCTACATTGGTTATGATTCCGAAGTCTGGTTCAGCCATTTCTGCCAACATCTTAATCTCTCCCGGATGGTTAGCACCCATCTCTATGACAGCCATATCATGTTTGCGGGTCAGGCGCAGTAAGGTTTTGGGTACTCCGATATGATTGTTGAGGTTGCCCTCCGTGTACAACACGTTGAACTTTTGACTTAAGACGGCAGCCATGAGTTCTTTGGTCGTGGTCTTTCCGTTGGTGCCTGTAATACCGATGATGCGTGTACCGAGTTGGCGGCGGTGATAGTTGGCCAGTTGTTGGAGGGTTGTCAGGCAGTCATCGGTGAGAATAAAGCGGTTGTCTTCGGCAGGGATGCAGTCTTCTTGGTCGACAATGGCATAAGAACAGCCTGATGCCAGTGCCTTCTCTGCGAAGAGATTGCCATTGAATGATTCGCCTTTGAGGGCGAAAAAGATAGAACCTTTAGGGCAATTGCGGCTGTCGGTAGTGACCTGAGGATGTTGTTGGAAAATCTTGTAGAGTTCGGAGAGTGTCATCATATTTGTATCTTATGTACTCGTTCTTGTATATTTATAATAGGTAGAGTCGTGTACGGTAGCTTCGGAACAACAGAGGAGATATGTCCATGCTGCTGTTTGAATGGTGCAAAAATAAGCAATTTTGAGAGGAAAGAAGCATGTCTTGCTTTCTTTTTTATCGCCAATCGATTATTAGGGACTGTACTGATTTTGTTTGTATGTTGAGCAGATGGGCTGTCATTTTTTTGAAAGCGTAGCGAGTTGTACCGAGCAAAGAAAGCAGAAAAGATGCCGGCAATCGACCGTAATCAGTCGGTAAGCATCATTTTTAGTGGGAAATGTAGTGTTGGCGGTCTAATAACCGATTTGGGTTTATACGAAAGAAAACTGATGTGATAAAATAGAAAACCGGCCGCTCTTGAACAAAGCGACCAGTATCTGAATATAATTGAATTTGATCTGAAAAATTATTCTCCGGCAAGAGTGAAGCGTTTGTAGTCTACGATGTGCAGCTCTTTATTTTGTTGCTTCAACCAGTCTGCAACATTGATTTTATCTCCGTCGCCGAATTGGAATTCCTGATCTACCAGACAGCTCTCCTTGAAGAACTTGGCCAAGCGGCCTTTGGCAATGTTTTCAATCATTTGCATAGGCATGTTGGCCGCTTTGTCGGCAGCAACTTCTGCACGAATCTTGCGTGCTTGTTCTGCCTGCTCAGCCGTGAGCCAGCCTTTTGCGATGTTAGACTCAATATGATCTTCGCTGTCTACAAGGTTGGCGTTGATGCCTGCTTTGTTAATGGCAGCCACAACAGCCTTTTCGATTTGCTCTTCCTTGGTTTTTTCCACAGCCACCTTGTACTCCTCGTCTTTCACTTCCTGAGGAACACTGGCCTCGTTGAGCGCAATGGGTTTCATGGCGGCTACCTGCATGGCCACTTTATGGGCAGCATCTTCATTGTCTTGGTTGAGCTGCACCATTGTAGCGAGGGTGTGACGTCCCATGTGGTCGTAAACGGAGATGTTGCTTCCTTCGAGGAAGTTGTATCCGTCTATTTCCATCTTCTCACCAGTAATACCTGAACGCTGGGTTACGGTATCTTCTGCTACTTCGCCATTGGCCAACTTCAAGGTCTTAACTTCTTCAAGTGTTTTGGCTCTGGCAGCAATTGCTGCGTCAAGAATGCTCTCGGTCATGGCGATGAAATCTGCTCCGTTTGCTACGAAGTCAGTCTCGCATTTTACAGCAACCATTGCTGCAAAGCCATCAACTTTCTTCACGAGAACGCAGCCATTGGACGTTTCGCGATCTGAACGTTTGGCTGCAATAGCCAGTCCACGCTCACGAAGCAAATCCTTTGCTTTGTCGAAGTCTCCTTCGGCTTCGGTCAAGGCGTTCTTTACGTCAGCCAATCCCGCACCCGTCATTGTACGGAGCTTCTTGATATCTTCCATATTGGGTTTGTATGCCATATCTTCTTTTATTTTTATTGATGCGTAAATTATCTGTGTTTTGGGGATAAATGGGGAGTTTTCCTTTCTTGCTGCAACAAGTGGGAATGGTTTTCAGATTGTTGTACGGTCTTTGTTTCAGCCCTGAATCCAAACAAGAAAAACCATCTTTGTTGCTGACAGGAAAACTCTCCATCCATGAGTTTCTTCCGTTTTGTGAACGAAAAATATTATTCTGCTGCAGGAGCCTCTTCCTCTGTTGCGGGAACGTCAGCTTCAGGAGCCTCAGCAGTTTCTTCTGCCTTGGTGTCTTCGGCTTCGGTTTCGCTTTCGTTGTCCTCCTTGCGAGCACGGCGGGCACGGCGTGGACGAGCATCTGCAGCTTCTTCGCTTTGCTCTGCGGCAGCTTTTTCATCTGCCTTCTCAACCTTACGTTCTTCAAGTCCTTCAGCAATGGCTGCGCAACAAGCTGCGAGAATGGTCTCGATGCTGTCTTTTGCATCATCGTTTGCAGGAATTACATAGTCGATATTGTTGGGGTTGGAGTTGGTATCGACAATAGCAAATACTGGGATGCCGAGTCTGTTGGCCTCTTTTACTGCGATATGCTCCTTCATTACGTCAACAACGAAGAGGGCATTGGGCAGGCGGGAGAGGTCGGCGATAGACCCGAGGTTCTTCTCCAGCTTGGCACGTTGGCGTGTAACCTGAAGTAATTCACGCTTGGAAAGGTTTGAATAAGTACCATCGTTCATCAGGCGGTCAATGGTTGTCATCTTCTTAACCGCTTTTCTGATGGTTGGGAAGTTGGTGAGCATGCCGCCCGGCCAACGTTCGATAACGTAAGGCATATTTACGCTTGCTGCTTTTTCTGCAACAATTTCCTTTGCTTGTTTCTTAGTAGAGACGAAGAGGATTTTCTTACCTGCTTTGGCGATGCCTTTAAGGACAGCCGCTGCTTCGTCTATCTTGGCCACGGTCTTGTGAAGATCGATGATGTGGATGCCGTTTCTCTCCATAAAGATATAAGGAGCCATTGCCGGATTCCACTTGCGACGCAGGTGACCGAAGTGGCATCCTGCTTGTAATAACTGGTCAAAATTTGTTCTTGCCATGTTTTCTTTTCTTTTTGAATGTTGTTGTTTACTTTCTTTTTTATTCTTTTTTGACTTAGAATCAGCCGAATAGTAGTTCAGGTATCTGATAGGCCATTTCTCCGCATAATGGATATATATATGTCATCCGATATGTTTTTGCGGCCTATCGTTCCCGAAGTCCATTCGGTTTAGATGCTAAACTGCATCCGTCCAGAAACGAGTGCAATGTGAAAGGAGTTGAAGACAAGTACGACAGTGCTTGTTTCGTACTCCCCAAACATTAACGTTTACTGAACTGGAAGCGACGACGAGCTTTGGGCTGTCCGGGTTTCTTACGCTCAACAGCACGTGGGTCTCTGGTAAGGAATCCTTGATCCTTGAGAGCTTTTTTATCTTCTGCGTTGATTTTGACCAATGCACGTGCGATGGCAAGGCGCAAAGCCTGGCTTTGTCCAGTAAAACCACCACCGTCGAGATTGGCTTTAATGTCGTATTTTTCTACCACGTTAAGCAAATGCAGTGGCTGTTTTACTACGTATTGCAGTATGGCTGAAGGGAAATATACCCCAATATCTTTTTTGTTTATGGTAATTTTGCCTGTGCCTTCGCTGAGATAAACACGTGCTATTGCACTTTTACGGCGACCGATTGCATTAATTAATTCCATATGTTTCGATTATTTATACAGGTTAATATCAATGGTTTTGGGCTTTTGAGCTTCATGTTTGTGCTCTGTTCCCTCGTAAACATAAAGATTGTTGAGAAGATGGCGTCCCAGAATACCCTTTGGAAGCATGCCTTTTACTGCATGACGGATAATGCGCTCTGCACCGTCTTTCTTCGTGCGAAGAGATGCTGGCGTATTGAAACGCTGCCCTCCGGGGTAACCCGTATAGCGAGTATAAATTTTATCGGTTTCTTTTTTGCCCGTGAAAACAATTTTCTTTGCGTTGATGATGATGACATTATCACCACAGTCTACGTGCGGGGTAAAGGTGGGCTTGTGTTTTCCGCGCAACAGTTTGGCTACCTTTGAGCAGAGGCGACCCACCACTTGGTCGGTGGCGTCTATGACCACCCATTCTTTTTGTGCCGTTTCCTTGTTAACGGAAATCGTCTTGTAACTTAAAGTGTTCATTCTTTTAAAATCGATTTACTACTAAAAAACATGTTAGGTTGATTCTATCTGACGAACGCATAAAAAATATGCACAGGCTTTTGAGCCTTTGCAGTATTCTAAGACTTCGTCATTGCGCAGCTGATTCACTAACCATGACGCCTGGCCAAAAGCGGCACTATTAACACTTCTGCGCTGGGAATTCTAAGTTCGTCCCCGAAATAATCGGACTGCAAAGGTAAGAAATATTTTCTTATCTGCTCTTTTAAGGTCTGTTGCATGACCGAATAATTACGAATTATTAACGATTGTGGCAGCGAAATGGCTAATTGACGGTTTCTTATAGGGTTGCAATGTCCCTGCTATTCTTGTTATTCAGAGGATTTGGGTAGCAGATTGGTCGTAAATAATACAATAATAGTAGAAAGAAATCATATGCAGGATAATCTGATGAAGTTCTCTTGATTTTTGTATCTTTCATGGATTTGGAAATTTATATAACTTGAGTTTGATGAATGATTAGTATTCGTGAATATAGCATTTGGAAATAATGTTGTAACTCTACTGCGTTGAAAGTCAAAGAAGAACAAACAAAAGCCGCCATGATCAGGAATGGCAATGTTACAGACTTATTCGGTATGATGGATGACTTTTGCGAGTTTCTGATATCATTTGGGAAATATAATATGCGAAAGTAGTGTAAATGGAACAATTATCGTCTTCGACTTATTATGTAATAAAAAGGGTTGACTCAGCAAATGGGGGCAGCTCTTTATGGCCAACTTTGCTTCCTTCTTCAATGAAGAATAAGTTATTTACACGTGATTTGATATAAGAAAATCGTCTAAAAAGCTGTAGGGCTGAAATGCCTTTTGTAATTTTATGATTGATTGTCAGGCGGTTAAAACGGGCAACCACTCCTATGTCAGTACAAATTTAACTGAAATTCTCTGTGTTCCCGGCTAATTCTGCAAATATTTTGCCATGGAATTGAACCCAATTTGGTCATTAGAGACCGTACTGATTATGTTCGTATGTCGAGCAGCTTGTCTGCCTCTTTTTCCAAAGTCGTAGCGGGCTACGCCGAGGAAGAACGGCAGAGAAGATGCCGGCAATCGCCCGAAATCAGTCGGTAAGCATTATCTTCAGTGAGTAATGTAGTGTTGCGGTCTAATGACTGATTTGGGTTGAAATACATGACTTTCGCAGAGTCAACGAATGGAGGTGATCGGAAAGGGTGGAAGGATGAGAATAGCCGTTGAAGACAGAATTTTCCCGACATGCAAAAACCGTGCCGGTTAACAATTCGGCCGTTAACCAGAGAAGGAAAAAACGGTCGCCGAAAAATGACGAAACAGAAACG
>JAXFLJ010000010.1:0-6342 GCA_034183335.1 Prevotella sp.
GGGATGGATAGCGAAGCGAACCCTCGCACCGCGGCCCTCAAGCGTCTCAGCAAGCTGCTTGACGAGGTGCTGGGCCTGCGCCAGGGCCATGCCGTAACCGGGCACGATGATCACCTCCTTGGCGGAGGAAAGCACAGAGGCAGGGGTCTCAGCCACATCTTTCTTTACTTCTTCTATTTTATGTTCTTTGCTGCTTGCGGCCTGAACAACCTTTTGTGGCTGCGGCTTAGCTGCTCCGCCAAACAGGATGCTTACCAAACTGCGGTTCATCGCACGGCACATGATTTGTGTAAGCAGCAATCCCGATGCACCGACAATTCCTCCGACAGCAACCAAGAAAATGTCGCTGATAGCCATACCGGCAATAGAACCTGCCACACCAGACAAGGAGTTTAGCAGCGATATGGTAATAGGCATATCTGCACCGCCCACTCTTACGGAGAAATACAATCCAAAAAGAGAAGAGAAAATAGTACAGCCTATTATATATAAGGTAATGTTCTGCGCACCCTCATCGATTGTTCCCAAAATAATGAACAATAAAGTGAGGATAGCCATGAGGGATGTTACAAGCGAATGCGAGAACCACACCATCGGTTTTTGAGGCAACACACGATGCAATTTACCCGCAGCCACCAGACTACCAATAAGCGTTATCATGCCCACCGCTATAGCAAGCATAGAAGTAAACATGACAAACGGCAAGTAACCTTTTTCTACAATCATGGCTATTTGTTCAGGACTGAAGCCCAAACCAGATGCAGACATAATACCAACAAGGGCTGAAGCACCGCCACCCAATCCGTTAAACAAGGCAACAATCTGCGGCATCTGAATCATCTGAGCTTTTCTTGCCATCACTCCTCCAATAAGAGCTCCGACGAGAACAGCTGGATATATCGTCCATGCTTCTATGACCTTACTGTAATAAAGTGTAGCAACAACCCCAAGGAAAAGTGCCAAAGCCGATAAAAGATTTCCGTTAACGGAAGTCTTCACTTTACTCATCATGGAAATACCAACAAGCACTGCCACGGAGAGAATCACACTAATGACAATCTGTATAACGTCCATAATCACTTAGCTTTCTTTTTATTAAACATCTGAAGCATACGATGTGTAACACCGAATCCCCCAAAAACATTAACAGTAGCAAGAATAATGGCAAGGCATCCTATGATTTGTGCCACGCAACCAAGGTCAGCCAACAAGGCAAAGCCAGTTGCACTGATCGCTCCAACGACAGTAACTCCCGAAAGAGCATTCATTCCCGACATCAACGGAGTATGGAGAAGACTTGGTACATTCTTGATAATCAAATAGCCGGCAATCGTACATACGACGAAAACTGCTAATAAAATAACCGGATGTATCATATTTTTAACGAAAAAGGGGATAGTCAAAACGTCCTGATTAGTTCGCCCGACTATCCCTGTAAAGTTACATTTTATTGCATTAAATACCCATGGCTTCGCGTGCTCCGGCATGAACCAGCTCACCATCGATACATACAAGACTCTTGGCAATCACTTCGTCAGAACGGTCAAGAGCAATCTTGCCATCCTTCGCAATATACTTCACGAGATTATAGACATTGTTTGAGAACATCCAAGTAGAGCTTGTCGGAAGTTCTCCGGGGATATTCTTCACACCCATAATTGTCACTCCATGCTTGGTTTCAATGCCACCGGCAGGGGTAAGTTCGCAGTTTCCGCCTTGGTCAATTGAAATATCCACGATTACAGAACCACGCTTCATTCCCTTAACCATCTCTTCCGTAATGATAATCGGAGCAAGTTTGCCGGGAATCAAGGCAGAACAGAAGACGATGTCCATTTCCCTGATGGTTGCTTCAAGAGCCTTTTGCTCCTGTATCAGCACATCAGCAGGAAGACGGTTAGCATATCCGCCCTCGCCTACTGCCAGTTCGGCAGGAACCGTTGTATCTACGACATTAGCTCCAAGACTGCCTGCCTGTTCAGAAGCCATCGGTCGAATGTCAGCAGCATAAGTAACAGCACCAAGACGCTTTGCCGTGGCAAGTGCCTGAAGACCTGCAACACCAACACCGATAACCATAACTTTGGCCGGGTCAATCTTTCCAACAGCGGTAAACATTTGGGGCAAGAAACGGCTCACATGGTTAGCAGCCATCAAAATTCCCTTGTATCCTGCACAAGTACTCATGGAAGTAAGGGCATCCAGATTTTGGGCGCGAGAGATACGGGGAATACCGTCAAGCGTGATTGCAGTTACTCCCTTAGCTGCCAAATTCTTCACCATCTCGTGGTTGACAGGAGATGCCGGATGGATGAAAGTAATCAGATACTGGCCTTTGTGCATCATATCCACTTCGTGCTTGCCGAACTTTTCATTGAAAAGAGGTTCTTTAACCTTCAGGATAATTTCAGCCTTTTCAAAGATTTCTTCCGCACTTTCAATGATTTTCGCACCTTCTTTCACGTATTCTTCATCACTGAAGAGGGCACCTTCACCGGCAGATTTTTCCACCAACACTTCAAAACCATCCTTTACAAATTTACCTGCATTTTCGGGAGTACAGGCCACACGAGCTTCGTCGTGCATAATCTCCTTTGGAATACCAATAATCATTGTCTTATATACTATATTAAGTTTTACGTTGTTCACAATTGTTTTTCAATGGACAAAGGTACGTTTTTTATGCTTTCAATGATTTTTTGGGTCAAACTTTAACACACCATTAACATTTCAATGTTACATTTTTCCAATACAGCGATACAACAACAAATTCATTCCCTATAAATCCATCGTAAGAGTTTATTCAACCATCCGACAGAAATCCTAAACCAACGATACGAGCTGACAGGCTTTCCTCCAAAGCTGAGGATAAACTCCCTATACAGGTTTTTTTGAAAAGGCAAGCCTACATTCATAAAACGCAAGTGTTCTCTTCCGTCTTCATAAGTTGTCTGAAGTACGTTCCAAATGGTCATTAGGTTAGGATGAAACTTGGCGTAACTGGCACGTCGGGATGCAATATACCACAGAAATGCGTCTTTGCGTGAATATACAACGGCACAGCCACCGATTACCTTGTCTTTATATGTCGTGATAAAGATTTGTCCTTGCTTGCTGTCATTCAGTTGCGTAAAGAATCTTTTGTGAGGAATGAACCGCTGCAACTTCATCCGATAAAAATTACACAACACCTGATAAAACGCCATTACCTCTTCTTCTGTTTCTGCTTTCCGTGTTATCACGCCTGCCTTGTATGCCTGCCTGATTCTCTTTTTCATTTTGTTACCGATGCGTTCTTCAGGCGATTTGCTGTGGAGCGAATTGTAAATCTGCATCCATCTTACGGGGAAATACTCATTGGTGCGAAAACTTTTGTAGCCAAACATTTTCGCCCCCATATCGCTGAACTCGATGTATAGGCACAATTTCCTGATGAACTTTCGTGTAATGACCTTAAGCATCATCCGAAACAGCATCTCCCTATCCACTCCTTCTGCATATTCTCCTTCCCCATGAATGCGTCCCTGTGTATAAAGAAACGGGAAAAAAACGGACGCACGCCATCGGATTGTTGCCAAAAGATGTGCACACACACGTTGATTATCATCGAACGCAACCACCATATAGGGAGTGTTACGCGGTGTATGCTCAAGTATCTTGAACAACTCCGTGCTATGAAAAAACTGACAATCACTTAACAGTGGCAAGTCTTCGCTACGGCTAAATATCTTTATGGTTACAGATTCCATTCCCTTTTCAACACGAAAATGAATATACAGGAAGCCACAATACCCGCTTTCGTCACTTTGGCAAAAGGCACATTTCATCCCATATGGCTACAAATATACGAAAAACTACATAAATAGCAAAGTTTTCACAGTTAATTATCTCATTGCTAACAATCCTTTCTTTTAGTTTGCTCATTTATGGCACAATCATTTGCTTACCAGCGCAATTATTCGTATTTTTGCAAAAGGTTATCATCGTTAAACCCAGATCGGTCATCAGAAACCGTACTGACTTTGTTTGGATGTCGAGCAAATGGATTGTCGTTGTTACGGAAGCGTAGCGGGCTACGCCAAGGGAAAACGGCAGAGAAGATGCCGACAACAGACGAAAACAGTCGGAAAGCGAAACATTAAGCTGGTAAGATAAACCTTAGTGATCTAATGATCAATCAGGGTTAAAACACAATACAAACGCAAAGCAATGAAACGCAACGAAAAAGTATTGCTCATTTATACAGGCGGCACTATCGGAATGGGGTGCAACCCAACAACTGGTGCGCTCGAGCCGCTTGATTTCACACATCTCATTGGCAACGTTCCTGAATTTGCCTACCTTAAGACAGATGTCGACACATACCAGTTTCATCCCCCGATAGATTCCAGCGACATGTCACCGGAAAACTGGATACAACTTGTAGACATCATTACCGAGTCATACAATCAATATGATGGTTTTGTCATTCTGCACGGCACTGATACGATGGCTTACACGGCTTCAGCTCTTTCTTTTATGCTTGAAAACCTCACCAAGCCCGTAATACTCACAGGCAGTCAGCTACCAATAGGCCAACCGAGAACAGACGGAAAAGAAAACCTCGTGACAAGCATTGAACTGGCTGCCGCACACCATCAGGACGGCACACCCATCGTACCGGAAGTATGTATCTATTTCAGCGGAAAGCTTCTCAGGGGAAACCGCTCCACCAAGCAGAATGCCGATGAGTTCAATGCGTTTGACTCTTTCAATTATCCTCACCTATGTGATGCCGGTATCAATTTTGTTTTCCACGAGCACAACATTCTGAAACCCGACTTCAGCCGACCGATGGTTTCACACAGAGAGATGGAACCTGGCGTCATCGTGTTCTCACTTTTCCCCGGCATCCCCGAGCATTCCGTTCGCCACATACTTGAAATTCCGAACATCCACTCCATCGTCATGCGTTCGTACGGAAGTGGCAACGCACCATGCCGTCCCTGGCTGCTGGAACTACTCAATGAGGCCTGCAAACGTGGCACTACGGTGGTAAACATCAGTCAATGTATCGCCGGAAGTGTAGAGATGAGCCGATACGACACAGGTTATCAAATCAAAAACACGGGCGTAATAAGTGGCTACGACAGTACGGTAGAGAGTGCCGTAGCCAAACTCATGTTCTTACAGGCCAAATATAAAGACCCGGCAATGGTAAGAACATATATGAACCAGTGCATTTGCGGGGAAATTAGTCTATAAGATTGCTACGGAAGTCGGCATTATGGGGCATGCCCCCATCGCTTACTTAACCCGTAGACATGAATAGTACAAAAACTTTAATACAAAAACATGATGAAAGAATTAAAAGGAACTAAGACCGAGCGCAACCTCTTGGAGGCTTTTGCAGGTGAATCAATGGCACGCAACAAGTATTCGTACTGGGCATCAAAAGCAAGAAAAGACGGATACGAGCAAATGGCTGCAATCTTTGAAGAAACAGCCAACAACGAGAAAGAGCATGCGAAACTGTGGTTTAAGTATCTTCACGGAGGAAGCATCAACGAAACTCCTGAAAACTTGAAAGATGCCGCAGACGGAGAAAACTACGAATGGACAGACATGTACGACCGTATGGCACGTGAGGCGGAAGAAGAAGGCTTTACAGAAATAGCCAAGAAATTCCGTATGGTTGCTGCCATAGAGAAGCATCACGAAGAGCGTTATCGCAAACTGTTGAAGAACATCGACGACTCAATCGTCTTCTCTCGTGATGGTGAAAGCGTATGGCAATGCCGTAACTGCGGACATATCGTGATTGGGAAGAAAGCTCCCAAAATGTGTCCAGCATGCGAACATCCGCAAAGTTACTTTGAGTTAAGAGCAGAAAACTATTAATCTTTCTGCCTGACAAACATTATTTACCCCCAAATCGTTCACAGAGTTCGTACTGGATTTTCAGATGTTGAGCAGATTGATTTGAAATCCAATACGGTCTCTGATGATTGATTTGGGGTAATTCAATGTCCCCTCACATACGTACAAAGGAGGAAAACCGTGGTAGTGTCCTAAAAAGTGTGTAAGTTATCTTTCCTTTTTCTCTATTGTTGTTTCTTTTTTCTCTTTGTCCCATCTTTTAAACAGATGTATTTTTCTACTATATGTTGTTTTTGTTTCCTCCATGGCCACCGCCGCCAACAGAAAGACTACAGCTTGTGGCGATGGCATCGCAGCCCTCATCCTTATCGTTCTTTTGTACTTTCTGTTGAGCCTTTCAATCCAATTGGTAGTATATATGCACCTTTGTACTTCCATAGGGAAGTTCATATATGTGAAGTAGGCGGTGTTGCGATGATCCTT
>JAXFLJ010000011.1:0-65908 GCA_034183335.1 Prevotella sp.
TGTTGGCGGCGGTGGCAATGGAGGAAACAAAAACAACATATAGTAGAAAAATACATCTGTTTAAAAGATGGGACAAAGAGAAAAAAGAAACAACAATAGAGAAAAAGGAAAGATAACTTACACACTTTTTAGGACACTACCCAGACTTCATGACAAATCACCTCGCAGCAGTGTCTTTTATCCCAAATCGGTCATTAGAGACCGTTCTGCTTTTGTTTGGATGTCGAGCAGCTTATCTGTCGTTTTGCCGAAGGCGTAGTGGGCTACGCCGAGGAAGAACGACAGATAAGCTGCCGGCAATCGGACGAAAGCAGTCGGTAAGCAAGCTCATCAGCAAGGAATGTAGCATGGGCGGTCTAATGACCGATTTGGGTTTATCCATCAGCTTTTTTCATCAACTCATGCAAAAGAAAGGCGGTAAGACTTTCTTGAAAAAGTCCTACCGCTTTTTTAGTTTATATAAACATTACGAGCTTATTCGCCTTCCACCGCTGCCTGTGCCGCCGCCAAACGGGCGATGGGCACACGGAATGGAGAACAACTTACGTAATTCAAGCCCACATTATGGCAGAATTTCACGGAAGAAGGTTCGCCACCATGCTCTCCACAGATACCGCAGAGGAGGTCAGGACGTGTAGCACGACCCTTTTCTACGGCCATCTTCACAAGCTGTCCGACACCATTTTGGTCGAGCACTTGGAACGGGTCAACCTTCAAAATCTTCTTGTCGAGATATACAGGGAGGAAACTTGAGATGTCATCACGGCTGTAACCGAAGGTCATCTGTGTCAAGTCATTAGTTCCGAAGCTGAAATATTCGGCCTTCTTGGCAATGAAGTCAGCAGTCAATGCAGCACGAGGTATTTCAATCATCGTACCTACATGGAAGTCAACCCTTACGCCTTCTTCTGCGAAGAGTTCTTCTGCCGTCTTGCGAATTACCTGCTCCTGAGTGTCAAACTCATCAACGATACCAATCAACGGAACCATGATTTCGGGATGAGGATTGTAGCCTTCTTTCTTCAACTGAATAGCAGCACCGAGGATAGCACGTGTCTGCATCGCCGTAATTTCAGGATATGTGTTACCCAAACGGCAACCACGGTGACCCAACATCGGGTTGTGCTCGCTCAAAGAGTTCACACGCTGCTGTATCTTCTGTACAGTTAGTCCCATTTCTTTAGCCATGATTTCCTGACCAGCGAGGTCGTGCGGAACGAATTCATGCAAAGGAGGATCGAGCAAGCGGATGTTAACAGGACAGCCATCCATAGCCTTCAAAATGCCATAGAAGTCTTGCTTCTGGTATGGAAGCAGCTTCTTGAGTGCATTCTCACGGCCTTCCACTGTTTCAGAGAGAATCATTTCTCTCATTGCCTTGATTTTGTCTGCCTCAAAGAACATGTGCTCTGTACGGCAAAGACCAATACCTACGGCACCGAAATTGCGTGCAACTTCTGCATCGTGGGGAGTATCTGCGTTGGTACGAACTACCAGCTTGGAATGTTTCTGGCAAAGTTCCATCAAAGCGGCAAAGTCGCCGGTCACTTCAGCAGGACGCGATTTCACTTCACCATAATAAACTTCACCAGTAGAACCGTTGATAGAAAGATAGTCGCCTTCCTTCAAAACAGTTCCGTCTATTTCAACCGTGCGGTTCTTGTAGTCAATATTGATAGCTCCGGCACCCGACACACAGCACTTGCCCATACCACGGGCAACCACCGCTGCGTGAGAAGTCATACCTCCGCGAGCCGTAAGAATACCCTCAGCAGCTGACATACCAGCCAAGTCTTCGGGGCTGGTCTCAATACGAACCATGATTACCTGACGGCCTTCATCATGCCATCTCTCTGCATCGTCAGCAAAGAATACGATTTGTCCACATGCTGCACCGGGCGAAGCTGGCAATCCACGAGTAAGTACACGTGCCTTCTTCTGAGCCTCTTTGTCAAATACTGGGTGGAGCAATTCGTCAAGCTTATTGGGTTCGCAGCGCAGAAGAGCTGTCTTTTCGTCTATTTCGCCTTCTTTGAGCAAGTCCATGGCAATCTTAACCATGGCCGTTCCCGTACGTTTTCCGTTACGAGTCTGGAGGAACCAGAGCTTTCCGTCCTGCACGGTGAACTCCATATCCTGCATGTCATGATAGTGACGCTCCAGTTTTTCCTGCAATTCATTGAGCTGTGCGAAGATTTCCGGCATGGCCTCTTCCATTGAAGGGAACTGTGACGCACGAACAGATTCTTCCACACATTGTTGTTTTGCCCAGCGCATGGAACCTTCCTTCGTAATCTGTTGCGGAGTACGGATACCGGCAACCACGTCTTCTCCCTGTGCATTTACGAGATACTCACCGTTGAAGATGTTTTCACCCGTTGCCGCATCACGGCTAAAGCAAACACCCGTAGCAGATGTATCGCCCATATTACCGAACACCATGGCCTGAACGTTAACAGCTGTTCCCCACTCTGCGGGAATGCCTTCCATTTTGCGATAGAGGATGGCACGGTCGTTCATCCATGAGTCGAATACGGCACAGATGGCTCCCCACAACTGCTCCATCGGGTCTGTCGGGAAATCTTTACCTGTTTGTTTCTTGATTGCCTCCTTAAATTGTTTCACCAATTCCTTGAGTTCTTCCACGGTCATTTCGTTGTCGAGCTTGATGCCACGCTTCTCTTTCATTTCCTCGATGATGGCTTCAAACGGGTCAATGTCTTCTTTATTGACTGGCTTCATGCCGAGAACAACATCTCCGTACATCTGCACAAAGCGACGGTAGCTATCGTATGCGAAACGCTCATTTCCTGTTCTGCGAGCCAATCCGTCAACGACCTCATCGTTCAGACCAAGGTTGAGGATGGTATCCATCATGCCCGGCATCGAAGCACGTGCTCCGGAGCGAACGCTCACCAGCAAAGGATTTTCCACATCGCCAAACTTGGCGTTCATTAAGTTCTCTATATGATGAACGGATGCATTTACTTCATCCTGTAGGAGTGCCACAACTTCGGCCTTGCCTTTGTCAAAATACTCGTTACATACGTCTGTTGTGATGGTGAATCCCGGGGGAACCGGCACACCAATGAGGTTCATTTCAGCCAAGTTGGCTCCTTTACCTCCAAGCAGGTTTTTCATTCCTGCTTCTCCTTCGGCTTTACCATTGCCGAAGGTATAAACTCTTTTTTCACTCATAATTTTGGTTGTTTATACCTTAATAAATATCTATTGTTTCGTAAACCCATGCAAAGGTACTGTAAATTTTACAGGAAACGAAATCTATTCCCTGAAAAAACACAAGACGAATATGTTTTTTTTCATTTTCGCAAACAAACCTCCTTTATTGCCAGTTTCCTCCTCCTATTTTCTCTTTTCCGTTCTGCCATATAATATCCGTTGTCTGCCCGTCAGTCAATCTATGCCTCTCCCCGATTTCAACATGATGTGTTTTATTGTATCATCGGAATAAATACAACAAGAAACAGTCCTTACACAAAAAAAGAAGAAAACATTTGGCCAGACAAAAGAAAAGCTGTATCTTTGCATCCGTTAATAAAAAAGGTGCCTTGGATGAGTGGCTTAGTCAACGGTCTGCAAAACCGTCTACGGCGGTTCGAATCCGCCAGGCACCTCTCTCATGACCAACAGGTAAGAGAATGAAAGAGAAAGAGGATGGAACAAAATTCCATCCTCTTTCTCTTTTTCATACATACAAAAATCAGCAAACTGTTGTTTCACAAATCGTTCATCATACCGCCAAGGCTACATTTTCTACTCATGAGCTGCTTACCGACTGATTTCGTTCGATTGTCGGCTGTTTCTCCGCCGTTTTTAATCGTCGTAGCCTGTTATGCCTTCGTATGAAAACGCCAGACAATCTGCTTGACATCCGAACGAAATCTGTTCGGTCTCTAATGAACAATTGAAGTTTACCCCATTGGAACAACGCCTTACAGCGTAACGGCAAACAACTCTCAAACAACAAGTCGCCATGCCACGCCATCATACCAATGGCTGGTAGCGTGTGTACCAAGCATTGGTACGGCTCGTACCAACGAATGGTATTGTGCGTACCAATGATTGGTAGTCTTTTCATCCATGCTGATTGCGGGGTGGTGTTCCGATAATTGCCTTCCACACTACAGGTTTTTCAAACCACGAATACGGCCTTTTTCCCCTCATCTTTTACACAGAATACCCATTATTTTCCGTATCTTTGCCAGCAAAAACTACAGTATGAAACAACAAGACATATCCTTACTGTTTATTTGTTTAGGTAATATCTGCCGCTCTCCAGCTGCCGAAGGTGTCATGAAACACATGATTGAACAGAGCGACTTGCCATTCGACATCGCCGTAGATTCGGCCGGCATCGGTGGCTGGCACGCCGGAGAACTGCCCGACAGACGCATGAGGTCACGTGCCCAATTGCGTGGTTATACCCTCGACAGCAGGGCACGACAGTTTCAAAAGGCCGATTTCGATCGTTTTGACTATCTCATTGTGATGGACGAAGAAAATTATCGGGAAATCAGTTCAAGAGCAAACAGCACGGAAATGAAAGAAAAAGTATTGCGAATGAGAGACTTTTTCAGGCAATACAAAGGGCAAAAAACAGTTCCCGACCCTTATTATGGGGACGAAAACGACTTTGACTTTGCACTCGACCTGATAGAAGACGGATGCAAAGGACTGCTGGAAAGACTGACGGGCAAATAGCTTTTTCACCCTCTAATCGGCCATCAGGCTGCTTAGATTTCCGTTTCCGATTCATGGTGTTGCTGCCCGACAACTTTTGTCGGCTCATCAGCATCTTGCCTGTTGCTTTTCTTTGGCACAGCCCATTATGCTTTCGACAAAGCAAAGTGTAAAAACAAAAAGTGGAGTCATGAAAGACTCCACTTTTGCTAATCCATAATTATCCTCACGCCCCGAAGTAAACTATCAATCCACTGATGATAATATACACGACGGCGTATGGTATGGCCGATTTCATGATTTCACCGTCTTTGCCCGGCATGTCGCAAGACGCCGTGGCGATGGCGATACTTTGCGGACTTATCATCTTTCCACCGGTTGCACCAGCTGTATTGGAAGCTACAAGCCAGTTGGTTTCCGAACCGGGAGCATACCCTAATTGATGCGCCACATTTGCCTGCAACTTGGCAAACAAGATGTTGGAAGATGTGTCCGAACCGGTTACGAATGTGCCGATAGCACCAATCAAAGGTGCAAAGAATGGGTAGAAAGATCCTGTGATGGCAACAAGGCCGGTAGCAATAGCGCCAATCATGCCCGAATAGTTCATTACCGACGCAAGGGCAATGAGACTGATGATTGTCACTACGGTCTTGCGCAGGTTGACAACGGTCTTGGCCAAGACTCCCATCAGCCTTCCAAGACTCATGCCTTGTATCATTCCACCGATGGTTGCACCAAGGAAGAGCATCAGGCCGGCATTGGAAATCCATCCGAACTTAAACGTTGACCCAATGACGGGCAACGGAACCTTAGATACCAAATTGCTCTTCAGGAATTCATTGATGGGCGGACAGAGTGCACCCGACAAGAGAATGAATACGAGTATAAACAAATAGACACTCCATGCACGGAAAGTCTCACCGGCCGTAAAGCGCGGGGCATCGTCTGTAGTTTCTTTTTTCTTGGCAAAAAGTTTGGCGTAGATGATGATGGCGATAATCGCAGCCACCGAGCCGAGTATAGCCGGAGTCTCCGCACCCAGATATCGGGCACACAGATACTGCACGGCAAAGGAAATGATACCAGTCCAAAGCGACAACATAATGTTCTTGACGATGGCCTTGCGGTCTGTTATCATCAAAATAATGAACGGAAGCAAGATAAACAAAGGAGCAACCTGCAACACGAAGTAAGCCGATGTTTCGCAGATGGCCTCTACCGAAGCAGAGCCTCCCGGAGCCACTTCATTGCAAAGCGTCGTAACCGGAACGCCCACAGCACCAAAACCTGTGGCAACCGTATTGGCAATAAGACTCACCAAAGCCGAGAACATCGGCTTGAAGCCCAACCCAATGAGAATGGCCGCAGGAATAGCAACTGCCGTTCCGAATCCGGCCATACCCTCCAGTAAACCTCCAAAACCCCAGACCAGCATCAGGACAAGTATACCCTTATCGTCGGTGAATGACGTAAACTGTGCCTTGATAACCTCTATCTGTTTGCTCTCTACCAGAATGTTGTAACTGTAGATTGCCATCAGAATGATAATCAAAATAGGGAAAATGGCTTTCAAAATGCCTTCTACAAGTGCCCACCATACAATTCCACCAACCGAAGCTTCAGCAAACTTCTCTGGTATCATGTTCATGGCGGGAGCAACAAACAATGCGAGTAAGATCGTAACTATCAAGGTTGAAAACGCGCTCTTATGTCCGGGCATCTTAAAACCCAGCATCAAAACGAAGAGCAAGACAATCGGGATAATGGAAACAATTGCTGTCATAGTTTGAATGTTTAATATTAATGCCGTAAAGATATGAAAAATAACCATTCATCACAACATATAGATACGTTTTTTTTATTTTCCATAGATTATTGTTACATTTGCACCATCAAATCAATGAAAAGCATCAATTATGAATACAAACAACCTGACTACTGTTAGAAAAGGAATTGTCGGCGTGCAGTTTCTCTTCGTTGCATTCGGTGCAACCGTACTGGTACCACTCCTCGTTGGACTCGATCCGGCTACCGCCCTGTTCACCGCCGGATTAGGAACCTTCATTTTTCATTTCGTTACCAAAGGGCAAGTCCCCATCTTTCTTGGAAGCAGCTTTGCCTTTATCGCCCCCATCATTGACGCCTCCAAACACTGGGGCATGGCCGGAACGCTGGCCGGACTGACAGGAGTGGCATTGGTTTATTTTGTCATGAGTGCATTGGTTAGGTGGCAAGGCAAGAAATTTCTTGACCGTTTCTTTCCTCCGATTGTCATCGGGCCGGTCATTATCCTTATCGGTCTTACCCTTTCTTCGAGCGCGGTGAACATGTCGAAAGAAAACTGGCCTCTGGCTTTTATTTCTCTCCTGACGGCCATTATCGTACTGACTCTGGGCAGAGGATTGCTCAAGCTCGTACCCGTAGTATGCGGTATTGCTGCCGGATATATAGCAGCCTGCTTCATGGGTATCGTAGACTTCACCCCCGTAACGGAAGCCTCATGGTTTGCCTTGCCGAAGTCTATTGCCCACTTCCAGCTTCCGCAATTTGCATGGGAGCCTTTCCTCTTTATGATTCCCGTAGCCATTGCACCTGTCATCGAGCATATCGGCGATGTATATGTGGTGAGTTCGGTCGCTAAAAAGGATTTCGTGAAATCACCGGGATTGCACCGCACCATGTTCGGAGACGGACTCGCTTGTTTTGCGGCAGCACTCTTCGGCGGCCCTCCCGTAACCACCTATTCGGAAGTAACGGGTGCCATGCAGATTACAAAGATAACACATCCGCAGGTTATCCGCATTGCAGCTTTCACGGCCATTGTCTTTTCGGTCATCGGCAAGCTCAGTGCCTTGCTCCAGACCATCCCCACCGCCGTACTGGGCGGCATCATGCTGCTCCTCTTCGGTACCATTGCGGGCGTGGGTGTGCAAAACCTCATCCAGCACAAAGTTAACCTTAACTCCACCCGCAACCTTATTATCATATCGGTAACCTTGACCATGGGCATCGGTGGCGCAGAACTTTTCTTCGGCTCTTTCAAGTTGACTGGCATCGGATTGGCCGCCATCATCGGCGTTACTCTTAATCTACTCTTGCCGAAAGAAACTCAAAAGGAAGAAACAACCCAAGAATAAGAATAAACAAAAGGCAGGGATTTGCCCATAGATTTCGGACATGTTGCGTTGTTTTTACGCTTCATGCCCGAATTTGTATTTGGCAGTCTACACATCACGACAAGTTCTTTTCTATCGTTTTTTACTTGCTTTTACTCATAATCTGCAACAAAAACTGACGGTAAAAATTAGATTTTACGTATATGGTCATTATTTTTTATGATTTTAATATGAGATTATGAATACATTGAAAAGAAATACTTAACTTTGCATGCGATTAAAAGAGTACATGAAAAACAGATAACACTGGCAGAAATATGTTCCCCTATCTTCGGACTGGAGAACAGCAAACGGCCTCATGCAATGCACGAGACAGAAAGGATTGGTTAATAACGATAACACTTCAATATGAGGGAAGACATTACAACCCATATTATTATCACGATAACATAAAATCATCAAGCAATGGAAAACAGTAAAAAGATTGGCGGAACAGTACAAGAAAAGACACAAGCCATTAAGAGAATTGTAGCAACCAAGAAGTTTTGGGTAGAATTATTCATCATGACCCTGGGCATGTTTGTTGCCGCTCTGGGTATTTATTTCTTCCTGATTCCCAGCAAACTCATCGTTGGCTCCATCACGGGGTTGTCTCTGGTCATATCGCAGTTGTTGCCCTTTGTAACGACAGGAACCGTTATTTTTGTCATCAATTCTGTCTTGCTCATTCTCGCATTCTTCCTGATTGGCAACGAGTTTGGTGCCAAAACAGTGTACACGGCTCTCATCCTCGGCCCCATGATTGACCTTCTTGGACTACTCATACCCATGAAAGAATCTATCTTCTCGGTATATGTTGCAGGTCAGCAAATCACTAATCCGTGGTTCGACCTCTTGTGTTTTGTAGTCATACTGAGTGCATCCCAAAGTATTCTTTTCAGCATCAATGCTTCTACAGGAGGCTTGGACATCATGGCAAAGATACTCAACAAGTACCTTAATATCAACCTCGGAGTGGCCGTAACGATTGCTGGCGGAGCCATCTGCTGCACCGCTTTTGCCATCAATAGCGTGGACTTGGTCATCATCGGACTGATTGGCACATGGCTCAATGGACTGATTTTGAATCATTTCATGATTGGCATGAACTCCAAAACACGT
Organism: Prevotella sp.; assembly: GCA_034183335.1. Lineage (GTDB taxonomy): Bacteria > Bacteroidota > Bacteroidia > Bacteroidales > Bacteroidaceae > Prevotella. The sequence continues at coordinate 8,982 of JAXFLJ010000011.1, forward strand.
GTGTTTATCACGACAAAGGATTACAAAATGATACAAGACTTTGTCATTCACCAATTAAAAAGAGGAGTGACCATGCACGAAATCATCGGCGGATATACCAACGAGAAGAAGATGCAACTGGAGATTTTGCTGACAAGAGATGAGTTCTCGAAGCTCATTGACTTCATGAACAAGGAAAATCTGTCAACCTTTATCACAGCCGATGCCGTCAGCGAGGTATACGGCATCTGGAACAAAAAGCACTGACGGCCTTTGGCACACACAATCACACAGACACAACGGTAAAACTTATAACATGAAACTCAGAAACTATCTGCTTCTATCGGTATGCTGCTGCTCATCCTTAATGGCACAAGAAGAAAGCATACAAGACGAAAAAAAAGTCAACCTCACTTATGAAGTAAGGGGAAGCTATCAGCGAACTTATGTGGACGGGAAGGCACAAAAGAACGAAAGCGGCTTCAAAGGTGACGTCATGAACATCATTATCAGGGGGAAACTATCGCCGAAATTCTCCTACAACTATCGTCAAAGACTCAGCGGCATCAACAAAGACAAATCTTTCTTCGATGCCACCGACTGGGTTTACCTTGACTATAAAGCGACCGAAAATATCATTCTCTCGGCAGGAAAACATATCGTGTACGTTGGCGGATGGGACTTTGAACCGGCTCCTATTGACGTGTTCCAACTCTCGGAGTTCTGCTATAACTTTCCCTGTTATGAATGGGGAGGAACCGTGAGCTACGTAACCAACTCGGCCAATGACAAGGTTACCATGCAAGTTTGTGAGAGTCCGTTCAGAAAGGCATACACAAACACGTCCGGGAAAGATGCCGACATGTATGCCTATAACCTGATATGGTTTGGCAAACACGGATTTTTCGAGCCGCTTTGGTCTGTCAACATGATGGAATATGCACCCGGAAAGTTCATCAACTATATATCACTGGGCAGCAAATTTCACATCAACAACCGCATACAGCTTGACTTTGACTATATGAACCGGGCAGTATCCGGGCAGACTTTTCTGTTCCGCGACTGCTCCGTCATGTGTAAACTGGCTTATCAGCCCATAACAGAGCTAAACCTCTTTACCAAATTCAGCTACGATGTCAACAAAAGTGGAAGCAATGCGAATATATGTGTGACGGACGGAACAGAAATCACCAGCATCGGTGCAGGCGTGGAATACTATCCGCTCAAGAAAAAGAACGTGCGTGTACATTCTACTTACAACTACTCTTTCGGCACAAACACCAATCCGAATGGTGTATTGAAAGACAAACATTCAACCTTTGATGTCGGATTGACGTGGAGAGCCAAAATCCTATAAGTACGAGGGCAACATTTCAAACGGACAACAAAATACCAATAAATAGGTATTGCAGATTGGAGGCATGAAGATTACCTTTGCAAACAATGCTATCAATATGTTGAATGGTTATAGAATATGAGTGAAAGAATACACCATCATCAAATGGTGTCCTTATCAAAAAGAACGCACAGCCCATTGTTGATGCTGTGCGTTCTTTTTATCGAATACTTTAACCCAAATCGGTCATTAGACCGCCAAGGTTGCATTCCTCGCTGAAAATATTGCTTACCGACCGCTTTCGTCCGTTTGTCGGCAGTTTCTCTGTCGTTCTTCCTCGGCGTAGCCCACCACGCCTTCGGCAAAGCCGACAGACAATCTGCTTGACATACGAACACAATCAGTACGGTCTCTAATGACCGAATTGGATTTAAGCATTATATATCGTCTGTATGACAACAAAATATTGTAAGACGGAGCAATCTTGATGACCTGTTGGAGTTGAAGTCACTGTTTTTGTTTTACACTCCACCGTTTGACGGTACAGATATTGATTATTTACACCGTCAAATATAAGTTCACACAGGAATAACGTTTATAAAAAACAAGGTTCGTAGCAATCAACTGAAACTGTTGGCCTGCCCTTTCCGCTGGTAAAGCGTTTTTGCCTGTCATCGTACTATTGACTGGTACTGCGAGTACCAATGATTGGTACGAGGCGTACCAGCCGTTGGTACGGCGTGTACCAACGTTTGGTAGTAATTCATGAACATACCAATGCAATTCCGTTCAGCCCCAATCGGTCATTTGACAGTCTACTGATTGGTTAGGACATTGTGCAGACTGGTTGTCATTTTATCCCAATTCGGTCATTAGAGACCGTACTGATTGTGTTCGGATGTCGAGCAGATTGTCTGCCGCTTTTGCCGAATGCGTAGCGGGCTACGCCGAGGAAGAACGGCAGAGAAGATGCCGGCAATCGACCGAAATCAGTCGGTAAGCATCATCTTCAGTGAGGAATATAGTATTGGCGGTCTAATGACCGATTTGGGATTATCGCATGTGTAGCGGGTTATGTTGAGAACTAACGATAGAGAAACTGTCCACAAGCGGACGAAAACAGTCGGAAAGCAACACCAATAGTTAGAAATATAAGCCTTGACAGGATAATGACCGATTGAGAAAAAAGGAGATAATTACCTACAACATCTGAATAAAAAAACAGCCGCAAACGAAAGTCATAAATTCTTTCTACAACGGCTGGTGTTTCAACTATAAATAGGTATGTGGTCACACTTGGCGGAAGGTGAGGGATTCAAACCCCCGATACCCGAAAAGGGTATACCGGATTTCGAGTCCAGCGCGATCGATCACTCTGCCAACCTTCCCTTAAGATGCGCTTGCAAAAGTAATAAATTAAGTTGAACGTGGCAAACAATCATGGTAAAAAATCGGGGCGTAAAAGGAGAACTATATTGACAGGGAAAACGCAGGCAAAAGAAATGCGTCACGATAAGCCGGAAAACATGTTCAGCCAAATGACAGTTTGTCGAGCATAGTACGCAATCGGGTAGCTTCCGAACGGCGAACGGATAGCGTAATGGTGCAGGTATTATCGTAAGTTTGTGAAACGATACGAGGAGAAAGTTCCTTTACGATGCGCATTACATCGTTCATCATGGGATAAGAAAAGCTATATTCAACCAGTTCTTCGACTTGTTCCATCACGATTTCCGCATCTTCGAGAGCCGCCATAGCTGCCTGTTTGTAAGCCGAAACCAGTCCGCCTGTACCGAGATTAACGCCACCATAATAGCGCACGACTACCACTAAAACATCTGTAAGACCGAAAGCATTGATTTGCCCGAGTATCGGTTTGCCTGCCGTTCCACTGGGTTCGCCGTCGTCATTGGCGCGAAACTCCTTGCGTTCCGCCCCCAACATGTAGGCATAACACACATGGCGGGCATCGTAAAAACGCTTGCGGTAGTCGGCCAACAGCGACTTCACCTCATCAACCGACCTTACATGATGAGAAAAGGCGAGGAATTTACTCCTCTTCTCGGTGTAAACTCCCTCGCCTATTTTTTGAGTTATAGTCTGAAACTCGTCAGTCACGCATTTACGAAAGTTTATGGATAACCAAACCGCTGCGGAGCTTCGGTTCAAACCAAGTTGCCTTCGGGGGCATGATGTTGCCGCTGTCGGCAATATCCATAATCTGCTGCATCGACACAGGATAAAGTGCCAGAGCCAACTTCATTTCACCATTGTCTACACGACGCTTGAGCTCGCCAAGTCCGCGGAGACCGCCAACGAAGTCAATACGCTTGTCAGAACGAAGGTCGGTGATACCCAGCAGTTCATCAAGAATCAAGCGGCTGGAAATATCTACATCGAGAACACCGATTGGGTCAGCATCGTTGAATGTGCCTTCCTTGGCTGTAAGACTGTACCAACGTCCGTCGATATAAAGTGAAAACTCATGTAACTTGGCCGGCTTATAGTTCTCCGTACCCTTGTTTTCTACCACAAAGTTCTTCTTCAGAGCCTCAAGGAACTGCTCGGTAGTCATACCGTTCAGGTCTTTTACCACACGATTGTAGTCCAAAATGGTGAGTTGTGAGGCCTGGAAGCAAACAGCCATGAAGTAGTTGTATTCTTCGTCGCCCTTATGATTAGGATTTTGCTGTTGTTTTTCAGCACCCACAAGCGCAGCGGCAGCCGAACGGTGGTGACCGTCTGCAATGTAGAGGCTCGGCATCTTGGCAAACTCTTCTGTCACGAGTGCGATGTCCTGCTCATCGGAAATAACCCAAAGCTGATGGCGGAAACCGTCAATGGGAGCAATGAAGTCATATTCCGGAGCTGTGGCTGCATAACGCATGATGAGCTTATCAAGTGTTTCATTGTCTGGATAGGCAAAGAAAACAGGCTCAATGTTGGCGTTGTTCACACGCACATGCTTCATTCTGTCTTCCTCCTTGTCACGACGTGTCAGCTCATGCTTCTTGATAACACCCGTCATGTAGTCGTTTACGTATGCACCTACTACAAGACCATACTGTGTCTTGCCGTTCATCGTCTGAGCATAGATATAGTATTGGTCTTTGTCATCTTGCTTCAACCAGCCTTTGTCTTGGAACATCTGGAAGTTTTCAGCCGCTTTTTCATAAACGCGCGGGTCGTACTCGCTGGTTCCGGGTTCAAAGTTGATTTCGGGTTTAATGATGCGATAGAGGCTCATCTCGTTGTCGCCGGCCTCGGCGCGTGCCTCATCAGAGTCCAAAACGTCATAAGGACGAGACTCCACTTTCTCCACCAACTCTTTCGGTGGGCGGATTCCTCTGAATGGTTTTACGATTGCCATTATGTTGTCTTTATTTATTTGTTAACTTGAAACTTCGTGCATCCGTCCTTGAAGTACGCATTAATCTGCTGAGCGGCAGCAATACCGGCATTGATGTTGGCCTCTGCTGTCTGCGCACCCATCTTCTTCGGTGTGCTGAAGTAGCGTCCTTCAAACTTAGCAAATTCTGCATCTGCATCGGGCTTGATGTCGGTCATGAACTTCAAATCCTCGCGCTCACTCATCAACTTAATGAGTTCGGGTTCGTTAATAACTTCCTTACGGGCAGTATTAACCACGATACCACCCTTCTTCATCTGACCTACAGTAGCATAGTTAATGCTCTCTTTGGTTTCGGGTGTGGCTGGAATATGGAGCGAAACGATGTCGCAGGTTTTGAACAGCTCGTCTTGTGAAGCCACGGCGTGCACCCCAGCCTCTTCAATAGCACTTGCAGGACAGAATGCGTCGTAAGCATATACCTCCATACCGAAGCCCTTTGCGATGCGTGCAACATTGCGTCCCACGTTTCCAAAGGCAAGAATACCGAGTTTTTTGCCCATCAATTCCGTACCAGCCTTGCCGTTGAAAAGGTTGCGAACGGCATAGACAAGCATACCGAATACGAGTTCGGCCACTGCATTGGAGTTCTGTCCCGGTGTATTTTCTGCCACAACGTTGTGTGCTGTGGCAGCTGCGAGGTCGATGTTATCGTATCCTGCACCTGCACGAACTACTATTTTCAATTCCTTAGCAGCATCGAGCACTTCGGCGTCAACCTTATCCGAACGAATAATCAACGCATTGGCGTCTTTCACTGCATCAAGAAGTTGAGACTTATCTGTATACTTTTCGAGCAGAACAAGTTCGTGTCCGGCTCCTTCAATTTCTTTTCTGATACCGTCGATGGCAACTGCTGCGAACGGTTTTTCGGTTGCAACTAAAACTTTCATGGGTTTAACAGTTTATTAGATAAAATCATTTGATGTCCGAAAGACCAATCTCCGACAAATCGAAAATTGGTCTTTCGTCAATCAAGTTATATTAATTAGTGTTGTGCTTCAAAGTCTTTCATGCACTGAACGAGGGCATTGCATCCTTCGATAGACATTGCATTGTAGCAGCTTGCACGGAATCCTCCAACCGAACGGTGTCCCTTCAAGCCAACCATACCGCGTTCTGTAGCGAAATCAAAGAATGGTTTTTCGAGTTCTTTGTACTCATCGTTCATCACGAAACATATATTCATGAGTGAGCGGTCTTCCTCGGCTACGGTTCCGCGGAACAACTTGTTGCGGTCAATCTCTCCGTAAACGATTTCACCACGTTGCTTGGCAATCTTGTCCATAGCTACCATACCGCCATTGGCTTTCAACCAACGGAGTGTTTCAAGTGCACAATAGATGGGCACAACAGGAGGAGTATTGAACATAGAACCTTTCTCTACGTGTGTGCGATAGTCAAGCATGGTCGGGATTTCGCGAGGAGCGAGACCAAGTTTATCATTCTTCACAATCACGAAAGTTACACCGGCCATCGCCAAGTTCTTCTGCGCACCACCGTAAATGACATCGTATTTTGAAACGTCTATCGGACGGCTGAAGATGTCTGACGACATATCAGCAATCAGGGGTACGTTAACATCATAGTCTTTTCTAACTTCCGTACCATAAATGGTGTTGTTGGTTGTCACGTGCAGATAGTCAACATCCGAAGGACATGTCCAATCTTTGGGGATGTAACTATAGTTAGCATCAGCCGAAGAAGCCAATTCGATAGCTTCACCAACCAACTTTGCTTCCTTCAAAGCTTTCTTAGCCCACACACCTGTATTAAGATAAGCAGCCTTCTTAATCAGGAAGTTGAGAGGAACCATGTAGAATTGGAGCGATGCACCACCACCGAGGAAAATCACAGAGTAACCTTCGGGGATTTCAAGCAGCTCCTTGAAGAGTGCAACAGCTTCGTCAACAACTGGCTGGAAATTCTTGGCACGATGGCTCATTTCCATCAAAGAAAGACCCGAACCATCAAAATCTAAACACTGTTTGGCTGTGTTCTCGATCACTTCACGCGGAAGAATTGAAGGACCCGCATTGAAATTGTACTTTTTCATGTTAGATATTTGTTTAATAAAATAATGATAGATATGTTTTCATGTTTAACGCAGCGAAATTACACTTTTATTTTGGACTAAACAAATATTTGTACATAAAAAAGCCAAAAGAAGAACTATTCATACTGAGGAATATGATAATTGACGGAAAATGACCCATTTATCATATTTTACCATACCCCAAAAGGCACTGGCAATCATATCTAAAATGACCTTTCACGACACCTCGTGAAAGTATCGCTGTCGTTGCATGCTGTTTTCATTTTTGTTCTTCTCGCCGCCTATTTTTCCATGAAAAGAATAGAAGCAGAGACTGATGATGTTCTCAATGTTTCTTTTTGTTCCAGAGACCGTACACCTCGCTGACCGTATCGGCCGTTATAAAGGTAGATAGTTTTTTCTCTTTTACAAAGGCAATGAGCTTTGAGAACTCGTCTCTGGTCAGCAAAATCTCCAGTTGTTTTTTCTTTTCCTTGGAATATCCGCCTACCACATCGTGAATAGTCAATCCCCTCTTCAACTCTTCTACGACGTAATTCTGAATCGGTTCATCATCGTTTGTAACGATGAACACTCGCTTCTTGGAGTTTACTCCAACCATGAAATGATTCAAAATCAGACCATTCACCCACGTTCCTATCAAACCGATGATGACCATGCTGACACTATTGATAGTCAAAGCCGTGCAACAGATGGCTCCGCCTGCTATGATAACTCCCACTCCGATGCTAACATGCAAGTACTTGTGGAGTATCTTCGCCATGATGTCCAGGCCTCCCGTGCAGGCATTAACACTAAAAAGAATGGTCTGGGAAGCACTCAATACCACCACAAGACATAACAGGTCAAACCACGGATTACCTACCGGATGCCCTGCAACATAGGTTGTAAAAAGCGACTCTTTCATGGGAACGAGTACGCCTAAGAGGTCAATCATCGGTCCCAAAAGCAAGGCCGTATAAACCGTTTTGGCACCAAACTCATTGCCAATCAGGAAAAACGACAGCACCAACAGGATAGAGTTGATGATAAAAATGGTTGTTCCGGTCGTCAGGAAAGGTATCCAGTGTGAGACAACCAGAGAAAGTCCGGTGATAGAACCGACAATGAGCTTACTGGGAATCAGGAAAAAATAGATACCCAGAGCTGCCACAAAAATGCCCAAAGTCATAATAACCAAGTCTCGCCAAAACTTTTTTGTAGCCACAATGGCTCGTATTTGTTCTTTCTTTTTTTGAAATCCACTCTCTATGGGCTTGTTGTTGTCCAAATGTGTGTTCATGTTGTTTGTTATGTTTCTTATGTTATTTTATTGTATATACAATGCTATTGCCGGGTTTGCTTTGGTGGCAAGCCCTATCTGGGTTGATGCTCTGTTGTTACGTCTATGTGTGTATTAAATTGATGCTATGTTATGTTTGACAGCATGCAAGACGGTTTTATCCTTTTGTCGGGTTTGGCTTCTCCGCTCTCTGCCCCTTACCTGTTTTGCATAATCAGGTGACAGAACTTATCGAGGAAGAACAACCAGCCTTGCCTTTTTTGCTTCTGCAAAAATAACAATAATCAACGAGAAGTCAAAAAATAGCTTACACATGTTGCAATAATTTGCACATGATTACCCTTCGGGGCACAGGATTTAATGCAAACGAAACCCGTCGGTATTGTCAGCAGACCGTATCAGGCATCATTCAGAACGCCATCAAACCTTGTAGAGATACATGAAAAGACCTGCGAAGACCTTTATAAAGAGATTCTCCGCTTTACTCCTTTATGTCAGGAAAAGCTCTTTTCTTCGTGATTTCCATACCAAACGACGGAGGAACCTTAACCAGAAAGGTCACAAAAAAGGTAAGAAGCCCCATCAGCAACACTACGATGAAGAACGTGCGATAGCCAAACAGTTCTGCACAAATACCCGAAAAGACTCCAGACAACATCAACGACAGCGACATCAAGGCAATTCCGATTCCATAGTGAGCGGCAACCCGCTCGCCCTGACTAAAATAAACAAGAAACATGATGTATGCCGTCATTCCAAATCCCAAACCAAATTGTTCCAAAAAGAGACAGGAAGAAATAGCAGAAAGTCCTTCGGGCATGGAAAAAGCAAGGTAAACAAAAGCCAGCTTGGGCAACGTCAACGCAGCAGCCATCGGCCAAAGGCAACGCTTCAGGCCAATTCTATGTACCAGACGGTTCCCTATCATCCCACCACTTACCAACGCAAACACTCCGACCGTTCCCTGCACAAAGCCGAACTCTTGTGGGGAAAGCCCCAATCCACCAATGCTTGAACGGTCAATAAGGAATAGCAACGCAACTTTTGCCATCATTCCCTCCGCCAACAAATACACCAAGAGAAACGCTATGGCAACTCTTGCATGCGGTTTTCTGACAAATGTGTTGATATTCGCCTTGAAAACACGTTTCAATCGGTTTACTGACATCTCCGAACGACGCACTATGCGGTCGGCAGGATGTGGCAGAAGCAACATATTGGCTACAAAAAGACAGAGGAAAACAGCTGCAATGAGATAGATTACCGTACTCCATGAATACCTCACATTGCGCGTCAGCACTTCCAGATTACCAGCCATCATCACGACAACACCCTGCACCAGCACCATTGTAAGACGATAAAAGAAACGGCGTACCGGAACCATCTTCATTCGTTTGGAGGGCAACACGCCCAGTTGATAGAAACTGTCGACGGCCGTATCGTGGCTGGCCGAGCCGAAAGCCAGCAACCAAAAGCACAGCATCGTGGTATTCATGCTATCCGGTTTGGAAACAGACCAAGCAACACCAGTCAACGCCAGGACAATGACCGCTTCTGTGCTGAATATCCAAAAACGCCTCGTACGGTAGAGGTCGATGAGCGGACGCCACAAAGGCTTGATGACCCACGGAAACAAAAACAAAGAGGTATAAAGCACTATGTCGCCGTTCTCCATGCCCATCCGCTTGAAAACAAACAGAGATAATGTCATGAGCGTGACATACGGAAGGCCTTTTGCCATATAAAGCAGAGGTATCCACGTCCAAGGATTCCTGTGCTTGGGGTGTAGAAGGGTCAGGTTCTGCAACATTTCAATGGTTTAACTGTCGGTTGTTTTCTTGCCGAAGTCGGCATCAATATGAATGAACCAGGTCACGGCAAAGGTTATCAGACAAAGAAACATAACCATGATAAAGAACGATTGATACCCCATCAGGTCTTTCAGATAGCCCGACAGCATGCCGGGAATCATCAGCCCGAGATAAGTAATGCCCGTACAGATAGCATAGTGTGATGTTTTGAAGGCTCCCTGACTAAAGTACAGCATGTATAACGTCAGTGCCGTAAATCCCATTCCATAACCAAACTGTTCAATAAAAAGGCAAGAACTGATAATAAAAAGGTTCGACGGAAGTGCAAAACTCATATAAACAAACACTATGTCGGGCAAGGTTATCGCCCAAACCATCGGCCACAGCCATTTCTTCAGGCCGTCTTTTCCGGCCAGCATACCGCCCACGATACCGCCGAGCAACAACCCTATAAGTCCGACTGTTCCATTGGCGAGGCCGTACTGGGCAGTAGTAAGCCCCAGACCGCCATCAGCATTGGGGCGAAGGAGGAACGTTTCGGTCATCTTTGCCAACATTGCTTCGGGGAAACGATAAAATAACATGAAGGCCAAGGCAAAAAACATTTGCTTCACGGGCATCTTATGAAAGAATGTGGAGAACATGTCACGGACACCTTGCATCACTTCCTGCGTGCTTTTATCTGCTTTTCCGTCGGCTGGGCGCGGCATCATCAGGCTATGGAAGAGCCAAAGCGCGATGAAAAGGGCAGCCAAACCGTAGAAGACCAAACTCCATGCAAAAGTCTTGTCGTCACCAAACATTGCGGCAAGGAAGCCAGCTACCGGTACGAGAAGTCCTTTTCCGAGTATCACGGCTATGCGATAGAAAGTATTGCGGATACCAACAAACCACGCCTGAGCATGACTGTCAAGCTCAATCATGTAAAAACCATCGGCTGCTATGTCGTGGGTTGCACTGCTGAAAGCCATGAGGAAGAAGAAGAACATGGTTCCCTGAAACCACCAATCGGTATGAAGCGTGAAGGCTACACCAGCCAGCGACGAGCCCAGCAACACCTGCATGGCAAGCACCCACCACCGTTTGGTCTTACACAGGTCGACAAACGGACTCCAAAAAGGTTTGATAACCCACGGAAGACTTAGCCAAGCGGTGTACAGTCCGATTTCTGTGTCGGTCAGTCCGAACTGCATATACATCACAACGGCTACCGTCATGACCAATACGTTGGGCAATCCTTCAGCGAAATATAGGGTCGGTATCCACGCCCACGGGTTTCTTTTATTCTTCATCATTGATAGACTTGTTTGATGTTCGCTTTGCGATAGTAGTGCAAGAGTATGTCATCGTAACGATAGCCTCTCTCTCCCATGACTGCAGCCCCTATCTGACAGAGTCCCACGCCATGTCCCCATCCGGCACCATAGAGGCGGAAACGCTGCGGAATGCCATCTTGCACATCGAGCCTTTCCACATCGAATGCCGAGCTATACAGGTGACTTTCAGACAAAATGCGGCGTATTTCAAGTTCCTTTCCAATACTGAATGTGCATTGCGTACCCACGATTTTCATCCTTGATATGCGTCCACTCTTCCCTCTTTCTTCAGCCACGAGGTCAACGATGCGTCCAAACGTCATGTCCAGCTTTCGTTCGATAAGTTGCGAGAGCTGTTCCTGTGTGTATTCCACCGTCCATCGATAGAAGTCAGGGGTTTCACAATCATAGTCGTTCAATACCTGTTTCAGGATATTCTCGTCGGCCGTATGGCAGAAGGCATCGGGTGAAATACGCATCCATTCCGCCCAATCAGTGGGCGGGGAAACTTGTCCTTCGGGCACATCCCTCAAAGCTGTGAGATAAGGTTTGGGAGTATTTTCCCAACAATACTCAAACTCTTCGGTCATTCCCCCACAACACTTGCTGTACCGGGCATCGCATATTTCATTGCCATAGTGCAATATCTGTCCTCTTGTTTGGCTTACGGCAGCTTTCACATGTTCGTTGGTTGCCTTCGTTATGCCTTGGTATCGCTGACAGTGGTCGTCTGCACAGACATCAAAAAGGCGATGGTCTTCACGGTCGTACCAACGAATGAGGCTGTCTTCCGTCCTAATCATCGAAGGCATGGAAGAATCATCGTTGCCAGTTTGGCGGTGTTTGGCCAATTGTGCGAGCAGCCAGCTGCGTGAAACCACTGCATGGGCTTTAAGCAGTTCGGGAGAAGAAGTGGCTTTCATCTCACTCGATATGACGCTCGTCAAATAGCTTTCGACCGGCAAACGGTTGATGGCACATATCTTTCCGTCATCCACCACGAGCAACAACGCACCTGTAAAGGTCTGCGTCTCTTTTCGCTCCCAATGAAAATTGACACCAATGGTCACGTCTTGGAGCGAGAACGAGGCTTCATTGTCAAGCGGTTCAAAGTCCAGTTCATGGTAAATGCTGCCGTTCCACAGAATAGCGTCCTCGGCAAACTGTACCTTTTGCATACCTTCCACTATCTCTCCGTTCACACAATAGGGCATATTGAGACAGAAAGCAAGCTGTTCGCCGCTCACAACACCTACCCTGACCATCGGTTCTTGGTCTGTCAATGAAGAGAGCAAAGCGCAATTTCTGCCTGTATTTTCCTGCTTGATACGTGCCGCTACAGCATCAATCTCTTTGTCTGATAGCGTCACTTCGGTTAGAATAGCCACTGCACGCTCTTCGGTTATTCGTTCAAAATCCTCTCGCCGAGGTGTAATCAACAGTCCCCCCATGTCTATTGCACCCGGACTGACCAGTAATTGTGCGTCATTTTCGGCATAATAGCAGTCGGGACGATGTTTTTTTCGGGGGAAAACCACCACAAGGTCATCTCCGTTATGATGCCATCCGATGAGGTTCAACATCGGTTCTGCACCGCCATTGTCCACATCGAGGGCTTCATATAGACACCGGAAAAGTCTCACCCCATTCTCTTCACTACGGCTACGCACCAGAAAAGCAGGACAAGCATATCCTTTCACGAGGTAAATTCCCTCATTTTCATTGAGTGTTTGCACCGCCTCCAAACAGTCATTCATTCGCTCCCAGTCCTTCTGCAAGGGCAGAAGTCCACTCGTTCCAAGCTGAAAATGAAGGTGGTCGGGGGCTGAAGCACCACATTGTGGCCCGTTATAAAACACCATTTGATGGCGATAACGGCGAAGAAGAGCGTAAAACGTACCCTCGTTGCCTGAAATCTTTTGCGGGCAATGAGATTTGGATGCAATGGTAAAGTGCATGGGCAAGATAGGAAAAGGATTGACCAGCAGTTCCCAATCATGCTCTGTCAGTCGGTAGGTTTGCACCGACGGCCGGTTGCTTTCACAGAGAAAACATGGACGGTCGGCAACTGTTCGGCTGTCAATCTTGGCTCCTGTCGACACTATACGTGCCGCATTGTACTGTACAGACAGCACAGTCTCGCCGGCGTGGAGCCTCTTCTTTTCCACATCGGCCAGTTGGCGATATCTCGTGGCCGCCTCCTCCCATTGCGCAAGCTGACGGTCGAAGAAGCGGCGGAGGCTATTGTCTCCTTCATCATTGGGTTTCTGAGTATGCAACTGTTTGCGTGCCGCAATCTCCATCGTGCGCAGACGGTCTTTATAAAGATTGTTGGCATTGGTCTTTTCCACGCTCAATGCGGCATCGCTATTGCCCTCCCAGCGTCGGCAAAGATAGAGTTCGTCATAAATGCGGCCAATCTTGTATCGGCGACTAAACGCCAATCCTGCGGCATAATCTTCTCCGTAGCTCGTGTTGGGCAATCGGATGGCACGCAGCAGAGGCGTGAAAAAGGCTCGTGGCGCACCCAGTCCGTTGATGCGAAGGGCATTGTTGGCACCGTTGTCATCAGTCCACTCACGGTGGTCGATGATGCCCGGAGGAAGCGTTTGCAGGTTGAAGTCGCACATCCGATAAGAGCCGATGACCATGGCGGTGCGTTCTCGGCGGAAGGTATCTACTATTTGCTGCAACGTATGGGGAGAAGAATAAAGATCATCGCTGTCAAGCTGCACGGCAAAACGCCCGCAATGGCTGTCGTCAACGGCCATGTTCCAGCAGCCTCCGATGCCCAAATCTGTGCGTCGGGGTATGAGATGGATAAGTCGACCCTGTTTTTTCGGATCGTGAACGAGGTTGGCAACCAGACCATTGAGTACCTCAGTAGTGCCATCTGTAGAATGGTTGTCGACCACAATGACATTGAAGTCGAAATCAGTTTGTTGTCGCAAAGCCGAAGATACAGCATCGGCAACGGTCTTGACACGGTTGTAGACAGGGATAATAACCGATGCCTCGCAATCGAAAAGGTCTTCATCGAAATCGGGTTCGACGGCATCCGACATATCCACCCATGCCCCGATGGCTTTCAGGTGGGCAGTGGCAACCTGCTCCATCTCAACCTGCACCTCACGGTTTCTGGGATTTACGTAGTCAAACTGTTTCTCACCGCTCGCTCTGAGATCAAGTTCCACCTCGGTATAAAGATATTCGTTGAGGTGGAACACCTGCCCTACCCTGCTCAAATACAGCCGTAAGTCATACCAGCCGGCATACTGCCAACTGCCAGATACAGGGCTGACAGCATAGTCATGGAGATGCTTCGAGCGGATGAGCAGAAGCGAACCAAAATCGAAATCGTCACGAATACTCCCTTCTTGATAATCAATAGAAGGATGAGGCTTGCGCTTACTATCCCGCAACAATCTGTCAAGCGAGGCGTCGGCTTTGCCGGCTTCCACCTCTATATTATAATGATCTGCATAAACAAGGGCAGCATCGGTCTCTACGGCAACGGTCAGCAGTCGGTCAATGGCATCTGCTCCTAAGAGCAAAGGAGTAGACTTCAGGCACAACAAGGCATACTCGGCCATTGTCACTTCGGCCATACGAAGCATTGTCCGAGATGAAAGCAGATGATCTGTCACCAAAAAACGGCAACCTTCGGGAGGTCTGTTTTCGGCAGCGAAATGCTCGTCGACCAACAGATAGATATGTTGTACACTTATTATCGGGCGCAACTGCGCTACAATTTGACCAGCAACGGCAAGGTCGTTGCACGGCAAGAAGAAGTCTGTTTTATGCCACATTCCTTACATATTATAATCGGTGAACGCTCCAAGGGCAACACCCTTTCTCACAATTAACTGCAAATGTACGAATAACCGACTGAATACCCAAATTTTCCGCAGCTTTCGTTGTGTGGGAAAGTACAAGGAAAAATATGCCGGCAAACCATATGACAGCTCTGACGACTTGATAGATGATTTGCAAGGAGATGCCGATATGGATATGGGAGGCGGACTTCTGTATGCCCGATTTTTCTATTTTACCATTACTTTCCTGATAACTCCGTCGCTTGTCCGCACAACATTGAAGCCATGTTGCAAACGGTCTTGGCGGCATCCGTCAAGCGAGTAAACCCTAACAGGATGCATTTCTGTTTCGGCAAGAGGAGAAACAGAGGTCAGATTATTCTTAAGGATAACCACTCTGCCATCATAGATACGGCCATGAAGGGATATTGCACGCTCTATCTCATCGTAAACAGCACCTTTCGGTTCTACAATTGTACTGCCCGTAAGCACGATGCCACTCTCCCAGAACACACCGCGAGAGGATTCAAGTGACGCATTGCGAATTTCAAGAAACGAATTGAATACCCCACGAAAACATTCTACTTGGATTTGACAGTTTATCAACGTAAGTGAAGCCTCATGATAAAGGTCGCAACATGTTCCGTCGTTGGTACTCACAAGAGAGCCTTCTCCTTTGATGGTTGTTCGGGAAAGAAGAAACATGGAACCTTTGGGACAATCCATGCGGTTATATCCCTCCAAGACAATTTGCAGGTTTTCCACCCCTTGGTTTCGGATGCCCGTACCGCTGATAGTGGCTTGTCGGAGCGTGAGAGTTTTCGTCTCGGCATCATACGTTACCTCTCCTTTGATGTTGGGAGATGTGAGGGTGTAGGTTTTTCCTAAGTCAACTTCAATTCCGGCCACACGCAACGAAGGTACATTGTCTGCCTTGGCATTCACGGTCAGACAGCCACAGGCGAAGAGCAACATCAGCGCACGGACAATCATTCGCTTTGTCTGTTCATTCATGATTTGATAGTTTGTTATTAAATAGATTAGATTTTGATTCGTACAAAAATAAGAATTTTTGGATGAAAAACCAAACATAGCCTCCCTTTTATCCCAAATCGGCCATGAGAAGCCGTACCGGTTTGGGCTTAACGGCCTAATGACCGATTGAGGGTTATACGATATATCGTATCTTTTTCGGCGTAAAATACACAATAGAAGACAACACGACATCTCTTCAATCATGTTGTATGAGAATACTACCAATGCTTGGTACGATGGCTACCAACGCTTGGTACGGTCAGTACCATTCATTGGTACTACGAATACCAATGCTTGGTACGATAACACTTCAAGCAGGGATGTTGGCCAAGATGATATATATAGCAGCATAAGTGGGCAACACATCTTTACCCAAAAGTAGCCGACGGAATCAAACATGATGCCGAATACCTTTATATGATACGGCAAGGCGTTGTTCAAAAGCAGGAAGGCATATCTTCAATGGCTTATCGGATACGTTATTTCAAGCGGATTCCTCGCTTGTAACAGTGTTGAAACCACCTTGTCATTACTTCATCACAGAAAAGCAAAGATGCTGTAACAACACAGATATACCTTTGCAGCGTGAAAATAATAGTTCAAGAAATGACAAAAAAGACCAAAGGATTGACAGCCTTGGCACTGCTCGCATCTGTTACGGCAGCGCAGGCACAAGACATCGCAGGAAAAGTGATTGACAGGCAAACAGGCGAAACGCTCATCGGAGCAACTGTTGCCATAGACGAGACGAAGACACTCGGCGTGACCGATATAGACGGAAATTTCAAACTAAGCGGTCTCGAAGAAGGGAAGAAATACGCAGTTACCATTAACTATATAGGCTACAAGCCACTGACAACACAAGGCGTTGTGGCCACGAAGACACCGCAACAAAACACGTTTGCATTACAACCCGAAAGCCAGACCATAGGCGAAGTGGCCGTGACGGGCTTCAAACGAAGCAACACGGAAACGGCAATGATTGAGGAATTGCACAGAAGCAACACCATCGTCAGCAATATTTCGGCACAGGAAATACAGCGTTCGCAAGACTCAAATGCCGGAGAAGTCATCAGACGTGTACCCGGAGTGAGCCTCATCGACGACAAGTTTGTCATGGTAAGAGGACTTTCGCAGCGTTACAACAATGTATGGATTAACGGCGGTGCGGTGCCAAGCTCGGAAGCAGACAGCAGGGCCTTCTCCTTCGACATCATCCCTTCCAGCCAAATAGACCAGCTAACCATCATCAAAACGCCATCGGCAGAATATCCGGCAGACTACAGCGGCGGCTTCATTCTCATCAAGACCAAGGACATTCCGTCAAGAAATGCTTTCGACATCACCGTCGGCAGCAACTGGAATGATGCCACGGCATTCAAGGATTTTCACTATTCAAGCGGTTCGGGAACAGACTTTCTCGGCTTCGACAATGGCAAACGAAGCCTTTCAGGAGGTATGAACACACGCCTGAACACCTTTGCCAATGGTGGAATAGACCTTTTGGGAAACCATTTTAACAACGACTGGACAGTAAACAAAAGCAATCCTATCGGCGACTTAAAGCTCACCTTGAACTGGAACAGACGCTGGATAATCGCCGAACACAAGCTGGGACTCATCGCCCTGATGAACTACAGCAACGATTATCGCAGCCATACAGACATGACAAATAACCTCTTCGGCATTTACGACATTCAAAATGACCGCAGCGTGTACCTCCGTCACAGCATCGACAACCAGTATAACCACAACAGCCGACTGGGGGCAATGGTCAACCTCACGTTTCTTTCCAAAAACGGTAACGACAAACTGGAGTGGAAAAACATCTTGAACCAAATGGGAAATAACCGTTACACATGGCGAAGAGGTGTCAATGCACAATCGGACAGCGAACAAAGTGCGGAATATTATTACCGCAGCCGCACCACCGTCAACACACAGCTGAGCGGAAGACATACCAGAAAAGACCATGAAACAGACTGGAGCGCAGGGTATGCATACGCCAACCGCCTGCTGCCCGACCGCAGACGCTACCTGCAAGATGATGCTCTCGAGGCCGGAGTGATGGCACTGACCACCGGAAACGACATCTCCCGAGAGTGGACACGGCTCGATGAACACATCATATCGCTCAATATCAATCATAAATATGACATGCACTTCAACGGTTTTTCACCGTCACTTCGACTCGGTGCATACGGCGAATACCGCACAAGAAACTATCAGACACGCGAATTTATTTACAACTGGAACGCCGTTAGCAACTCTTTGCCGGCCGACTTCCGTCACATCAACATTACAGAACTTCTTTCGACACCCGACTATATGGGGGAAGACAAACTCTATATGCTCGAACAAGTGAGGTACAGAAATCACTACAAAGGCAACAATCATTTGGGAGCAGGTTACCTGACAACGACACTTCCCTTCGGAAAACTTGGCATACACGCCGGCATCCGCTTTGAACACAACCGCATGGAATTGATTTCCAACACGAGGGATTATGAAAAAAGCCCGCTCAGTACCTATTATAAATATAATGACTTGTTCCCCTCTGTCAGCACCAACTATCGCTTCGATGACAAGAATCAGGTACGTTTTTCATACGGCAAGAGCATCAACCGCCCCGAATTCAGAGAAGTGTCATCGAGCGTCTACTACGACTTCGACCTTGCTTCAAGCGTTCAGGGAAACACAGAACTGAAACCTTGCTACATCCACAACATCGACTTGCGCTATGAGTTCTATCCTTCCAAAGGCGAAACGGTATCGCTGGCAGGTTTCTTCAAATACTTCGATTCGCCCATCGAATGGACTTACACTGTGGCAGGAGGAACTGACTTGATTTATTCTTACAAAAATGCAAAGAGTGCCAGTGCAATTGGGATAGAACTGGATGTGAGAAAAAATCTGGCATTTATCGGAATGCCGTACCTGAACTGGTCGTTCAACGGTTCGCTGATTCATAGCCGCGTCAACTTCCCGGCTGGTTCCAAAGAAAGCAACCGACCGATGCAGGGACAAAGCCCGTACCTAATCAACACGGGATTGTTCTACCAAAACGATGCAAAACAGCTCAATATAGCCCTGCTCTACAACCGAATCGGCAAAAGAATCATAGGTGTCGGACGCTCGGAAGGCACTACCGGCAGTGACGAAAATGCACGAATACCCGACAGCTACGAAATGCCGAGAGACGTTCTTGACCTTACTGCCTCCAAAAAGTTCGGGAAAAACTGGGAAATCAAGGCATACATCAAGGACATCTTTGCACAAAAACTGACATACAAGCAGATTGCCGAGGTGACATACGCTGACGGAAGACAAAAGGAAGTGGAACAGATTACACGACAATACAAGCCGGGTAGGAACATCGGAGTAAGTCTCACTTACCGCTTCTAACCCCGAGAACAAAAGAAATTACATTTAGATAATCATGTTATTAATCAAAACAAGTATGAAGAAAATGAATCTATGGAGATGCTTCGGCCTCCTTGCCATCGCCCTGTCGGTGACGGCCTGCAGTGATGAAAACGACAACTCTACTCCCAATACGGGAACAACTACTGATGGATATGTATGGACAACTGACGCCGGTATCAAAGCCTGCAACCGCATCTTGTTTACCAACGGAAAGGAGGATGCAAACGGAAAGGAAATCGGCAATGGCGACCAAGAGTTTGTCTTCACAGGAAAGGAAACCTTGAAGAAAGGCACTTATCTGCTCAAAGGATGGATATATGTAGGCAACGGTGCTGAACTGACCATCGAGCCAGGCACTATCATTAAGGGCGACAAAGACACGAAAGCTGCCATTATCGTAGAAAGGGGAGGTAAAATCTTCGCCAAAGGAACGGCCAATGCTCCCATCGTGTTTACCTCGGCACAAGAGAAAGGACAGAGAAAACCGGGCGACTGGGGTGGAATCGTACTTTGCGGAAAAGCATGGAACAACCAAAAGGAGATGCAAATTGAGGGCGGCCCCAGAAGCAAACACGGTGGCAGCGACGACCAAGACAACTCCGGTGTGCTGAGCTATGTACGCATCGAGTTTGCAGGTTATCCTTTCCAAAAAGACAAGGAAATAAATGGCCTGACTCTGGGAAGCGTCGGAAGCGGAACAACACTCGACCATATACAGGTGAGCTACACCAACGACGACTCGTTTGAGTGGTTCGGCGGAGCGGTCAATGCCAAGTACCTCGTGGCTTATAAAGGCTGGGATGACGACTTCGATACCGACAACGGCTATTCAGGACGCGTGCAGTTCGGACTGGTTGTTCGCGACCCACGCATTGCCGACGGCTCGCAGAGCAACGGTTTCGAAAGCGACAACAGTGCCGATGGCAGCGGAATCGTTCCTTATACTTCTGCAACCTTCTCCAACATCACGTTTATCGGGCCTAAGGCTGACGCCACTTTCCAAAACACTACGGATTATATCAACGGCGGAGAACTGTTTCCCAACAACGGCTCGGCACTCGGCAAGTATCAAGCCGCTATGCACCTGCGCCGCAACACACGCCTCAACTGCTTCAACTCTCTTGCCATCGGCTACCCCATTGGCTTGATATTGGACAATGAAAAAGGAAACACACAGGGCAATGCACAAAGCGGCAACATGACGCTCTCCAACATCTGGATGGCCAACATGGATGTCGTGGGAACTGACGGAAACAAGGTTTATGATGACGTACTCATCACCGAATACGGAAAACCTAACGTATTCGACAACAGCCAACGTTCGTTCTCTTCCACCTTCTTCCTTGCCCAAAACGGAAACCGCTACATTGAAGACTTCAGTACGCTGCTCCTCAACGGCTATATACCTTCACAGGGAAGTCCATTGCTCACTGCTGCCTCTTTCCAGAACTCTCTGCTTACCGACTGGTTTACACAAGTGCCATTCATCGGGGCATTCGGTGCAGACCAAAATTGGCTCGAAGGCTGGACGGAATTTAATCCGCAACAGGCTGACTACTAAAATAGCATACGGTTTGAGTTTAGTATAAGAAACGTCATCCGTCAGTTTTCGGCAATGAGACCATGACAACTTACAACAAGTTGTACATTCGCTCACCCGACAGGCTGGCATGACACTCCCAAATACCAGTGAGTGGTAATCTACATACCATTCACTGGTATTTTTCATACCGACCTTTGGTACTGACACTACCATTCGTTGGTACTCCTCGGATGACAGCCGAGTGACGTTTACAAACAGCGTTTCATCAGAAACGGATGACCACGGCTTTGCCTTCAAGACTTACACCTTCGTTGGCCACGAGGGTTTCATGACGGCCAAGAGAATGGCCATTCACACAGCAGTCTTCGAGCGCAAACACAATGGTTTGGTGTTCGGCTGCCTCCCAAATGCCCTCCGTCACCACACATACATCGACCGACAGGTTTTCCTGATATATGATATTGAAGTCGGTTGCACCCTTCGTATTCTCCGAATATACCTTTTCTCTGCCGTCAAATCGAAAAGGATTATCCTTTTCAAGGTCAATGCGACGACCTTGCATTATGAGCCGTATGTCGCCATCAAGGGGCATAATGTAGCGGATAAAACCGCTGAAATCGGAAAATTCGCTCTCTGTCAAGTCGATGACGGCCGAAGAAATGCGCAGCATGAAGCTACGCTCGGCCAGACTGCCATTCTCGGGATAGATATAAAGTTGTCGTGTAATGCCCCCTGCCCATTGGTTGGTAAGGTAGTCTTGGCTACGAATAATTTTCATGATATGTTGTTGGTTGAATCGTGAGTTCGTGATAATCAGGCCGTTTCCGTGTAACGTTCAGGGACAAGAAGTATGTATCTCGCCGCTCTCTTCCATCAAAAAGATGGTGAGGCAGCCATTGGGAAGGAGCGGAGCACAATGCTTCAGACAATAGGCCATTACGGTCTGACAGAACGGTTCGACCAATTCTGACGGCAGAATGTCCCACAGTTCACGTGCCAGCGTAATGGTCTTTGCCCGTTCGATAATCTCTTCCGTACATCCACTTTCTCGCAACAGCGACTGGATAAAACCTTTCTCCATGAGCGACCGCTTGCTATGCGTGTCGAGATGGCCGGCCGCCAGCTTTACCGCCTTGCCCAACATGACACCCAAAGTAACATGGGCTATCTCCAGTTCAGCCGCCATTTTGATAGTCTCGCCTATGTAATTGCCATATTCAACAAAGACTTGTGGAGGCAAATCGGGACAGTGTTGCTTGACATAACGCTCGCTCTTGGCACCCGAATTGATAACCACACGATTGCAACCGCTGGCCTTGGCCACTTCCATGCATTTGCGGATGCTATTAAGAAACCCTTCTTCAGAGAAAGGTTTGATAATGCCCGACACGCCAACGATGGAAATTCCATCCACGATTCCAAGTCTCGGATTAAAGGTCTTGGAGGCTATCTCACGCCCTTTCGGTACGGAAACAACGACCCGAAGAGCCTGCCTTGGATGGTATCTGCGCAGGAGATTGTCCGTTATCATTTGCCGGGGAACGCGATTGATGGCAGCCTCGCCCGGTTTACTGTCGAAACCCGGCAGCGTAACAATGCCCACGCCTTCGCCACCCTGTATGTCGATTGTTCCCGGCTTACCGTCAGGCATGACACTCACTTCTGCCCTTATCTCAAGTCCGTTGGTAACATCGGGGTCATCGCCGCTTTCCTTATACACACTGGCATACCCCTTGCCACACACAACCTTTACCATAATAGTCTCGCCATTGGGCAGCACAACCAGAACGTCTTCCGAAGTCTTTCCCTCCAACAACATGCCAGCGGCAGCCAATGCAGCAGCCGTGGCACAAGTGCCAGTGGTCAGCCCACTTTTCAACGGATAAAAGTCGGGCAGCAAATGTTCGACCATACGACGCAATCCGTGTTCTCCGTTGACAACGTGGAACGACGGGGGCATTGGTGGGCGTTCGATGACAAAAACCGGAATATTGCGCTTTCGGGCTGCTTCTACTTTTTCCCTAAAACCGCCCGTAAGTCCACTCTCTTTCATCAGTACGGCGTTCGGCTGCAATTCGTCAAGCATCCTATTTTCATTTTCTCCTCCCTCATAATAACAGAGTTCGTCTTGAGTCGCTCCTTGAGCGTAAGCCAACTGCAAAGAACTCTCCCTCGGAAGGATGCGATGTGAAATACTGATGTTGGATTGTTTCAAAGCCGACAGTCTTTTTATGCTCTGCACACCTGTCGTGGCCAACAGCAAGAAAGGCCGTAGCGGCTTTTCTGCACGTTCGGCACATATCTTTTCCATTGCTTCCGCATAATCTTTGCACCACACCGCATCAACGTCTTTGCGCAAAAGATACATCCTTTCAAAACGCACAACTGGCAACTGCAATTCAAACGAAACCTGTTCAATAGTAAGATGCAACCTTTCGGCAAAAGGATGGGCGGCATCCACTATCAAGCGTATGCCTTTGTCTCGGCAGAACCGATGCATGGCCTCTTTGTCCAAAGCACCGTCTATGCGCACACCATGGTGCAAGACGATGTCTTGTTCGCCCATCTTCGTGGAGTAATAAAACGGATTTCCCGATTCCTCCAGCTCTTTGACAGCCTTTCTTCCTTCAGTCGTACCGCCGAAAACAAGTATCATACATATTGCTGTTAGGGTTCTTCATGCGCCGGGGCATTCAATCATCGACTCCCTTGCGAAACAAATGCGTAAAGTGTCTGTCGTATAATGCCGAGTTGCCCTGTCTGTTATCAATGGCCTCTCCTACGACTATCATCGTCGTAAGGGTCAGCCCGTTGTCCTTGACAATGCGTGAGAGGTCTTTCAGTTTGCCCCTGAAGATGCGCTGGTCAGGCCATGTGAGATGGTAACAGGCCGCCACCGGCGTATCTTCAGGATATTCTTCAAGCAACTGTCGTTGCACATCATCTACGATAGCTGCGCTCAAGAAGATGCACATCGTACTTTGGCTGCGTGCCAGCAAATGCAGTTTCTCTTTATCGGGCATCGGTGTTCGCCCTTCACCACGTGTCAGAATGATGGTTTGCACACGTTCGGGAATGGTAAACTGACTGCGCAGTTCGGCCGCTGCAGCCAAGAACGACGATATGCCCGGCGTAATATGATAACTCATGTTGTGCTCATCGAAGAAGGCCATTTGTTCCTGTATCGCACCAAAGATGCAAGGGTCTCCCGTGTGTAGGCGTACAATGAATTTTCCTTTATCATAAAATTCCTTCATCAGCGTACACTGTTCTTCTATCGCCATGGCTGCCGAGGAACGTACAACAGCACCTTCTTTGGCACATTCGGTCAGTGCACGAGGCACCAGACTTCCGGCATAGAGAATCAAATCTGCCTTTTCGAGCATCTTGCGACCACGAACCGATACCAAATCGGGGTCTCCCGGCCCTGCACCCACAATCTCTATATGACCTTGTCGCAGGTATTTTCGGTCGATAGCCACGGCCACCGTGAAATCTTTTCCTTTCTGTTTGGGCAGAATCAACACACCGTTTTCTGCTCCCAAGATGGCTGCCGGCTCACTTACTCCGGGTGTTCCGACGTGTTTTTCTACCACTTCGCTCGGTGTAGGAGCCTCTACCTGCGACAATTCTTCGGCTGTAAAGAAACGTACATCAATTCCTTTCCTCTGCCATTCCTTGATAACAGGCTCGTCAGCTTTCACGTCGATGGTGCAAATCTGCCGAGGGGCAAAGAGCAATCCATGCTCGTATTCCAACGTATGTATGATGTTCCGGATAATCTCATCAACTGGTTGTGCCTGTCGTGCAAGCCCTACTCCGATGTCAAAGACCCGAGGTACGTATTGTAACTGAAGCAAGCCAGACTGTTTCTTATATGCTCTCGGAGACACAATGATGGCAAGTTTGAAGCGTTCGGGAGTGATGTCTTCGACCTTCTCGACCAAAGTTACATGGTCGGGCAGACTCTCTTCCAGTTTCTCCGTCCCTCTGTCTCGTATGTCGAGCAGCAAGGCTGTAGGTTGTCGGTTGACAAATGCGAAAATCATGTCATTCATTTTGTCTTCCGTCCGTTCTTCCCATCCGTTATCCTTGGCCAGGCGATCGAGTGCCCAAAGGTTGCTGTTATCGCTCAAAGTAGTTATCACAGGGCGTGCACCCAATACCGATGCCACTTCGGCTGTTAACTGATTGGCACCTCCCACGTGACCGCTGACCACACTGATAGCGTGTTTCCCTGTGCAGTCTACGCACACGACCGCCGGATCTCGGTGCTTATCGGCAATGTATGGGGCAATGCTTCTTACACAGATGCCCATGGCACCAATGAAAATAAAAGCCTCTCTGTCTTCCCATAGCCGGGAAAGCAGGCCGTCAATGCTGTCGACATGTGTTGCGTCGGGTTCATGGTGAAGCGTAAACAGTTCGTAGCCGAACTCTTCCCTGATGGTTTTCGCCACCCTGTATCCTGCTTCTGATATAAGTAATATTGCTGTTTTCATGGTTTGATTGCTTTGAGAATGTCTATCGGGTTATAATCATTGAGGACAATATGCAGCGGCGTCTGTGCCACCAGTCCTTGTTCCTGAACAGCCGCTTCAAACAGTTTGCGGCTCTGTTCACTCACGGCGTTCATCACAATGCAGCCCCCGCGCGGCATGACGGCAACCAATTTGGCTACAATTTCACGCAGTTTGCCGCCATGACCGCCAATAAAGACGGTATCAGGTACGGGTAACTGTGAGATGTCGGCTGTCAAGAAGTCGCCAATAATAGGTTTGATGCCGGGAGCGTGGAAACGTTTGGTGTTCTCATTCATGAGTCTTTCGCCCTCATTCCTTATCTCAAACGATACAACTTCAAGATGAGGGAATTGTAATTTGGCCTCTATGGAGACCGAACCAGTACAGAAGCCCACATCCCACATTACTTGTTTGCGATGCAATTCCATCGCTTGGAGCGACAAAAGTCGGATGGGCATCTTGGTAATCATGCGTTCCCGTCCGTCGAGCAAGGCAAAGTCGCTGTCGGGAATGCCCCATTTTCTTCGGTTAGGAGCATCTGACGGTCGTGTAAGGATAAGATTGTTGGGATGTGTCGCCACATATCCAGCAGCCTCACGAAGTGTCAGTCGGGTAACCTTTTCCAACAATGGATTGCCAAGATGTTCGCCAACTGTCATGTCGTAGTCATCGAATCCGTAGTCGAGCATCCGCTGCGCAATGGCCGCCGGTGTGTGTTCATGGTCTGTCAGCACACCCATCTTGCCGCATTGCTCGATGAGTGCACGGTCAAACTCGTGCCAAGGACGGCCGGTCAGTGACACAATGCGCATATCGTGATAAGGTAATATCATGCGGTGTGCCAGTGTTTGCAAAGAATTGAAAGCTGGATAAAGCCGTATAGCTGCATCGGGCATCTCTCTGCGAATGGTATTGGCAAAACCGAAAAACAGAGGGTCGCCCGACGCAAAGACTATAATACTTTGGTTTTCTTCGGCAAAGACTGTTCTGTATTGATTGAAAACTGCATCGAGAGGAACAGTAATGTCTATCCAACGTGCCTGCGGAGGCATGTAGTCACACATGATTTCATGGTGTCTCTTGCCACCCGAAAACACATGGCCATGACTGATTTCCTCTATAACTTCGGGCGGAAGCCAGGGTTTGGGAGCATCACTGATGCCGATGACCGTGAACGAAGGTTTGTTCATAATAGTATGCGGAATGAATCATTACAGGTCTCTTCCCGGGCGAAGCTGCGCCGCATCGTCATAACAAAGGATGGCATTGCAAAGCGTTGCGGCCAAGTTGCTACCGCCTTTTCTGCCTTCGACAATGATTTTCGGTATCGAATGGAAAGGCTTGGTCATATGTTTCGACTCCCTAACATGGACAAATCCCACTGGCGCAGCAATGATTCCAGCGGGTTGTGCCTTGCCTTTCCTGACAAGTTCGCACAGTTCCATGAGTGCAGTGGGTGCGTTTCCAAAGGCGAAGAGTGCATCGGGATGTTCCTCTACAGCCAGTCGTATGCCAGCCTGCGTGCGGGTGATATGCTGTGATTCGGCCATTTCTGCCACACGGGGGTCGGACAAATAGCATTTCACTTCTATGCCCAGACGCTCCAATGCTCCTTTTCTTATACCGCTCTTGACCATCGTCACATCAGTAATAATGGTCTTCAGTGTACCCTCTGCTACCTTCTGATACAATGTTTCGACAGCCTTTTCATCGGTATGAAGGATATTTTCCATGTCAAAATCAGCCGTTGTATGGATGGCATGAAGCAATGCCCATTTGTGGCCGAGCGAATAGTCCTGTCTGTTGAGTTCTTTTTCTATGGTACGGAAACTCTCTATCATGATGCTTTGACCGGGTTTATCGCCCTGAGTTGCTGATACATTATAGTAGCCACGTGGTGTTATCATCTTGCCGTTGCGCATATATGACTGCGAATTACCTATGATGACGATGGTGAACATATCCGTATCTTCTGGGTCGAAGTTGGCCAATGTGGTCATCTTCACTTCCTGTTCGTCACGGCCTGCCTGTCTTACGTAACCCACCGGCGTGTCTGCCGCACGACCATTATTAAGGAACAGCTCCTTGAGACGGTACAGTTGCCAATAGCGTCCGTGACTTTTGGGATTGTAAATGGCCGTAATGAAGTCGCCGACGGCTGCTGCCACAATTCGTTTCTCTATCATATCCCAAGGCGTCATGAGGTCGCTGAGCGAGATGATGCACAGGTCGTGACCGATGGGTGCACCGAGAAGAGAAGCCGCCTTTTGAAAAGCAGAGATGCCCGGAAGGCTCAATATCTCTATGTTGCTTTTCCTTTCTTCGGCCATTTCATAAATGAGAGGAGCCATGCCGTAAATACCTGCATCGCCAGAACTGATGACCGCCACGGTCTTTCCTCCCTCGGCCATCTCGAAAGCCTGCTGCGCACGGTCTCGTTCACGCGTCATTCCCGTTGCAATTCTTTCGGTTTCGGGGCGCAGGTACGCCTCTACAAACTGAAAATAGTATTTATATCCCACCACCACATCTGCCTCGCGAATGGCCTCTATGGCAGCCGGCGTAATGTCTTCATTGCTTCCCGGCCCAATGCCGACAATTGTTATCTTTGTTTTTCCCATATCATTTCTCTTATTAATAATGGATGCAAAGGTAACGAATTTCTGTCACCCGATGCCGTGGTTCAGATTGTTTTTTAGATATCTACTGCTGGTTTATCTCATACTTCATCCTATGCCCTGTGAAGATTTATCCCAATTCAGTCATTAGAGACCGTGCTGATTTTGCCCAGACGTCTTGGCATCCCACTCGTGGGGTATCAAAAGGGGGCACTCGTGGGGTATCAAAGGAGTGTCAAAAGACTACGTTGAAACTTTAAAGAGACAGAAGAAGAAGGTCCGAAAGGCAGAAATTGAGAGTCTCAACTTACATTTCTGTGTTCCCATAAGATAGCCCAGCCGTCAGAAGCCTACTCTCTCAGGTCGTCTTTTCGTCGCCTGAACAATACCGAAGCAATAATGGGAGCACCCACCAAAGCGGTTACGCTGTTGACAGGCAAAGCCCCGTCGAAGCCCGGCATGCGAGCCAAAAGATTACAAAGCAAAGCCAAAGACGTTCCCACCAGCATGGTGCCAGGCATGAGAATACGATGATCAGAGGTGCGGAAAAGAGCGCGCGCCAAATGAGGAACGGCCAATCCGATAAACATAATCGGACCGCAATAGGCCGTAACAATAGCTACCAATATGCCGGAACAGCCGATGACCAACACGCGAGCATGCCGCATGTTGAGTCCGAGGTTACGTGCATACTCCTCACCGAGCAACAACAGGTTCATCGTCTTGACCAACAACATGCTCAATGGCAGCAACAAACCAAGCATCAATACAACAAACAGCATCATCTGGTCACCCGAAACACGGGAAAAACTGCCCAAGCCCCATACAACATATGCCTTTATGTCCTCTTCGGAACTAAAAAACTTGAGAACGCCGATGACCGCATTAGCCAGATAACCTATCATCACACCGATAATCAAAAGGGTAACATTGCCTTTGACCTTGCTCGAAATATACACGATTAAGGCCAAAATGGCAAACGAACCGGCCACGGCCGCAATAGAAATAGCCACATCTCCGAGATAACCGAGCTTGCTAAGGGCAACACCGCCCAACGAACCGGAAAGCAAAACTACAAAGGCGACGCCGAGACAAGCACCGTTGGAGATGCCAAGTACCGATGGGCCAGCCAGCGGATTACGAAAGAATGTCTGCATTTGCAGACCGCTCACTGCCAGTCCGGCACCAGCCGCCACTGCCGTCAGGGCTTGCGGCACACGAGAAGATATGATAATATTCGTCCACACCTCATTGCCCACATCATCTCCCACGAGTATTTGGCAAATAGCCGCTACGGGAATATAGATTGTTCCGAGCAGCAGATTGAGCACAAAGAGCACAACAATCGACAGCACCAACACCAAGAACAGGGGCAGAAAGCGGTGCATCATTTCAGAAGATGGTAGAAAGTGGGACGATAATCATTCGGCATCAGGCCGGGATGGAATATAAACACGAGGTCTGAAAGTAACACATCGGGCATCACGGGCGACGATTCATAGTAAGGTGTCTGCTTCATATTACAGTAAATCACCTTTTTCTGCTTAAACGCATCAAACAAAGCATAGCGCGGTTCGGCACTTTCCAAAGCCTCATAGCTAAAGTTGCCGGGGTAGGAATTGAGTATCCGCCAGTAGTCGGCATGTGCGGCGGCGGCATACATCGCTTCAAATTCCATCTGTCCGGTTCCCGTATTGTCATCATGGAGCACATAATCGGCACCTGCATCACGGAAAATCTGCGCCAAAAAGTTTCGTCCGCCAATGACCGACCAATTGCCACCATGTATCTCCCCACTGAAAATCGTAGGACGGTCGGCCGTGGTCTTCACCCTCGCCTTGAGTGAATTATACCTCTCGGCAATTCCTTTGAACTTCTCGTTGGCCTCTTTTTCCTTGCCAACAAACATGCCTACGAGCTTAATCCATTCTGCCTGACCAAGCGGATCAAGTTCTTTACTGCCAAGATGAGGTACAAGGGTAATGCCAGTTTCCTTGATGGTGTCATAGCCTCCGCGCTTGAATGGCGAGATGAATATCACCTCAGGGTGTGCCGCAAGAATCAGTTCGGGGTCGCAATTGCCCTCCATGCCAATCTTAACGATGTCTCCCCGCTTCACCCTTGCACGAATATCCTTGTTGAACAGGTTTTTTGTTCCGGTCACTCCCTTGATGACATCATGCGCATCCAACACCGTAAAGTTAGACAACTGAATAGCCGTCATGACGATGGTGCGGCGTATCGGCACCTCAACCGGTATATAGTTGGCAGGAACTTTAGTCTTTACACCACGTGGAATGAGTGCAAAGTGATAGGTATCCTCCATATAGTTGGAGCGGATTGTGCCTGCGGCAGTCTTCGACTGACGTCGTTTGCCTTTGGCTCTTTTCTGCGGGTCGGCAATATCTACCAACCGAACGCCGTTCTCCTGATACTTTACCGTAAAACCCTTGGCATAAACTGGCGTGATACGTGCTGCCGAATCCATAATAGCCGCCACATCAGCTATACCGTCAGATTCATGACTTTTGCCACGCCGACAAGAGCTACACATTTCAAGCAAAGCAAACAACAGAACACCTATGAAGAATAGTTTGAAAAAGTTTTTCATCTTTTCGTCTTATTTGAAACTGTCCGTTCCTGCCATGACTAACATACATTCTCATGGAGGAGTGGCAAAATTACTTCTTTTTTCCTTTTCGCCCAAATGTTCGACGCAGGTATTTCACCCCCATGATGGTACCGGTGAGCGATACGATTGTTCCTCCGATGCAGAGCAGCCAAATTACAATGGTCCACAAGACAGGCCGTTCGACAAGCCATTTTACGTTGAGATAGTGTATGCCGCTGAATACCCACTTGCGCACCCGTTTGTTATCCGTATAGCTGCGAGTATCTCCGTTAGCCGGATTAATATAATAGGTAGTGTGATCTTCGTCATCGACATCTATCTTATAAACAGGCAAAGCCCGCATACCACTGCGTGAGAGATAGTATTCATCGTATTCATTCATGAGGCTGACTGAGATTTTTCGGTCGCTGCCATGCAAACGGACAACTGCCGCTTCCACATCTTTTGCCGTAAGCTTAAGCTCTTTTGGTTTTTCGCCGCCCGCATCAATGCACCGTTCTTTTTTGCCATCAACAATACGATAAACGGGTTTTCCGCCCACGCTCGTCCATTCCACTTGTTTCAATTCAGGGTAAGTCTGTCGCAAAAGCCTGTAATCAAGGCGGTAATCATTCAACGAAAGCATGCCGGTAGCCATCGGTTCAGCATCTTTCAGTTCTCCTTTGGCTTTCACCGGAACAAGCCATTGCGGTATTTTTTGCATGGCCATCATGCCGCTTAGCCCCCAAGCAATGATGAATATGCCGAAAACAAGACCGAGCAGGTGATGCCATTTCCAAGTAAAACGACGGTAAGGACTACCCCACCGTTTCTTTTGCCGACGGTGACGAAGCAACATATCCACACCCACATACGCTCCGCTGAGGGCAGCCAAAAGACAGAATGCGCCACCAACGGTAATCGTCCACTTCCATACATCTGCATCTTTGCGGATAAAGGGGAAGTAAAGTTTATGAGGGATAGCACCCAGCCATGCCCACACACGTTCTGAAAGAGTTGTCACCTGCTGCACCTCTGCCGTGCGGGAAGAGACAAAGACTTCATGCTTTTGGGCGTCACCGAAACGAAAACGATAAATCGGCAGTTCTTTTTCGTAGCGACTATAGAGTATCCATTGCACTCGCTCGTGCAACGTATCGACAGCAACGACAGGAGCATCAACCCATTTTCGGGCTTCTCTCTCGGCCGACAGATAAGTTATCGGAAGAGGTTTCTGAGTTGTATCGGCACAAAAGATGACCGAGGAATCACCCGATTGTGCCTCAAAGAGAGCCTGCCCCTGAAACATCCGGAGCGTTAAAGACTCTACGGAGTCGGGCAATGACGACGTCACTTCGCCAACATCGGGCAACAACAGGGGCAGAACTTCGAGGTGTTCACGCAACTCACGGTCACTTACCTTCGGGTAATCATGATACAAAAGCACTACGCCTGTAACAAACCACATGAGGAAAAAAGCGGCTATTGCCGTTCCCGTAATGCGGTGAACCTTGAAAATAAAACGTCTGAACATAAGCGACCAGATTGAAAAGAGACTAAAAATAAACGATAACCGAAGAAGCCTTCCTGAACAAAAAAACAAAGAGAGAGATGT
This sequence comes from Prevotella sp., assembly GCA_034183335.1. Taxonomy (GTDB): domain Bacteria; phylum Bacteroidota; class Bacteroidia; order Bacteroidales; family Bacteroidaceae; genus Prevotella. The sequence continues at coordinate 41,357 of JAXFLJ010000011.1, forward strand.
GCCCAGTTACTCTGCTGGCGGGCACACCTCTCTTGTAAGACTACTTATTATTAATATACACAATGCGGTTGAACTCGTATCCCTCGGCTATCGTTGCACCCTTCGATACCTTTCCGTTGATAATGTCATAGAGATAGACACACGGATTGCCTTCTTTGGGGTTTACTCCGATGTACACCTTATTACCAAGCACGAACGAACGTTGAGAGAATGTGCCGTTGCAGTAGGGCAATTTCACCCCATTATACTCAAACTCCGTGAGTTGGTCGGTAGTGATGTTATAGAGAGCATAGTAACAATTGTAGTTGTTTCCCCATCCCTCCTTAAGTTTCGGGTCAGTGCTTACCCCGGTCTTTACAGGGTCTTGAATGTAGAGTATTGCCTTATCATTGCCAAGATAGTCGCAAGTCACAATCTTACCAGGCACTTTTTCCGTATTGAAACCAATGTAACTGTTGTCAAATTCGTTGGTTCCGGCTTTAATTCTGGCAAGTCGGCTGTAAGCGCAGGTTGTCGCTTCAGATCCCGGAATCTGTGAAACAAGTGCAACATAGAGGTTGTCTTTCTCGTCAAAGAAGGTTTTGCTTTGCAGCAATTCACCATAAGCCGAACTGGCAAGGTCTTCAGCAATGGTGGTGGAAGTCACGTTTTCAACTCCCATCGTAGCCGGATCAATGATGGCAGCAAAAACTTTCTTAGTGCCTTTTTTGTGCTTCTCACTGAAAAGATAGATTATCTTATTGTCAGACTTGCGGTATTTTGCAATGCCCGAAGTACTGAAAGTCTGTATGCCCAAGCCCCATTTAATCAGTTTAAGCGAACCTTCGGCAACGATAGACATATCATCCGTGTTAAGTTTCGTCCATATCACGTCGTTCTTATCACCATTGGCAGCCATGATTACCAGTTCGTTTGACTTGGTAAAGGTGTGGGTATAGCGTCTGTCCAAGTAAGTATTGGTTCCGAACGGACGTTCCTGAACCGTAATAATCTGGCCGTTTTTGATTTCATACTTGCCGAAACGGTCTTTCTCTTTCGGTATCTGGTAGTAGTATTTACCCCTGATTATCGACTCCTGATAAAGTTTTGCAGTTACATCTGCACCTTGATTCTTGAAATCAATGGTCGTATCATCTGACAAAGAATTGACATTCTTGACCAGAACAGTTGCATCCGAGCCCATTCCACCAGAACCACCAAGCGTTACCCATACGTCAAAATGAACATCCTTGATTTCATCCCCATAATCGGGAGTATCCTTATTGTCGTCAGAACAAGAGGTAAATGAAACACCCAATAATATTGCCATACAGGCAATCATCCAATAATTGATTTTTTTCATGACTTGTATTATGATTTTATTAATGAATTAACACCCTGAACTTACACACCACCGAGCGGCCGGGCTTTTGTAAACGGAAGTTATCATAGCTTGTCCTGTCAAACAGGTTGGAACATTCCACCGACAGGTTGTAGCGCATATGATTCCACGAATACGACAAAGAAGCCGTGTGTAGATGCTGATTGGGAATGCGGTGCTTGGTAGATAGCGTTCCATACCCTTCCCACGTGAGATAGAACCAGTGAACATACTGGTACAAATAGTTGAATCGAAGGTTTGTTCCCTTTGTTCCGAAAAGATTTCTCTGAGTAAATGTCAGCTCTGTATTACCAAACAACCAAGGGCGGTTGGGCACTTTGTTGCCATAGGTAACCGATGGTTTTCCATCGGCTTTATACTTGTTTTCATCCACAGACCTTTGATAGGAGAGGTTTGTCAACAGCTCCAGCCAGTGGCCGTAACGATAACGCAGCTCTCCTTCAAAGCCTTTCATCGTCACGTTGCTTACGTTGTCGTATTGCACCATGCCCTCAGAGGCGGAAAGAACGGCATAGATGAAGTCCTTAACCTTGCGGTAATAGGCCGAAAACTCATAGTCGAGCACATGCCGGGAATGGTTGAAGTCCAGCGTGCCATACATTCCGATGTTGTAATTGTCTGCACTCTCGGGGCGCAAGGCAAGGTTGGCATAGACGGTCGTACCGTTTCCCAGCAACTCGCGAGCTAAGGGAAGACGTGCCGTATGTTCAAAAGACGCCTTCAGGGCAAGCCACGGCGAAAAGGCATAACGACTCCCCAAACCATAACCGAGATAATTCTTGGTGGTTGTTTTGGGAACTGATTTTGAGTTGGTTATCCATGAAAGATCGGTCTGCCCGATGTCAACATGGTTTACATAGTCTTTCAGAAAGACCGTATTGGCCATTTTATCACCCAAAAGCTGCTGGTCGTATGACAATCCGATGACATGTTTTGTCATCTTGTCATTGGAGGGTTCAAACTCTCGGTCAAGGTCATCGTAACGGCGGTTGCCGTTGTGCGTCATCACATAGTTCAAATTGACGGAATGCCAGTCGGCCATGCGGTAGTCCCAGTTGGCACGCAACAAAAGAAGCGGTCTTTTGAAGTGACGCAACTGTTTGGCACGTCCTGTAATCTCGTTGCGCGTGGTCGTGATGTAGGTTTGGTCCCAACTGTATTTCCTATAGGCAGAGTCCACCACGAGCGTATGGTCCCATGTATGTGAAAGATATGCGCTGAAGCCAAGTCGGGGCAGAAGAAAGGCGTCTTTCTTATAACGTGCCGAGAGGCTCCAACTGTCTTGCTGACGCTCTGCTTCTCCATAGACCACGCTCTGCGTCTGTCCTGTCTGTATCTCCTTTCTTACCTTATTATATAATAGGGAGACAAAAAAGGCATCAGCCCACGACTTATTTTCCACCCCTGCCTCAAGCTGTCCGCTCCATGAGAAATAATCATCGTGAAAGCGTTTGACCTTGCGATTTACGTATGCCCCTACGCTTTCATCCCACAATTCGATGTCATTCATCGTGTAATTGTTCTTGGAATAATCGGCACGGAATGTCGGGCGCAAGACAATACCGCTGCGTGGCATCACATAGCGTGCCGAAAGGTCGGCGCGATAGGTGTGAAACGAACCGGCACTGACCGATGCATCCAGATAGTTACGACGCATTTTCTTCGTCACCACATTGACAGCTCCGCCCAAAGCATCGACTCCGAGGAATGCAGGCACAACCCCCTTGTAAACCTCAATATGGTTAATCATATTGACAGGTATCGTGGCCAGTGTGGCATCGGCACCTCTCGTATCAAGCGGAACGCCATCAATGAAATACCTCACGGCATTGCCCGACAATCCATTGATGGACAAATCAAAGTCTGCCCCCAGCCCTCCTTCCGTGCGCACCTTCACGCCCGTCGTCTGGTTGAGCAGATGATTGAGGTCTGACAACGTATTAATCCGAGAACCAACGGACACGGCATTGACATTGAGCGCTCCGTCGTGAACTTTCTTCACACGGTTCTTGCCGTACACGTTGACACTCTTCAGGGTGACAGAATCTTTTATCTCGCCTTGCGATTGCGCATATACCGGCCATGCACAGAGAGCCAACAAAAACACAATTAGTCGTAACATACATTTTATTTTATCAGCCCTAAACCCGAGAACCTAAAATGAATGAACCGGCAGGTCTTCTGACTTGTTCAACTATCGACGCCTTCCCGTCAAGTTCGGACAGTGGCTGTATGTGTCGATAACACAATGAACTTACAGCAGCGGGTACTGTTCAGGATTTACACCTGATTCCCTTTTTAATCCCTTTATTGATAAGGGGGATACCAAATTCGCATGCAAAATTACCACTTCCGCTTGATATTACCAAACGAAAAGAGAAAAAAGAAATTGCGACAAACAACCCTGTTGCATCAAGAGAAGAAAACTGGTAATGACGGAAGGATTTTTTTTGACAATGTCAGTACAATCTCCAATGACCGATTGGGGATAAAATACAAAATTCATTGCAGCCAACTGAAGTTGTTGGGCTGCCCTTTCCGGCGATAAGGCTATGCCGCCCGTCATCGTACCATTGACCGGTACGGCGAGTACCAACCATTGGTACGTGTCGTACCAGACGTTGGTACGGCGTGTACCAATGTCTGGTAGCAATTCATGAACACACTAATGCAATTCCGTTCAATCCTAATCGGTCATTAAAAAGTGCACGGATTGGTTAGGATGTCGTGCGGATTGGTTGTCGTTTTTATCGCAAGTGTAGCGGGTTATGTTGAGAAAAAACGATAGAAAAGCTACCCGCAAGCGGACGAAACCAATCGGAAAGCAACACCAATAGTTGGAAATGTAAGCCTTGGCGGGATAATGACCGATTGGAGATGAAAGCGTTGCCGTGCCCCTTTCGTTGCTTCCCGGTCTTTCCGAAAACTGTCTAAAACCCCAAGAAACAAGCTGAACTGAACAATAAATGAAAATTATTTATTTTCACTCATTTATCAAAATAATTGCCTACTTTTGCAGGATGAAAAGCAAAAACATCAAAAGAAACCTTTAACTTAACTGTACTTATGAGTAAAAATTACGTTTACACACTGATTATTGTCATGGCGAGCATCTTGTATTCCACCAACCTTTCAGCCGAAGAATACGGCCTGAAAATTCTTGATGTGGATGTAACCTCAAGCAATTGCACCGACCTTTCGGTCATTAATGGCGTTACGGGGAAAATCAGTTATGTACCAGAAAGCAAACAACTGATACTCAACAATGTCACCATCGAAAGTCAGAAGGCCGTCATAGGAATTTGGAACATTAGCATAGAGGGTCTGACCGTGGTCGTAGAGGGCAATTGCAAGATTACAACCGTCAATGACGGCATCGTCTTCTATCGACCCAGCAACATCGAGGGAAAGGGTACGTTAACCATTGACAGTGAAAAACAATGCGCCATTTTCATGAACAGTTCAGCCCTGACCATCAGCAATTGCATACTCAACGCCAAAGGCAAATGGGGCATATCGGGCTATGAAGGAACGGAAGAAGAAAAACTTACCATCAACAATGCGCACGTTAAGGCACAGGGAGACGGCACTCAAGGCTCCATTTGCGACATTGCCTCGCTGGCACTTGTCAATTGTTCGATAACAATACCTGACGGAGCTGCCTTCAACCAAAAACTAAAAGGCGTTGCACTCAAAAACAACCTCGTCAAACAACAGATTGAAATAACTCCGGAAACTTCTCACATAGAAAGCATGGCAACAACCGATGGAACTGAAATCATTGCTGTCTACAACACAGCAGGCCAAAAACTGCCCGACATGCAGTCAGGACTGAACATCGTGAAGACAGCCAATGGCATAACAAAAAAATATTGGATGAAGTAGGACAAGAACTTTTTTCAGCATACCTCAAGGGCATTTCTCATGATGAAATGCCCTTTTATATGACACCATATTTGTCCAATTTGCGAACATAAGACAAACTCAATAGCCTGAGGATGAGACAAGCAAACCGTCTGAAGAAGAAAAACTACAACCCATCAGTACACGCTCAAGCATGAAAACTATTCCCCGAGAGGAGACAAGTAGGCTGCTTAAAATAGTTAAGATAGAAGAGAAATTGCAAACAGAAACCATCACAAGCATTTTTTTTCGTAACTTTGCAAAGTTGGGATAACCAATGGCAGGCGAACCATTAAGCCCCAACAATATTCGACAATATTAAATTAGAACTGGACCAAACTATGAAATTAGAAATCAAAAAGACGTTGCTGACTGTCAGCTTGACCGCTACCGTCGTTCTGGCAACTGCAGGAACAACGCCCAACTTAAAAAGAACAAACGACATGGATGGTAACCCTTTAATGCGCCCCAGTGGTCTTCCGTATGGCGCACCTGACTTTAACAAAATCAAAAGTGCACACTATTTACCTGCCATTGAAGCCGGTATTGAAGAGCAAAGAGAAGAAATCAGAAATATAGTAAGCAACAGATCGAAACCGAACTTTGTCAATACAATCTTGGCTTACGAACAAAGCGGACTCTTGTTAGACCGTGCTTCCAGCATATTCTTTAGCCTGACCAGCGCCCATAAGACACCCGAAATAGCCGAGATGGAGAAGAAAGCCATGGAGCTTATCACCGACTTCGGCAATGAGGTGATATTCAATCAAAAGCTTTTCCAGCGCATCAAATTCGTTTACGACCATGAATATAAATCCTTGCAGGGAGAAAACAAGAAACTCTTGGAGGAAGTTTACAAAAAATTTGTTCGTTCGGGAGCTTTGCTTTCAAAAGAAAAGATGGCCCGAATGGAGCAAATCAACAAGCGACTTGCCACCTTGCAGCAGGATTTCAACAACATGTTGCCGAACTCAACCAATAATGCTGCCGTATGGGTAGACAACGAAAGCGAACTGGCCGGCCTTAGCGCAGCCGACATCGCTCAATGCAAGAAAGACGCAGAGAGCCGTGGCGGCAAAGCACCTTATTGCATTGTCATCACCAATACGACCCAACAGCACATCTTGGCAAGCCTCGACAACCGCGCCTTGAGAGAGCGGGTGTACAATGCTTCCATTCACCGGGCAGACGGTTCGGGCAACTTCAATACCTTCCCTATTGTATCGCAAATGGCCAAATTGCGTGCCGAAAAAGCAGAACTGATGGGATACAGCAACTTTGCTTCTTATTCGTTGGACAACACAATGGCCAAGAATACTGACAATGTATATAACTTCCTGAAACAGCTTGTTCGTGAATATAGCCCCAAGGCAGAAGCCGAGACACGCGAAATAGAAAACTATGCCCGACAGACAATGGGTGCAGACTTTCAGTTACAGCCCTATGACCGCTTCTACTATTCTGCCAAGATGAAGAAAGACAAGTTCAGTTTCTCCAGCGAAGACATCAAGCCATACTTCAATATAGACAGCGTGCTCATCAACGGAGTATTCTTTGCTGCAAACAAAGTCTATGGTTTGAGTTTCACAGAACGTACAGACCTACCGACATATCATCCAGACATGAAGGTATTCAACGTCATTGACAAAGACGGAAAAGTAATCGCACTGTTCTATTGTGACTTCTTCCGCCGTCCGACCAAACGTGGCGGAGCATGGATGGGTTCGTTTGCCAAACAAAGCGAATTGAGAAACCAGATTCCCATTATTTACAACGTGTGCAATTATGCCAAAGCACCAGAGGGGCAACCAACCTTACTCAACTGGGATGAAGTGACCACCATGTTTCATGAATTTGGCCATGCACTGCATGGAATACTGTCAGATTGCAAGTTCAACACATTGAGCGGAACTGCCGTTACCCGCGACTTCGTGGAGATGCCGTCACAATTCAACGAGTTTTTTGCCACCGTTCCCGAAGTGTTTGCCAACTATGCAAAGCACAACGAGACTAATCTCCCGATGCCCGAGGACATGAAGGAGAAGATGTTGAACTCCATTAACTTCCATTCGGCTTATGCATTGGGAGAGAATTTGGCAGCAACCAGCGTCGACATGGCATGGCACAACATTCCGTCCGCAGCAATACCGACGGCCAATAAGGCTAAAGACTTCGAGACGGAAGCTTTAAGAGAGATGGGATTGCTGAACCATCAGATTCCACCCCGTTATTCCACCTCTTATTTCAATCATGTATGGGGCGGCGGTTATGCAGCAGGCTATTACAGTTACTTGTGGAGTGAGGTATTGGCAGTTAACATCGGAGACTTCTTTGAAGCAAACGGCGCATTGAACCCAGCCATCGGACAGGCGTTCCGCGACAAAATTTTGAGCCGTGGCAACACAAAAGACTTGATGCAGACATTCAGCGACTTCACCGGCCTGAAGTCTCCAGACGCAAGCGGTCTGCTGAAAGCCAGAGGACTATAAACCCCAATCAGTCATTAGACCGCTTAGGTTTTCGTTTTTGGATAATGACTTGCTTACCGACTGCTTTCATCCGACTGTCGGCAGCTAGGCAGCCGTTTTTCCTCAGCGTAGCCCGCTACGCTTTCAAAAAAAACGACAACCCATCTGCTCAACATTCGAACAAAATCAGTACGAACTCTAATGACTGATGTGAGATAAAGAACGGTTGATACAATAAAAGTATAACCAAAAGTACACAAAAAAGAGGATGCGATATTGCATCCTCTTTTTCTTTGCCTTGCCCTTGTTGGCTTTTCAAGTATTATCATGAGGCCACGGGCATGGAGTAAACTCTTTTTTCTCTGTTTTATTGAGCTGAAGTTTCAGCCTTGTTTTCTGGCCTTGCAAAGCCATCTTTTTGAGCGCGTGCACTCATTCGTTCAATGCGTTTGTCGAGATCAGGGTGAGAAGAGAACATACGTTTCCACTTACTGTCCTTCTGATAACCTGCATCTTCTTGCAGCTTCTTCAGTTTTTCAAATGACAATGCAATTGCCCACGGATTCTTTCCTTTTTTTTTCAGGAAGTCATAGCCATAAACATCGGCATTGCTTTCCTGCTTTTGAGAGTAAGAAGAGTTTACAAGGGCTTCTCCAAGTTCACCAAGCTGTGAATCACTAAGTGCTGCTGCGGTTCCACCAGCTGAAGAAACACCGTCTTTCAGTGCTGAAGTGAGGAGTGCAGTGCGGAATGCGTCCTTTGAATCTTTGTTTGCCACATGTCCTACTTCATGTCCGATAACTCCCAGAAGTTCATCATCGGTCATGATGTCCATCAGTGACGAGAAGACGCGCACGCTTCCATCGGGGCATGCAAAAGCATTCACGTCAATGACATAATACACTTTGAAGTTCAAAGGTATGCCCTCCACATCCGTTAATCCTTGTGTAAGTTTGTTCAGACGAATTGTGTAAGGATTGTCATCGGGGCATACCTGATTGTTCTTATCCATCCAATCAATATATTCCTTCACATAGTTTGCCATGTCTTCATCGGTAAGTGTGACGGCCTTGGCTGCCTTTACGAGACCACCCGCTGCTTTCTTGATGTTAATCTGTGCTGTCGCAGGCATCATACCCATCATAAAAAGGGCTACAAAAAGAACTCTAGAATACTTATTTTTCATAAATAAAACAATTTAGTTGAGTAAGGAATCCATTTGAGAGATTCCTCCACTACACGTTAATAATCGCCCAAAAGTATCGTTTTTTTTCGTTATAGCAATATTATTTTCTCCTTTTTTTCTAATTATCCATTGTTTTTCTAAAAAACCACGCTTTATCAAACGGTGAAAAACACGGCATCTTTGCAGAAACTTTATGAAATATATCGCCGTAACAGAGAAAAAGAGTAACTTTGCGAAACAGTATGACAGTACTCATCTGAAATACGAACTTGCAGGCAGCCTCAGTATCTTCGGGGCAGCCTGAAACAAACAAAAAACAGGCGGAAGCCCACTAAATAGTTTCCGTCCTATATATTAATAAGGTAACAAAAAACAGGAAATCATGAAAATAGCAATAGTTGGAGCAAGCGGAGCCGTGGGCGGCGAGTTTCTCAGAGTTCTCGAAGAAAGAGCCTTCCCCATAGACGAACTGGTCTTGTTCGGCAGCGAGAGAAGTGCCGGCACCGAATACATGTTCAGAGGAAAGGCACATAAGGTGCGCCTCTTGCAAGACAACGACGACTTCAAAGACATAGACATAGCCTTTACTTCGGCAGGTGCGGGAACATCAAAGACCTTTGCACACACCATCACCAAGTACGGTGCGGTGATGATTGACAATTCGAGTGCTTTCAGAACAGATAATGACGTCCCCCTCGTAGTGCCCGAATGTAACGCAAAAGACGCGCTTATCCGTCCCAAAGGAATCATAGCCAATCCCAATTGCACAACCATCATGCTCGTAGTGGTGCTGCAACCGCTCGAACAACTTTCCCATATCCGCCGTGTGCGAGTAGCAAGCTATCAGAGCGCAAGCGGTGCCGGTGCAGCCGCCATGACCGAACTGGAACAGCAGTATGCAGAAATTATCGCCGGAAAGCCTGTCACGGTCAGCAAGTTTCCTCACCAATTAGCCTACAATGTCATACCTCAGATTGATGTATTTCAGCCTAATGACTACACAAAAGAGGAAATGAAGATGTATTACGAGACACAGAAAATCATGCATTCCGACATCCGTTGCTCAGCAACGTGCGTGCGTGTAAGTGCCCTTCGTGCCCATTCGGAAAGCGTCTGGATAGAAACCGAACAGCCTATTGGCGTAGAAGAGGCTCGCAAAGCCATTGCCTCCGCCCCCGGATGCACGCTCTTCGACGACCCGTCACAACTGATTTACCCGATGCCGATGGACACTGCCGGAAAAGACGACATCTATGTGGGACGCATCCGTAAAGACATTGCCGACGACTGCGGACTTACATTCTGGCTGTCGGGCGATCAGATTCGCAAGGGCGCAGCCCTCAATGCCGTACAGATAGCCGAATATCTCATTCAATCAGGCAATCTGAAACAGTAATTTACTTGACGGATGACATTCAGAGTGTCATCCGTCAAGTCCATAAGTCATCATTCCCTTACAAACATTCATATATGACAACGTGGGTCAAAAGAGGCTTGTTTATTTGCCAAAAGCCACATTAGCTTCGGCATTCCTCTTTCAACCCACGTTTTATATGACAGTTGCGTTGCTACCGCTACTCGTTGTCTATTATTTCGCCATTATTCATTCAGCGAGGCTTTGCTGCACTGCTTGGCCAGTTTCGACCCAATAAAGGCATCTACAGAAAACCTGCCGGCTCCGGCAAACCACATCAAGACAAAAACAATCAAATAGACAAACGCCAGTTCGCCCTCTGCTACCGAGCCGTTATGCACGATAAAGAAAGCCACCATCATGGTGGTAATCATCGGAATCAAGGCAAAACGGGTAAGGAAACCAAAGATAAATGCCATTCCACAGAACAACTCTCCGAAGATTGCCAATGCAAGTGACATCTCACCACCAAGCCCCAACGGATCGGGGAAAGTGTCCAACATCGAGTAAAAACCCGTAAGTTTTTGAAAACCGTGGTTTACCAATAATAAACCGAAAATAATTCTTGCAGCCAACAAAAAGGCCGAAACTTTTATACCTTCCGACTTTGACGGAAAAACTAAACCTAATAATTTCATATTTGTTTCCTGAATTTGTAATATTTACAAAGGTAGTGTTTTCATTCCAGTTAATCATCAACAATACATTATTTAACCTGAGCTTAATAAATTGCAAACGTTTGCAAACTTAGCGGTTAGCGAAAACTTTCATAATCCTATAGTATTGAGGAACAAAGAACTACGAATAACAATCACTGCATTCGCAGGAGAAGAAGTGGCAGAATGATTCCGTATGGCAAACGACTTTTGCATGTTTCTGATGCCATAATGGCAATATATACGCTGAGGGAAATGTAGCCTTGGCAGCCTGATGGCCAATCGGAGGGTATCAAGAAGTCGCTTTTAGGCAAATGCACTGGCATTTGCTGTCATGGGAAACACGGCCTTTCATCTCTACAGAAACCACAGGTTTCACTTCAACAAGACATTCTGAAGAAACAGCATGAAAAGGGGTCGCCATCGTACCAACGTTTGGTACGGCTCGTACCAAGCATTGGTAGCCACAGTACCAGACGTTGGTACGGATGCTACCAATGTCCGGTATCAAGTCAATACCGTATCGGCCTGATGAATATATGCCGCCACAGGGCTGCTGATAGCTGCCTTTCCAAAAAGCCGTACATCAATATACAGAGATATCTTGATACCTTTCTTGCTTTTTTGGATTCACCGGAACTCACGCCATTCGGTATCAATGGAGGTATAATTTGGCACCATACGAAAGCCTAAGCAACATCAGCAGCGAGGAATGTTGCAGGGATGGCCTAATGACCGATTTGGGATTATTTTTCAGAAAGTCAACAATGGGGGTTAGAAAGACCAACGACAAACATGTAAGACAGAAAAGTCATACACACAACACAATCTGCAATGATGATTAGAAAGCCTCCCGATACTTGCTCTCATCTTTGTCTTCGAGCATTGAGAGATAAGAGGCATACCGACTGGATGCTATCAAATGGTCTTCTACTGCACGAAGAACAGCGCATCCGGGTTCGTGGGTATGCGTGCAGTTATTAAACTTACAGTCTTTGGAATACTGGAAAATCTCCTTGAAATACCCTGTTAATTCTTCCGGTTCCATATCAAAAGTGCCGAAACCTTTGATGCCCGGCGTGTCAATCACCCAACCGCCACTTGGCAAGGGCAACATTTCGCTGAATGTCGTGGTGTGCATACCTGTGTTGTGAGCGTCTGATATTTCCGCCGTTCGCAAACATACGCCCGGCAACAATACATTGAGCAGCGTCGATTTGCCCACACCGCTGTTGCCGCTGAACAGCGTTATCTTTCCGCTTAACGCCTCGCGAAGCTGTTCTATCCCCTCTTCACGCTCGGCCGATACCGAAAAACAACGGTAGCCGATGTGCTCGTAAAGCGACATCATGAGTTGTTGAAGATGTCTTTCGTCATCACTGAGCAAGTCGTTCTTGTTGAAGACAAGTGTCACCGGAATGCGATAAGCCTCGGCCGAAGCCAGAAAACGGTCGATAAATGTGGTGTTTGTCTGCGGATAATTGATGGTGACGATGAGGAAAACCTGATCGACATTGGCCGCAATGATATGGCTTTGTTTGGAAAGGTTGGGCGATTTACGCACGATGTAATTGTGCCTGTCCTTGATTTCGGTGATGAAGGCTGTACCCTCCGGGTTACAAATAATTTCCACCCGATCGCCGACGGCCACAGGATTGGTGCTCCGGATGCCTTTCAGACGGAAGTTTCCCTTGATTTTACTTTCAATGGTCTTTCCTTCATCGGTCAGCACTGAATACCAACTTCCTGTATTTCTGATGACAAGCCCTTCCATTATTGTGTCGCCCTTTGAAATGAAAGGCCGTGTCTCTTTTCCCGACAAAGAGGAGAAAAGAGGCACGACCTTATACTTGCAACGGATTAGACCGTCATGATTTCCTTATTCTTTTCCTCCAGCAAATCGTCAATTTGCTTGATATATTTGTCGTGAAGCTTCTGCAATTCAAGCTCTGCATCCTTTTCGTTGTCTTCAGAAAGACCGTCTTTAATTGCCTTCTTCAGTTTGTCTTTGATGTCTGAGCGCACGTTTCTCACTTCCACTTTCGCCTTCTCTCCTATCTTGCTGCACTGCTTAACCAGTTCTTTTCTGCGCTCTTCAGTAGGCTGCGGAATGTTGAGACGAATAATTTCGCCGTTATTATCAGGCGTAATGCCGACATCAGAATCCATAATGGCCTTCTCAATATCCCTGATTTGCTTTTTGTCCCAGGGCTTGATTGCAATGGTTCTGGCATCGGGTGCCGAAACATTGGCCACCTGATTGAGCGGCACCATCGACCCATACGATTCTACTCTCACACCATCGAGAATGGCCACATTGGCTCTTCCGGCTCTCACTCTGGCCAACTGCTCCTCCAAGAACATAGCCGCCATCTGCATTCTCTCTTCGCTTTCGTTTAATGTTGCTTTTACGTCTATCATATTTTACGTTCTGTTATTCCAAGATACAAATGTAAATAAATTCAACGGATTGTACAAAAAAATCTTGGGGAATGTGTCAAGACACCCTGCTTTTCGGCTATTGACAAGAAGACCCGACACTATTTTTCTGCTATCATCGGCAAAAGTCAGCAGATTTGCTGACAACCAAAGACAAGCACTGCTGCAACATCGCCTCCGCACTGCCTTTACTCGGCATAAAGACTCTCGGTGAGCAGGCCGGCTATCATCTCCAGATAGAGTTTGTCGGTTGTATCGAAGGCATCGGGTTGGTCGCTGTCAATGTCAATGATGCAACGCACCTCGCCCTTGAGGTCGAACACCGGTACGACAATTTCCGAACGGCTCAGTGACGAACAGGCGATATGTCCCGGGAAAGCATGCACGTCGGGTACTACAAGCGTTTCTTTTTTCTCCCATGCCGTACCGCAGACTCCCTTTCCATAGGGTATGGAATAGCAGGCCGGACTGCCTTGAAAAGGACCGAGACGCAAACTCTTTCCGTCACGGACAGTATAAAAACCCACCCAAAAGAAGCCCAATGCTTCTTTCAATGCAGCACTCACATTGGCCTGAACGCCCACTTCATCGGTCTCTCCCTGTATCAATGCCGCTACTTTCGGCAGCAACTCCTGATAGATTTCTTCTTTGTTCATATTTTCATTCAGTATTTTTAAGAGCATGAAGACAAGCCATCTACCGACATCACCTTGGACAGATAGGTCAGAAAGTTTGGATTGTCGTCGGCAAAGATACACTATCTTGACGACATGGGAGACGCAAGAAGGGAAGGATTTTACAAAAACATACCTACAATACTTGACAATCTGCCCTTCCCAAGACAAACTGCACCAGATAAAAAGCCCATCTTAGTTACCATGAACCCCAATCGGCCATCAGACCGGCAAGGCTACACTCCTCACTGATGATGTTGCTTCCAGACTGCTTTCGTTCGCTTGCCAGCGTCTTCTCCGCCGTTTTTCCTCGAGGCAGTCCGATATATCTTCGATTATAAACAGTCACGGGGTATTTCGGACAGACACAGGGTCTGTCCCTACGACGATGGCGAACAACCATCTTCTGCAAGAATAAACAAAATGCAGGGACAGCCCCCCTGTTTCAGTCCTAAAACAAAAATAACAATTGCGGACAGGAAACAATCTGACGAGTTCACGACAGTTCTTTTACATGTCTGCCTTGAGATGGTTCATGTCTCTTTCTTCTGTTATCATTGAGTAATTATTTGCTTCCCCAAAACCTTTCCATACTTTGGACGTGCAAGTTTGTCCTACGCTTCGGATGAATATCCCATCGGTTTCTTGCAGTTCCGAAGATTAAATCGTATATTTGCATCGCTACAGCAGGCACTGACACGGCGGAACAAATTCCGTCACGGCATGCACACGCCTGAAGCCCACCTTTCCAAACAAATCAAAATGACAATGACGAAAAGACTGAAAACCCTCCTGAGCCTTATCTTTATCATGCTGACAACCGTGGTCATGCCTTCGGTTGCAGAAGACTACAAATACATGGCCGTCTACGAGAACCGTCCCGAGAGTTCAAAACATCTCATCGAGCTTTCACAGTTTACCGCCGTGCGTTTCGGTAACAGCCTGATGCGCATCCTCGACCAAGACACCGAGATACAAACCTTCAGTCTACCGTCTGTGTACAAAATCACTTTCGAGACCGACCCGACAGGCATTCGTGAGGTAGAGACGACGGGAGACGATGAGGGAATAGCCGTCTACACCACGGCGGGAATATGCGTGAGAAAAGGAAATGCCGACCTCTCGCTCCTCCCTAAAGGCATCTACATTGTCAAAGTTGGACGCAACACCTATAAAGTAACCAATCCGTAGGAAGAAAGCACTGGCCGATACAACCGACCGCTGACACAAATCGCAACAGATACATGAACTTCCCGCTTTTCATTGCCCGAAGAATTTATGCCGACGAAGGCGGCCGCCGACAGGTAAGCAGGCCTGCCATACGCATTGCCACGACAGGCGTAGCCATCGGCTTGGCCGTGATGATTGTATCTGTTTGTGTGGTGATGGGCTTCAAACACACCATCCGAGACAAGATTACAGGCTTCGGAAGTCATTTCGTCGTGGCCGACTTCATGACACTTCAAGGAAACATGCAGCAGCCCATCAGCATGAACGACAGCATGGTCAAACGACTGAAAGGCATCGACGGCATAAGCCATGTGCAGCGATATGCCTACAAGCAGGGTGTACTGAAAACCGACAACGACTTCATGGGCGTGATGCTGAAAGGCGTCGGAGCCGATTTTGACGCAACCTTCCTGAAAGACAACCTCATAGAAGGAATCATCCCGACATTTAGCGACACAAAAAGCAGCAACCGACTGGCCATCTCGAAAATCATGGCCAACCGTCTGAAACTGAAAGTCGGCGATAAAATCTTCGCCTACTTCGTCAACGGCGACGACATCCGTACCCGCCGTTTCACCATCGCCGCCATCTATCAGACCAATATGAAACGCCTCGACGAGGCTATCTGCTTTACCGACATATACACCACCATCAGGCTGAACGGGTGGGAAAACGACCAAGTAAGCGGCGCAGAAATCACCCTTTCAGACCTGAGCAAGGAACAAGCCGTGGAACAGCAACTCATCGACCGCATCGACCGCACCAGCGACCCATATGGCGCAACATACTCATCTATTTCCATCAAGAAGCTCTATCCGCAGATATTCGCATGGATAGAATTGCTCGATATCAATGTATGGATTATCCTTGCGCTCATGATGGCCGTTGCAGGCATCACCATGATATCGGGATTACTCATCATTATTCTCGAACGAACCAACATGATTGGTGTCATGAAGGCACTCGGTGCAAGGAACAAGACCATACGGCACACCTTCCTATGGTTTGCCGTCTTCATCATCGGCAAGGGTTTGCTCATCGGCAATATACTCGCCCTCACCCTCTGCCTCATTCAAAAGTGCACCAGCATCGTCAAGCTCGACCCAGCCAACTACTATGTCAGCGAAGTGCCGCTCGAAATCAATCCGCTCTGGATATTGTTCCTCAATGCCGGCACACTCATCATCAGCGTCATCGTATTGATTGCTCCGGGCTATCTCGTGTCGCACATTCATCCCGCCAAATCCATCCGTTTCGAGTAGAACGAAACGGTAAAAACCAAGCCAAGCATACAGACAAGACGTAATCCTTAGCCGTGAATACCATATAATGTTAAACACTGACAGCGATAGGTGTTCCGTACCTCCGTTTAATGCAGTTCCATTGCGATGCAAACCTTCACTTTCGTAGGGTGCAAAAAAAATGTGCCACCCAATCGGCAAAGACCATGCGGCACGTGCAATCTAATATTATTATGAAGAATAACGTTTCGTTCGTCAGAAGCCCTCCACTTCCATACCATTTATTCCCTATCAGTTTTTCATGGCCGACTGAAGATGAAGAATGCTTTTTCTACCTCACTCGTGGGG
This sequence comes from Prevotella sp., assembly GCA_034183335.1. Classification (GTDB taxonomy): domain Bacteria; phylum Bacteroidota; class Bacteroidia; order Bacteroidales; family Bacteroidaceae; genus Prevotella. Next base: position 58,297 of record JAXFLJ010000011.1, read on the forward strand.
CATCTCGGTAGGCCACTCGTGAAGTTTTGACGTAATCCACGAGCGGGGTGCAGAGGTCAGGCATGAGACCTATCCCACTCCTTTATTTCTTCACCACTTTCTTGCCATTCATATGCGGGAAGGTTCTTCTCCTGCTGTCTCATACGTATGCCTTACAAGCTATAGATATCTTTTTCATCGGCAGAAGTAATGACAACATCCGGATGTATGGCTGTGACGAAAAGGTGAATGATGACCTCGTCTGTGGCATGCGTGTCGTCAGCATTAGCCACCTGCATGAAGCGTGGCTCAAAGTATCCGCCCTCAAGTTGGACAATCTCGCAACCCTCGAAGTTCACCACCTCTGCGATAGAGCCATCATAGCCAGTGGTCTGCACGGTGCATCGTTCAAGGTTGACTATGTACTCCTGTCACTGTCGTACATGCCGAGAATGCCGTAGCGACCTCTGGCAACATTACAGGCCTTTATGGTATGTTCGACAAAGAAATAAACGGCTATCTCCAGTACAACATGAACATGACCAAGGAAGAGATAAGCACCAATAAAAACCTATTCTTGACCAAAAGGCCATGCCCAACCTCGTCAATGAACTTGCCGACTTGAAAAAGAACGTACAGCCAAGAACGAAGGGTACGAGATGGATTATCAACGGTCTAAAAGGAAAATTGGAAAAAAAATAGATATTATTTTGCATACATAACTGTTTATTACTATATTTGCAAAATAATCATCAAAACACTATTACTTATTATGAAAGCAAAACTATTCTTTCTATTATTTATGTTCGGCATGTTAATGTCAAGTTGTAACTCCTCTGATATGTCTGAAGATATCGCAACTTCCAAGACACACAATGATGTAGAAGTGACGGATACCATTGCCATTATAACTCTAAAGAAAACATCCAACACGTTTAATAAGAGCAACCGCTTATTAACAAGAGCGATTACTAATTACGACGGTGTTACTCAAGGGAAGCCTGAGATGATTTACCGTCGTCAAAAGGTATATCTTAGTGGGATTCCTGGACTTCCTCGTGGTGTGTATTTTGCTGACATCTATGAAACATCTGGTTTTATAACAATACCAAATGGATACAATTCTATAGAATTTGATTTATCTGGAGATTGTGGATATAGTGACTGGAGGTCAAGAGAAGAAGGGCTAATACAGTCTATAATACAGACAAAAAAAGCAGGAATTATTACCAATAAAGTAAGATGGAGCTTTTACACTATGGAGGTTGTGTTAAATTCAGCAGGACAGATGATGTCCAAAGTCCTACCAAAAGATGGAGCAAAAATAAATATTCCATATAAATTTACAAATAAGTAAGATGTTGCAAAAAATAACCCTATTTTTCATTGCACTTTTATTATATTCTTGTTCGCCAGAAGATAATATAATCACAAATATAGATTCTTTTGATATAGATATAAGAAAAGGAGAGGACATCATCGATTACATGGAGATAAAAGCGGTTGCAACTCTATCACATGATGTCGATATTATATATGCTGGTAACAAATATAGGAATTATCTCATAACAACAAATATAAAATCACTTATGAAATATTCATTGAGTGATTATGCCAATAATATAGAAATAGTATTTAATGCTATAAATAAAGCTGATTATACTAGAAATATTGATATGGATATACACTTCATAAATTCTCAAAACGACTCAAAAACAACAAGAAAAATAAAAAAAACGATAAGTCCAAAAACATCCATAACTTTTAAGTGTAAGTACAGATAAATCTAATCCAAATGAAAGAAGAAAAGAAAAAAGCAGATACGGTATATTGAAAGCAAGATTATAGTCATTCGAGATACACAGGTACACAGGTTCTCCCTGATTAGGAATATTGCGAAACTTTATGGAGCAGGGACAAAGGCTATAAATCAAGCATAACAAAGAAAATGTAGATATAAGCTATATGTTTAGAAAACCGAGGTGGTCACAATTTGTGACCACCTCGGCAACTTACGAAACTCTAAGGATTTTACTCTATGCTTTTATGGAAAAGGGAATGTATATGCTTGCCACGATTCTCCGTTCCTCTATGTCGCCAGAAACCACATTTGCCATTATTGAGACATTTATAAAGTTACGCCAGTTAGCGGACGATGCAGCGGCTAGCGATGAGAGAAATGAATGAGAAGTTCCTGCCACCAAAGAACAGGAAATATTCAAGAACCTGATATTTCATGCTTTTTTCCCTCTCTGGACAGGAATCTTTTAGTTGCAAATACAAAAAAAACTGCAACTGCGAACATTTCCGATGGAAGTTTATCTCCTGCCAACCCACAAGCAACCGCAGGCAAAATGCCGAAAAACAAGAAGCCATACCATCAGTAGAAAATGAAAACTTAGAGGTCTCATGACTGATTTGGCTTCAATGAAGTACGGCTTATATTTTCGTAGAGAACAAATCATACTTCTGCAGGGCACTACTTACACTTTCATTTGTGCTAACAACTCAGACCATGTTATTAAATTTTCCTTCCACTCCTTTCATCACCTTGCATTGCATTCCCAGCTTTCCATGCCGACGAAAAAGGATGGGAGAAAAACGGTGGACGTTCTCTTTTGCTGTGCAAGAGGGGCAATAATCGGATAAAATATGGCACACGATGTTTGCTTTTGTGCAGAGAAGATAGTATCTTTGCACAGAAAATAAAACTTTGTGCAATGCAATCAACGTTCACCAGTTTCAACGCATATATTCAAAACAGCATCGTCAACCATTGGGACAAGGATGCCCTGACTGATTACAAAGGCATCACACTACAGTATAAAGACGTAGCAAGAAAGATAGAAAAACTACACATACTCTTCGAGACAAGCGGTATCGAACCCGGCGACAGGGTGGCTCTTTGCGGCCGAAACAGCGCACACTGGGCAGTCACCTTTCTCGGCATCGTGACCTATGGGGCTGTAGCCGTTCCCATCTTACACGAGTTTAACGCAGAACAGATACACAATATCGTGAATCACAGTGAGGCTAAATTGCTCTTCACAGGAGACTATGTGACAACCGCCATTCAAACAGACATGATGCCACAACTGGAAGGCGTGGTCTACATACCCGACTTTTCGCTGGTGATGTCGCGCTCGGAAAAGCTCACCTACGCACGAGAACACCTCAATGAGCTGTTCGGGCGCAAATATCCCAGAGCTTTCAGCAGGGAACTGGTAGACTACAGGAAAGACTCGCCCGAAGAGACGGTACTCATCAACTATACCAGCGGAACGACAGGTTTCTCAAAAGGAGTGATGCTGCCTTACAGGGCATTGTGGAGCAACGTAGACTTCTGCATGACAGAAATTGGCCCACATGTACCACAAAACAGCAACATGCTCAGCATCCTGCCTATGGCACACATGTACGGCATGGCGGTTGAGTTTCTGTTCGGCTTCTGCAACGGCTGTCACCTCTTCTTCCTCACACGCCTTCCCTCCCCTGCCCTCATCGCAGAGGCTTTCGGCGTGGTCAAGCCCTCTATCGTGGTGGCTGTACCGCTTATCATCGAGAAAATAGTACGCAAGAAGATATTCCCGAAAATACAAAGCAACGTCATGCGGTTGTTGCTAAACATGCCCGTCATCAATAAAAAGGTGAAACAACGGATATGTGAGCAAGTCATCGAAGCCTTCGGAGGCAATATGTATCAGATTATCATCGGCGGAGCGGCACTCAACAAAGAGATTGAACAGTTTCTCCTGAGCATCGACTTCCCCTTTACGGTGGGTTACGGAGCGACCGAATGCGCACCGCTCATCAGCTACAGCGACCATACGGACTATGCGAAAGAGAGCTGCGGGACACCCGTTGAGCGCATGGAAGTGAAAATCGTAAGCCCCGATCCGGCAAACATTCCGGGAGAGATTATCGCCAGAGGCACGAACGTGATGCTCGGTTACTACAAGAACGAAGAGGCGACAAGGAAAGTTATTGATGAAAACGGTTGGTATCACACGGGCGATTTGGCCACGATGAGCGCAGACGGACACATCTTCATCAAGGGAAGAATCAAGAATATGCTGCTGGGCTCCAACGGACAGAACGTCTATCCCGAAGAAATAGAAGACAAACTCAACTCCATGGCAATGGTGGCGGAGAGTCTCGTTGTGCAGAGAGGAGAGAAAATCATTGCTTTGGTGTATCCCGACAAGGAAGAGGCACAGGCGATGGGATTCACGGAAGAAGACCTGCACAACATCATGGAGCAGAACAGGCAAGACCTAAACGCCATGTTGCCGGCATACAGCAAACTCTGTGCCATTGAGTTGAGGGACGAAGAATTTGAGAAGACTCCCAAGAAGAGCATCAAGCGATACCTCTACAACCAGCAGCCATAAGCTGCCAACCGACCCAAAAGGTCATTCATCTACAAAAACAATCAACATGCAAATACCAAGTTTCAACGCCGTCATAGAGAAAAGCATCATCGACCACTGGGATCTTGATGCACTGACAGACTATAAGGGAAGCACCCTGCAATACCACGATGTGGCACGCAAGATTGAGAAGTTGCATATCTTGTTTGAGAACAGCGGCGTCAGACAGGGCGACAAGATAGCACTCTGCGGACGAAACAGCTCACAATGGGCAGTAGCCTTCTTGGCCACGCTCACTTATGGCGCAGTAGCCGTACCCATCTTGCATGAGTTCATGCCCGACCAAGTACACCACATCGTCAACCATAGCGAGGCCAAGCTCTTGTTTGTGGGCGACGTCATGGCCACGGAGATAGACGCCACGAAAATGCCCTCGCTCGAAGGCATCATCTTCAATCCCGACTATTCCCTCATCGTGTCACGCTCGGACAAACTCACTTATGCACGAGAACATCTCAATGAAATGTTCGGCAAGAAATATCCCAAGTTCTTCCGTAAAGAACATGTACGTTATTACAAGGAGCAATCGCCCGACGAACTGGCACTCATCAACTACACCAGCGGAACGACAGGATTCTCTAAAGGCGTAATGATACCATACAGGGCAATGTGGAGCAACTACGACTTTGCCATCAGTGTATTGGGCGACAAAATGAAAGCAGGAAGTAATGTGTTGAGCATCCTTCCCATGGCACACATGTACGGCATGGCCTTTGAATTTATCTTCGAGTTTCTCTGGGGATGCCATATTTTCTACCTGTCGCGCCTGCCGTCGCCTGCCATCATCGCACAAGCATTCACCGAAATCAAACCGGCCATCGTCATCTCGGTGCCGCTCGTGATAGAAAAAATTATCCGCAAGAAGGTGTTTCCGCGCATTCAGAACAACAAGATGCGTATTTTGCTCAACATGCCGGTAATTAATAAGAAAGTAAACGAAAAGATATGCGAGCAAGTGGTGCAGGCCTTCGGCGGCAATTTTTATGAGGTCATCATCGGAGGGGCTGCCTTCAACCAAGAGATTGAAGCCTTCATGCAACGCATCAATTTCCCCTACACCGTGGGCTACGGAGCCACCGAGTGTGCACCCATCATCTGCTACAGTGACTGGCAGACTTTCGTGCCCGGCAGTTGCGGTCGACCCGTGGTACACATGGAAGTGAAAATAGACAGTCCCGACCCCGAAACAATACCCGGAGAGATTCTTGCCAGAGGTCTCAACGTCATGTTGGGTTACTACAAGAACGAGGAGGCTACCCGCGAAACAATAGATTCAGAAGGCTGGTATCACACGGGCGACTTGGGAACGATGGATGCACAAGGCAACGTTTTCATCAAAGGACGTTCCAAGAACATGTTACTCGGCGCAAGCGGACAGAATATCTATCCTGAAGAGATAGAAGACAAACTCAACTCCATGACATTGGTCAGCGAGTGCATCGTAATACAAGAAGGTGAGAAACTCGTCGGACTGGTATATCCGGACAACGATGAGGCGCAGACGATGGGACTCAACCGTGAAGACCTTGAGGGGGTGATGGAACAGAACCGTAAAGAACTCAACACGCAGCTGCCAGCCTACTGCGCCCTATCTGCCATCAGAATCGTGGAAGATGAGTTTGAAAAGACGCCAAAAAGAAGTATCAAGCGATACATGTATCAGAAGAACTAACCTTTAAATTGCAGGTGGATTAATGGAATGTTTTCCAACCGACACAATACATGTATAATGACCAATTACATACAAATAGTGCAGGATTCAGCCCACATACTCTAACAGGGGCATCAATTTGGATGATGTGTTCGACATGAATTACATCATCTATGGCATTCTCGTGCGATGTCTCATTCTTTTTATTAAATTATGGTCTACAAGGAATTACAGCAGAGATCATGGGAAGTAACTTTTTGAAATATTAAAATTATTATAAACAAATTGCACATGCAAATAAATGGTTTGCTTAAGATAATTAGAGTATTAATAGTAGGGCTGTGTTTAACAGCCTGTGACATGGCCTCTACTCTTTTTGTCAATGACGTTCCGGCCTATAGCATATCCTCAGAATGTGGAACGGTAAAAATTACTGGAACATCATTTTGTAGTGATTATATTACATTTACCTTTACAGGTGACTTTATTGTCAATATAGACTCTCTAAAGGTAAGTATAAATAATCACCCCATTGAAAATAAAAAAGTAAAAATATCATACAAAAAGAAATTGTTGGAAGATGTCAATAGAACCATTCATGTTCATGGATATGACACGATTACTTTTATTATAAACAATGGGTTTCCCATACAGTGTGGAGAAAATAATTTTGCAGAAATTCTTCCATCATCATTTATCATGTGTAACGAAACGCCCCTAATTACGAATGTAATTCGAATGAGGGTAGCTAAAAAAAAGCAACTAAAATCCTTTGACAGAATTAAGTAAGCACCAAATTAATTATGTCAACATAAAGATGAAGCCCTAAACAACAAATTTATTACCATCGTATCATAAAGCCATTTGAAAAATATTAGACATGAAGAATATATTATATTTACTCTTAATGTATGGCGTTCTATAGCTGCTGGTCTACTTTTCCAAATACCTATGTGAATATCAAGACTGGCAGAACGTTTCCAATCCGACATAAACAACGGTATTGACAAAAGATAAACATTGATGGTATTATGTAATTGTCAATGACACACTACAGTGTTATGGCTTCATTCATTCTTTATAATGACGGCACTTTCGGCAAAATTTATTTCAAGAACAAGAATAGAGACTCCGTTTATATACAAAACATACGCTGATTTAGCTAATAACCCGAATTCGGGATAAGCCGCGCTTGTTTTTTTGCCTTAAAATAGTTTCAATAAAAGCCCAAAAAGAGGATTATTTTTCGTATATTTGTTGTTGAAAACCAAACAGATAACAAAAAACAACCCTCTATGAGACTTGTCAGCAAAGTTACGGAAATATATTGTATTGCAGATGATTTCTGCAAAGAATACGAGTTGGAATTGAACAAAAAAGCACTTTCACTTTCAAATCCCTCTCCAAACAGCCCTAAAACGCGCAATCGGAAAGGAAGAATGAGCGATGCCGAGATGATTACCATTCTCGTGTTGTTCCACGGCAATACGTTTCGGAATTTCAAACATTTCTATCTCTTCTACGTCTGCCGGGCGCTGAACAAAGAGTTCCC
>JAXFLJ010000012.1:0-57520 GCA_034183335.1 Prevotella sp.
CAATCCTCCCCCGGAGCTACTTGACAGAGCTCCGGGGGAGGGAATTCAAGGGTATCGCCCCTCTGTCTCAGCCAAAAGCAGAGACTTTTTTACAACAAAAATTCCTGTTTACAACAACTCTGAATTTTGCAAAGGTCTCTAAATGTAAGATAATTGTAGGTTTCGGCAGATGCCCCTATCGAAACAGCTGCCGCAATAATAATTAATACTTTCTTTTTCATTGATGTTACCTTTTAAAAGACTAATATGTGCAAAGATAACATTTAGTTTCACGAAAAACTATTTTTTCGCATCCACATTCAAATAATTACACAACATTAACTTCCCAATCAGGATAATTCTTGCAAGTTCACGCATTATTCAAGATTTACTTCATCAACTTCGTCGGTGTAGACATACCATAAATATCCGACAATATCGGTGTAACCCATTGAGGAAAGAAGTTGGAGATATGTGCTGACCTGCTTTGCATGTTCATTGCGACGCCGACCGAACTTGAAATCGATAACCATCATTCGTTCACCGTTATAGATAACACGGTCAGGGCGGTGCTCCACAATCTTAGACGAACCATCTATGGGTGATAAGATATTGCATTCGTTGAACACTTCCCACTCCCGTGAAAACCAGTCTGCTCGGCGGCTATCCTGCAACCTTTCAAAAAGGAAACTGCGGACATACTCACCTGAAATACTTCCATCAGAGAGCAGTCCTTCTTCTTCCATGCGTGTGACAACGCTATCCAATTCGTCAATATAATGTATTTGGGACAAGATATAATGAAGGAGACTACCACGTTTCATATATTCTTGCTGCTTGTCGTCCGCTTCTTCGCCATAAATAAACTTGCTGCTTTGATTACTCTGAATGAAATCGGTATTGGCCTCAAACGACTCAATATACATCGTCTTTTCCTGTGAAGGCAACATAAAAACATTCTCAGAGACGTCTTTTGCTGCACGTTTTTTTTCGTCTGTTTCTTCCTCAAATTCTCCATATTCAAGAATCCACAACTTATTCTCTCCGTCTTCAATTAGTTCAAAAGTGGCTTCGGGCAGAAGACATGTCACTTCTTCCATCACATTCCGTATCGTATGGCTTATGTATCCGGCCGACCTGCTTTCTCCCAACACAGTCAGGCTGTTTCCTGCCCTTGTAAAGGCAACATAGAGCAAATTGAGGTTATCCACCGTTTTTTGCAGATATTCTTCCCAATAGTCCCTTTCGTAAATAGTACCTACAAGCTGGCTCTTGCTATAAGAAATCGGGATGACAGGCAACTGGCTAAAAGGCTCTTCATCAGGTTTACACCAAATCATTTCACCACTTACGTCAAACTTCCAGTCGCAATATGGTATAATCACGTGTTTGAACTCCAGTCCTTTGCTCTTGTGGATGGAAAGCAGCCTGATTCCTTCCACCACATCACTCTGTATGCTCTTGCCGCAAAGGCTGTCTTGCCAATCATGCAAGAACGTGCCAATGTCGGTAGACTGATCATTGAGGTACTCGTTCAATACATCATAGAACGAGCATACATATGCTCCCTGCCCTTGCAACCTTTCAAGTTTGAAAATGGAATAAAGCTGTTGCGCCAACTCATAAAGTGGCATGGAAAGCAGGGAATAGAAATTGCCGACATATTCTTCGGGCAGGAAAACATCATAATTTTTATGGTCAACAAGGAAGCTGGCATGAGGCACATCGACCTGCAATATTTCCTGTTGATAGACAACCGCCAGCGTTGCTCTTGCCAGTATGTCTTCGGGGTGTACGAGAAGGTGCATAGCCTGCACTATCATATTAACCGCAGAAGAGGCATCGAGACGGAAAGCTTCGTCGGAAACAAGTTGCACATGAGGCATCTCGGCCATGATTAGTTCTGCCAGTACAGGAAGATGCTTGTTGGAGCGTACCAAGATGGCAATATCTTTGGGTGCAACATGCCGATTATCTATCATTTCCCTAAGAACAGAAATCAGTTCGACTTCCATCTTCTTCTGTGTTTTATCTTTTGAGAAAAGGCGAATTGAGACATACCCCTTATCAGGTTTACCTTCGGGCACTTGCTGCCTTACGTCGGCATAGGCCTTGAGCAGCTGGCCTGCATCTACTGCATCCTGCTCCTGAAATGCGGTATATTCGTCTGCCACGGCCAATTCAAAAAATACGTTGTTGAACGATACCACACGGGCGGCAGAGCGATAGTTGACAGCCAAATTCCTGATATCTACCATATCCGCGCTGTCAGCAAACTGACTTTGTATGTTATTCAGCAGTCTCCAGTCTCCAGACCGCCATCGGTAGATGCTTTGTTTCACATCACCCACCAGCAGGCTTGACGTGTGATGGCTCATGCTTTCCTGCAGCAATATCTTGAAATTCCTCCATTGAATGGTACTCGTGTCCTGAAACTCGTCTATCATGATATGCTCCAGCTGTGATCCGAACTTCTCATAAACAAAGGGCGTGTCAGACTCGTTGATAAGCGAATTGAGCAGGTCGGGTGTATGACTAAGCAAATAACGGTTGGAATCTTGGTTGAGTTCTCTCACCTTTTCTTCAATCTTTTCGAGCAGGCGCAATTGATTAAGATGCTTCATGGTAACAACGGCCGACTGATACTGCTTGTACATCATCGGGCGAAGGCTTTCAGCTTCTTGTGCCAACGGACTCCACAAATCTCTTCCTCGCTCGATGATTAGCTCTCGTTTTTCACCCGTCTTGCTCGCCCAGAGTTCCGGATTGTCAATGCAAGCCAATATCCTCTTGCCCACAATGCCACTATCCATCTGCCCTTCCTTTAGCTTCTTAAAATATGCTCCGGCACCGCTCTTTTTGTTTGCCAAGTCGTCTATGGCCAGCCCATACCGTTCCAAGTCCTCGTAAAACCGGTTGGCAAACCCTTCCATTTTCTCTCTCGCAAAGTCGGCCTGCTGTTGCAGTTGCCTGCGGAAGTCGGCGAAGAAGCCTTTACGATGAATTACCTTCAGCCCATTGCTGTTGTCTTTATAATAGTCCTTGAATATATTTTCACCAAACTTCTTGATTTGTCTAATCACGTTCCAGTTTCTGTCTTCGTCAATGTTGTCTCTGATATACGCCATCAGCCATCCCAGCACTTCATCTTTTTCGTTTAGAGAATCTATTATTTCATCTACCGCCTGTTGTTCTATCTCACTATCGTTCAGTTCTATGCGCAGATTGGCCGTCAGTCCCAGTTCACGTGCAAGATTGCGGAGCACTTTCTGGAAAAAAGAGTCGATGGTCTCTACTCGGAAGAAGTGATAATTGTGAAGCAAGAGGTTCAAGGCCGTCTCAGCCTGCCTACACACATAGTCCTCACTCTTTTCCAATGAAGAGGTAACAATATCGAGATATGCCTGTGAATCGGGCAAACGGCGTGAAATGCCGTAAAGCTGGCTTAGGATACGTATCTTCATCTCCTCCGTAGCCTTGTTGGTAAAGGTAACGGCAAGAATAGAACGGTAGCTCTGCGGATTAGCTATCAGCAGCTTAATGTATTCCACGGCCAGTGTAAAGGTTTTTCCGCTTCCGGCACTGGCTTTATAAACGGTTAAGGGTTTACGGTAATTCATCCTTTGATTTTGGTACAAATGTACACATTTTCGGGGAATTAACGGTTGGTCTCTCGTTAAAACCAATGGCAAGGAACAAAACAGGGCATGATTGCAACCAAATCTATTAACACAAGACAGCAACGTTATTGATATTAGCAAGTATTGAGTAAATTGGCCTTGAAGAGTTCTCGGATAGTATTGTTTTGTATATCTTTGTACACACCTGTACGATTTACTGTACAAACGTGTACTTTACGATAACAACCTATGGACTTCTAAAATGCCACAACAAAAGTATCTGAGTATTCTCATGAGATTCCCTACATTAATTCATACAGACTAACAAGAGAACGGATAAACACAAAGAGACACAACCATCACATTTACACCGTTGACAGATAATATTTTCCGACAGCCCCCTGTTAATTGAGAAGAAATATGTAATTTTGCAGCAAAATAAAAATACATGGGATTTTTCGGATTATTCAACAAGAAAAACAAGGAAACGCTTGACAAAGGGCTGGAAAAAACAAAACAAAGCGTATTTAGTAAGCTGACACGGATTGTAGCAAGCAAGTCTAAGGTAGACGATGAGGTGCTTGACGATCTCGAAGAAGTACTCCTCACCTCAGACGTAGGTGTAGATACTACCCTCAAGGTTATCAGAAGAATCGAAGAACGAGTAGCCAGAGACAAGTATGTTTCTACATCCGAACTCAATGCCATACTCCGTGATGAGATAGCTTCGTTGCTGGCAGAAAACAATTCGGACGACAATGAGGAATGGAATTTACCAGACAACGGGCGTCCCTACGTGATACTCATCGTGGGAGTAAATGGCGTGGGCAAGACCACCACTATCGGAAAACTGGCCTATCAGTTCAAAAAAGCAGGCAAGAAAGTATATCTCGGCGCAGCAGACACTTTCCGCGCAGCAGCCGTAGAGCAATTGAGCATCTGGGGTGAACGCGTGGGTGTACCAGTTGTCAAGCAACAGATGGGGGCAGATCCGGCTTCTGTGGCTTTCGACACACTCAACTCTGCCAAGGCAAATGGCGCAGACGTGGTGCTGATAGACACTGCCGGACGACTGCACAATAAAGTGGGACTGATGAACGAATTGAAGAAAATCAAGGACGTGATGAAGAAAGTGTTTCCCGATGCCCCCGATGAAATCATGTTGGTACTCGATGGAAGCACCGGACAGAACGCCTTTGAACAGGCCAAACAGTTCTCGGCCGTGACACAAATCACAAGCCTTGCCATCACCAAACTCGACGGAACGGCTAAGGGAGGCGTGGTCATTGGTATCAGCGATCAACTGAAAGTACCTGTGAAATACATCGGATTGGGAGAAGGTATGGAAGACTTACAACTCTTCAACAAGCACCAGTTTGTCGATTCACTTTTCAAAACCACATAGTATTTTGAGACAAAAACAAAGCCAAATAGATTTCGTCACGCTGGGATGCTCGAAAAACCTCGTCGACACCGAGCTACTCATGAAGCAGTTTGAAGCCAACGGCTACAAATGCACACACGACAGCAAACGCCCAGAAGGACAGATTGCCGTCATCAATACCTGCGGTTTTATCGAGTCTGCCAAGGAAGAAAGCATCAACACCATCCTCGAATTTGCACAGGCAAAAGAAGAGGGACGACTGCAAAAACTGTTTGTCATGGGCTGCCTGTCCCAGCGTTACAGAGACGAACTGACTAAGGAAATCCCGCAAGTAGATAGGTTCTACGGAAAGTTTGACTATAAACAACTGCTGAAAGACTTGGGAAAGGCAGAAGTACCCTCGTGTTCCGGACATCGGACACTTACCACGCCACACCATTATGCCTACATCAAGATTAGTGAAGGATGCAACCGTCATTGTGCCTACTGTGCCATTCCCCTCATTACGGGTAGACATCGCAGCAGACCGATGGACGAAATTATTGAAGAAGTAAAGGCACTTGCAGAAACAGGGGTAAAAGAATTTCAAATCATAGCACAGGAACTGACTGCATACGGCATCGATCTGGATGGCAAACGCAAGATAGCAGAACTGATAGCACGCATGTCTGAGGTGAAAGGCGTCAAGTGGATTCGTCTCCACTATGCCTACCCCGCACAGTTTCCCACTGATTTGCTGGATATCATCCGTGAAAAAAACAATGTCTGCAAATACATCGACATCGCCCTGCAACACATCTCCGACAATATGCTCAAGGCCATGAAGCGCAACTTTACCAAAGCAGAGACCTACCAACTCATCAGGGAAATGCGTGAGAAAGTGCCCGGCATCCATCTCCGCACCACGTTGATGGTGGGATTCCCGGGAGAAACCGAAGAAGACTTCGAGGAACTCATGGAATTTGTGAAATGGGCACGCTTTGAACGGATGGGGGCTTTTGCCTATTCCGAAGAGGAAGGAACGTACAGTGAGAAACAATATAACGATGATATTTCCGCAGAGGTCAAGCAGCAAAGACTTGACCGTCTGATGGCTCTGCAACAGGAAATCAGTACGGAAATGACAGAAGAAAATGTCGGAAAGACGCTCGAGGTCATCATAGATCGTAAAGAGGGAGACTATTACATTGGCCGAACAGAATTTTCCTCACCTGAAGTTGATCCTGAGGTGTTGATTTCGGCAGATGAAAAGAAGCTGCGGACAGGTCGTATATATCAGGTTCAAATCACATCGGCAGAATCGTTTGATTTGTTTGGAAAGGTCATATCATGAACTACAAGGAATTTATTGCAGCACTATCGCATCGCTCCGGTCACACGATAGAGCAAACGCAGAAAAACGTAAAGGAATTGGTCGACATCCTTGGCACATGCTTTCAGGAGGGTGAAACAGTTTCCATCAATGGCTTCGGTACATTTGAGGTAAAGAAAAGACTTGAACGTGTGGTTGTCAATCCTGGCACGCAACAACGCATGTTAGTACCACCTAAATTGGTACTGAACTTCAGACAGTCTGCCAATATGAAGGAAAAACTCAACCAGAGAGGAACAAAACATGATTAAGACGTCAGAACTCATCAAACTGCTTGCAGAAAGAAAAGGCTTTAAAGCAAAGGAAACGGAGGACTTTGTTGGGACTTTTTTTGACGTAATTGTCGAAGGTTTACAAACAGACGGCATCGTCAAGATAAAAGGGCTCGGCACGTTCAAGGTCACCAGCGTAAAAGAACGAGAGAGCATTAATGTAAATACTGGTGAACGAGTAATTATCAGTGGGCATAACAAACTGACCTTCACACCAGATACATCCATGCGTGACATGGTCAACAAACCATTCTCTCAATTTGAAACCGTTGTAATCAATGATGGAGTTGATCTTGCGGACATGACAGAAGATGGCGACATGGAAGATGCTGTGGAAACTGCAAATGAAGAAACCGTTACGACTCAAGTCACAGACAAAGTTACAGTAAAAGCAGAAGATGCTATGAAGATTGCAGAAGAAACTGCAGAACAAGCCTCACCTGAACCTGTCTGCGAGACGAATAACATGATGACCGAAAAAAACAGCTCTCTGTCCTGCGATACAAGGGTATCATCTGCACCATCATCTGAAATTGTATCACCAACTCCACAATGTCAAGATGAAGTTTTAGAAGCAACTCATCCAACAACAGCAACAGAGCCATCCCCCCCCCAAAAAAAAGGTATAATAAAATACATCGTTGCTACGGCCTGCGGAATACTTCTCTTTATCCTTGGCTACTGGGTAGGAAAGACTTTCGGAACACTATCAAAGGAAAGTCCCAAAATCGTTCAGACCACCAAGCAAATGGCAAGAAAGCCTCAAAGACAGTCCCAAATTGCCTCCCAAGATACAGTAAAGAGCCAGCGTCAGACAACAGAAGAATCAGTACCTGCACCCAAAATCACCAATCATGACGAATTTGAAGCAGCCAATCAAAAGGTTGCTTATGGAGCATACAAAATCATTGGTGTGGAAAGAATTGTCGTCGCCCGCAAGGGACAAACCCTCTATTCCATATCGAAAGCACACTTGGGACCTGGATCAGAAGTGTATGTCCAAGCATTAAACGAAGGAGTGAAAGATATTAAGGAGGGGCAAAAAATCAAAATACCAAAACTGATTTCCAAAAAGAAATTAGCAACACGACAATAAGCTCACTTTATCTACATTGAGCCATCCGTCAAACTAACATCACCGTATTCGCAAAAAATAAATTACAGAATTATTCCCGTTTGGCAGACGAGTTTTGCAAGTATCTGATATCATGATGGCAATATATACGTTGAGGGGGAATGTAGCCTTAGCGGTCAGACTCAATTGGAGTTTAGCAAGGAAGTGTTTTTAGGCAAGTGCACAGGCATTTATTGTCGTGGGAAACCTTGACTTTCATATATAGAGAAAACACAGCTTCCACTCTCACGAGGTGTTAAGGAAAAACAGTACAGCAAGATTTTTCACCGTACCAACGGTTGGTACGGCTCGTACCAAGCATTGGTAGCCACAGTACCAGCCACTGGTACAGATGCTACCAATGCTTGGTATCAATTCAAGACTGTTGTGGCTCATGAATGTATGTTACCAAAGAGTTGTCTATCACAGCTTCACCCAAAAGCCGTTCATCAATATACAAAGGTGGATTGAGACTCTTCTTACTTTTGTGCATCATCGAATTCACGTTAGACTACCCTGCTTGTCGTCAAACAAGAATGTATCTCAAATAAAAAGGGTTTATAAGAAAGGAGCAAGAAAATGCGCAAACCACCCTACAAACTTCTTCCACGGGCTGCGGAAGCGATTCCAACTCTCCTGTGTAAGACGGAAACTCTTCAGTTTGTCGTCCTCAAACATCTGCTCAAGTTGTCTTGATGTACAGGTATCTATGATGACAGCGTTTTCTTCATAGTCGAAATACAGGCTACGGGAATTGAGGTTTGCGCTACCAATGGAACAGAATTTCCCGTCTACAACGATAATTTTAGAATGATGGAATCCTGGTCTGTAAATCCATACATCAACACCCTTTTTCATGAGTCTGTGAACATTATAGTACACACAGTCGGGAGTCAGAGGGATGTCGCTGTGTTCTGAAACCATTATTTCTACCTTGACGCCACGTTCGACAGCACGGCGAAGGGCTTTCTTAAGTGAAGCATTGAGCGTAAGGTATGGATTGATGAGCTTGATGCTGGTTTGCGCTGCATTGATGGCATTCAGGTAGAACGTGCGAATGATGCGGTTTGATGTTCGTGGTTCTCTGTTGATAATTCCCACCATTTTACTGCCAGTAGAAGTACAGGTATCTTGTTTTAGCCTTGTGAACGGACGTTCGTGACTCTCAGCACGATAATACTTGATTCCGCCCACCTTCTGTTGCGTAACCTTGTTCCATGTCTTAATGAATATCTTTTGGAGTGTATGCACCTCTTCACCCTCTATCCTGCAGTGCATGTCACGCCACTCACCCACGTCTTTCGTACCGTGGATGTAGTAGTCGGCAACATTCATTCCGCCTGTATAGGCAATCATACCATCTATAACAACTATCTTACGATGGTCTCTGGCAAACACATGATTAATCCAAGGAAAGCGAATGGGGTCAAATTCGTATATCTCAACGCCACGTTTTCTCAACTCTCTCAAGTGTTTTTTTCTGAGTGGACGATTGTTCGAATCGTTGCCAAAACCGTCAAACAATGCCCTAACCTCTACACCCTCGGCTGCCTTTTCGGACAAAAGGTCGAAAAGGGCTCGGGCGATGGAGTCGTTTCGAAAGTTGAAATACTCAAGATGTATGCTACTTCTTGCTTGACGAATAGCCGTAAACAAGTCTGCAAACTTCTCCTCTCCACTCATCAACAAAGTGACACTGTTGTTGTGGGAAAACGTAATACCTTCTTTCCTAAGCTGATTGACAATAAGCGAGTCGGCATCCTGTGCATTTACCCTTGCACAGATAACAAGAAACAAGAAGACAAAGAATGATTTCACGTGCCGCAACAATGTTTTAATAGCCTCCTATTTATAACATGCAAGAATAGTGGTCTACCACACCGAGCAGGCGTTCCTCAGTGTCTACCACGAGTACTGAGTGTATTTTGTGCTCATTCATGATACGTTGTATCTCCGTAATCTTAACCGTTTCACTTACAGTCTTCGGATTTCTGGTCATAATGTCGCTTACGGTCTTGTCAAAGAACTGCGACTTCCATTTTTCCATCGCACGTCTTATGTCTCCGTCGGTGATAAGTCCGGATATGCGACCGTTTACGACGGCCACTCCCAATCCCAGCTTGCCTTTGCTCACTTGTATAATGGCATCGCCCAAGTGCATATCAGGAGTAATGACGGGCAGGTGTTCCTTATGCATAATGTCACGGGCAGTAGTGAGGAGTCTTTTTCCCAGTTCGCCACCGGGATGGAACTGTGCAAAGTCGTTGGGCTTAAAACCACGCACCTGCATCAAGGCAACAGCCAGTGCGTCGCCCATAGCCAGTGCCGCTGTTGTACTGCTCGTTGGGGCAAGGTTGAGCGGACAGGCTTCTCTCTTGACCCACACCTTGATGTGTGCGGCGGAATATTTTGCCAACAGAGAATCGGCATTTCCTGACATGGAGATGATGGGAACATTCATATGAAGCACCATCGGGATGAAACGAAGCAATTCGTCAGTTTGTCCCGAATTGCTTAATGCCAAGACAATATCATCTGAAGTCATTACTCCAAGGTCGCCATGATAAACATCCAAGGGGTTAATAAAGAATGACGGAGTACCTGTGCTGGCCAGTGTTGCCGCAATTTTAGCACCAATGTTTCCACTCTTTCCCACACCAGTGACTATCACCTTTCCCTTGCAGTGATATATCATTTCTACTGCTTTTTCGAAATTTTCATCGAGCTGCGGTATCAAATCAAGCAAGGCCTGCGCTTCTTCCCTCAAGCACTGCCTGGCATATTCATTGGCATTGTTTATTCCTTTGTTATGGCTTTCGTTCATCGTCATTGCAGCAAGGTTTTATAACAATTCTTCTATTAGTTGTTCCAAATCTTTCAGATGCAGCATATTAGGGCCATCGCTCAATCCTTCATCGGGTCTGGGATGCACTTCAAGGAAATATCCTGTTGCTCCAAAAGCTTTGGCTGCCTTAGCCATCGACGGCACAAAACGGCGATCTCCAGCAGTCTTGCCTCCTCCGGCACCAGGGCGTTGGACACTATGCGTACAATCCATAATGACATTAGGCACGATGTCGAGCATGTCTGAGATATTGCGGAAATCAACAACAAGATTGTTGTAACCAAACATATTGCCTCTTTCTGTCAGCCAAATATCACTTGCGCCGGCATCCATTACTTTCTCTACGGGATATTTCATGTCTGCACCGCTCAAGAATTGTGCTTTCTTGATATTCACAGTTTTGCCTGTCCGTGCAGCAGCAACGAGCAAGTCTGTCTGCCTGCAAAGAAAAGCTGGTATTTGAATGATGTCTACGACTTGTCCCACTGGTTCTGCCTGCTGACTCTCATGTATGTCAGTAAGCAAACGCAGTCCATATCGTTCTTTCACTCTTGCAAGCATCTGCAAGCCCTTCTCCATACCGAAACCACGAAAAGAACTGATCGAAGTACGATTGGCCTTGTCAAAAGAGGCCTTAAAGACAATGTCAATGTCAAAACGCCGGTTGAGTTTAACGATTTCTTCTGCAACCTCATCGAGTAAAGCCTGCGACTCTATAACGCATGGACCAGCTATAAATATTGGTTTCATCTGTTTTCTAAAATTGCATACAAAAGTAATTATATTGCTTTAATTGAGCAAATATTTATCTCCCGATTGTTGCGTATGAAACACAAAGAGCGAAAAGACGAACAAAAAGTTTATGAAAGGCAATGCTATGAAAGTAAATGCAACAGCCCAAGAACGATCAGAGAACCTAAGACCTTACTACGCTACTAAATAGACAATACTATATAGTTTTATTCCATATTGCTCCCAACATGGCAGCCCCTCCGAAGTGGTAACGCTGAAGAAAAGAGTATTTATCAGGTGTTACGCCACCAAGCGCAAAGACACGGTGGTCGATAATCCCTCGTAAAGCAGCCTCTGCAAGTTGTTCGTGAGTGAAAGCAGATGAATAACCCGATTTGGAAATACTATCGAACACAGGGCTAAGAAAGATGTAATCAACTTTATCTTTCATAAGTACCACCTCCTCAAACGTATGACATGAACAGGAAAGTGAGCCAGAAAAGTGTTCGGGTACTTGTGTACAGCGGCGGTTAAGATGTATGCCAGCAAGCCCAAAATACGAACAGAGTGCGAAATGGTCGTGAATTACAATTCTACTGCGATAGCGAACAGGTATCGTGTCAAGAAAGTGAGTCAACTCCTTTTCTGTAGACTCAGGCTTGCGCACGTGAATACGCCAAAAACCGTCATCCAACAAACGACAAACGACCGTTACCTCTTCTGTCGTAAAAACAGGAGAAGTAACGGCTATACGTTTGAAATTCTTCATTTTCTGACAGCCTCTTCGGCAAATCTGCGGATAATCATATCTGCCACTTTCTTGCCCGACAACAGCATTCCTCCAAAGATAGGCCCCATGCGAGGGGTACCAGAAACAGCCGACGAAGCCATGCCACAGACATAAAGGCCAGGATAGATTTCACCCGTTCCCTCGACCACCAGACGTTCGCCTTCGGCCACATCCATAGATTGTTCACCAATAACACTGCCAGTAGGTGTATTGAGCCGGATGCCATTCTTACGTGCCGCCACGCTGCAAACCTCGCTGTCATGACCTGTCCCGTCTATTACACATCGAGCCATGATGTTGAGCGGGTCAACATGCAAACCCTGACGCAATACGGGAGTCCAGTTAACCACAACGCCACCAACTACACCATCTTTGAAGATAACATCTTCTACCGAGTAGCAGTTGAAAACAATGGCTCCCTCATGCACGGCACGGTAAAGTAAGGCCGATGTACTTTCCACCGAATCTGTGGTATAAAGACCATTCTCATAAGGTTCATAATGAATACCAAATTCACGAATAATCTCCAGTGCCTCCTCTTGTATGACAATCTGGTTAAACATCATGGCTCCGCCCCACATACCGCCTCCGGGAGATAACTTACGGTCGAACAGGGCAACCTTGAGACCAGCTTTCGCCATGTAGTAGGCAGCTACAATGCCCGAAGGGCCTCCGCCAACGATGGCTACATCGAGTTCGACACATTTGTCCAACTTGTCGAAATAGGTTTTGATAATACCTCTTGATACTTGTGTTTCAATCATTGTTTTAATATGTTTAAGATAAATGTTTGATAGTTGATGACACTTCAGTTTTCTGTTGCAGAATCCTGTACGGAAAGTTCACACTCCTTGAGTGTCTGACTGATGCGCATGGCACAGAAATTGGGGCCACACATGGTGCAGAATTTTCCGTCAGATTGATTAGCCGATTTGTAGTATTCAAGTGCTCGCTCTGGATCGAGCGACAGATTGAACTGATCTTTCCACCTGAATTCATAACGAGCTTTCGATAACGCATGGTCTCGGATGGTAGCTGCGGGATGTCCCTTGGCTATATCGGCAGCATGGGCAGCAATCTTGTAAGTCACCACACCAGTCCTGACGTCTTCTTTGTCGGGCAGGGCCAGATGTTCTTTAGGAGTAACATAACACAGCATAGCTGTACCATACCATCCTATCATAGCCGCACCAATTGCACTCGTGATGTGGTCGTAACCCGGAGCAACATCGGTAACTAAAGGCCCCAAGGTATAGAAAGGCGCACCATGACACTTCTCTATCTGTCTGTCCATATTAGCTTTGATTTTCTGCATCGGCACATGTCCGGGTCCTTCAATGAACGCCTGAACATCTTTTGCCCATGCACGCTTCACAAGTTCGCCCATTGTATCAAGCTCGGCAAACTGTGCGGCATCATTGGCGTCATGGATGCTGCCGGGTCGCAGTCCATCGCCCAAGGAGATGGCGGCATCATATTGACGGCAGATGTCACATATATCATCGAAATGTGTATACAGGAAACTTTCCTGCTGATGAACCTGGCACCACTTGGATATAATGCTTCCGCCACGACTTACCATTCCAGTCAGTCGTCCTTGGGAAAGAGGAACATTCTTAAGGCGGATGCCACAGTGTATCGTAAAATAATCCACGCCTTGCTCACACTGTTCTATGAGCGTGTCACGAAAGATTTCCCATGTGAGGTCTTCAGCTTTTCCATTCACTTTCTCAAATGCCTGATACATGGGAACAGTGCCCACGGGAACAGGACAGTTGCGCAGAATCCACTCACGTGTCTCGTGGATGTTCTTGCCCGTAGACAAGTCCATAAGAGTATCTCCCCCCCATTTGCAACTCCATACGGCCTTTTCCACCTCCTCATCTATGCCCGAAGACATAGACGAGTTGCCTATGTTGGTATTGATTTTTACCAGAAAACGGCTGCCGATAATCATCGGTTCTGCCTCGGGATGGTTGATATTGGCTGGTATTACGGCTCTGCCCGCAGCCACTTCTTGTCGTACAAACTCTGGCGTAATGTAGGTATCTATCCCTCGCTCGTGACAATCCATATTCTCACGAATGGCGACATACTCCATCTCTTGGGTAATAATGCCTTGTTTGGCAAGCGACATCTGCGTTCCTTTTCTTCCTTCCGTCCACGATTTCCGCAACTTGGGCAAGCCTTTGTTCAAGTCTATTCTCACATTCGGATCGCTATAAGGGCCGCTTGTGTCATAAACAACGACAGAATCATTCGGACTTATCGTCTCCTTGCCATCCTCACGACTGACCGTCGGGGTAAGCCGTATCTTTCGCATTCCCACTCGAAGTTCGGGATAGATGCTCCCCTGTCGGTATATTTTCTCCGACGAAGGGTAGGTAATCTTCATGTTGTTTTTCATATTGTGTAATAATGGTAATGAGCTTTTTCATTTGTTCCATCGGATTTTCGGCATTGAGAATGGTACTACTGAGGGCAAATCCATTCACGCCTGCCTGCATCAAAGATACAATATCTTCTTCTGTAATCCCCCCGATGGCAACAAGAGGCAAGAACAAACGTTCTTCTTTCATTATATTAATAAGGTATCTGTAACCTTCCAATCCCAAAACAGGAGACAGGTTCTTCTTCGTATATGTAAACCGGTAAGGGCCACACCCGATATAATTGCCTCCCTCACGCACGATACGCCGAATGTCTTCTATAGTATTAGCCGTCCCTCCTATGATGTATTTCTCTCCCAAGAAGGCACGTGCTTCCTTTATAGGCATGTCGTGCCTCCCCAAGTGAATGCCGTCAGCACCTACAGCTTTACAAAGTTCCACCCTGTCGTCAATTATCAGCTTTGCTCGATGCTCATGACAAAGCGGGAGAAGAATTTTGGCTTTTTCCATCACTTCATAATCCGAAACATCTTTCATACGGAGTTGTATCCATCGGCATCCGCCTTGCAATGCCATCACAGCCCCTTCAACAATGCCGTAGCGTGCCGTTGCATGTGTTATGAATTGTATCATGGCAGGATGAGCAATTTCTTGGGTTGGAAAAAATGGTTGACCGGTCCGCAGCCCCTTCCTATTTCAATTCGGCAGCCGGCTTCAATGGCCGATGTGACATAGTTTTTTGCACATCCGACAGCCTCTTCCAAAGATTTACCCATTGCAAGAAATGCCGTGATGGCGGCAGAAAGAGTACATCCAGTTCCATGCGTATTCTTTGTTTGCTGCGAACGAGCACTAAATACCTGTGAAACAAGGCTATTGCCATTTGTGGTAATGAGTGTGTCATTCTTTTCGTTACCAATCAAATGTCCCCCTTTGATGAGAACTGCTTTGCAACCCTGTTGCAAGATGCGTTTACCTGCTTCAATGACGTCTCTTTCGTCATGAATGGTCATATCGGCAAGCAACTCGGCTTCCGGAAGATTAGGAGTTAGAAGGGTTGCCATAGGAAGCAGGCGCAGACAAAACACAGACAAGGCATCTTTCTTCATCAGCCTGTCTCCCGAAGTAGCAACCATCACGGGGTCAACCACTAACTCTATACCATCTTTACCTTCCAACTCGTCAGCTACTGCATGAATGATTTCGGTTGCATTCATCATCCCAATCTTTACAGCTTTGGGTTGAATATCATCCATCACGGCTACAATCTGAGAGGCAACCACTTCTGGCGGAACATCGTGAATGCATCTCACACCGCAAGTGTTTTGTGCCGTCACCGAAGTTATAACCGATGCCGCATAGCATCCCAAGGCCGACATAGTCTTGATATCGGCCTGTATTCCTGCTCCCCCACTGCTGTCAGAACCGGCAATTGTCAATGTTGTAAGATAACGCATGTCTTCTCTTTTCAATTCAAAAAACAATTGTCAAGAGGGACACACAATAGTGCAATAAGATAAACACGATATATTCGCAATTTCCTACGGCAGCATTACCTGCATCAGGTGTTACGGGTATATTCTCAGCTTTACCTTGTTATCGGTTCGGCACCCCTCTTGTCGGATTTCTCCGAAGTTTATCGCCTGCAAAATTATATATTTAATTGGAAACACACAACAAATAAGCATGTTCTTATACAAAATAAATACAAAGTATTTGAAAGTTCAAGGAGGGATGTTCAAGAAATTCATCAAAGGCGGCATCCAAGAATATTTTAGATTTTCTGAACTTGATGTGTGCCATGACAGGTACTTATGGCTTTACGTGTACACGCACAGAGGGAATGAAGAAAATATGGCAGCTAAAGTAAAGGAATAAAATAGAAAAGTGGGAAAAAGAGGATGTGTCTAACACACCCTCCTTGGTGTATATACCCAAAAGATAGTTTACTCATTTGTGGCCTAAAGCAATGCAGCCTGTCTTCTTAGTTCTGAGCAAACAATGGCGGTGGCAGTGGCAACATTGAGACTATCGGCTTTCCGGTTATTGGATGGAAAAGCGGGAATGAAGAGTCTGTGTGTCAGCATTTGAGCAATCTCTTCCGAAATGCCGTTTCCCTCATTACCCATCACAAGCAATCCCTTGGCAGCAAGTTGTTGACCATAGAGACTTTCGCCATCGAGCATCGTTCCATAAACTGGTGTGTGGAGAGGCAGTCCGCTGATGAGTTTGCGTAAGTCGGTATAAACTATATTAACACGAGCAATGCTTCCCATCGTGGCTTGAACTACTTTCGGATTGTATGCATCGGTTGTCTCCATGCTACAATAAATGGTGTGTATACCAAACCAGTCGGCTATGCGTATGATTGTACCCATGTTGCCAGGGTCTTGTATTCCATCCAGAGCCAAGGCCATGTCAGATTGTAGGTTGATAGTGTGGGAACAGGAAGAGGGAAGAGGAAAAAGTGCCAGCACCTGTTGTGGATGTTGCAGGAAACTAACGTTGCGCAGTTCTTCCTCGCTTACCTCTATAATTTCTTCGGCATGGATATGAGCGTGCGACCGTATCCATTCGGCTGTGGCAACAATGGAATGGGCTGGGTATATCTCCAGTAAATCACCAACCACCTTAGGGCCTTCGGCAACGAAGAGTCCTTCTTGCAAGCGATGCTTCTTGAGTCGCAGCGACTTGATAAATCGGATACGGTTCTTGCTAATCATTTGTACATTATGGTTTTCTGCCTATCTCCTTAATGATACCGTTTCGGTAAGCATAGAGCAACTCTTCGAGACGTGCTATTTGCTCTCTTAGTTCAGCACCCTTGTCGGTATCTGCTACCAGCATGCGGTGGGCAGAAAGCTCGACGAGATGGGTTGTGCTCTTGATGTCACTTCCCGTTTGTACGGCATCTGCCGCACTTGTGAACGGTTCATGCTGAACCAACTCAAGCGAACGACTGTGATAAACAAGCGTGTATCCTGCAATACCCGTTTCCTTGTGATAAGCCTGAGAGAAGCCACCGTCAATGACAAGTAACTTACCATTGGCCTTGATGGGATTTTCTCCACTTACCACATGCACAGGTACATGTCCGTTGATGATATGGCGATTAGGGCCTTTCACATTGAAAGCGTCAAGTATCTTGTCGCAGATCTCCTCGTTGTCACGCAGTTTGTAGTAGTAGCCTTTCTCTTCTTTCTGAGGCTCTTTGTCGGTCAGGAGGTAACGTTCAAAGGTGGCCATCTTGGCCTTGTCGAAAAGTGGCGAATCCTTTCCGCACCACAGATAAAGGAAATAGTCAATGGCATATTTCTTCTCTGTCATATCAGAAGCCGACTGAAAGGCCGTGCGTACAAGCATGCCTGTCTTATGTAGCAATTCTTCACCGCAGTAGGTCTTGCCCCTTAGTTTTACCTGTTTCAACGAACCGTCCTCATTGAGTGGCACAGAAGCGTGGTATAGAAGGTTGTTGTTTACTACTGCATACATACATCCGTGAGATAATAATAGCCGGATATGACGGTGCAGTTTCTCGCAACCTACAAAAGAACGGTGCAACTTGTCCATTAATACCTTTTCTTCCTTTGTGAGCTCATTGGGATTGCTCGGATCGATGGTCGGGAAACGACAACTTTTCATCTTGTATTCCTTGCCGTCAATGGCGACAGTTCCCTTGTCGTAATCAATGGCCTTTAGCAACATGCGGTCGTCCATTTCCCATTCTTTGTGCTTGGCTATGAGTTTGGCTTCAACCTTAAACTGTATGACAGTTATGGCTTTATGCATCTGTGCAATAAGTCTGTGTGTCTTTTCATCCAACAAGGCACTCTCCTGTGTAATTTTAGGCCTAAATTCTTCGCAAGGGTCGCCATCGTACTTGTCTATCGCAAAAGTTGCCAGCGGCATAAGGTTGATGCCATATCCTTCTTCGAGAGTACCAAGGTTAGCATACCTCAGACACATCCTGATAACATTACAAATACATGCGTCATTACCAGCACAAGCACCAATCCATACCATATCATGGTTTCCCCACTGTATGTCCCAAGAATGGTAATGTTCAAGAGTGTCTAGAATAATGTGTGCTCCCGGCCCTCTGTCATAGATGTCTCCGAGGATATGCAACTGGTCAATGGCCAGCCTCTGTATTACGTTGGCAATTGCAATAATAAAGTCATCTCCTCTTCCCGTAGATATAATTGTATTGATAATAGCACTTACATAGGCTGTCTTGTTGAGATTGTCTGTACGTTCGTGGAGGAGTTCTTGTATGATATAGCTGAAGTCGGAAGGAAGAGACTTTCTTACCTTAGAGCGTGTATATTTGCTTGAAATGTCCCTGCACACCTTCACCAATTGATGAATAGTGATATGATACCAGTCATTTAACTCCTTCTCGTTCTCCTTTACAAGTTCAAGTTTTTCTTCCGGATAATAGATAAGTGTGCAAAGTTCTCTTTTCTCGGATTCCCTCAGTTCATTGCCGAAAAGTTCATTGATTTTACGTTTGATGTTTCCCGAAGCATTTTTCAATACATGCTGAAAGGCTTCGTGCTCTCCATGTACATCTGCAAGGAAGTGTTCTGTTCCTTTTGGCAAGTTCAGAATAGCTTGCAAATTAATAATCTCCGTACTTGCATCTGCCACGGTAGGAAAACTTTGTGACAACAATTGCAGGTAACGCATGTCACGTTCGATGTTAAAATGTTGGTTTATCATATTCGTGAGTTTTAAGATTAAAACATAATGCTCTTTCTTATTTTCTCCGTTTTACAGTCATTTCTTTGAGCTATGGGCATAAAGCCTTCGCTCAACGCGAATGTTTCTGAAAGAATTTGCAACATTCTCGCAGTAAATCTATACAAGTTTTTTTTGCGAAGATGCCGCTTAAGGAGTATCTCATCAGTATCTAACATGAGGAAGGCCTGATATAGTTCTGTTAATTGTCGCAGACTCAACGTTCGCTTTTTCACCCGTTGTTTGGCGTCCGCAAGCATGGAAAGCAGGCCATCTTCATTCTGTAAATTCTCCGATGACTTTGTTTGAAGAGGTGCAAACTGTTCTTTGAGCGCCTCATCAATATCGGGAATGGTAGCTTGCAGGCGTTCTGTACCTTTATAAAGCAAAGACGTGATATGTTCTTCCTTGGCATACAACAATATATTTTTCCATTGATTGTTGCTCAATTGATGTATCTGGAGTTTCTGAATGTTATCAATCTGAAATTGTTTGCCCGCAGTTGCAGCATGCAACATAACACATATTGCATTACTTTCTCTTTGTGTAAGGTTGCAACTGATATTGGCGTTTAATACTTTCTGATAGAGATTGACCATCTTCTCAATCCACTGTTCGTTATCTCCATGTTGGATGAGGGTGATATTTCTGTTTAATTTTAATTGACGGATATTTTCAAATTCGCCCTCACTATGCACATGCAATGCAACAACCCGCCTAATCATTGCTTTTTGATATACCATGTTTTGCCACCATCGAGTCTTGAAGTAGTCTATATTGTAGCAAAAATGCCGCAACAAGCCATGGGGTGTCAAAACAACCCGAAAGCCTCTTTTTCTCGACCATTCCTCAATACAAGCTCCCAGATAATTCCAACATCCATGTATGTGAACGATGTCTGGCATTATTTGATATAGAATGGCCACATACTGATAATGTATGGAAAAGAAGTCCTGAACAGCATTTTTCTTTTTTAGGAAATGATAGTACACTCCTTCTTTTTCTGTCAAAGGCTTGTTAATGTGAAAAGACAAGATATGCATCTCAACCTTATTTGATAAAGCTGTGGCCATCATCTTTGAATCTTCGACGATGCTGTGATCAACCAGATGGTCAGGTATGAAATGCAACACTTTCATATTTTATGGCATATAAAATCGTATTTGTCTGATTTCCAATATTTCAAAAAAGTTGTAGTTCTTGTTATAATTGCCCTGATTTCAAAAAAAGGTAACTTCCATGCAGGTATATTTTGATGAAAAGCCTTTAAAGCCTTCCGTGCAATGAACGCTCTATATATATATGTTATGACGAATGCGATTAAAGCAACTATTGTCATCCACCACATCTTTGTCATGACAGAAAAACACAGAACAACAAGGAGAATCACATAATGAAGCAGCATAAAAAACGTATCAAAACCATAGATTAACCTGTGGAAAAAGCTTCTTCTGAGGTGTTTTCTCGTTGCTTGATAAAATAATTGCGTATTATCCCATTGCCTTTTTGATGGTGGTTCTTCTTCCATCCATGCTTCTTGTGTTAAAGCTACGGCCGTATTGCCTTTCTTGGCATATTTGTTTACAAGAAAATCATATTCTCCACCAATGTATTTCAAATTACCTCGAAACCCATCTTGAGCGATAAAGTTGCTTTTCCTAAAAGCAATATTGTTCATGTTTGTACGATAAGCTGTAGACTTTGACGCACGCATCATTAGATAACGCATGGTTTGATGATGTAGGAAATGTTGATAATCTGTCGCAGTTTCGTAGTATGAATAGCCCATTACCATATCATGTTTGTCTGTAAAATGGGCAGCCATTGTCTTAAGCCACTGATTTGAGGTTGGCTTTAGTGTCGGCTCGATCAAAATAATCCATTCGGTCTTTGCGGCCTTTACCCCTAAAGTTACCGCCAGCTTTTTTCTGCTCATATAGCGTGAAGAAGGCGGAACAAAGGTATGATGTACGGAGAGGGAAGAACCAAATTGCTTCAAGAGATGATCTGTATCTTTCTTACTTTTGTTACTCACGACAATGATGTCAAACCCTGACTCATAATCTTGTTGTTGGAAATAAGAGATATTTCTTTCCAAAGACGGCAAGTTTTCATCCACAACAAACAAAATCGATACTTTAGGATAAGGGGGTGTCTGAGTATCGTCAGTAGGTTGTTGAAGTCTCCGAAACATCACATTTAGCATGGGTGTCACAAAAGAGAAGACAAGAAGAGTCCCGGATATAATCAAAAGAGTATTGTCAATAGTCATGCTTTCTTGTACTTCTATGATTGTATTGCACTTTGTTCTTTCAATGTTTCCTTGTGTGGGAAAAGAGATGCACTAAGATTTTGAAGGGCTTTCTTTTTGTCAGTAGCCTTAATCAGGAAAGAAATATTGTAATCAGAACCTCCGTATGAAATCATTCTGATAGGAATATCCTTCAAGGCTTCGGCAGCAATAGCTTCAAATCCAAGATTGTGCCACTCCAAATCACCAACCACACATACAATACACATATCAGAGTCTACCGAGACCAGACCATATTTTTTCAGTTCATTCACTATATCTTGAAGAAATGTTTCCTTCTCAATACTTACTGAAACGCTCACTTCCGACGTGCTAATCATGTCAATGGGAGTTTGATAGCTTTCAAAGACTTCAAATATTTTCTTTAGAAAGCCTGCAGCGAGAAGCATTCGTGAACTTCTTATCCTTATGGCATGAATGTTATCTTTGGCAGCAATTGCTTTTATCTTTCCTTTCGTAAATGTTTGGTTTACAATGGTGCCTTCTGCTTCTGGGTTCATTGTGTAAAGCAACCTAACGGGTATGCCTGCTTTTTTTGCCGGTTGGATGCAAATCGGGTGCAGTATTTTTGCTCCGAAATAGGCCAATTCTGCTGCCTCATCAAAGTAGAGTTGACGAATAGGACTCGTATGTTCTACGATTCTTGGGTCATTGTTGTGCATACCATCAATGTCTGTCCAAATTTGTATTTCCTCTGACTGAATGGCCATTCCAAGAAGCGAAGCTGTGTAATCACTCCCCCCCCTAAGCAGATTGTCAATTTCTCCGAATGCGTTTCTACAAATAAAGCCTTGTGTTATATATACCTGATGTCCCGCGTGTTTTCTTAACTCTTCATTCAATTTTCGGGAAATATAAGGAATGTCAGGTTCTCCGTTTTTGTCTGTCTTTACAAAATCGAGTGCAGACATCAAAACGGCGTCTATCCCTTTTTCCCTAAGATGATTAACCATCATGTTGGTGCTAAGGATTTCTCCTTGTGCAACAATTTCCTTTTCTTCATATGAAGTAAACAAGCCTTTTGCAAAAGAACGAAGCTGTTCAAAGATGGTGTTTACCAAATCATATGTTTTGTCATGCCACTCTTTGCTTAAAAACAAATCTTGGAGTGTTTCAACATATTTCGCATGCAGCTTGTCAATGAGACTAAAAGCATGAGAAGTATCTTTTTTATAAAGAGAGGCAGAAATTTCTATGAGTGTATTGGTTGTACCTGACATTGCAGAAAGAACAACAAGAACTGGCTCGCCAGTCCTTGTAATCAAGGTACCCACATGCTTGATACGATCAGCTGACCCAACAGACGTGCCACCAAATTTGATTACTTTCATTGTCTTTCTCCCTCCTCTTTCGTGCTTGTAGTATGGAATAATGACGTGTCTTCTTCCACCAGGCCGTTTTCACAGCGATAGACAAGTCCAGGATAATCCTTAATCATGGCAATATTATGGGTAGTTACCACAACAGCTGTTCCTGATTGGCTGAGATTTTTGAACAGCGAAAAGATAAAACGAGCTGTTTCTTGGTCAAGATTGCCCGTAGGTTCATCTGCCAAAATTATTTCGGGGTTATTCAACAAAGCTCTTGCAATGGCTGCTCTTTGCTGCTCTCCGCCAGACAACTCATGGGGCATGCTGTTTGCCTTTTCTTCCAGTTCTACGATGGTAAGAACTTCGTCAATCCTGTTGTTGATTTCTATTTCTTTCTTCCATCCTGTAGCTTTGAGTACAAAAGCCAAATTCTCGCGAAGGCTTCGGTCGTGCAATAGTTGGAAGTCTTGGAATATGATGCCCATCTTTTTTCGCAGAGAAGGTATCTCTTTTCGCTTTAAGGCAGTGATATCTTTGTCAAGCACAACTGCTTTTTCATATTCGTCAATGTCAAGTTCGCAATAAATGGTTTTCAGAAGCGAACTCTTCCCAGAGCCAACTTTACCTATTATATATACTAATTGCCCCTTGTCCACATGAAAATCTACATCTTTCAATATGCAAATATCGTCATGGTATATACTTACTTTATGATAGTCTATCAACATTTGATTCCTGAGTTAATAATATAAAAACAATTTCTTGTTGCTAATACGAAGCAATATTTTTGCAAAGATAGCATTATTCATTGAGATGGACAAAATTAAACCAGCCTTTATTAATAACGTGAGTTCGGTATAAGACAATCGTCTAAAAGTTGTAGGAGTGAAATGCTTTTCGACACTTTATGAGTGATTACCAAACGGTTAAAACGGAGTTATCACTCCTATGCCAGCACGAATTTAACGGAAACTCTCTGTGTCCTCGGCTAATTCTGCAAATGTTTTGCCCCGGAATTGAAAATACACACCTTACGCAGGGGCAACGAATGAAGGTGAACGGAAAGAGAATAGCTGTTGAAGACAGAATTTTCCCGAGATGCAAAAACCGTGCCGGTTAACAATTCGGCTGTTAACCAGAGAGGAAAAAAACGGTCGGCGAAAAATGACGAAACAGAAACGAAAAACGGTTTTCGAGGGGTAAAAAGGCTGTTTTTCACCCTCATTTTTGCAAGTGAACATCAATTGAGAGGCAAACGTTCATTAATTGAAGGGCAATTGATGAACGTTTGCAAGGTGAGTGTTCACCTTTTGCAAGCCGTTTTTTGCCCTTTTTGACCCCATTTTTCGACCTTCCGAAAAATGAATGCTGATTATCAATGAGTTACAAATTCAATTTTGGGCATTATTTTCGGACACGGTCAAGTTCGGTCGAGAATTCTTCAAGCATTTGGGGGAATATTGGTTAACTTCTTGTTAATGAAAAGCCGAAGTGTTAATGACAGAAAGGATATTTAACCCTAATCAGTCATCAGGTCGCTAATGTTTTCTTTTTTCCGCTGATGTTGTTGCTTCCTGGCTGCTTTCGTTCGCTTGTCGGCATCTTCTCCGCCGTTTTCTTCTACAACTTTTAGACTATTTTCTTATATTGAGTTCACATTATAACTATGTTGATAAGCCTTTGCCGGTAATCAATAAAAACATTGGGAACTGAGATGTTGATTCTGGCCGCACTTCTGACAAAAATAATCGATGGGTAAAGACAAAAGGGTGACTATATGATTATACCGAAATTACTTGTTGTTCTTTTCTTAGAAACTACCACAAAAATATTTGTATCTTTCAGAGAAAAGCAATATCTTTGCAAAAAATAAACTTAAATCAATATGAATGACGATATGATAATGAACAGAGCGGCGGACAATATACGTATTCTCTCTGTTTCAATGGTGGAAAAAGCTAAGTCCGGTCATCCTGGAGGTGCAATGGGAGGAGCTGATTTCATCAATGTACTTTTTTCTGAATTTATGATATATGACCCTGAGAATCCTTGTTGGGAAGGCAGAGATCGTTTTTATCTTGACCCCGGGCATATGTCACCCATGCTTTATTCTGCACTTGCATTGCAAGGTAAATTTACAGTAGATGAACTAAAAGCATTTAGACAATGGGGAGCTCCTACGCCAGGACATCCTGAACGTGATATTTCTCGTGGCATTGAAAATACAAGTGGCCCGCTCGGGCAAGGACATACGTTTGCTGTTGGTGCAGCAATCGCCGAAAAGTTTCTTGAGGCAAGACTGAGCAAGACAATAATGCAGCATAAAATTTATGCATATATTTCTGACGGCGGAATTCAGGAGGAGATTTCTCAAGGAGCAGGAAGAATGGCCGGCCTACTCGGACTTAATAATTTGATAATGTTTTATGATTCCAATGATATTCAGCTTTCTACTGAATGCTCTGTTGTAATGAAAGAAGACACTGAAGCCAAGTATAGAGCATGGGGATGGAATGTTATAAACATAGATGGGCATGATGTCAAACAGATACGCAAAGCTTTGTATGATGCACAGAAAGAAGAGAAAAGGCCAACATTGATTATAGGCAAGACCATTATGGGTAAAGGTGCATTAAAGGCGGATGGGACTAGTTATGAAAATACGACGCAAACACATGGTGCTCCATTGGGCGGAGATGCATATGTTAATACCATAAAGAATCTTGGTGGTGATCTTGAAGAGCCTTTCGTAATATTTCCAGAAGTAAAGGAACTGTATGATGCACGCAAAAATGAATTAAAAGAAATCGTTGCGCAAAGACATCAGGCAGAAGAAGAATGGGCAAAAACACATCCTCAGCAGGCTGCTCTTATGCAAGAATGGTTCTCAGGAAGTGCGCCGAAAGTTGATTGGAGTCAGCTTGTCCAAAAAGAAGGTATTGCTACACGTGTAGCATCGGCAAATTGTCTTAGCGTACTGGCAGAGCAAGTGCCCAATATGATATGTTCTTCTGCAGACCTCTCCAATTCTGATAAAACAGACGGGTTTCTGAAAAAAACGCATGATTTGTCGGCAGACGATTTTACAGGAGCATTCTTTCAGGCTGGTGTCAGTGAACTGACAATGGCTTGTATCTGTATAGGAATGTATCTGCATGGAGGAGTTTTGCCCGCATGTGGCACTTTCTTTGTATTCTCCGACTATATGAAACCTGCTGTTAGAATGGCTGCATTAATGGAAGTTCCTATTAAATTTATTTGGACACATGATGCTTTTAGGGTTGGCGAGGATGGACCGACACATGAGCCTGTGGAACAAGAGGCGCAAATTAGGCTTATGGAGAAACTGAAAAATCATAAAGGCAAGGATTCTGTACGTGTATTCCGGCCTGCTGATGCTCACGAAACTTCCGTGTGTTGGCAAATGGCAATGGAAAACATGGATACTCCAACAGCATTGGTTTTGTCTCGGCAAGATGTTCCTTCACTTCCACAAGGAAACAAATACGAAAACGCTCGCAAGGGAGCTTATATTGTAGAAGGCTCTGATGAAACTTATGATGTTATTCTTATTGCATCGGGGTCAGAGGTTTCAACATTGGTTGAAAGTGCAAAATTGCTGAAAAATGATGGTATATCGACACGTATTGTGAGTGTACCTTCAGAAGGACTCTTCCGCCAACAGCCTATAGAGTATCAGGAGAAGGTGTTACCGGCGTCTGCGAAGAAATTTGGACTGACGGCTGGACTACCTGTTACATTGGAGTCGCTTGTAGGTTCTAATGGCAAAGTGTATGGTATGCAAAGTTTCGGTTTTTCAGCACCATACAAAGTACTTGATGAAAAATTAGGCTTCACTGGAGCCAACATATACAAAGAAGTCAAATCTTTTATAACAGATTAATTATGGAAGTAAAAACAGTTGGATTGGCCTGCGACCATGCAGGCTACGCATTGAAAAAATTCGTGATTCAATATTTGGAAGAACACGGATATTCGTATAAAGATTATGGTACGTATAGTGACCAAAGTGTAGACTATCCTGAGTTTGCTCATGCCTTGGCAGAAGGTGTTGAAAAAGGAGAAGTATATCCTGGCATTGCTATCTGCGGAAGTGGTGAGGGAATGACCATGACACTGAACAAACATGAATTCATACGTGCAGGTTTGGCGTGGTCAAAAGAAATTGCACACATGATTCGCCAGCATAATGATGCGAATGTGTTAGTAATGCCAGGCAGATTTGTTGACAACAAAACTGCGTCTGAAATCATGGACGAATTTTTCAAAACTACATTTGAAGGTGGAAGGCATGCCCGTCGCATAGAGAATATGCGAGTTGGGAAAGCATAAGAGGAAATGAAAAAAAGCATTGCATCGCTTGCATTTACATTGGTTTTCGGGATGAATGCCAATGCACAATGTGATGGTCCATTCATGTCGGAACAATACCGCATGAAAATCGAGAAGGTTTTTCAAGAAAAGAAACAACTCGTTGGACAACATTTCTTCAAGCAAAAAGGGCTTAATGTCAGTCCTGCGGAAGAGGAAGCTCTGAAATTTTTATATGCTTATATGACATTGGCAGATGTGACGGACTATCCGACAGAGTTCTATTTGGAAAATGTTAGGAGTTCATTTCAAACTGCAAAAGAAATGTCATGGGGCAAGAGAATTCCTGCGCTACTCTTCCGCCATTTTGTGCTTCCAGTTAGAGTAAACAATGAAGCCCTTGACCGCTCTCGTATGATTTTTTATGAAGAACTGAAAGAGCGTGTGAAAGGACTGAGTATGAAAGACGCTATTCTTGAAGTTAACCATTGGTGTCATGAAAAAGTAACTTATCAGCCTTCTGATGCAAGGACGTCTTCTCCTTTGGCAACTATTCGGACAGCATATGGTCGATGTGGAGAAGAGAGTACTTTGACGGTGGCTGCTCTGCGTTCTGTCGGTATTCCGGCTCGACAGGTCTATACTCCTCGTTGGGCACACACTGATGATAATCATGCGTGGGTGGAAGCATGGGCAGACGGGGAGTGGTATTTCTTAGGCGCATGCGAACCGGAGCCGGTTCTTAATCTGGGATGGTTTAATGCGCCAGCTTCACGTGCCATGTTGATGCATACCAGGGTTTTTGGCGATTACGATGGGCCGGAAGAAGTTATGCTCCGCACTTCTAATTACACGGAAATTAACTTGATTGACAATTATGCTTCTACTGCTCAGATACAATTCAAGGTGGTGGATAAGCAAGGTAATCCGGTTGATAATGCACGAGTTGATTTCAAAATATACAACTATGCAGAGTATAATACTGTTGCAACCAAATACACAGATCAACAAGGTAACACTTTCTTGTCTTCAGGCTTAGGAGACATGATTGTTTGGGCATCAAAGAATGGTGAGTATGGATTCTGCAAAGCTTCTTTCGGCAAGGAACAGGAGGTTGTCATTAAATTGTCTCATGACTATTTGAATGACAAAAACAAGGTTGTTCACACCTTGATGGAGTATGACATTGTTCCGCCCGCAGAAAAAGCCAATTTT
Organism: Prevotella sp.; assembly: GCA_034183335.1. Classification (GTDB taxonomy): domain Bacteria; phylum Bacteroidota; class Bacteroidia; order Bacteroidales; family Bacteroidaceae; genus Prevotella. The sequence continues at coordinate 28,407 of JAXFLJ010000012.1, forward strand.
CCTCATGTCACACCTGAACAGCAGAAACAGAACAAACAAAGGCTGGCTTACGAAGATTCTTTGAGACACGCTTATATGGAAACTTTTATAAGCGAGGAAGAAGCGCGAAAGTTTTCGTCCGATGCTGCCCCTTATTTATTGAAAGCAAAAGGAAACTGGAAGACTATTGTCGCTTTCTTAGAAAAGCATAAAGAGCGTAGGGAAAGGGCACTTCAACTTCTTTCGACACTAAGTGATAAGGATTTGAGAGACATGCAAATGGAAATTCTCGAAGATCATATGAACGCTGAAAGCAATCAGATATGTCCACGTGTAGAGGATGAGTTGATTATCTTGCCCTACAAGCAGTTCTTTGAAAATGCATTCAGTAAAAAAGACAAGGAAAAGTTCTACAAGAACCCTTCTCTTCTTGTAAACTGGACAAAGAAGAATATCAGGTTAAATCCTGATACAAAGGCTCTTCGTATTACGCAGACACCTATTGGTGTATGGAAGTCAAGAGTAACGGATGCTCGTTCGAGAGACATTTTCTTTGTGTCTTTGGCACGAAGTTTAGGTATTGAGGCGCGCAAAGATGGTGTAACCAAAAAGGTTCAGTTCAAGAAACAAGGGCAATGGATAGACGTCGACTTTGATGCGCAAGAGCAGAAAGCGACCCCGACGGGTACGCTTATGCTTAACTTTGAGGCTATGCGGACGATTGACGATCCCAAGTATTACAGCCATTTTACTATTTCAAAAATCAGCAATGGTGTAACGAAGCTTTTGACTTTTGACGAAGGTCAGGTTGACATGGGAGGAGGAGTAAGTTGGAAGAATACATTCAAGAACGGAACTCTTCTGGATGAAGGCGTTTATCAGCTGGTTACCGGAGTGAGACTGGCTAACGGAAACGTGATGTCAACGTGTCAGATTTTCAACATTTATGCTGGCGATACCACATCTCTCAATCTTCAGCTTAGGATGCACGATACAGATATTTGTGTGATTGGCAATTTCGATTCTGAAAGTAAGTTTGTGGATAGGAACGGGCATGAGGTTAGCATCCTGTCACAGACGGGAAGAGGTTATTTCATTGTTGGCCTGATAGGAGTCGGCCAAGAGCCTACTAACCATACGTTGCGTGACATTGCCAAGATTAAATCTGCTTTTGAACAATGGAACCGTCCCATCTTGCTTCTTTTTGAAAATGAAGAAGAGGCTCGTAAATTCAGGGCATCTGAATATGGAGAACTTCCGCAAACCATTATCTATGGAATTGACAAAGACGGCAAAATACGCCAACAGATTGCAAAAGAAATGAAGCTACAGAATGAAAGACAACTGCCGATATTCTTTATTGCAGATACTTTCAACCGAATTGTACATTTCTCACAAGGCTATACCATTGGTTTGGGTGAACAAATGGAGAGTGTTATCAAACAACTTTGAGAAGTGAAAGAATGGGCTTCATTCTTCCAAGTTTAAGAGGGTATGGTCAAGAGAAAAGACTATACTCTCTTACTTGTAAATAGTCCTAAATGTACATTCCGTAAAGTATTGCTTGAATAAAAGCAAATAGGTGTGTCTGGACAAACCATTCTTTTATCTTAAAAGCAGTTCATTAATGTTGTACAAATTTCGATTGAATATTAGCAGATTGATTGTCTATTTACAAAAACGTAGCGGACTACGCCCAACAAGAACAATACCACTCCCCACAGCTTTCATGACTGAAATGTCGGTCTCTTTGACTTGACAAGCAAACTATTTAACCTGAGTTCAACGAATTATAAGTGTTTGTAAATTTATTGATTAGCGAAAAACACAGTTTCTGATGAACGATTTGAAATTACAGAAAGCACAGGTTGCCCCCACGGGATGTTGGGGGGAAACAATACGGAAAGGTTTCGTCATCGTACCAATGGTTGGTACTCACGCTACCAAGCATTGGTACGGAGCGTACCAGCCATTGGTACACGCCGTACCAACGACTGGTATCCATTCCATACAGTATCATTCTCATGATGATATGCCGCCATTGGGCTGTTTATCGCTGCTTTCCGGGAAAGTCGTACAATTATATCCAAAGACTATTGATGCACGACTTCTTGGGAAACAAGCACTTTGCCGCTATACCACCCCGTAGGTTCACGATGAAGTTGCTGGAATATCGATGTCTTGGGGGCCCACCTGCGCAACGTTCTCGGTTCGTCGTTGCCGATTTCTATAATGACTCTTTTCTAATCAATATATTGTCAGCAACAGGCATGAACAGAACCAGCCATGAGGATATTCACCTCCTTAGCTTGTGTAATACATAGTAAAATGGAATGGCATCCCCTCTTTCTAACTCTATGAAACAGTTGTAAAAAACCACTTTGAGATACAAATGGCACAGGTAACGACAAACTATAGTTCAAATTTTAACATACACCATCCATTACGCTCCTGATGTCCCTTAGCGTGTAACCCTAATTGATGAGCAGCATCTACTATCAGATGAGCATCCTCAGAATAAAAACCACTGACAATGAGCAGTCCATCCTTTGCCATTACATCTTTGAAATGAAACATATCTTCTATAAGGATGTTCCGGTTAATATTTGCCAATACGACATCAAAAAGACCATTTACATGAGACAAGACTCGAACATCTCCCTCCAGTATTTCAATGTTCTCGATATTATTTATAGATGCATTATGTCGTGAATTATTAACGCTCCATTCATCAATGTCGTATCCAACCACATCAGACGCACCAAACTTAGCAGCAACTATTGACAAAATACCCGTTCCGCAGCCACAATCAAGCACTCGTTTTTGGTGCAAGTCCAGTTCTATTAACTCCGATACCATCATTTGAGTTGTATCATGTGTTCCTGTACCGAAAGCTTGTCTCGCATCAATTCCGATACAAACCATTGTATCCGTGTCAGACATTGCCGCTTGATGCTTAGCATCATATATGCAACATTTACCTTGTATGTTGATTGTTTCAAACCCATTAGCCTCCCATTGCTCGTTCCAGTTTTTGTCTTCAGCTTCTTCAAAAGTGTAAGATATTTCTACATCTGGCATGATAAAATGGTTGACGATATCATCAAGAGTCTTTTCGTCAAACAGGTCTACACGGATAAAGCCATCCAACTTATCATCATACAAATCAAAACTTTCAAATCCATGTTCACCACATTCTGCCGCAAGCAAATCACGTGCAGCCTCGCTATATGGCGAGAAAGTAAATTTCACGGTATAGTATTTCATAGTATAAGTTCAAATTCAATGCAAAAATATAAAAAATAGGGGAAAACCTACCATGATTTAGGGTTTTTCCGTATTTTTGTTGTTCAACTAATCATACATTTGCATTAAAGAGATAAATAACAAAGAAAGAATAAGGAGGGTACGAGCATGAAAAAGACTATTTTATTATCAGTTGGATTAGCCATCATTCCTTTGTTGATGATAGCTCAAGACGACATATATTTTATGCCAAAGGAATCGGCAAAAGACACAGAAAAGGTTGCCAAAAACACAGAATATCGTGGCAGCGACAGAGATGTGGACGAATATAACCGACGTAATTTGAAGAGTCATTATCAAAAGATTAGCACTGATTCTCTCGGAAACAGCATCATTGAGACAGAAGGAACAGGATATGATGCAACCACCAAATTCAATACATACGATGAAGAAAACTTTTATGAAGAGGATGACTATCAATACAGTCGCTATATGGGACGTTTTGATGGCTTCTACGGCTGGTACGATCCTTTCTTCTATGGTTACCGTGGATGGCCCCTACCCTACCGATACGGATTTTATTTGAGATGGTATTCCCCATGGTACTACGACTGGTACTATCCCTACTACAATGATTTCTATGGTTATTACGGATGGGGATGGCCATATTATAACTACGGATGGGGAGCATGGTACTATGGATATTCAGGATATAGGTACAGCCATCGAAATGTACACACAGGAACTTTCAATCATGGCCGCCCGACATATCATAACGAACAAGGCAATCAACGCAACGGAAGATTTACCGGCACACAAACAGGAACATTTGGAAGTCGACCGGGAAGACCTTCACGCAACACAAACACAAATATATACAATGGGCCAAACGTATCAAACAATAGGTTCGGAGGTACACGAAGCACCACAGTAAGAACTAATGAACGTGACAGGAACATACAACCCTCTACCCCTGTTTACAACAATCAAAGGAGTTCATTTGGCGGAAGCCGTTCTGGTAGTTTTGGAAGTGGAAATAGTTCAGGCAGCAACCGTTCTGGTGGTGGTAGCTTTGGAGGAAGTCGCTCAGGGGGTAGTTTTGGAGGAAGAAGATAACAAAAATCCACTTTTATGTCACATTAATAAACAATAATAAGGTATGAATATGAAAAGACATATATTATTTGCTATCGGCGTGATGACAATCACCTCCATAGCAGCACAGGAAACTTACGAGAATGCCAACATTGCAACAAAAGACTTGAACGGTACAGCACGCTATGTCGGAATGGGTGGGGCAATGGATGCTTTGGGAGCAGATCTTTCAACAATCAACAACAACCCAGCAGGTATTGGCCTTTTCAGGCATTCACAAGCAGGAATCTCCTTCGGCCTCGTTTCCCAACAAGGTGGTAAGGAATTTGCAAATGGGAATAAGACCAATACAAGTTTAGACCAAATTGGCTTCGTCTATACAACGCAAACAAGAAAAAATTCATTCTTGAATGTAGCTTTTAACTACCACAAGAATCGTAATTTTAATTATATCCTTAATGCTGCAGACAACCTGTCAAATGCTTCTCAAAACAAGCTTTCGTACCAAAAACTAAGAAATGGCTTGGTGTATCAATTTAAATCAGATGGTTCAATAGACACAAACAAGCCTTATATTTCTTGCAACGTTCTTGATGCCCTTTATACCAACAACTTGTTTTTCGCTGCAGGCGATGGTAACATTTATAACTATGCAGCAACAGACTATACCCTGAACCGTGCTCAGAAAGGGTACGTTGGAGAGTACGACTTCAATATCAGCGGCAACATACGCGATAGGATTTATCTTGGCCTAACCATCGGGGTATACGATGTAAACTATAAACATTACGGAGAATATAGTGAAAGATTTACATCCAATCCAGAAAATATAGCAGGATTAATAGTAGAAGACAACAGAGAAATCACCGGAACAGGTTTTGATATTAAAGCCGGTATTATCGTTCGTCCGATAGAGACGTCTCCTTTCCGCCTTGGACTTTCTATTGCATCTCCTACATGGTATTCACTGAATACAAGCAACTATACTGTAATGACGGATGGAAATGCACGGCCTTACATCAATGAATCATATGATTTCAAAATCAACACTCCATGGACTTTTGGACTAAGTCTCGGACACACAATAGGAAACTATCTTGCTTTAGGAGCCGGATACGAATATGCGGGCTACGACAACATTGACTCCCGAGTCAATGATGGAGAAACTTATGATTGGTGGACAGATTCATATTATACTAACAGTTATAGTGACGAAAATATGAATAGACACACCGAAAAGACTTTGAAAGGAGTTTCAACCTTTAAACTAGGTGTTGAATATAAAGCGACAACAGCATTGGCCTTGCGAATGGGATATAACTATGTTTCTCCGATGTACCGTTCTAACGGCTACAAAGATGGAACCATACAGTCATTTGGCTCTTACTATAGTTCGGCAACCGACTATACCAATTGGGATTCAACCAACCGATTCACATGCGGAATTGGCTATCGCATGGGCAAAGTGAGCATGGATTTTGCCTATCAATATAGTGCAACAAATGGAAAAATGACCCCATTCATGAGTTATATTGACAACCAAAATTCCTCAGAAGATAATATTGCAAACGCTGTTGATGTAAGCAACAAACGTCACCAGTTGTTATTTACATTGGGGTATCATTTCTAATAAAAGCAAGGTAATACAGAAGAAAATGCATCTTGATATGTTAAAAAAACAATTATTCGTTTTTTTTCCTGCGAATCTCTTGCACAAATAAAAAAGTTATGCTACCTTTGCACTCAAAGGAAAGTCATACGACAAATAAAAGATATTTAAGAATTTAGTTTTTTTAGTGGTTAATTTAGTTTTAGTAAGTATGAAGAGGATTTGTTGCGAAACAAGTTCTCTTTTTTTTATCCTATAAAAACTGAGAGAAAAAAATGAACCTTTTGATATACAATACAAAAGAAACTGACACATTGATAAAAGAAATTCAATATTTAGAATGACGATTGAAGGTATACGACTGAGCCAGCATAGAAATGGAATAAACACCTACTTTTAGATTCAAAAGAATATATCCTGACCAACACAACTCACTTCTTAAAAAAATATCCTGATAATTTATATCGTATACAATAAATGCTCATCCAATACATCTATATAGACTATCATTGTACCAACAGTTGGAACACTTACTACCATTCGTTGGTAGCAATAGTACAGACAAGTGGTATTTATAATACCAATGCTTGGTAACACAAACACAATTCACTTATCTGCAACTTTGCGCATAACATTGAACGCTGGATTGCCATTATTAAGACGCAAGCATACAAGAACAAAAAAGTAATTGCAAAACCAAGAAGTAAGACTATGCCTTCGTTTCCACTTCTTTAATATAATCTTAAATCAACGATAACTGTACTCCCAACTTCTTCATTGAGTCTTTTAATGATTTGTGAACGCATCATTGAAAGTTCCGAACGTAATGAGGGGTTGGAAATTTTCACGAACAATGTCTGGTTTCGAATGTATTTCTCTACAGAATAGCGTGAAACCATCGAGCCTACAACTTTATCCCAAGCCTCAACAAGTCGCCTTTGAAGAAGTGGTGTTTCCAACCCTTCTTGTCGCAAATATACATTAATAATGTCTGCTAAAGGTACAACACGTCTCTTGAACATACCAATACAGTTTTCTATTTTCTAATAAACTCACCTCCTGACACATGAAACAAATGATATTCAAATTGACCGTGCTGAAGAATGCGGTCAAGATGTTCTCTGTTAGTATCAGTAATAAAAATCTGTCCGAACCGATCATTCGCAACGATGTGCATGATTTGTTCTACTCTATGGGCATCAAGTTTGTCAAAAATGTCATCAAGTAACAAAAGCGGTGTGGTGTTATTGTTGTGCATGAGATTTTGTTGACAGATATAATCAAACTGGGCCAGTTTCAAAGCAATGACAAAAGTTTTATGTTGTCCTTGGCTTCCTTCTTTTTTTAGCGAATATCCGTCTATCAGCATTTCCAAATCATCTCTGTGAATACCATGCAAAGAATATCCAACAGCCCGGTCTTTCACTCTGTCACGCCGAATAACATCAAGCAATTCTCCTCTTTGACAATGCGAAATATAACGCAGAGAAACCTCTTCTCGACCATCTGAAATCTCATGATATAAATTCATGAAGATGGGTGTTAACTGTTCTATGAGCTGGCTTCGGTATTCATATATTCTTTTCCCTTCGACAGCCATACGTTCCTCCCAAATATCCATCAAATCACGATCTGGTTCATGTTCGAGTTTCAACAAAGCATTACGTTGCAACAAAGCCTTGTTATAATTATTAAGGGAGTCAAGGTAAGTCGTATCACATTGAGAGATAATCATATCCATCAACTTTCGCCTCTCTTCGCTTCCCCCAAGAATAAGCGAAGTGTCAGAGGGAGATACTAAGATGAGAGGGATAAAACCAATATGCTGTGACAAACGTTTATATTCTTTTTTATTGCGTTTGAAATGCTTCTTCATTCCTCTCTTCAAACCGCAATAGACGTTTTCCTTCTCTCCGTCATTCCGAATATAGTTCCCTTCTATAACAAAGAAATCCTTGTCGTGCAATATCAACTGCGAATCTATTGAATTATTGGCACTGCGACAAAAGGAAAGAAAATATACAGCATCCAAGAAATTCGTCTTTCCTACACCATTTTGCCCGATGAAACAATTCATCTTGGGAGACAAATCGATTTCTGCTGCCTGAATATTCTTGTAATTGATAATAGAAATGTTCTGTAGATACATACTCACTGTGGTAAAAGGAGGATAACGACAGGAAATCATATGATAATAATGTACTGTCTTTTGTCCTACGATAAATTACGTTGCAAAGTTAGATGATTGGGATTCAAAAAACGAAAAAAGTAACCAATATATTTCAATATGTGGGATAAAATAGTTACTTTTGCCACGCTTTTTCATTTAGGAATCAATATAACAAAAAAGAATAATGACAAAATCTAATGTTAAACCGGGTACACAGAATACAGAAGTAACCCTAAACCAATCTGAGACTTTCATCAACAAATACAAGAAAGTTCTCATTTCTGCATTTGTAGCAATCCTTGTCATCGTAGGCGGTATCGTCATTTATAACAATGTACAAGAAAGCCGTTCGCAAGAGGCCGCCACAGCTTTGGCAAATATTCAGGAACTGATGGGACAACAACAATTCGAGAAGGCTCTGAAAGGGGATGGCCATTCTGTAGGATTGATAAAAATTGCTTCTGACTACAGTGGTACAAAATCCGGAAACATTGCCAACTACTACGCAGGACTGTGCTATGCGAAATTGAACAAATGGCAAGAGGCAGTAAAGTATCTTGAGGCATTTAATCCACAGGATGATTTACTGATCAGTCCGTTGAGCCAGATAGCGCTCGGTGATGCCTATGCAAATCTCAAACAGTACGACAAAGCTGTAGACGCTTTCAAGAAAGGTGCGAAATTGGCAGACAAAGCTGCAGAAGGAGGATTAAATTCCAGCGTGTCTCCATTGGCACTGAAAAAAGCCGGTATCATTCTTAATGAACAGGGAAAGAAAGACGATGCTCTTAAGACATTCGAGGAGATTAAATCTAAATATGTTACAGCTTCTATTGTAAGCTCTGGAGAAATTGACAAATACATTGAATTAGTTACTCAATAATGGCAACTTCTCTACATAACCTCTCGGAATACGACTTTAACTCCGTACCAGACGCCAGCAACATGTGTTTTGGCATTGTGGTTTCGGAATGGAATAAAGAAATAACGGGAGCACTGCTTGAAGGTGCTGTGAAAACATTGCAAAAGCATGGTGCACTACCGGAAAATATACATGTGAAAGTTGTGCCTGGGAGTTTCGAACTGATTTATGGTGCCCATCGCATGACACTTAACGACGGCTATGATGCCATCATTGTATTAGGAAGTGTCATCAGAGGAGAAACACCTCATTTTGATTACATTTGCCAAGGTGTGACATACGGAATTGCGCGTCTTAATGCCACAAGTGAAGTTCCCGTCATATACGGTCTTCTCACTACAGACGACTTGCAGCAAGCAAAAGACAGAAGTGGAGGCCGCTTGGGAAACAAGGGAGACGAATGTGCTATTGACGCTATCAAGATGGCAAAGTTTTGAATCACAAGTAGACTAAAAGTGAAAAGGGGCGAGTAGATAACTCGCCCCTTTTCACTTTTAATCCTCATAATGACAGCAACAAATTTTATGACAAGACAATTGAAAGATTTACCCACGCCTGATTTTTCATTGACAAATAACATTCATCTTTTTACCCATACCACTCTTCTCTCTACCCCACTGTCATTTCAATGTGGTCAGCTGGCGTATTAGTAATACCGCTGATAGCCGACAGCACTAATAACAACAAGAATGTAAAGAAATAAAATACATTGATAATCTTTACTTTTAACAATCCATAGAATGTCAACGAAAAGCAATGGATTTCATGCAAAAAATATAGACATTTGAAAACTGCACCATAAATTATCTCCAAGATATTCTTTCCTATCACTTATTTTTTAGTAAATTTGCAGACAGAAAAAATAGAAATTCATGAATAACGAGGCCATGGCGAATATATACAAAATAAGGAAAGGTTTGGACATAAAACTGAAAGGTAAGGCAGAGAAAATCAGGTTAATGCCAAAACCATGTGAAGAATATGCCCTTTGTCCGGATGACTTTACAGGTGTAATTCCTAAAATTGTAATCAAGGAGGGACAACATGTAAAAGTTGGAGAAACGTTATTTGTCAACAAAAAGAGTCCGGAAGTAACGTTCTCCTCACCTGTCAGCGGTATCATCACAGCGATTGTTAGGGGTGAACGTCGTAAGATAATATGTATCAAAATAAAAGCCGACACACAACAAGAATATATTGATTTCGGCAAAAAAGATATTACAGTAATGGATGGCGCATCCGTAAAACAGATGTTGCTTGACGCTGGTCTGTTCGGATACATCAATCAATTACCATATGCTGTATCTACCACCCCAGAAATAACTCCCCGGGCTATTTTCATAAGTACTCTACGAGACATGCCGTTAGCAGGGGAATTTGAATATGAACTGGAAGGAAATGAAGAAGCATTCCAAACAGGATTGACTGCATTGTCGAAAATAGCAAAAACATATATCGGGATAGGGAAAAAACAAATGGGATGTAAAGCCTTATCCGAAGCGAAAGACGTGGAAGTCAATATATTCGATGGCCCTTGTCCTGCAGGTAATGTGGGCGTACAAATCAATCATCTTTCACCAGTAAACAAAGGCGAGGTCGTGTGGACTGTTGATCCTACGGTTGTCATCTTTTTGGGAAGATTGCTCCTTAATGGAAAAGTTGACTTACGTAGAACAATTGCAATCGCTGGTAGTGAAGTAAAAAAGCCTGCATACGTTGAAGTACTTGTAGGTCATCAGCTCTCCTCTTTACTGGAGGATAACATCCAAAAAACATCCTACCATCTCAGAATCATCAAAGGTAATCCTTTAACGGGCAAAGCTGTAACCAGAAATGATTACGTAGGAGCACATACATCAGAAATAACAATAATCCCCGAAGGAGACGATCGAGCCGAGCTCTTTGGGTGGATTCTACCACGAATTAACGACTATTCTCACAATAGAAGTTATTTCACATGGCTCTTGGGAAAAAATCGGACTTATACATTAGACGCAAGAATCAAAGGTGGTGAACGTCATATGATTATGAGTGGTGAATATGACAAGGTCATGCCAATGGACATTATGGGAGAATATCTCATAAAAGCCATTATTGCAGGAGACATTGAGAAGATGGAGCAACTTGGCATTTATGAGGTAAGTCCTGAAGATTTTGCCTTGGCTGAATTTGTTGATTCATCAAAACTGGAACTCCAACGTATCGTAAGAGAAGGATTGGATATACTGCGTAAAGAAAACGAATAAACGCTTCGACATGAATGCTTTAAGAAAATATCTTGACAAATTAAAACCCTCTTTTGAAAAAGGAGGAAAGTTACACGCTTTCAAAAGCGTCTTTGAAGGAATGGAAACCTTTCTATTTGTGCCAAGCAATACGGCAAGAAGCGGCACAAATATCCATGACGCAATTGACTCAAAACGAATCATGAGTTTTGTGGTTATTGCCCTTGTACCCGCTTTGCTTTTCGGAATGTACAATATTGGCTACCAAAATGCTTTAGCCGCAGGAGCATTGGGAAAGACAACAAACATAGAACTTTTTGCATATGGTTTTCTTGCTGTTCTACCTAAAATACTTGTAAGCTATATAGTTGGTTTGGGAATAGAGTTCGCATGGGCACAATGGAAAAATGAAGAGATACAAGAAGGTTATCTTGTGAGTGGCATTCTCATACCATTAATTGTGCCGGTAAATTGTCCCTTATGGATGCTTGCCATTGCATGTGCATTTGCTGTTGTCTTCGCCAAGGAAATTTTTGGTGGTACAGGAATGAATATTTTCAACGTTGCATTGGTAGCGCGCGCCTTTCTCTTCTTCAATTATCCATTAGTAATGAGCGGTGATACGACATGGGTTGCAACTGAAAAGATTCTTGGATTAGGATACAATCTTCAAGATGGCTTTACTTGTGCAACACCATTGGGAGACATCGGAGCAGGATTACCCATTCACCACAGTATTTCCGACATGATTATCGGGTTGATACCAGGAAGTATTGGAGAGACAAGCGTCATTGCCATAGCTATCGGAGCAATAATCCTTCTATGGACAGGAATTGCCAGCTGGAAAATTATGCTAAGCGTTTTTGCAGGTGGAGCTGTAATGGGTATAATCTTTAATTCTACCGGTTCGTCTACACTAACCTTCTATCAGCACTTCATCCTTGGCGGCTTTGCTTTTGGAGCAGTTTTCATGGCGACAGACCCTGTTACTTCTTCGCGAACAGAAGTAGGAAAATGGATATATGGTTTTCTAATTGGTGCTTTAGCCGTTATAATTCGCGTGATGAACCCTGGTTATCCAGAAGGTATGATGCTAGCCATTCTATTGCTGAATATGTTTGCCCCCCTTATTGACTACTGTGTTGTACAAAAGAATATCTCTAAACGTGCAAAACGCCTAACCTCCAAAATAAAATAATACCATGACAAATGATAAGAAGAAAGGATTGAATACCAATTCAAACTCCTATACTATAATATATTCAGTCATCTTGGTTGTCATTGTGGCTTTCTTATTAGCTTTTGTCTCACAGGCATTACAAGAGAAGCAAGAAAGAAATGTCGCCCTTGACTTGAAGAAACAAATACTGGCTTCACTTAATATTAGAGATTTAGATAATCAGGAAGCAGAAGAAATATATGCAAAGGTTGTCAAATCAGAAGAAAGATTGGATGGAAAATATCCCATGTACATTTGCAATATAAACGGAGAGAATAAATATGTCATACCTCTCAAAGGGATGGGACTTTGGGGGCCGATCAGTTGCTATATATCCATTAATTCTGACAAGAAAACAATATATGGTGCATATTTTGATCACGTAAGTGAAACTGCTGGTCTTGGTGCTGAAATTAAAGACAACATCAAGTGGCAAAAGCAGTTTGAGGGAAAGGGATTATTCAAAGATGGAGTTGACGGAATTGCACTTTCCGTTAAGAAAAAAATAGACGACAGAAACACCCAGGTAGACATTATTACAGGTGCCACTTTAACCTGCGATGGTGTCACCTTGATGTTTAAGAACGGATTAAATAATTATATGTCATTCTTAAAAGAAAAATAGAATATGGGATTATTTAGCAAACAGAACAGAGATGTTTTTTTGAATCCGCTGAATCTTGATCACCCGATTCTCATCCAAGTATTAGGTATATGTTCGGCTTTAGCTGTAACATCACAGCTTAAGCCTGCAATTGTAATGGGATTAGCTGTAACAGTAATCACCGCTTTTTCCAATGTAGCTATTTCAATTATTCGAAAAACGATACCAAATCGTATCAGGATTATTGTACAATTAGTTGTTGTTGCAGCATTAGTCACCATTGTAAGTCAAATATTAAAAGCATACGCATACGACGTGAGCGTGGAGCTTTCGGTCTATGTCGGCCTAATTATTACCAATTGTATTTTGATGGGTCGTTTAGAGGCTTTTGCAATGATAAACAAGCCATGGCCCAGTCTTTTAGATGGAATATCAAACGGATTGGGCTATGCACTCATTTTGGTTCTTGTCGGTGGATTTCGTGAATTATTTGGCAGAGGAACATTGTTGGGAATAAACGTGATTCCTCAAGCATTTTACGATATGGGATATATGAATAATGGTATGATGTCAATGCCTGCGATGGCTCTAATCTTATTAGGATGTGTTATTTGGATTCATCGTGCATATTTTTATAAGGAGAAATAAATATGGATCATTTGATAAGTTTATTCTTTAGGTCAATCTTTGTTGACAACATGATTTTCGCATTCTTCTTAGGAATGTGTTCGTACTTGGCTGTCTCCAAAAATGTCAAAACATCATTGGGGCTTGGATTAGCAGTAACTTTTGTGCTGCTCGTTACAGTTCCACTCAATTATCTTCTCCAAACCAAGGTGTTAGGCCCTAATTGCATTGTAGAGGGAGTTGATCTTTCTTACTTGAGTTTTATTCTCTTTATTGCAGTTATTGCTGGTATTGTACAACTTGTTGAAATGAGCATAGAGAAATTCTCACCTTCTCTTTATGAAGCATTAGGTATTTTTCTGCCGTTAATTGCCGTAAACTGTGCTATCATGGGAGCTTCATTATTTATGCAGCAACGAATAAACCTAACACCAGATAACTCACAATACATTGGAAATATTGTCGACGCAACGGTTTATGCTTTGGGCAGCGGTCTGGGTTGGACTTTAGCCATTGTATCATTAGGCGCAATTAGAGAAAAGATGCAATATAGTGATGTTCCGAAGCCATTGCAAGGATTAGGCATTACATTTATTACTGTAGGACTTATGGCTATGGCCATGATGTGTTTTTCAGGCCTTAAAATATAACACGATAATCAAAGGTAAAAAATGGGACAGTTTATAGTAGCAAGTATCGGGGTATTTCTCCTGACAATCCTTATATTAGTTGCCATCTTGCTTATATCAAAAAAATACCTTTCACCAAGTGGCAATGTCAAGATTCTTATCAATGGCGAGAAGGAGATCTCAGTAGAGCAAGGTGGTTCATTGATGACAACATTAACAGACAATGGCATTTTTCTTCCTTCTGCTTGTGGTGGAAAGGCTTCATGTGGACAGTGTAAAGTTCAGATATTAGAAGGCGGAGGAGAGATTCTCGATTCAGAACGCTCACAATTCACCCGAAAAGAAATCAAAGAAAAATGGCGTCTTGGTTGCCAGTGCAAGGTTAAAGGCGATCTGAATATTCGCGTACCAGAAAGTGTCATGGGAGTAAAGGAATGGGAATGTACGGTAATATCCAACAAAAATGTTTCTTCATTCATAAAAGAATTCATTGTTGCTCTACCTCCAGGTGAACATATGGATTTTATTCCCGGTTCTTATGCACAGATCAAGATACCGGCATTTGATTGTATCGATTATAACAAAGACTTTGACAAAAATGATATTGGCAAAGACTTCTTACCCACATGGGAAAAGTTTGGAATTTTCTCATTAAAAGCCCATAATCCAGAAGAGACTGTCCGAGCCTACTCTATGGCCAACTACCCGGCAGAAGGAGACCGCATCACATTAACTGTTCGTATCGCAACAGCTCCTTTCAAACCCAAACCAGAAGTTGGTTTTCAAGATGTGCCAACAGGTATTGCCTCTTCGTATATTTTTTCGAAGAAACCTGGAGATAAGGTCATAATGAGTGGTCCTTATGGTGATTTCCACCCCATATTAGATTCCCAGAAAGAAATGATTTGGGTCGGTGGAGGCGCAGGAATGGCTCCTTTACGTGCTCAAATCATGCATTTAACAAAAACTTTGCATATTAGAGACCGAGAAATGCATTATTTCTATGGTGCACGTTCTTTGGTTGAAGCTTTTTTTATTGAAGACTTCCTTGAATTAGAAAAGGAATACCCTAACTTCCATTTTCATCTGGCACTCGATCAACCAGACCCTGAAGCAGACAAAGCTGGTATAAAATATACGGCAGGGTTTGTTCACCAAGTTATGTATGAAACATACTTGAAAGACCACGAAGCACCAGAAGACATAGAATACTATATGTGTGGTCCCGGCCCAATGTCAAAGGCTGTTCAAGACATGCTCTACTCCATTGGCGTAGAACCAGAAAGTATTTTATTTGATGATTTCGGATAATTAGAAAATTGGTGACATTTTTTCACCGCCTCATACCGCATACATACGATACAACAATGGTATCGTATGCGGTATGTGCTAATACTACATGTTTTTTGAAAATAGCGATTAATAACATACAACAAGAATAACATAAAACTATTAAATCAAATTTTATGAAGAACAAAACATTATCTGGTATTATATGCTTTACCATTGTTCTAATTCTTTTTTCGGGAATTGGCCTGAAAATGGGAGCTGGTAACATGCTAAACACCATAATGAACACTGCACACCAACTGCTTCTTAACACAGTCTTTTACCTTATGGGGATTTGCGTTATCACAGGTGCATTGGGTAGACTTTTCGTTGAGTTTGGAGTTGTTGATTTACTCGAGAAAATCCTACGACCTATGATGCGCCCGCTGTTCAATCTTCCAGGAGTAGCATCATTAGGTGCCGTCATGACTTTCCTGTCTGATAATCCTGCCATCATTTCTCTTTCTCAGGACAAACGCTTTAGCAGCTATTTCAAAAAATTTCAGTTCATCTCCCTGACTAATTTCGGAACAGCCTTTGGAATGGGGCTTATTGTCATTGTTTTTATGATTGGCCAAGGATTTACAGTAGAAGCATTTATTGGTTTATTTGGAGCATTCTGTGGCTGTATTGTCTCAACACGACTTATGCAGCACTTTGTAATCAAAGCATACCCACAATATGCAACAGAGAACGTATCAGAATATTCTGAAGCAGATATAGAAAATGTTACGAAGGAAGAGAAAACCGTCTTTCTGCGTGTACTTAACTCTCTCCTTGATGGTGGTCGTACGGGCGTTGATGTCGGAATTGCCATTATTCCCGGAGTGTTGATTATTTCTACGTTAGTAATGATATTGACTTTCGGAGCGAATGCCAACGGAGCTTATACAGGAGCAGCATTTGAAGGCATAGAGCTGCTCCCCTATTTAGCAAATAAAGTTGACTGGCTCTTCCAGTTTATATTTGGCTTTACAGACCCACATCAAATCGCATTCCCAATCACAGCATTAGGAGCTGTCGGTGCAGCATTGAGTTTGGTTCCCAAATTTTTGAGTCAAGGTTGGATTGATGGCAATGCAATTGCAGTTTTCACTGCTATTGGAATGTGTTGGAGCGGTTATCTTAGTACACATACGGCAATGTTGGATTCTCTTGGTTATCGAGAACTTACGTCAAAAGCCATTATATCTCATACCATAGGTGGCTTGGTGGCTGCATTGATGGCACACTGGACATACCTATTGTATGCTCAAATCTTCCTTTAAACACAGATACCAATGATAAAGAAAACTTTGTTTCTGCTGCTGTTAGTAATGCATGGGCTTGCTAATTACGCACAAGAACAAAAAGCAGACTCCACAGGCTATATCGTCTTCGAAGGCGATATAGCACCAGACTTTAAGATTTCACTGATTGACGGAACAAGCATACAACTTTCCGACTTACGTGGAAAAGTTGTTATGCTTCAATTTACAGCAAGTTGGTGTGGAGTATGCCGGAAAGAAATGCCTTATATTGAACGTGAAATATGGCAGCTTCACAAAGACAATCCCGACTTTTATCTTTTGGGAATTGACCGTGATGAGCCTATAGAAACCGTTCTGAAATTCAAGGAGACAACTCGTGTAACATATCCTCTGGGGCTTGATCCTAATGCAGATATTTTCTCTAAGTATGCACTTAAAGAATCCGGAATTACCCGAAACGTCTTAATTGACAGAGATGGAAGAATTATCATGAAAACCAGACTATTCAATATGAAGGAATTTAATTCGTTAAAACAAGAGATAGATAAACAACTCTCACTTGATGTCAAAAGCCTCCAATCAGAGGCTTTTGACTCTTTACTAAAGACAACGAACATTACTTTGCTTGATGTGCGGACAGAAGAGGAATATAAAGAAGCACATTTGACCAATAGCATTAATATTGACATTTACGATCAGTCCTTCATTGACAAAGTGCAAAATACCATACCCAAAACTTCCCCTATAGCCATTTATTGTCGTAGTGGTCGTCGAAGTCTTCACGCCGCTCAATTGCTAAAAGAAGAAGGTTACCAAGTTTACAACCTCAAGGGTGGCATTTTAGACTGGCAGGCAAAAGGTTATAAGACACAACTGACGGAATGATAAATATAAGTTTGTATCAGGGTTGAAGGTAATATTTGAACATAGAGGAAACCATTCATTTATGTTCATGAACATATCAAGAAATTATTCCTGTACGATTGACCTCACACAAAAATTCTTCCATATAACAAATAGCCATCACTTAAGTCAAATCGATTATCAGAAACCGTATATCTTCGTTTGAATATTGAACAGACGGATTGTTGTTTTAATATAACTCTAATCAACCATTAGACCACCAATGCAACATTCTTCGCTGATGATATTGCTTCCCGACTGCTTTCATCCGATTGACTGCATTTTATCCGCCGTTTTTCCTCGGTGTAGCCCGCTACACCCTCTCGTTAAAACAGACAGAAAAGCGACACGGCATCCGACAAAAATCAGCACAACCTCTATGGCGAATTGGCATAAAACATAGCGAGATATGTTGAGAAAAGAGGCAGAAAAAGCCGACATACGGACGAAAGCAGCAAGGAGGAAACACTATAAACCAAAAAGGAAAGCTTCAACCCAAATCGGTCATTAGACCGCCAAGGTTGCATTCCTCGCTGAAGATATTGCTTACCGACCGCTTTCGTCCGTTTGTCGGCAGATTCTTTGTCGGTTTTCCTCGGCGTAGCCCGCCACGCCTTCGGCAAAAGCGACAGACAATCTGCTTGACATCCGAACAAAATCAGAACGGTCTCTAATGACCGAATTGGGTTCAATGAGCTAATAGATCGATTTGGCTTATATGATAATGCCACTAAAATTGCACTATCCTCTCTCCTGTTTTTGTAAAAATGAAGTGATTTTTTTGACTGCAATATGATACGACGCCTTTAGAGCACCTTCTGAAGTATCAAGCAATTTACTCATATCGCTATACTTCATGTTTTCATAATAGCGGAAAGTAAAAACCATTTTCTGTACATCAGGCAAATTATCTATTGCCTCTTGGAGCAAAGCCTGTATTTCATCACCGTCAAAATAATTATCAGCCATAAGTTTAGCAGACAAAGATGAACAATTCTCCAAACCAGAGAAAGTTACTTGTTTCTTTTTTCGTAGCAATTCAAGAGCTTCATTAATAGCAATCCGATAGAGCCATGTTGAAATTTTTGCATTTCCCCTAAATTGGTCGATTGACTTCCATGCCTTTATAAAAGTGTTCTGAAGTGCATCATCTGCATCTTCATGTATCAATACAATCCTTCTAATTTTCCAATACAGCAAACGGCTATATTGTTCCACTAATTCCCCAAAAGCTTCTTTACGTGTCAGCGGATTAATTAGCAAACTAACAAGCCTACTTTCGCTATTGCAATCCATTTATCTTTTGGGTATGTGCAGATACAATCATAGAAAAAACCTACAGATTGTCGATGACATTCATCAAGAAAACATAGACTTAAGATTATCATCTCTATGAAATCTCAAGTCAATATCAGGTCAAATGCTACAATGTTCTTGTCAAAGACATAATATAAGCAGCTTTTACCTAATATAGATTTTACGAACTACCTTGCCAACCTTTACAATATAACAGCCTTTGGGCAAATTAAGGTCAAAACGCTTGTCGCTTCCATCTACCTTAGCACTCATAACACAAACACCTGCTACATTATAAATATAGAGAGTTTGTCCAGAAGCACCTGAAACATGAAGTGTAGATTCATTAATAGAGACTGACACGTTTTGTTGCAAATCATTGTCAATAATCTCTATTGCAGTATTTGCCTTTATCTCTATCGAAACAAACCCAAATATAGATACGGCAAAGATTATGGATAAAAATTTTCTTGATATCATACACATTCTCCTTTGTTTTTGCAAAAATACAAAGAATAAGCGAAAATACAACTTCAAACACAAAGACATATTACACCAACAACATTATTTAACTATAAAAGTCTCCAATAATTTCATTATATTCCACAAACAATATACTATTAAACGAAAAACAAACACCTACTCTTTCGTTAAAAGTATGAAATTAAACAGAGAATTTTACGGACTAAGAAAAAAAAAGATTACCTTTGCATCCGCTATTAAATCAGGTATTTCATCTGATAACTTAGCAATCGCTCTTTTTTACATTTTGACATGGGTAAGTCTTATACGGCCAGCTCCCTTCAAATCCTCCAGGACGGGAACGTAGCAAAGGTAGTTGGTTGTAGCGGCGCGATATAAGTAGCTTGCCCACCCCGCCTCTTTAGCTCAGTTGGCCAGAGCACGTGATTTGTAATCTCGGGGTCGTTGGTTCGAATCCGACAAGAGGCTCATTTTTTCCCATCCAACTTGATTAGGATTATCATCTTAATCAATCCTACATCCATCACTTTCTCTTTTAATGACATCATTATTGTTGATGTAGTAATAGCCAACAAGTTCAAAACTATCCTATTGATATGTCATTGGTCTTATTTTTACCAGTAGGTCAAGAAATCACATCCAACAAACCAGCGTGACACTCCACCGTACCAACATTTGGTAGCATGCGTACCAAGCACTGGTACTGACCGTACCAACGTTCGGTACTGCGAGTACCAAACGTTGGTAGCATCTGCATCCTACAGTAGGATAAAATTACTTATTGGTGTTTAACGTTATTACTTGATAATTCTTAGTCTTAACTTTAACCCAAATCGGTCATTAGACCGCCAACACAACATTTCCCACTAAAAATGATGCTTACCGACTGATTTCGGTCGATTGCCGGCATCTTCTCTGCCGTTCTTCCTCGGCGTAGCCCGCTACGCCTTTGACAAAAGCGGCAGACAATCTGCTCGACATACGAACATCATCAGTACGGTCTCTAATGACCGAATTGGGATTAACAAGTATCATCTCCTGTAAAACTTATTCCTGCTTTCAGTTATTAGACTAATTACTTAATTCTTCAGTCCACTTACGCATTAATTTATCAACAAAGAAAATTGCATGAATGTTCAAAAATCTATCTTTTGGGTTTACATGATTAGTTAATCGCAGGGATAATTATGGTCGCTTATAGATAAACTGTTTCAGGCGTAGTGTCATTTTCTTCCATGGCATATACCAAATGGCAAGCAAGGAGACGAACACCCCAGCATAAAGGGCAATGACGACTGGGGTAAACTGGACGAAGCGTATAAAGTTGAACAGGGTATGAAAGCATGCACAGGCAATTAGGCTTCGGGTGTCGCGAGCAATGTTGCCAATGCCCCAGGAGCCAAAGAGTAGTACTCCGTAGAAGGCGAGGCTTGCCAGATTGAGCCCCACGGTGATGTGCCATAAAAACCACATGGTGCCTATGACAAAGACGCGCAGAGGGGGATTCATGTCCTTCAATTCTCCTTGCAGGTAGCCTCTCCATCCGACTTCTTCAAGCAGCGAATAGAAGATGAGGTTTAGCAGGGTGAGGCTCAGGCCTCGATCAAGCAAAAAGCAAATGACGAGGGGCAGGGCAACTGTGATGACAGACTTCATGAGTGACCTGCCCGTGAGGGTGCAATAGAATCTGCGCCTGAACACCAGTATTGCTACCAAGGCTCCCACACACGGCCCGATACCCTCTGCCCACGCCCAAAGCCAGTAAGAGAAGGGGCTGCTACCGAAGTCCTCATTCCTCAATACAATCGCTCGGATGAGCACTGCAATAACATAAAATAAAGCGATTGCTTTCCATTTGATTTCTGTTGTTCTTGTTTTCATCTGTTAAAATTATTGATTTCGACAAGGGCAAAAGTATGCAAACATCTTGTTACTTCAAAATATCTGTGACTGGGAACAAGAAATTGGGAAAAACAACTAGCCTTGGTTATGGACGACTAGTTTTTGTGACGAATGATTATCTTAGGAAAGCCTTTAGTGACGGTACATTCGGGCGCGAGACCGGCACCAGGTTCGGTGCAGCCCCCATCTTAAGCAGATAACCATTCGAGTTGCCCTTCGCATCACTGATATTGTTCACATTGATAATGAAGGAACGATGGCATTGGAAAATATTTTCATAGGGCATTTGCTCCATCAGCTGGGACATGGTCATGCGGAATGTCTGGCTTTGTACCTGACCGTCTTTGTAGTACCATACCTTGAGGTCGTTCTTCATAGACTCTGCATAGAGGAAATCATTGATGGCTATATCGAGCTTGTCGCCCCTTACTGTATGGTCGTGTATGCTGAGGGTAATATGCTTCTTTTCATCAGTTGTTTTGTTGATCATCTGGGCCAGTTCGCTCTTGAGGTAGCGGTTGTAATTGACGAGTGTGGAGACCAGGGTGAGGAACAGACCGATAAGTACGGTCCAATAGATGAAATAAAAGAACACCAAGCCGATGTGTTGCCTGTCGACCTGGAAGATAATAACAGAATAGACAAAGTTGCACACCCCGACGAACAGCCAGAAGAGCATCCCGGAGAGCAGTACGTGGCCGACTGTCCACGACGATTTTCTCCTTGCGACCGCCCTCACTGTGTGCTGGTAGGCAACCTCGGCAACGAACGTGATGGCTGCATACCCCATGCACACCGGAAGTAGGGCTCCGGTAAACTCGTCGTATTTGTCCAGGCCGAATGGTTTCAGCAGGTACAGTATCAAGAACACGATGAGTGCCTGCAGGAGCGAGTTTTTCCAATCGCCTGTCTTCAGCGGATATTTTCGGTTGAGTATTGCCAGCATGGTGATGTGTGATGATGAGGCAGATTGCTGCATGTGTCGCATCATTCCGGCAGATACAAGATGCTGACGGGTAAACGCGCTGTGGCATGAAAGACAGCCGATGACTATGACCTGCAGGTTTTGCAATGCAAAGTTAGGAAATTATTTTGAAGTTTTGTCTACACCCTGTTGAAAAAACTGATTTCAGACGAAACCGACATGACAAATTATATTTCTTCTTTTCACCTGTTTTCATGTTTTCATCTTTTATCATTCTGACTTGAGATTTCAAAACACGATTTACGACACAATCCTTGCATATTCCAAGGACTCTAACAAAATTTAGCGCATATGCAGACAGGTGGTGTTCATCGGCTTAGAAACCATCAAACCACTAAAAATCAGCAAAAGGTGCAACTCTTTTATTTGTATATTATTAGAACATTAATTCAACCAACGGGTAAAGAGCATTCACTTTCTTATCCTCCATTCGTCCATATTTTGCAATGGGCTTTCCCATATGAACCTCACCTATTCTCAGTCCAAGCTGCTCAATATCCTAAATTTACAACTGAACGATATGGTCAATAGAGATTAATTTCTTATTTTTGCAATTCAATTACTGATAGCTACAGATAATGAATATTCCTGCGGATTTTCTACAACAAATGCACCAGTTAGTGGGTGAGGAGCAGTGCAACCAGTTGCTCTGTGCCCTCGATACAGAATCGCCAACGAGCATTCGGATGAACTTCGTTAAAGGAATACATTCCGTAAATACTGCTTTTGTAGATGCAGAAGTGCCTTGGTGCAAAGGAGGAATATACCTAAAGCACCGTCCAAACTTCACTTTTGACCCCTTGTTTCATGCTGGTGCATACTATGTTCAAGAAGCATCATCTATGTTTATGGATGAGATTGTCCGTCAACTCGTCACAACTCCCGTAACAATGCTTGATCTTTGTGCAGCCCCGGGTGGAAAATCCACCACCGTCAGGGCAGCATTGCCCACAGGAAGTTTACTTTTCTGCAATGAGCCGATACCAACCCGCGCTCATATTTTGGCAGAGAACATGAGCAAGTTCGGACATCCAGATGTTATTGTTACCCAAAATTTACCTGCCGACTACAAAAAAACAGGATTACAGTTTGATGTAGTTCTCTGCGATGTGCCATGTTCCGGTGAAGGCATGTTTCGTAAAGACAAGGCATCCATCTCAGAGTGGAATTTACGAAATGTAGATAAATGCCGCATTCTCCAAAGGGAAATCGTGCAAGACGCATGGAGCTGCCTGCGTCCGGGAGGTCTGCTTATATACTCTACTTGCACTTTCAACGCAGAAGAAAATGAACAAAACATAGCATGGATGTTGTCCGAATTGCAAGCATCTCTCGTCGAAGTGAAAATCCAAAAGGAATGGGGAATAACAGATTCGTTTCTTCCCGAAATTGTAAAAAACATTTACCGTTTCATCCCCGGACATACTAAGGGAGAAGGTTTGTGCGTGGCAGTAATGAGAAAAATTTGTGAGAGAGAATCGAATCCTCCGGCAAAACCTCCTAAGAAAAAGAATATCAAAGCAGATTCTGGCCAAGACCGACTGCCAATAAATGGGCTTACCACGTGGCTACAGTCGCCTGAATCTTTTGTATTCCGCCAAACTGGTGACATACTGACGGCTATTCCCAAGACATGGAGCGACATCTTCGATACGGCAGTATCCTCACGTCTGAAAATATTACAAGCCGGTATTGGCATGGCAAAGATAAAGGGCACAAACCTTATACCAGAAACATCGCTCGCCCTCTCTGCGTGCTTTAACACAGAAGGTTTTCCTTGCGTAGAAATAAATGACAAACAAGCCATTGCCTATCTTCGTAAAGAAGCAATGGTTTTACCACCAGAAATTCCCTGCGGATATGTAGTGATGACATACAAGGGTGTGCCACTGGGATTCGTCAAGAACATCGGCCAACGCGCCAACAACCTATACCCCCAAGAATGGAGGATAAAAAGCACACACATACCAGACAACACAGAAACAACAATCATACAATGAAACAATATTTAGACTTACTTGGCCGCATCATGAATGAAGGCACAGAAAAGACTGACAGAACAGGAACCGGCACGAAAAGCGTGTTCGGACACCAAATGAGGTTCCGCCTCGAAGAGGGATTTCCGCTGCTGACTACCAAGAAGCTCCACCTCAAGTCCATCATATACGAATTGCTTTGGTTTTTGCGAGGAGATACTAACGTGAAGTATCTGCAAGAACATGGGGTAAGCATTTGGAACGAATGGGCTGACGAAAACGGAGAACTTGGGCCAGTTTATGGACATCAATGGCGTTCATGGCCTGATTATAACGGACAAACCATCGACCAAATACAAAATGTCATTGACCAAATTAAGCGTAATCCCGACTCCCGACGTATGATTGTAAGTGCTTGGAACGTGGCAGAAGTGGAAAGCATGGCTCTCCCTCCCTGTCACACTATGTTTCAGTTCTATGTAGCAGAAGGACGATTAAGCCTGCAACTCTATCAACGCAGTGCTGATACCTTTCTCGGAGTTCCGTTCAACATTGCTTCGTATGCCTTACTATTGATAATGATGGCACAAGTAACAGGTTTGTGTCCGGGAGAATTCATCCACACAACGGGCGACACTCACCTCTACTTGAATCACCTGAAACAGGCAGAACAGCAACTTTCACGCACGCCACGTCCGCTTCCCGTCATGAAAATCAATCCAAATGTCAAGAGTATCTTTGACTTTCAATACGAAGATTTTCAATTGGAAGATTACAATCCATATCCACATATCGCAGCCGAAGTTGCCATATAGATTTTTTATAACACTATCATAATCCGCCATTAATATGCAAATCAACCTGATAGCTGCCGTAGCCCGTAATCGAGCCATCGGCTACAACAACAAACTTATATATTGGTTGCCTAACGATTTGAAACGCTTCAAACAGCTCACCACTGGCAATACTATCATCATGGGACGCAAATCTTTCGAGTCGCTGCCCAATGGTGCCCTGCCTAATCGCAGGAACATTGTGCTGAGTCGTTCACCAAAATGCTTTCCTGACTGCGAATGCTACACATCAATAGATGAAGCCCTGAGCCATTGCAACAACGAAGAGGAAGTATATATTATAGGGGGGGCAAGCATCTACGAGCAGTCTATGGGACGCGCCGACCGTTTGTTGCTGACAGAAATAGATGATGTCCCCGCCGAAGCCGACGCATTTTTCCCATCCTATGAAGATTGGAAAGAAGTAAAGAGGGAGGAGCACAAGACAGATGAAAAACATCCTTTCCGTTATGCTTTTGTAGATTATATCAGATAAAAGCATTGTCTCCATATTCAAGTCTGTCATCGACCCGTCATGTCGATTTCAGGAGAAAAGAGACGAGACGAGGTTGCAACATAAACCATTATATAACATAAGGTACCGCACCAATACTGTATTTATACCATGAAATTGAGCATTGTCATTCCTGTTTACCGTGTAGAAACCACGCTGAAGACTTGTGTTGAAAGCATTCTGACACAATCCTATACAGATTTTGAGATGATTCTTGTGAATGATGGTTCACCAGACAACTGCCCTCAGCTCTGCGATGAATGGAAGGAAAAAGACAGACGGATTCGTGTTATACACCAGAAAAACCAGGGACTGTCGGCAGCACGAAACGCAGGCATAGAAATTGCTATCGGTCATTACATTACTTTTGTGGACTCGGATGACATGATTGCTCCCGATACGCTTCAGCCTTTAATGAATGAACTGGCGCAAAATCTCGAATATGACATATTGGAATATCCTGTCAGACGGTTTGTAGGTTCACCCAAAGAATCATTGCTCGAAACAGAGAGAAAAGTCTATTGTGACATGTGGGAATACTGGCTGGAGGCAAAAGCCTATACGCATGCCTACGCATGGAACAAGATTTACAAGAGAAAACTTTTCCAAAACGTGAAATTTCCGGAAGGAAAGGTCTTTGAAGATGTCTATACATTACCCCTGCTTTTGCAAAAAGCTCAAACCGTGGCGACAACCAATTGCGGACTGTATCTCTACAATCACAATCCCAAAGGCATCACGGCGACAGCCGATGGAACGGCACTCAACCAACTGCTGATGGCACACATGGAAGTTTTGAAAGAATGGAAAGCAAGCAACCGACCTGCTGACAAGCACTTCAGAGATTATTACGCCCACGTGGTCAATATCCAGATTGATGTATGTGAGACAACGGGAGCGTCCCCTATCCTGCCCCACTTCAACACCCAAGGAGCAGGAAGACATCTCAAACTATGGATAAAACAGTTGGTTGGCATCAAAGGTCTGTGTCTGATAAGCAAATACTTACATAAAATCATGCGATGAAACCCCTGATTAGCTTTATCATACCTTGCTACAATCTGCCCGGGCATTTGCTCCGTGCGTGCATCAACAGCATTATGGCCTTATCTCTCCAAGAGAGAGAGAGAGAAATCATCGTAGTCGACGACGGCTCGGAAAGAAGTATGACCGATGTACTCTCACCATACGGAAAGAACATAATCTATATCAGAAAAGAAAACGAAGGTGTAAGCATGGCACGCAACACAGGAATGGAACAAAGCAGCGGGGCTTATATTCAGTTTGTTGACGGAGACGATGAAATGATTTCTTCTTTATATAACCAATGTATCGACATCATCAGGGGCGGCCATGCCGACATGGTTTTGTTTGACCATGTAAGCCATCGAAAACCGTCAATATCTTTCAAAGTATCCTCTCCGACAGAAGGCGTTGACTTCATGATGTACAACAATCTGCGGGCTGCCGTATGGGGATATATCTTCAGGCGTGACTTGGCGGATGACATCAAATTCAGCAAAGGTCTTGCATATGGTGAAGACGAAGAATTTACGGCAAGGTTGATTTTGCAGGCCAAGGCTCTTTATCGCACCACAGCACAAGCCTATTTCTACAGAAAAAGAGAAGCATCAGTCATCAATGACATGAGCCGTCAAGCCGTAGAAAAACGTTTGGCAGACGGTTTCTGTGTCGTATTAAGATTGCAAGAATTAGCAAGCAATTTGTCTGTACGCCCCCGCAAAGCACTCAACAGAAGAGTAGCGCAATTATCTATGGATTACATTTACAATACCATCCGTCTGACAAAGAGCCCAAAAGCCGTGGACCACTGTGTCAGACAATTAGGCGAAAAGGGGCTATTTCCTCTTCCGTCAGAAGATTACACAAGGAAATACAGATGGTTCCGACTCGCCACAAAAACAAGAACAGGTAGGAACCTACTCTGCCTGACAAGTAAGATAATAGACCTATGAGAATACTATTGTTGGGAGAATACAGCAACGTTCACGCCACTTTGGCCACTGGGCTGAGACAATTGGGAAACGAAGTGACGGTAATGTCAAACGGAGACTTCTGGAAAGATTATCCCAGAGACATCGACATGGTACGCCAATACACCAAGTGGGGCGGCATCAAGTATTTGTTCAGGCTCTACACACTGCTCCCACAGCTACGAGGCTATGATATCGTGCAACTGATTAACCCCATGTTCCTTGAATTAAAGGCCGAACGAATCTTTCCAATATACCGCTACTTGAGAAAGAACAACAGACGAATGGTGCTTGGAGGTTTCGGTATGGACTGGTACTGGGTGCATACTTGTTGCACTAAAAAGCCGCTTAGATACAGCGACTTTAACATGGGCGAGGTTCTGAGGACAAACAAAGATGCCCTGAAAGAACGCAAAGACTGGTTGGGAACGGCAAAAGAACGCCTCAACAGACTGATAGCCGAAGATTGTGACGGAATCGTTGCCGGCCTCTATGAATATTGGGTATGCTATCATCCTGCACATCCGGACAAGACTGTCTTCATTCCCTTCCCTATCAAGAGAGAACAAGAGGAAGAAGGGCAACCTGCGCATGCGTCCGAGAAGGTGAAGGTATTTATTGGTATCAACCGAGAGCGCAACGAATACAAAGGAACTGACATTATGCTCGCTGCAGCGGAAGAGATACAAAGAAGGTTTCCCGACAAAATGGAACTCATTCGGGTAGAGTCCGTACCATTTGAGACCTACAAACATCTCATGAACGGCTCAGACGCCATTCTCGACCAACTCTACAGCTATACACCATCCATGAATCCGCTACAAGCAATGGATAAAGGCATTATCTGCATCGGAGGAGGAGAAGAAGAAAACTATGATATCATCAACGAACATGAGCTACGGCCAATTATCAACGTTCATCCAACATATGAAAGTGTATGTGAAGAACTGGAAAAACTGGTAAAACATCCCGAACGCATACCCCTCCTGAAGAGCCAAAGCCGTGAATACATTCGCCGCCACCATGACCATTTGAAAGTTGCAGCACAATATCAAGACTTTTATCAGCAATTACTCGGCAATCCCAAACAAAGGAAATAGACAAATAAATGGCACGAAAAAGGAAAAACATTTTATTCCTCTTTCCTGCATCTTTTCTTTGCTGTCGGACTGTTAATAGTATTCCACGTCATATCCATGCGGGAAACAGGATAAGGATTCCTACGAAACTGTTCAACCCCAATTCGGTCATTAAAGACCAAGCTGATTTTGTTCGATTGTCTGTCGGTTTTGCCGAAGGCGTAGCGGCTACGCCTTCGGCAAAA
>JAXFLJ010000013.1:0-45223 GCA_034183335.1 Prevotella sp.
CAGAAAGACTTTCACCATCACCATGAATCAGCTGGCAACCGAAATCGGAGAGAGCCGCCTGAACCTTTCAAGAGAGCTTCACCGCATGGAAGCCGAGAGCCTGATCTCCGTACACAGGGGAAAGATCGTTATCCCGGCACTCGAAAAGCTGTTGATGTAATCCTTCCTTTCGATAAAGAATCTTTTCGGAATTATCTGAAGTGCAGAAGATTAATAATCTCTCAATCAGTCTTCAAACCGATTGATAATTATTGGTGTCCGCTAAAAAAATCAAGCCCATTTAGAAATGTCTGTTTTGTCGGACAGCCGATGTGTTGGACATATTGATAGACTTTTTCTGGGTTAATAACTCAGGAAAGGCTAAAAAGCACAAATAATGCCAAGTTTCATTGCTTCAACGTCAAATTCAGCACCCATTTTTTAGCGGACAGCCGATGAAAGAGTCAAAGGGGGGCTTGTCTAACGGCCAAATCCGTAAATATGGGGGTAAAAGTATGTTTAGCGGACAGTAATAATATTTTTATCTTTACCGAAGAATGAAGACCGTACCAACGGCAGGGAAGTCCCTCTGCCTCCTGGCCATTGGTGAGATTCCATTTCAGATGGGGCAAGACTTAATATAGAAAAACTCAGGCTAACAGCAATAATTACTGAATGCCTCTTTTGTTCAATGCCTCTGCATATTTTGCAGCATTGGCCAAATGTTCTTCATAGTCTTTTGCAAAGTTATGCGTGCCACTGAAATCCTCCTTGGCACACATATACAGATAGTTGTGCCTTTTGAGGTTGAGTACCGCATTGATGCCTGCAAGTGTAGGAATACGTATAGGGCCGGGAGGAAGACCCACATTGATATACGTATTGTAAGGACTATTATATTGCAGCATGTTCTTGTATATCCGTTTCAGGTGAAATTGTCCGAGGGCATATTTCACGGTAGGGTCTGCCTGCAATGGCATTCCTTGTGGATATTCTTTGTTGCGAAGCATCAGCCGGTTGTAATACATTCCGGCTATCATCGGTTTTTCGGCATTGTTCGATGTCTCTTCGTCTACAATGCTGGCCAGTGTAATGACCTCGTTGGGAGAAAGACGGAGACGCGCAGCTTTCTCACGGTTTTCACCTTCCCAAAAATTGTCGCTCTCTTTTTTCATCCGTTCGAGAAATTTGTCAACGGATGTATTCCAAAACAATTCATAGGTATTCGGAATGAAAAGGCAAAGAATCGTATTGGTATTCAAGCCTACCTTCTTGCAGGTAGCTTCATCTGTAAGAGCCTTCCTCAGCATTGTGCTGTCCATCATCATGTGTTTGGAAATCTCGGCAGAAAGCCTGTCGACAGTTCTTACCGAAGGAATGGTGAGCCTGACAGGGTCTTGCAGGCCGTTCTTCAACTTTCTGAAAACGGTGAATGTACCTTCACCTGATGCAATGGCGTAGCGTCCGCTGCGGATATTCTGCGCATAGCCGCTGTAGCTTATGAGTTTTTCCAGAGTGTTCATGGCACGTTCATTGGCAACAGGAGAGAGTTTCGTGAAAACGGAATCAACCGTGTCGTCATCATCTATAAGCAAAAGAAATGTCTCACGCACATGAGTAAAGGAAGTAAAGAGATAATAATACGAAATGCCCCCTGTTATCAACAAAAATGCCGCAAGAGACAAGATGACTTTTTTCCAAAGTTTACTCTTCATGATTTTTATTTATTCTTGGTTGGTTTGCATACCTCAGTCAGAGAATTACTGTAGAGGATTCCATCCCTGAGCTTTGAGTTCAAATTCGTTCCCGTCTCTTGCTATCAGCATAGCTCCCAACTCTGGTTTGGTAATATAACCGATTACTTTAATGTCTTCCATATTGTCTACCTTTTCATGGTCACCAATCGGAACCGTAAAGAGTAATTCGTAATCTTCACCGCCATTCAGTGCGCAGGTTGTTACGTTGAGATTGAACTCTTCTGCCATGACAGCCGACTGATAGTCAATAGGGATATTCTTTTCGTAGATACGACATCCGCAATTGCTTTGTTTACATATATGATGCAGTTCGCTGCTCAATCCGTCGCTAATGTCCATCATGGCAGTAGGAACAATGTTGGCCTTTCTTAGTCGTTCAATAATGTCACCCCTTGCTTCGGGCTTCAGTTGTCTTTGAAGAAGGTATTCTTTTCCTGCAAAATCAGGTTGAAACTGAGACAACACTTGAAGGGAGTGGTTGTCTTTCTTTTTCTTAGCCTCGTCAAGTTGTTGGTAGTATATTTTCTTTTCACGCTCAAGAAGTTGCAGGCCAAGATATGCTGCACCTAAGTCTCCCGACACACAAATTAAGTCCGTTTCTTTTGCTCCATGACGATATACTGCCTGTTGTTCTTCTACCTCTCCGATACAGGTGATACTGATGGCAATTCCCGTGTATGAGGACGTTGTGTCTCCTCCCACAATGTCAACATTCCATTTTTGGCATGCTTCTTTCAAGCCTTCGTAAAAATCATCAAGGTCTTCTATCGTTACTCTCTTGCCAACGGCAATACTTACGAGCATTTGCCTTGGAACGCCATTCATGGCAAAAATATCGCTGATATTGACCATGGCAGATTTATATCCGAGATGGCGCAAGTTTGTATAGGTCAAATCAAAATGTACTCCCTCGATGAGCATGTCCGTAGTCAGCAGAATATCTTTGTCTTTATATCGAAGTACGGCGCAGTCGTCTCCCACGCCGTACATTGATGAATCGTTCTTTAATTTTATACCATTTGTCAGATGGTTGATGAGTCCAAACTCACCCAATGTCGAGATTTCAGTCATTTTTCGTTTACAACCTTTATATTCTTATATATTGGCTCTTTTAATCATTTCTCTCATAATCTCAGTCATAAGTGGTTGAGCCTTACTTGCTGCAATCTGTACTTCCTCATGACTAACTTCAACGGGTTCGTCTTCAAGGCCGAGGTCAGTAATAATACTGATACCAAATGTCTTGATTCCACAATGATGTGCCACAATAACTTCAGGAACAGTACTCATTCCTACTGCATCCGCCCCCATTCTGTAGAACATGCGATACTCCGCAGGTGTCTCAAAGGTTGGTCCTTGCACACCCAGATAAACTCCTTCCATGATGCGAATACCTTTTTCTGCAGCAATCTCTTTTGCTGTTGCAATGAGTTGCTTGTCGTATGTTTCGTGCATATCTGGAAAGCGAGGCCCCGTAGGTAAGTTCTTGCCACGTAAAGGATGTTCCGGAAAGAAATTAATATGATCCTTTATTATCATCAGGTCACCTATTTTGAAATCAGGATTCATTCCACCAGCTGCATTAGAAACAAACAAAGTTTTAATGCCCAACTCATACATTACACGTACAGGAAATGTTACTTCCTGCATGTTATATCCTTCATAATAATGGAAACGTCCCTGCATGGCAAGAATCTCCACACCTCCTAACTTTCCCAAAATTAGTTTTCCGGCATGTCCTTCAACTGTTGAAACAGGAAAATTAGGAATCTCCGTATATGAAATTTCGTACTTGTCAGTTATTTCTGAAGCTAATTGTCCTAACCCTGTTCCCAGAATGATGGCTGTTTGTGGATGCGTTGTTATTCTCTCCTTGAGCCATGCAGATGTTTCTTGAATTGTCTTGTACATAATTAAGTATTTTATTATTGAAAAGATTTTCTTGTTTAAGCAAGAATTTAATTTCAATAGGTAATATAAAAAGATGATGCCTAACTTCTTTGCTTAGTCCCTGCATGCCAAACAGTCTTACAGAATCCTTTTCCGTTGTTATCAATAACTTTGGAGAGGGTAGGGAAGCAAAAGTTTGATTAATTGTATTTATATCATTAGACGTGAAGGAATGATGGTCTTCGTATTTTAAATGTGTAACTTTCTTGGTGTATGGTTCAATATCAAGAAGCATCTGCTGGGGAGATGCTATACCTGTGAGCAATAAAACATTTTCCGCCTTAGATAACGAAGATAGCTCTCTCTCTACCCCACAATACACTGGTGTTAGCTTTCCATACTCAATAGTGCTGAAGAAAAGTGCTTGATATGGATAGAGGTTCAAGGCCTTTTTAATTACTCGAAAGTCCATAGATTTTAGTCCTTTGGGGCATTTTGTCACGACAACAATATCTGCCCTTGACTTGCTTTCTTTTGGTTCGCGAAGTCTGCCTGCAGGCAAAAGTTTGTCGTATGGTATCAATCTGTGATAATCTACGAGCAAAATATTGACATCCGGTTTGACATACCGGTGCTGGAAGGCATCATCTAACAAAATAACTTTTGTATCTTTAGTCAAAGGATTATTGCATAGTTGTTCAATGCCCTTACATCTGTCAGCATCAACAGCAACATGGATATTTCCAAATTTCTTTTTTATTTGATAAGCCTCGTCACCCAAATCAGTCACTGAACTTTTATCATTTGCCAAAATGAAACCCTTGCTTCTGCGTTTATATCCTCGACTTAGAACCGCCGTTTTATATTTGTCTTGCAATAATCTGATAAGATATTCAACATGAGGTGTCTTTCCCGTTCCACCAACAGTAATATTGCCAACAGAAATAACAGGAATCTCATAGCTTTTACTTTTGAGGACTCCCCAATTAAATAGCAAGTTCCTCAATCTTACTCCCATGCCGTATAGCCAGCTGAGAGGTAAAAGCCATTTGTTGATTTTTATGAAGTCACCTTCCATTTTGACACACTAATACAAAAAACTATCTTACTTTTAGCTCATAAGGCAGCCGGGCTTGAATTACGTCATGTTTTTGCATATCCTTCAGAATCATCATAGGTCGATAAAATTCTCCTAATGTAATTCTCAACTGTTCATCGAGATAACTGTTCTTTCCCTCGCTTCCATTCATTAATCTATCAAGAAAGTCTTTCTTTGCAGGATAATTGATGGAATAATGGGAAGAAAGTTTTGCCAATTTTGCTGCTTTATTAATGGCTGCATCCAATCCGCCAAGCTGGTCTACGAGTTTAATGCGCAGGGCATCTTCTCCTGACCACACTCTTCCTTGGGCAATAGCTTCAACGTCTTTCTCGCTCATTTTCCTTCCTTGTGCCACTCTCATGCGGAACAAGTTATAGCCACGGTCGATATATTTTTCGAGAAATGCAATTTCTTCTGGGTTAAAGGGGCGTGCTTTTGTGCCGAATGAACTGTTTTTGTTTGTTTTTACCTCGTCAAACTTCACCCCGAGTTTATCTTTCAAAAGCCCGCTTACATCGGGAAACATTCCAAAGATACCGATGCTTCCTGTCAAAGTAGTTGGTTCTGCTACAATCCATGGAGCGGCACAACTGATATAGTATCCTCCGGAAGCAGCGTATCCGCCCATGGAAACAACAACGGGCTTTTTCTTGTTAAGTAGTCCGACTTGTCTCCATATCTGTTCGGAAGCATATGCACTTCCTCCGCCACTATTGATACGAATGACGACAGCCTTGACTTCATCATCGTTCATGAGTTCTTCCAAATCTTTGCAGACTTCTTTTGCATTGATATTATGATCTGCGCTGCCAAACAGGCTTCCTCCTTCTTCATCGACAATGTCTCCGTAGGCATAATAAACGGCAATTTCTCCACCATCTCTTTTGCTCTCTTTTACATTAATCATGTCGGCGACACTTAACTGATGGAGTTTGTCTTCTTCATTTAATTTCATGAGTTTTTTTACCTCTCCCCTCACTTCGTCTGTATAGATAAGCTTATCTACCATTTTATTCTTGACGAGATTAGGCTGGGATTCGAAAGTAATAAGTCTGTCAGCATATGCATTCAAAGAGTCTATACTGATTTTTCTGCTTTCCGAAACATCCTTGCAAATATTTTTCCATACTCCGTTGATATATACAGATATTTGTTCACGATTGGGCTCGCTCATCTTATCTTCTGTAAACATTTCAGGGGCGCTTTTGTATTTTCCGACTTTAGCTAATTGCATGGAAACACCAAATTTGGCCAGCAGGTCTTTTAGGAAGACTGGTTCGGCTGCCAGTCCTCGCCATTCTATCATTCCCTGCGGATTCATATATACTTTGTTGGCTACGGATGCGAGATAATATGTTTCTTGGGTATAAGAATCTCCGTATGCAACAATCCATTTCCCTGTTTTTCTGAAATCGGAAAGAGCGTTCCTTATGGACTGTAATGATGCCCAAGAGTCTGAAGCGAAAAGTCCTGACTCGATATAAATGCCTTTGATTTTCTCGTTTTCTTTGGCTTTCTTAATGGCTCCCAGAATTTCGTCAAGTCCGATTTGATTGCCTGAGCTACCCATTAGTTGCTCTATCATCGGGATTTCTTCAGAACGTTCTTGAAGTGTACCTGAAAGATTTAGTACCAGTACGGAATTGTCTTCTGCATCTCTTGTGGCTTCCGAGGAAGCAACCATTCCCATAATACATATAATACTGATAAAAACGATGAGAAGAGTAAACATTACCATTCCCGTCATTGTGGCAAAAGCCATTTTGAAAAATTCTTTCATCTTTATGTTCTTTTATTGCACTGAATGTGCAAATATAGTAATAATCGCAGAGAAACCAAAGCATAAAGACCGTTTTGTGTTAGATTTCAGCCTTTTCTAATTATTTTCATAAAGGATGTGCGTTTTTGTTTCACATGTTCTTTGGGAAACATTGTCTTTCGGGAAAAAATAATTATCTCAATTCGGTCATTAGAAACTGGGGTGTTTTTTCGGATGTCGGCAGCCGGGAAGCAAATCATCAGCGGGGAATGGACATAAGCGGACTGATAGCCGATTGGAGATTATGTTTTCAGAAAATGTAGTTATATCCTGAAAGGGACATGATTACGCCTTCTGCCACATCAGGTATAAATCCTATAAAAGGCTTCCGACGGGCATGTACAGCCTATAAATCTTCCATATTGTCCGCAATGAATGAAAGAGGAAGTAAATCTTTCACCGAATCAATCAGATAAACGCCTTTTGTGCCATACAGCAGTATGCGTATGGGCTGGGAATAACGGTCTTCAATTTCCAGAATAACTTGCCTGCAGGCACCGCAAGGTGTTATCGGATTTTTCAATAAACCTTGTTTGTTTTTCGCTGCAATGGCCAGCATTTTTACAGCTTGCGTAGGAAACTGAGCTTGCGCAGAGAATATTGCAGTACGTTCTGCACACAATCCTGAAGGATAGGCTGCATTCTCTTGATTGGCACCAATGACACACTCACCACTCTCGAGCAAGGCAGCTGCCCCGACTTGAAATTGTGAATATTTTGCATAAGCATTGTCTGTGGCATCAATGGCTGCCTTTATTAAATCGTTTTCAACCTCTGAAAGTTCTTCTGTCTGACAGAAACGAATGCTGATGTTAAGTGGAATATTCTTCATTTCGATTATTGATAGTCCTGCTATTGTTTAACATATTCATAGCATCCCAAGTCTGGTTTCTCGTCACGCGCAATGCCCAATCTATCCATTATTGTTGTGTAGTTTGCATTCCCGCTATCGATGGCTTTAGAAATGCTGTCGAGTCTGAAATCATATAGTAAGTCATCTGTATTGAGTAACCGAAAATTCTTTTTTCCCTCAAAGGCCTCTTTTGTGTTGTCTTCCCATATAATTTCCGTCATCTTGTCATTTGCTTCTTTAGGTTGAGGAGTTCTCAGTAGGCAATGGTCAAAGCGATAATTCATCGGGGTTTCGTCATCTTTTTGGCTTATCAGATAGACAACATCGTCTGCATAACCGGTAATCATCGAATTATAACAAGTCAAGTCATCAAGTGGATATTTTATGTCTCCCAAATAATTACTGCACCATAGAGCCGCTCCTCTTTCTGCATTAAAGGGGTAAAACTGGGCAATGGTACAATGATTTATAAGTACCTTACCACCAACAATCGAGACACAATCCATTAGACTGTTTGTAATTTGGCAGTTGATGATATTTATTTGCGAAGAAATGCTCCTGACACCATATCCTTTGCAGTTATGAA
Organism: Prevotella sp.; assembly: GCA_034183335.1. Taxonomy (GTDB): domain Bacteria; phylum Bacteroidota; class Bacteroidia; order Bacteroidales; family Bacteroidaceae; genus Prevotella. The sequence continues at coordinate 7,987 of JAXFLJ010000013.1, forward strand.
CAATGCTGTTTTGCAGGGTCAATTTCAGTTGGTCTACAGAAGATGAATCACAGACGATACCGTCCTTTGCACTATGCAGATCTGTATAATCAATGAAATTGTTATAGGATGTTTCATAAAACCTGATGCCGTCCCATTGTCCGCTCACTCTGTCATAGGGTAGATTGTCAAACATTCTGTCGAGTCGGTCGCCACGTAAGACAACATTGTTGTCAACAGTACCTTGTGAAATCAAGCGGCCATAGACATCCATTCCCGCACCATCATGAAAATACAAGGTTGTTCCTGCAGCTAAGCTCAGGGTCGCATCTTCCTCAATCTTCACTTTTCCATAAACAATGATTGGCTGATTGGGCTGAATGGTTGTGTCATTTGAAATTACTTTATCTTTCCACACCTCTGCATCCCAAATCCATGCATTGATGTTGACCTTTTGTTGAACGCCACTTTCCAATTGGAAGATTAGGTTGTCTTCTATTTCCTTCGGTTGCAACTGATTTGCCATGGCTGAAGTGAGTTCAACAAAAACACGTATGCTGTCTTTGTTTCTAACCTCAATGTCGTTAACTTGATAGCCAGAAGTCTCACCCAAGTATATTCCGTCGACGTTCACTCGAAAGCCCATTTGATTACCTTTTTCCAAACGGACATTGGTGCAACGAATACCATCTCCAGACTGATTGTACACCCAAAAAGTTTTGGTAGAGGTCGGAATGCGTGAAAAAACTGTATCTAACCGCACCGTATCTACAGAAAACATGAGGCGGTTAGTTGTATTCAACGTGAATGTATCATCGTCATTACATGCTGTAAGCAATGCCAATGAGACGATAAAGGCATATATTACATTTAATTTTTTCATTATATGTAGAACGCAGTTTACAACTGTTTATTGCTGAAAGTGTGCTGACCTTAAGCTTTCAAAGGCAGAAAAAGGTCGGAATTACCGACCTTTTTCTATTATTGAACAACTATTTTACGCTTGTTCTGAATGTAAATACCTTTCGGCAGACTATCTTTATCTTCCCCGATATACTTACCTTCGAGGGTATATATCTTCCTGTCTACTTGTTCGACATCCAATTCCTTGATGCCTGTTAGGTAATTGTCAAAATCATTGACATATTTCAGTGAAACAATGCCATCGCTTTCCGATATATTAAGAAAGGCCTTGTTTAGTTTTTCTCCTGTATAAACTTTGAAGTTGACTATCCCAGAGTTATCGTGTAACTCAAGTACATTGCCTTTGCCCGGGAAAGGGTCTCCTGCTAATTGGTCATAATATTCTTTCGCAGTGCTGGCCGTGTATGATGTCATGGAAAGTCCGTCAGCCGGTACAATGGCCATGCGGGGTTTCCCTTTTCTGTTGTTGACGGTATTGTTTCCTGCTGGCCACAAAGAGAATGCGCTTACATCGTAGTCAACATGATAAACAATCATGCCATGCCCTTTTTGTTTGCTGTTCCATCCGGTAGTTTGAATATTTTCGATAATAAAGTATTCCTTATTTGATTGGTCGGCATCATTTCTTACACGGTATGCTTTTCCGCCATTATCTATTGGCTGAAGCAACAGTGCGTTTTCGTCCTGAGATAGTTCATGTATCGACATCCATCCCATCGCTTCACGTTCCCATGCAGTATAAGCCGTGGGTGTATAGCCATTGTCAAGATACTCACCACCGTCCATTACACTCCAATATTCCATTCCCTGATTGTCCACCTGGGCATCTTTTGCTGTAGGATAGAAATCGGGAAGTCCCAGGCAGTGCGAAAATTCATGGCAGAAAAGACCTATTCCGTTAACCCTTCTAAAAGGAGCTGTAGTAAATGAAGTAGGTGTCCCATTCAACTCACCGTTTACACCATAGCGTGCTACATTGACACCGTCAAAGATACCTGCACTCGTCGTACCCGACTTAGGCCATATACATTCGGTAGAATTTCCTCCGATACTCTCTGAAAAACCTGCATATATTATATATACAAGGTCTATTTTGCCATCGGCATTACTGTCGTATTTTGAAAAGTCGAGCGAATCGTCCATAGCCTTGCACGCATCAGCTAACAAAGCTTGCATGTTTTCTCCTTCTCCATAATATTTCAATTCATTTGGAAGCTTCACTGGCCCATAAAGGTCAAACTGCGGTTTATACTGACCACCACTCATGTCAGAGAAATATTGCTTCACACTTCCATAATTCCTGTCCTCCCTGTTTCCGAAGTTTTGGGGTTTTCCCTCGCCATTCAGATATTGCTCAAAGGTTTTTCTGGGGTTGGAAACCGAGAAAACTGTATCGGAAAAGTTTACAAGAATCACTATTGCTTTTGGCGAGCCTGTGTATGGAAAGTAAGTGTTGTCTACTTGTAACGGTTCGCGTTTAAGCATATTCTTTTGACGGATAACTTCTGATGTTTTATAAAACAATTCTTTATCTTGTGCTTTGATGAGCTGTTTTTCCGTACTTTCACGCAAAGATGGTTCGTGTGCCAAGACATTGGTAGACTGCAAACTGCCGTCACTTCCAATTTTTGCAACATAATAGTTGCTTCCTTCTCGATATAGCAATACACCATCAAGGGTGGCATACCAATGAAAATCCTCATCGCCAAACATACGAATGGTAAGTTGGCTGCCATCAGTCTGAGTGATGGTAAAAGGCATCGGATTAGCTTTTCCTGCAAAAGAGGCTACCGAAATAAGTAAAAACGTAAATAGTAAAACGATTTTTTTCATGTTCCAAATAAGTTTTATGGCTTATAATAATATTGTCCTTTATGTTTCGTTCTTTGTCCGAATTGAACCGCTTTTTGTGGGCAGTAATGATAACAGGCAAAGCAAGTCAGGCATGTTTCATTGTGTTTCCATACCGGATATTGGTCTTTTCCGCCTTCGATATTGTTTACCGGGCAAACACGGGCACATACACCACATTTAATGCAATGTTTTTTAATGACATGAAAAGGTGTGTCAGTAATCAGGTATTTTAGAAAGAAACTGCCAATAAGACGGCTGTTGATGCGGGGCCAACGACCAATGGTCAGTTGTCTGACACCCTTTTTCTCTTCCTTGATATTGCGGATAATACCTTCCAGTTCATACCTTGCCGTTTCTTTTTTCTTCTTTTCCTTTTCAGGTTTGTCCACATCCATAAAAGGAAGGCCAACATAAGATTCGGGCATAATGAGCGAAAAGGCACTGTCAAGACAAATTTGACGACTGTTCAAGTCTTTCTCAAAAATCTTCATGGTTTCCCCTACATTGTCTCCGGTTGTGCATAAAGCAAAGCAATAGTATTCCCCTGTATGCTTGACGGTTAATCTTTTGATAAAGGCTCTTACATTTCTGGGAGGTCTCCATCCATGAACGGGAAAGCAAAACCCCAACTTTTCACCATCTTTCAGTTCAATCCGAAAATTTGATTCTGTCATAAGGTCAGGTATGAAAGCAAGGGGTTCTCCTGTGGCATTACTCAATTGCTGGGCAGCCCATCGAGTATTTCCTGTTCCTGAAAAATAAAATATCATGTTGCAAAAGTAGTATTATTATCCCAAAGTTCAAAGGTTTATCCGATAAAAAACCGTATTTCATTCTTTCTTTTCTTTTACAATAACTTGCAAAGTATTAGTATTTAGTGTTTTGTGAATGTGTTCATACTTTACGATTTATAGTTGCCCTTATCTGAGTTTAACCCAATTCGGTCATTAGAGACCGTTCTGATTTTGTTCGTATGTCAAGCAGATTGTCTGTCGGCTTTGCCGAAGGCGTGGCGGGCTACGCCGAGGAAGAACGGCGGAGAAGCTGCCGACAACCGGACGAAAGCGGTCGGTAAGCATCATCTTCAGTGAGTAATGTAGTGTTGGCGGTCTAATGACCGATTTGGGTTTAATGCTAATTTTTTTGTTTTCAACCTCTTCTGAGAGCTTGACCCTTGAACATTCGACCTCCGAAGAATCATTTCTCAATTAACAACTCTCACAAGATAGTATTGATACCGGGCATTGGTAGCATCCGTACCAATGTCCGGTACGGTTTGTACCAATGGTTGGTACGGCTCGTACCAGCTGTTGGTACCAATTTCAGTGAATCTATACTTTAGGAAGAAACATGATTGTCATGCACGAAAGTTGTTGTTATCACAATAGATTTATGATAATTATATCGTTATGTCTTAGAATCATCACTATCTAAAATTAACCTTTCTGCCTATTTCTCTGTCGGCAAATAATTGTATAACCGATGTAGAGCCAAGTGCGAAACCTTGTTCAATTAGCTGTAAGTTATTGATTATTTGTGTACCTTTGGCTTTGGAATGACAAGCGTGCAGGCAGCCATACAGAAGCTATAAAATATGAGGTTTTGTTTTGCTTTTTTGCTAATTTGGCGTATCTTTGTCGCCAAATTGTAGTGGAAATACAACATGAGAAACAAACTGATACGAATTCTCTGGACAGTGTTATTCTCTTTGACTGGCATTTTTATCCTCTGTTTTACGGCTATATGGTTCGGATGGATAGGGTATATGCCAGACATTGAAGACCTGCAAAACCCCATTAGCAAGTATGCCTCGCAGATTTACTCGGCCGATGGGAAGATTATCGGAACATACAACCAGAACCGAGACAGCCGTATCGCTGTCAATTACTCGCATATTTCGCCCCATCTTGTGCAGGCTCTTGTGGCCACGGAAGATGAACGCTTCTACGAACATTCAGGAGTTGATTTTATCGCTTTGTCCCGAGCTGTCGTTAAACGTGGTATCATGGGGCAACAGAGTGCCGGAGGAGGGTCTACCATCACACAGCAGTTGGCCAAGCAATTATATAGCGGTAAGGCACATTCTACTCTTGAACGTTTGCTGCAAAAGCCAATCGAATGGGTTATTGCTGTGAAATTGGAACACAATTTTACCAAGGAAGAAATCATTGCCATGTATCTGAGCTACTTTGACTTCCTGCACAATGCCGTAGGAATTAAAGCTGCTGCCAACATCTATTTTCGTAAAGACCCTAAAGATTTGAATATTGCCGAATCGGCTATGCTCGTCGGTTTGTGTAAGAATCCTTCATATTACAATCCGCTGCGCTATCCTGAAAGATGTTTGGAAAGACGGAATATTGTGCTGTCGCAGATGCAGAAAATGGGTTATATATCTCAAAGCGAGTATTCGGAAAATGTGCAATCGCCACTTGCGCTCAACTTCCACAGGGTAGCTTCTCGTGACCAATCTGCACCTTATTTCCGCGAGTTTATCAGGCAGTATATGATGGCAGAAAAGCCAGATATAAACAATTACCCGTCTTGGAATAAACGACAATACCACATCGACTCCATCGCATGGATTAGTGACCCGCTTTTTGGATGGTGTAATAAGAATCTCAAAAAGAACGGAAAGCCCTATGATTTGCATACTGACGGACTCCGGGTATATACAACGCTTGATACAAGGATGCAACGGTATGCCGAAGAGGCTGTGTACGAACATCTCAGGAAAAACCTGCAACCTACGTTCAACCGTGAGTTGAGCAGTCGCAAGAACGCCCCTTTCTCTGATAAACTGACAGCAAGACAGATAAGGGACATCATGAATCGTTCGATACATCAGAGTGAAAGATATAGGGTGTTGAAACAGTCTGGTGCTTCCGAAGAAGAAATCAACAAGTCATTTAATACGCCCGTAGACATGACAGTCTTCTCTTACAAGGGAGAGATTGACACGACTATGACTCCGAGAGACTCCATCAAATACTATAAGAAACTGCTTCGCACAGGTTTTGTAAGTCTCGAACCGGGCACTGGTGCCGTCAAGGCATATGTGGGAGGAGTGAATTATTACTTCTTCCATTATGATATGGTGATGATGGGACGCCGACAGGTGGGGTCAACTATTAAGCCTTTCCTCTACTCAATGGCGATGGACAATGGCTATTCCCCTTGTGATGTGGCACCTAATCGTGCCCAAACGTATATGGTGGCGGGCAAGGCATGGACACCGCGCAACGGCAGCAAAAGCCGCTATGGACAGATGGTAACACTGAAGTGGGCGTTGGCACAGTCCAACAACTGGATTTCGGCCTACCTCATGAGCAGGCTAAATCCAGCCTTGTTTGTACAGTTACTCAACAAATATGGTATCAACAATCCTGATATACATGCCTCGATGGCACTTTGCCTGGGCCCCTGCGATGTGTCTGTGGGTGAGATGACAAGTGCCTATACGGCCTTTGTCAATCATGGTATTCGGTGCGCACCGATGTTTGTTACCAAGATTGAAGACAATGAAGGCAATGTTATTGCTCGATTCCAGCCGAGAATGAACGAGGTCATCAGTGAGGAAAGTTCGTATAAGATGCTTGTGTTGCTGAAGGCTGTAGTCGATGGAGGTACGGCAGGACGCATTCGCAGAATCTTTAATTTGCAAGGTGATATTGGCGGAAAAACCGGTACAACCAATAATAACTCTGACGCATGGTTCATGGGTGTCACCCCACAACTTGTCAGTGGATGCTGGGTGGGAGGAGAAGACCGAGACATTCACTTTGTATCTACCAGTACAGGACAAGGTGCAGCGGTAGCCCTTCCCATATGGGCGATGTTCATGAAGAAGGTGTATGCGGACAAGACGCTTCCATATTCACCTGACATTAAGTTTAACATACCCGATAGTTTTGACCCATGTGCCCATGAAGTTTCTATGTATGAAACCGGCATAGAGGAAGTGTATGAGTGATGATGTCCTCCGAAAAGAAATGTAAACGGCCACAAAGTCCTGTGACTTGGGTGCCTACACTCTATTTTGCAATGGGCATTCCTTTTGTCGTTCTCAATATGGTGGTTTCACTGATGTATAAAGGAATGGGGGTATCGGATGCACAGATTACTTTTTGGACTTCCATTATTATTTTTCCTTGGACACTAAAACCGCTGTGGAGTCCTTTTCTTGAAGTGTACAAAACCAAGAAATTCTTTGTCGTTTTAGCCCAAATGTTAACGGGTGTGCTCTTTTCTTTGTTGGCCTTTTCGCTGCATCTTCCAGACTTTTTCGCCATTACGATTGGCTTGTTGGCTGTGATTGCTGTCAGCGGAGCTACACATGATATTGCTGCAGACGGTATATATATGTCGGTTCTTGATAACGAAGAACAGGCAAAATGGATAGGGTGGCAGGGGGCATTCTACAACATCGCAAAAATTGCTGCCACGGGAGGGTTAGTATATCTTGTCGGATTATGGCAAAAAAGTTATGGCATTAAGACTGCTTGGATGATGGCGATGCTTGGCCTTGGTATTTTAATGTCTGTACTTGCCTGTTATCATTGGATGATGCTACCTAAAGACCAGAAGAAAGAGAAAAAGAAAGGTGCCCGAGAATCTTTCCTTGAATTGCGGGATGTCTTTATGGATTTCTTCCGTAAAAAGCATATTCTTTATTATATCTGCTTTATTATACTCTACCGTTTTGCAGAAGGATTTGTCATGAAAGTGGTGCCTCTGTTTCTCAAATCTCCTCGCAGTATTCAGGGACTGGGGCTTACAGAACAAGAGATAGGCCTATGCTACGGAACTTTCGGTGCTGCGGCTTTTGTCCTTGGTTCGATTCTCGGTGGAATGTATATTGCCCGTCGTGGCCTGAGCAAAACCCTGTTTCAGTTGGCACTTGTGTTCAACTTTCCTTTCGTTGCCTATACATTGTTGGCCGTATATCAACCCACTAATCTGTATCTAATCGGGGGCGGAATTGTGTTGGAATATTTTGGTTACGGATTCGGCTTTGTAGGTTTGTCACTGTTCATGATGCAACAGATTGCACCGGGAAAGCATCAAATGTCGCACTATGCTTTTGCAACGGGCATCATGAATCTTGGCGTGATGCTTCCGGGAATGTTGAGCGGATGGTTAAGCGATTTGCTCGGTTATCGTATATTTTTCATCGTAATACTCTTTTTTACCATTCCCGCTTTGCTGATTACGTGGTTTGTACCTTTCAGCCATCCTGATAATACTCAACAAAAAACATAGCAAAATATATGGAAAATATCATTATTCAAGGACAACCATTGCCTCATATCCCATGGGAAGAGCGTCCGGCAGGCCGATGTGAAGTGATGTGGAGGTCATCGCTCAACCCCATTATACCCCGTGATTTGCTTCCACAATCCAACAGTATATTCAATAGTGCAGTTGTTCCTTTCGGCAAAGGTTTCGCCGGTGTCTTTCGCTGCGATGACACTCATCGGCGTATGGTGCTTCATGTTGGCTTCAGTAATGACGGTATCCATTGGAATATTGACGAGAAGCCGCTTCGCTTTCTGTGTAATGACACAGAAGTAGGAGAGTGGGTGTATGGTTATGACCCTCGCGTTTGTTTCATCGACGACCGCTACTACGTTACTTGGTGTAACGGCTATCACGGGCCGACCATCGGTGTGGCATACACTTTTGATTTCAAGACTTTTCATCAATTAGAAAATGCCTTCTTGCCGTATAACCGTAACGGTGTGTTGTTTCCTCGTAAAATAAATGGAAATTATGCCATGTTGAGTCGTCCCAGCGATACGGGGCATACACCTTTCGGAGACATCTTTTACAGCGAGTCTCCCGACATGGAGTTTTGGGGAAGACATCGCCATGTCATGTCGCCCGCACCTTTTGAGGTGAGCGCATGGCAGTGTATGAAGATAGGGGCAGGGCCTATTCCTATAGAAACCTCTGAAGGATGGTTGCTTATCTATCATGGAGTGTTGCGTTCTTGCAATGGCTACGTGTACAGTTTTGGCTCTGCCTTGCTCGATTTGGAGCATCCGTGGAAAGTAACCCACCGTTCAGGGCCGTATTTGCTTTCTCCACAACAGCCCTATGAGCTCATGGGCGATGTTCCGAATGTCTGCTTTCCTTGTGCAAGCCTTCACGACCCAGCTTCGGGAAAACTGGCCGTTTATTATGGTTGTGCTGACACGGTGACAGGTCTTGCGTTCGGTTATATTCCAGAAATTATTGAGTTTACCAAACAGACAAATATTTTATCCCAATTTAGCCATTAGAGACCGTGCTGATTTTGTCCGGATGCCGAGCAGATGAACTGTCGGTTTTGGATAAACTTAACATAATGCCCTTCGCCAGAGTGAACTTGCTGGTGAGGGGCTCTTTTGGGATAGATAGACACGGGTTATTTTGGATAGACAAGAGGGAGAACGGATAGACACAGGGGCAGAATGGACAGATATGGAGGTTTTTTCAGACAGTTCAACGGACGGATACGAGGGGTAACGGACAGACAGGGGCAATATTTCGGATAGTTTAACGGACAATTTAACGGACAGGGTTTAACGGACAGACACAGGGTCTGTCCCTACATTACGAATTGCTCACCATATATATATATAATAACATTGTTGTGTTTCATCACCCACGTTGTAGGGACAGACCCTGTGTCTGTCCGTTAAACCACGTATCTATCCGAAATATCTCTGTCTGTCCATGCTACCCCGTATCTGTGTCTGCCCATTAACCTGCGCCTATTCTCCTCATTATTATATATACATACAAAAGCAATCGTGGGGCTTGTCTCACGACAAACCCCACGCAGCCCCAAGAAGGCAATAAACATATATGAACTAATTAAAACCTCCTGAGGTTCAGTTTTATAAATCATTTCATTGGAATGATTCTGCATGACAGGCCGCCTTGCTGATGTGTAATTGTGTAATTGTGAAATTTGCCCGCCGCCTGCCATCCGCCGATGGGTTACGGCCGGGAGACGGCCTGTCGGAAAAGAAGCAGGAAGCGTGTCGTCACGACAGGCTCCGTGCATCAACTCAGAGAGTTTAACTTTATTCGGTCATGAAAGACCGTATTGGTTTTGTTCGGATGCCAAGCAGATGGTCTGCCTGTTTTTGATTAACCCAATATTAATGTCCTTTGCCGGCAGGTTTCCAAGTTCAGGGATTCCGGTTATGGGTTCTTCTCTTGTCAGACAGACACAGAGGATATTTTGGATAGAGGGGGTAACGGACGGAGGTCTTTCGGACAGTTCAACAGGCAGACACAGGTTTAACGGACAGTTTAACGGACAGACACAGGGTCTGTCCCTACATTACGAATTGCTCACCATTATATATAATAACATTGTCGTGTTTCATCACCCACGTTGTAGGGACAGACCCTGTGTCTGTCCGCTGAACCCTGTATCTTATCCGTTCTGCCCACGTGTCTATCCGAAATATCCTCTGTGTCTGTCCGTTGAACTGTCCGTTAAATCCCGTATCTGTCCATGCTACCTCGTATCTGTCTATCCGAAATATTGCACGTGTCTATCCGTTCTGCCCCCATCTATCCGAAATATCCTCTGCATCCGTCCGTTAAACTATCCGAAATACTGCACGTATCTGTCCGTCCGCTTACGGTTCTGTCTCTTCGGGTTTCGTTGCGGAGGGGTTGGGCTGTTCCGCCAGCTTCAGCTCGATGCCCTGCAGGAACTGCCTGCGCCGTGTGCGGTCGGTGGCCGTCCATCGTGTTTCGGGCTGAAACAGCAGGTGTACGTCGGCAATGTGGGTTGCGGGGTTGAAATCTTTCGGCGTATCGGCTGGCCGGCTCCTCAGTCCCACCTTGAACGAGCCGAAGCCGTCGAGCACCACGCGGTCTCCGTTTTTCAGGTGTCGGCTCATGACGTTCACCAGCTCTTTCAGCACCGCATACACATCGGCCTGCTTGGCCGTCGTGTTCTCCTGAATTTCGTGGCTGATTTCGTCCAGCCTCACCACGTCGTCCACCACCGCGCGGGCATACCATTTTCCACGGTTCACAAACTTTTTTCTGTTGTCTTGATACAGTCTGTATTTCACTGCCATAACTTCTTGTATTTTAAGGGTTTAACTATTGCTTGTAGAAAGGTCACCTTTTTATCGTCAAAAGGTGACCTTTTGATCGTAAGGAGATGGTCTTTCGATCGTAAAGAGGTCACCTCTTTACAAAGGGGTGTTTTTCTCCTCTCGAAAGACCACTGTTCCGTTCATTGTTTTCATGGATATAATTATCCGAATTTACTAATGTTAATAGTGCACGAAGGGGCGGATGTAACCGCCAGCAATACTATTTACTGACGTTCCTATGAAAGCACTGGCATCCTTATAATATGAAAGAACGTTAGTCTGATGGCCACCATAAAACATGCTATAAAAATACTTGCCTGCAGCAAATATATATACACTATTCGTTGTTTTTTCGGAACTTGAAAGATATGGAGTAACAACATAACCAGACGACGAGCCGGCTACTGTTCTGCTGAGGGCAGAACCGCCTGCCCGATAAAAGCCATAGTCATCTGGATAGTAACGATAGCCGTTGCCGGGGATATAATAATCTAACCCAAAGTTATTGTCTGCCAGCATGAGGTTTTTGTAGTACAGGTTCCATTCTCCTATCGTGGGCAGGAACCACCGTCCCACATTGGTTCCCGTCACGGTTACGCCCGGGTCGTATTGTGCGGCGGCATAGAAGGCGGGGTAGTTCGTATTGTCCGTACCTTTCACGATGCCGTCCGTGCTGTAGGTGCTGGTGTGGGTGTAGTCGTAACCGTTGAAGTCGTTTAGGTGATCGGCAAGTGTCGCACTCATGGTCGTGTTGCTCTGGCTGTTTTGCTTGGCACTGCCGCTCCATACAGGCCTGCCTGAATATGTCTCCCCCGTGTAGGTTGCGTCTTTGAGTGCCACCGCCAGCCGCTTTGACTGGCTGACCACCATGGCGATGGGCGTCTTGGAGGCATGGGCTGCGTCGGTGTACTGGCCGGTGGTTCCGTCGCTGTAAAGATAGATGTAATTGTAGTACAGCCTGACGTTGAGCACGTAAGAGCCGTCTTGCGCCGTCAGCAGCGAGGAGGGAAAGGTAACGCTGCGTCCTGTCACGGGCAGCTTGTAGGCCGTTCCGCCTGTGAAGGTGAGCTTCAGCTTGTCGCCCGCCGTGCCGGGCAGGAAGTAGAGGTAGGAGCCGTAGACGTTAATATAGAGATTGTCCCATGTGAGGTTTTCAGACCATGCGGCATTGGTGGGGGTATAGGTTCGGGTGGCGGTGTCGAAGGTCGTGGAGGTGGGAATATCAGACACCGACGAGAGCGTGGCAGTGACATCCTTGACGGGATAGCCCTGCACTTCAAGCCTGACGCGCGCCCTTGAGCCTACGTGCCTCATGACGAAGCTGACCTGCTGCTTCCTGGGCGTGGCGGTGATGGTTACGTTCTCGGCCACGCCGATGCGTGCGGTGGCGGCATTGCTCTGGTCTACCGTCCAGTTCTCTCCCGAGACGGCAACCTTGTCGTTGCAGCACACGAATGTGTACACGCCCGGCTCGAGGCCTATCTCCTGGTTGGGGCTGGTGGGCGTGAAGACGTTGCTCGTCACCGTGCCCGTGAGCGTGCCTTTCAGCGTGCTGCCCTGATAGGCGTAGATGGTGTAGGCGCCGTCTGACATGGCGCGTGCTGCGGGAGCCTTGGCGGCCTGCCGCATGGCGGCCGTGTCCCGCTGGAGGCTCACCTCGGCGTAGAGGTCGCCCATGGGGATGACCTCGGTCTTGCTCAGTTCAACGGAACGGCGCATGCCCGTGTTGCCCTCGATGGTGTCTGAGGCGTTGTAATCGGCGAAGGAGAGGCGGAACTCGATGCCGGCAGCCTTGCCTGTCGCCTCTTCCGTGCCTGTGTCGCCGTCGCCCGAGCAGGCCGCCGCAAGCGTCAGCACCGCCGTGCACAGCAGCATCCTCATGATGCCCATTGTCTTGCTGTTGCTGTAATCTTTCTTTTTCATGTTGTTTTCCTTTCTTTTTTGTTGCTTTTTCTTTTTACTTGTTCTTGGTTGCCGGGCAGTCCTAAGGGGCTACCTCCGTGGTGGTGCCGAACCACTCGGTGTGGTCTCCCTCGTGCACGGTCTCCGAGCTCCAGCTGCTCTCCGACGAGCCGATGGGATTGGGTGACACCGATGCGCAGATGAGGTTTGCGGGCTCTGCGCTGACGATGCCGCACTCGGGTTTCACGTAGGGGCGTTTCGTGCCCTTTTCGGACTCTGCGGCCAGGCTTTCCGCCTGTCCTTTCACTTGGTTCTTGTTCATGTCGTTATGTTTTGGTTGGAAAATAATTACGGAAACGGAATCTTCTGCCGCCGTTTTTCTGCCATGCGCTCCCTCGCCCCGGCTTGCCGCACCATGGACGGGGGCGGAGGCATGAACCGCCTCCGTGGCGTCTTTACGGCCGGCGGAAAATGCGTGGGAAATGAGGATTAAACGTGCGTTATTCCGCCGGACGGCGGCTTGCGAAAAGGGCACAAAAAAAGAACAGGGGAAACTCACGGGAGTCCTCTGTTTACAGGCTTTGCGAGAGATGCCTCGCGCGCGTATGTGAAAGGGTTTTAGAGGGAAGCTACGCCAGTAGCGAATGTGTGTGTGTGTGTGTGTGTGTGTGTGTGTGTGTGTGTGTGTGTGTGTGTTATCAAATTATTTTGAACGGCCAAATAATTCACCCTGTTTTTCTGCATGTTTTTTCCCATGCAATCTGCCATGTTTCCGGGCGTGACATCCGCCACGCCTCCTGCCATGCAGTCTTCCATGCCTCCTGCGAAAATCTCACACGGTGATTTCCGACACACGCACGCAACTGTAGCATTGCCTATACCATTATTATATAGATAGGAATGCCGCAACGTTCTGATATGTCCTTTTGATATATTCACAATCTTTTTGGAACTATATGGCCGCAAAGGTATGTAAACTTTCTTAAACAAGCAAATGTTTTGGTGAAATATTTTTTGCAGAATTGAAAATACTGGGGATGAAAGGACAAGCTGGAGCGACAGTAATAATACGTGTAAACATAGTTATACCATAATATTATAAATATTGTTTAGGCCAATTGGTCATGAGAGACCTTTAGGGTTTACTTGCATTGCTTTCATCCATTTTCCACGATAGAGACGAACCATAAATATCAGTCCGCGCATGGTCAGTTCAACAGCCATGGCTATCCACACACCACGCAAGCCATAGTCTTTTGCCAGCAGGGCTGCAAGTGACAGGCGTATTCCCCACATGCTGATGAGGTTGTAGATGGCTGGTCGTAAGGTATCGCCAGCTCCTACGCAGACACTGTATGTGACGATAGAAGCGGCAAACATAGGTTCGGCAAATGCCTCGATGCGCAGGCAGGCGGCACCGAGCGTACGGATTTCTTCTACGGGTGTCATGAGCGACATCATATCGTATGCGGCTATATACATGACTAAGCCCATGAATGCCATGACAATCATGCCCGTAAACACACTGATGCGAGCAAAACTGCGGCATAAATCCTTGCGTCCTGCACCCAGACTCTGTCCTACGAGCGTGGTAGCAGCCTCGCCTATGCCATATCCCGGCATATAGCATAGACTTTCGGCCGTGATAGCAAGTGTGTTGGCTGCAATGGCGATATTGCCCAGTGGAGTGACAATCATGGTGCTCACGACATGCGCCGACCCCATCAGGAAGACCTGTAAGCCCATGGGGGTGCTTATTTTCAAGGCTTGCTTGAAATAACTCCAAACGAAGAAACGGCGTGTCTTGTCGAGTAGAATGGAAAGGGTGGGCGAGCGAAAGAGGGTATTGCCAAACAAAAACAGTGCCGCAACGACAATGGAAAGGGCGGTGCCGATGGCTGCTCCGGTCACCCCAAGTCCTGCGCCTGGCATGAATATCTTCCACCCGAAGATTTCCATCTCACGGCATGGGTAGATGAGCAGAAAGTTGAAAACCACGTCGAGCAGGCACATGGCGATGCTCATCACGCTTGGCAGCTGCATGTCTCCTGCACACTTGAGTACGGCGGCAGAAAGACTATACAATTGGAAGAAAGGCAGGGCAAAGGAGAAAATGAGGAAATACATCGAGGCATCGTGTGCGATGTCTGTGCCGCCGCCGAGCCAGAAGGGCAGGGGAGTTGCTATGCATATACCGCCGAGCATGACAATCAAGCTGAACAGCGTGGCTGTAACTAATCCGGTGCGTATTACCTCACGGGCTCTTGCAAAGTCGTTTGCCCCGATGAAGTGTGCTACCTGCACGGAAAATCCCATTGAAGTGGCTGATGTGATTCCTCCCATAAGCCACGTAGTGGTTTCTACGATGCCGATTGCGGCAGAAGCACGTGCTCCCAAGCTGCCTACCATGGCTTGGTCGATGAAAAACATGACGACCGCAGAGAGCTGTGCCAGCATGGACGGAATACTGAGCGAAAGAAGAAGGCGCATCTTGTCATTGCCCGACATAATACTGCCATTGCGGATAAGTGCGAGGAGTTGCTCGCTTTTCTTTTTTGAGAAAAACATGCCTGCAAAGTTACTCCAAAAGGGGCAGAAGTCAAGCGTCGTCTGTCTTCTTTTTAGAAAATGATAGCTGTTAATAATTCTATTTTAACGGTGTGCGATGCAATAAATAGCTCCTTATGTATTTGCTTGTACATCTGAAAAGAAACAATTGAAGTCGTAGAGGAAACAGATAATACAATGCCAAAAGACAAAGGAAAATATGCCCTTCGTGCAACGGCAAAAGACAGATGTATTCTTGTAATTTTTGATAATAATATAATATAATAGGTATTGTGGCGTTATCATTTAGGTAATGAAACCTAATATGATGAAACAAACAAGGATAGTCATTCTTATGATGACATTTGCATGTGTACTGCATGCGCAAGAATCTACCGACAACCGATTTCCCTCGCTTACGCAAGACTTGCGTTATAGCCTCGAGACGCAAGCCTCTGTTTCAGAAGGAAAAACACCCTTGTGGCTCAATGCCAACAAGCACGGATTATCTTCACTCGACAAAACAAATGGCTATTTGAGGGCAGGCGTTTTTCGCCCACTCTCTGCATACGATGATTACCGAAAATGGGACATAGGTTATGGAATAGACCTTGTGCTGCCTGTTAACTATACGAGCAAGGTCATCGTACATCAGGCTTTTGCCGAGCTGAGATGGAGGCATGGCTTACTAACCGTGGGCAGCAAGGAACAGCCCATAAATCTGAAAAATCAAACACTGAGCAGCGGTTCGCAGACACTTGGCATCAATGCACGGCCAGTTCCACAAGTGCGCCTTTCACTCAACGACTACTGGACGCTGCCCATAGGACGAGGATGGCTGCACCTTAAAGGACATGTGGCCTATGGCAGAATGACCGACGACAACTGGCAACATACATTTACTTCGAAAGTTTCAAAATATGCAGATGATGTATTATATCACAGCAAGGCCGGATTCCTGAAAATCGGAAACGAAGACAAGTTCTTCCCTTTCTCTGTGGAAATGGGACTTGAAATGGCTTCTACGTTCGGAGGAACAGCATATGCGCGTCAGGCAGACGGAAAAATGATACCCCTCAAGGGAGAAGGCGGACTTAAAGGTATGTGGAACGCTTTTATTCCAGGCGGAGCAGACGCAGGAGAAACCACATACCAGAACGCATCAGGCAATCAGTTGGGCAGCTGGATGTTGAGACTGAACTGGAAACAAGACACATGGAAGTTTGGCATCTATGCTGACAAATTCTTTGAAGACCACTCCTCCATGTTCCAACTCGATTATGATGGCTACGGAGAAGGGGAGGAATGGATGGTAAGGAAAAAACAACGATACTTTGTCTACGACTTCAAAGACTGGATGCTGGGGGCAGAACTTAACTTTACAAGAGACCGATGGATAACAGATGTCGTATTAGAATACATCTACTCCAAATACCAAAGTGGTCCCATCTATCACGACCATACAATCAATATCGCCGATCACATCGGAGGTAATGATAACTTCTATAACCATTATATATATACAGGATGGCAACATTGGGGACAGGGGATTGGAAATCCACTATACCGTTCGCCCATATATAACGAAGACGGTCACATACGTTTCCAGAACAACCGTATGACAGCGATACATCTTGGTTTGGCTGGTCGGCCTGCAAGTAACTTCAGGTATCGTCTGCTGGCCACCTATCAAGACGGACTGGGTACATACAGCTTGCCTTATACAAAAAAACATCACAACATGAGTCTTTTATTGGAAGGTGTATATCATTTTAACGGAAAATACTTGCAAGGTTGTGTGCTTAAAGCAGCTTATGGAATGGACATGGGAAAAATATTGGGAAACAATTATGGTTTCCAGCTGACATTTTCTAAAACAGGTCTATTTGTAAAACAATAAAAAACGAAACAACATGAAACGGTTAATAACTTTATCCTTTGCAATACTTGTCATCTGTTCGTTCGTCTCTTGCACCTTGGATACATCAACCAATGGAGACCTCGATGGATATTGGCACCTAAAGTCCGTTGATACTGTGGCAACCAATGGTTCTACAGATTTAAGAGAGAAGCGTGTTTTTTGGTCTTTTCAACATAAACTTCTGCAACTTGTCGACCGGGATAGTCTCCTGACTTCTTGCTTACTTCGCTTTGAAATGACAACTACGACCTTGCGTATCTATTCTCCTTATCTCTTTAACAGAGAAAAAGGAGATCAACCTCTGGAAGATCCCACACTATTGAAACCTTTCGGGATTAGTCTTATTGATGAAACTTTCTTGATAGAAAAACTTACAGGAAGTAAAATGGTCTTGCTTTCCGCAACTTATAGACTGACCTTCGAAAAATTCTGAAAATACTTCTTTAATGAATTATGATATAGAAGGATATTAATACATTCTACCTTAAGAAAATATTCGGGGCGTCTTGACTATAATCAAAACGCCCCGAACATTACAGTCATTTGAAGTGTTTCATTATTTCAAATGACTGGATTATTTGTTTAGAAAGGCAGGTCGTCTGCGCTATTTTCATTTGTTTGTGCTGGAGGGAATGGCTCTGGCTGAGAGGCTGAGCTCTCTGCTGTAAATGGTGCAGATGCTGCTTGTGGCTGTTGCATGCCCGGAATGCTTGAAGGATCAACAAGTCTTACATCATATGCACGAATGGTATTATACCAGCGGCCTTGATATTCATGTGCATCAATATCAAAAGAAACCATAACCTCTTGTCCGACTTGTATTCTGAAACGTTCCAAACGGTCTGACCCAAAGACATTAAATACCATCTTCTTGGGGTAGGCATCATGTGTTTCAATCACGAAATCTTGTGTTTTCCATTCCCCGCGTTGTGATACACCGCTTCTTTCTGGCAATGCAGCAATAATTCTTCCTTGTATTTCCATTTTTACTGTTTTATATTTGAATGTTTTTCATTGACGCATTGAAGTGCGTCAAATCGCTTGCGAAATTAATAAATTAGTTCTGATTACTGAAACTTTTTCGCTGTTTTTTTGTTTAGCACATTCGTTTTGTGTAACTTTGTCGTCCAAAGCTAACTTTGTATATATCGTTAAACGCAACAATCAAAAAGACAAAATATTTATGAGATTTACATTGTCAAGTACAGCACTGAGCAGCCGCTTGTCGGCTCTTGCAAGAGTAATTAGTAACAAGAGTTCACTGGCAATTTTAGAGTGCTTCTTGTTTGAAGTTAAAGGTGGTAAACTGTATATCACGGCATCTGACAGTGAAAACGTCATGACAACCATGATGCCTTTGGATGAAACAGATGGCGACGGTAGCTTTTGTGCATCCAGCCGTACAATTTTGGACTCTGTAAGAGAATTACCTGAACAACCTTTGGTGTTTAATGTGGACTTGAACAATTTTACAATAGAGGTGATATACCAAAATGGTGTGTACAAGTTTACATCTCTTAATGCAGACGAGTTTCCGAGAATTTCTCCCATGACGACTTATTCTGCGGAATTGTCAATAGAACCATCTCAACTTAATGCGGCAATTACAAGATCTGTTTTTGCTACTGGACAAGACGAACTACGTCCTGTGATGGGAGGTGTTTTGTTTGATCTCAATCAGGATGGTCTCTCTATTGTTGCAACTGATGGGCACAAGTTGGTACGGAATCAGTTGCTGGCAATTAAAAACGACACTCCAACTTCTTTTATTCTTCCCAAAAAACCAGCCTCTTTGTTGAAAGGCATACTGGGAAAAGATGGCGAAAATGTCATTATCCGTTTTGATAGTAGAAATGCAGAGATAAAGTGGGCAGATTCTACGTTGTCTTGTCGATTGATAGAAGGTCGTTATCCAAATTATAACGCTGTTATTCCAACTAACAACCCTAATCAAATTACAGTAGACCGCAAGGCATTGCTTAGCGTTCTTCGTCGTGTGTTGCCATTTGCCAGCGAATCAACACAAATCATTCGGTTTAGAACGGAGATGGGTAAATTGGAGTTGTCTTCAGAAGATATTGACTTCTCAACAAGTGCAAAAGAAACGCTCACTTGTGATTACAGTGGACAACCAATGAGTATAGGCTTCAAAGGACAAAATTTTGCCGAGATTCTCAACAACTTGGAAAGTAATGAAGTTGTGATTGAATTGGCTGATCCAAGTAGGGCTGGTGTTGTTGTACCAGCTGAACAAGCTGAGAATGAGAATGTGCTTATGCTGATTATGCCAGCTCTGCTTAACAATTGACAATACGGGGTGTACTCCTAATCCCCTTTTGTATTATTGCATCCTTAGCAAATAGAATTAAGGTATTTCATTTTATGCTTGAATGCTTGCCATGCTGCATAGCATTTGAGCATAAAATGTAAAGTTAGCCTTGTAATAGATAGGTTATTTGCCTACAATAATATATATGTATTGTCGTTTTGAAATTATAGAATAGGTTCAAATGTTGTGAATAAATTATGCTCTTTTTAAGATGAATGCAAGTAAGAATAAATCAAGGAGAGAGAAGGACACAATTAGATTTGAACTATTGATATAATATATACAATATAATTAATTGAAAGATGAAACTTAACTTGACAAAACCCTTAATCATCTTTGACTTAGAAACAACAGGACTTGATTTGGTAAAAGAACGAATCATTCAGATTTCGTATATAAAGGTGTTCCCAAATGGAAAAGAGGAGAGAAAGAATTATTATATTAATCCTGAAAAATCCATACCATTAGAAGTTGTTGCAATCACTGGCATTTCAGATCAGGATGTGAAAGATTCTCCTACTTTCAAACAGATAGCTTCAGACTTAAATAATGATTTTCAAGGATGTGACTTTGCTGGATATAATTCCAATTATTTTGATATACCCATGCTTGCGGAAGAATTCTTAAGAGCGGGGATAGATTTTGACTTTTCCAAATGTCGTTTGATAGATGTTCAAACCATTTTCCATAAGATGGAACAACGTACTTTAGCTGCGGCATATAAGTTTTATTGCGGAAGAAAAATGGAAGAAGACTTTGAGGCTCACAGGGCAGATCAGGATACAGAAGCAACCTACCGGGTCTTGTTGGGCGAGTTAGAAATGTATTCTCCAGAACGCCAAGAAGAACCGAGTCGACAACTAAAAAATGACATGGACACATTGGCTTCATTTTCTAAGATAAACAATAACATTGATTTTGCTGGTCGTATTGCATGGAAAGAAATGAAAGATGCAGCAGGAAATACTCTATTAGACGAAAACGGCAATCCACTTCGACAAGAAGTCTTTACTTTTGGCAAATATAAAGGAGAGGCTGTCGCAGATGTATTACAGAAAGACTCCGGATATTTTAGCTGGATGCTTAATAGCGAGTTTACATACAACACAAAACAGGTGCTGACAAGAATAAGGTTGAGGGAATTTAACAAGAAATAATATCACAAGATATGCTGAAGGGAAAAAAAATAGTTTTAGGGATTACAGGCTCAATAGCAGCCTATAAATCATGCCTAATTATACGAGAATTGAAGAAAAAAGCAGCAGAAGTGCAAGTGGTGATTACGCCAGCTGGAAAAGAGTTCATTACTCCAATAACTTTATCAGCACTAACACAAAAACCTGTTATTAGTGATTTTTTTTCTCAGAAGGATGGAACTTGGCATTCTCATGTAGATTTAGGATTATGGGCAGACGCAATGCTTATTGCACCTTGTACTGCTGCAACAATAGGAAAACTTGCTCATGGTATTGCAGATAACATGCTAATTACTACCTATCTTTCCATGAAAGCTCCTGTTTTTATTGCCCCGGCAATGGATCTTGATATGTATGCTCATCCGTCAACGCAGACTAATCTTGCCATCTTGGAGCAATACGGCAATCATATTATTGAACCTCAAAGTGGTTTTCTTGCCAGTGGTCTTGAAGGAAAAGGGCGCATGGAAGAACCAGAAATGATTGTTAATGCACTTGAAAATTATTTTTCCACATCATTGTCCTTAAAAGGAAAAAAAATTGTCATTACTGCGGGACCTACTTTTGAAAGAATTGACCCGGTTAGATACATAGGCAATTATTCGAGTGGGAAAATGGGATTTTCACTTGCCAAGCAATGTGTTGATCGTGGCGCTGATGTTACATTGATAGCTGGACCAGTTTCGATAAAATGTTCTTCCGACATTCATCGAATTGATGTTGAAAGTTGTGAGGAAATGCATGCCGCCGCCATTGAAGCATTCAAAAATGCAGATATTGCCATTTTATGTGCAGCAGTTGCAGACTTTCGTCCTGATAATATAGCAGAAAAGAAAATAAAGAGAGGTAATGAGTCTTTGATGCTACAATTACAGCCAACACACGACATAGCTGATTCTTTGGGAAAAATAAAGCGTAAAGGACAGTTGTTGATAGGTTTTGCACTTGAAACAAACGATGAGGAGGTCAATGCACGAAAGAAACTGAAAAAAAAGAATTTCGATTTTATTGTACTAAATAGTATGAATAATCCTGGGACTTGTTTTCAAAGTGATGACAATCAAATTACAATAATCACTAATGATACTACGAAAGTCTTTGAGAAGAAAAGTAAAGACAAGGTCGCATATGATATTATAGATGAAATAGAGCGGTTGTTATGAGAAAGAAACTATGGATTTTTACGATAGTTCTTATGAATATCGTTTCAATGCAGGCACAAGAACTTCTGGCAAAAGTGACACTTAATACCAGTCAGATACAAGGTACTGATGTTAGTGTCTTTGAGAATCTTCAGCAAACGATGGAGCAATTTCTCAACGAACGCCAATGGACTAATCTGCATTTCCAAAAGAATGAACGTATAGTTTGCAATTTTAATATCACGGTATCAAAGCATGACAAATCCAACAATGTCTTTACCTGTTCAGCTTTAATACAAGCCAATCGTCCCGTTTACAATTCAGCTTATACGACAACATTGTATAACAACAAAGATGCTGACTTTAACTTCCAGTTCGCTCAATTCGACCAATTGGAATTTAACGAGGAAAACATTGACAATCAATTAACGGCACTTCTTGCCTATTATGCCTATTTGATTATTGGCTTAGACTTGGATAGTTTTTCTCCGATGGGCGGAGAAGACGTTCTTCAACGTTGCATGAATCTTACCAATAATGCACAAAATTTGGGATATCCAGGTTGGAAAGCATTTGACAACAGCAGAAATCGTTTTGCAATAATAAACGACTATCTTGATGCTGGCATGAAACCTTTCCGCCAATTACAGTATGATTACTATAGAAAAGGACTTGATGAAATGGCCAACAATGCAGAAAGAGGGCGGACAAATATTTCTACAGCTCTTGAGGAACAACTTAAAAAATGTCATGAAAATAAACCTTTAAGTTTATTGCCACAAATATGGACAGACTATAAGAAGGAAGAATTGGCCAATCTCTATAAAGGAAAAGGAACACAGAAAGAGAAACAGACTGTTTATGATATTCTCTTTTCAATTAATGCTTCCCAAAATAATGCATGGGAAAAGATTAAAGAATAATGCTTAAGCAATTATATATTCGTAATTTTACGTTGATAGACGAACAACGTATTTCATTTTCTTCTGGCTTTTCTGTCGTAACAGGTGAAACGGGGGCGGGCAAAAGTATCATACTCGGAGCAATTGCTTTACTTTTGGGTCAGCGAGCTGATATAAAAGCTATTAAACCAGGAGAAGACAAATGTGTGATAGAAGCTCATTTTGATATTAGTAAGGATAGATTGGAAGGCTTTTTCAAAGATAATGATATTGACAACGATCCGCATGACTGCATTTTAAGGCGTGAAATCTCTGTCTCTGGAAAAAGCAGGTCATTTATTAATGATATTCCCGTACAACTTTCTTTGATGCGTGAGCTTGGATGCCATCTAATTGACATCCACAGCCAACATCAGAATTTACTCCTTAACCAAGAAGATTTCCAAATTGGTGTACTTGACACAATTGCGGACAACCAGAAGATACAAGAAACTTACCGGTCAATATTTAAGGAATACCAAAAAGCGCAGAACATCTATGAGCAACTGAAAGAAGAAATCGCCGAAAAACGAAAAGATGAAGACTACTTGCGCTTTCAATGCAAGGAATTGAATGAAGCAAAGTTAGAAGCTGGAGAACAGCAAATTTTAGAAGAAGAAAGTCGGGCATTGGCACATGCCGAAGAAATCAAAAGTGCTTTGTTTGAGGTTGATGGTCTTTTGGAGGGCGAAGATAGAATTATGGAGAGTATTCAACAAGCGATAAAATCTCTTCGATCCATTGAGAAAGTATATCCCAAAGTAGGAGAGATTATCGAGAGAATGGATAACTGTCATGTAGAGATAAAAGATATTTCACATGAAGTCAACGAACAAAAGGAAAAGATAGAGTTTGACCCTTCTCGGTTGGAAAATATCAATGCAAGATTAGACATGATCTATCGGCTTCAACAAAAATACCATGTTCAGTCTACAGAAGAGTTACTCCACATTGAGTCAGACATGGAAAAACAACTCAACAGCATTGAACACGGCGATGAATTTCTGCGAGAAGCCCAATTGAAGATGGAGGAATGTCGGAACAAGTGTGAGAAGATGGCTGTCAATTTGACAACATCGAGGAAAGGGGCGGCCAATAAGATTGAAAAGGAAATGAAAGAAAGACTTATTCCATTGGGAATACCCAGTGTTCAATTTCAAGTAGACTTTGCCCCAAAACCAATGGGTCATGATGGCGCAGATCGTGTGTCTTTCCTTTTCAGTGCAAACAAGAGCATGCCTCTTCAACCCATTTCACAGGTGGCTTCAGGGGGAGAGATAGCACGGGTTATGCTCGCATTGAAAGCAATGGTCAGCGGAATGACAAAGCTTCCTACCATTATTTTTGATGAGATTGATACAGGTGTAAGTGGTAAAGTTGCGGAAATGATGGCACAAATCATGATGGAAATGGGGTCTGGAGAGCGTCAGGTTATCAGCATTACACATTTGCCTCAGATAGCAGCCTCAGGTTCTCGACATTACAAGGTATTGAAAGAAGAGACTCCGAAAGGTACTATCAGTCGCATGGTTATGCTTGATTCAGAACAAAGGGTAACGGAAATAGCACAAATGTTAAGTGGTAGCGCCATAACGGAAGCGGCGATTAGTAATGCAAAGGAGTTACTTAAACTCAATGCTTCTCGCTGAAAAGAACAAAGAAATCGTATTTCAAAACAGACTGAAGTTTTAATCTGATTATGTTTTTTAGAACACAAGCTTTCTGTTTTATGAACTAACAGGTCAACGGCAGAATCAATAATCTAATTCAACGGCATTGAAAGCTCTTATGCAAGAAGAAATAATACAAAAAGTCAGTCGTCGTTTCCATCGGGCAATTGCCGAGTATAACTTAATTGAAGATGGCGATAAGATTCTGGTTGGCCTCTCAGGAGGAAAAGATTCACTATGTTTGCTTGAACTTTTGGCCAAAAAGATGAAAATATCTCATCCACACTTCCATGTTGAAGCAATACATGTCCGTATGGAAAACATTAGTTATGAATCAGACACATCCTATCTTCAATCATTTGCTAAGCGTTTGGATGTGCCTTTACATATCGTAACAACTCGTTTTGATACAGAGAAAGATAAAAGGAAACCAGCATGTTTCTTATGCTCATGGAATAGAAGAAAGCAACTCTTTAACTTTGCTCAGGAACACCATTTTAATAAGATTGCTTTCGGTCACCACATGGATGATATCCTTCATACAGCATTAATGAATCAGTTTTTTCAAGGCCATTTCGCTACAATGCCTGTAAAATTGAAAATGAGAAAGATGCCAATTACAATTATTCGTCCGCTTTGTTTGGAAATTGAAGATGAGATCAGGCAGTATGCGCAGTTGAAAGAATATCAAGGCCAAAAAAAAATATGTCCGTATGAAAGAGAAACACACCGTTCTTCCATTCGTAATATTTTTGAGGGAGTTGAGCGTATGAATCCTGAAGCAAGATATTCTTTGTGGAATGCCCTGGAAAGCGAAGGAAAGTTGATAGAGGTATAATAACGTTCTAATGTACAGTATTTATGTTGAAACATAGATTGATTTTTCGGATACAATGTGTTGTTTTCCTTTTCTTGGTATGCAATATTTCATATGGTACCCCTCATGAAAGGAATGCAAAAGGAAAGTCTTCCATGTTGTCAGCATGCGATATGCCAGTCAGAGAAGTCGTCTGGAAGAAATACAACGATGTTTTTCCATTGACAAACTATGTTGACCCAATGATTGGTACAGGTGGGCATGGACACGTGTTCCTTGGTGCAAATGTGCCTTTCGGTTTTGTTCAGTTAGGCCCTACACAGCCTATTCGTGGATGGGATTGGTGTTCTGGCTATCATTATAGTGACAGTGTTATTATAGGTTTTTCCCATACACATCTGAGTGGAACGGGGATAGGAGACCTTGGGGATGTAGCCCTGCTGCCAGCCTCCTCAACTCTTCAACGTCAGATTAAATTTTCACATGAAAACGAACAGGCCTATCCGGGTTATTATGTCTTGAATCTCAACGAGCCAAAAGTGACGGTAGAACTTACTGCAACAGAACGTGTGGGCTTTCATCGCTATACTTTTAGGGATGCCAATACCCCTGCATACGTGATGCTCAACCTTGCTCAGGGTATTGGTTGGGATAAAATGACAGAGTGTGCTTTGAAACAAGAAAGTCCGACAACGGTCACAGGTTATCGTTTTTCAAAGGGGTGGGCGAAGGATCAAAGAATTTATTTCGTTGCAGAATTTTCTGTTCCTGTAACTCTTCACAGCCAATTTGCTGATAGTTTGGCTATTTTTGCTGTCGATACACATTCGCCTGTATTGGTCAAGGTGGCTTTATCGCCTGTCAGTGTCTCCAATGCCCGGGAAAATATGACGGAAGAACTCTCTCATTGGAACTTCGAGCAAACAGTGCACAATGCCCGTGCTTTATGGGAAAAACAGCTTGAAAAAATTTGTGTTACCACTAATGACCAGAGTTTGAAGCGAATATTCTACACCGCAATGTATCATACGATGATAGCTCCGTCTGTATATGGTGATGTAAATGGTGATTATCGTGGTGCTGACGGTCTTGTACATCATGCTGATTTTACGCCTTATACTACTCTGTCTTTATGGGATACCTACCGTGCAGCCCACCCCCTGATGACACTTATTCATCCGGAACGGCAGGCTGATATTGCTCGCACATTTATTGACATCTTTGAACGACAGGGAAAACTTCCTGTATGGCATCTCATGAATAACGAAACAGACTGTATGGTGGGCAATCCGGCTATCCCCGTTCTGGCCGACTTGGTTTTGAAAGGTTTTGTCCAAGACAAAGAAGCAGCCTATGAAGCCATGAAGCATTCTGCCCTTCTTGATGAGAGAGGATTGGGATTGCTCAAGCAATATGGCTATCTACCTTGTGATGAAGGAAGCGAACACGAAACGGTAGCTAAAGGGCTGGAATATGCACTGGCAGATGCAGGGGTCGCTAAGGTTGCTCATCTCTTGGGTAAGAAAAAAGACTTTCGTTATTTCTATAATCGAAGCATGGCATATAAACACTATTTTGACCGTCAAACTGGTTTTATGAGAGGAAAGACTATGAAAGGAACGTTTAGGGAACCTTTTGATCCTTTCCGTGCCGTTCATCGTCAGGATGATTATACCGAGGGAAACGCATGGCAATATATTTGGCTGGTTCCGCACGACGTACATGGACTTGTAAAATGTTTTGGAAATGAAAAGGCCTTTGCCAACAAGCTAGACTCACTTTTTGTCGCAGAAGGAGATATGGGAAGCGAAGCATCTCCAGATATTACCGGCCTCATCGGGCAGTATGCGCATGGCAATGAACCGAGCCACCATATTCTGTATCTTTATAATTACATTGGACAACCATGGAAATCAGTTCCTCTCTTAAGACGCACCATGCGTGAACTCTATACTGATGCTATTGATGGCTTGAGTGGTAATGAAGATGTCGGACAGATGTCGGCTTGGTATATTTTATCTTCCATGGGTATTTATCAGGTTGAGCCATCAGGTGGGAAATTTGTTCTCGGTTCTCCGCTTTTCGACGATATTGTCATGAAAGTGGGAGAGGGGAAGACCTTTCATATGAAGGTGAGAAGAAATAATGAAGACGATATTTATATTCATTCGGCATTTCTTAATAGCCAACCTTATACCAAATCATATATTCTTTTTGACGACATTATTAGAGGAGGCATTTTGGAGTTGAACATGTCATCTAACCCCTCACGTTATGGCATATCAAAGAAAGACCGTCCCTAAAAAATGTTTTTTATGATTATCCAATCTCTGTAAGTGTTTTGTGTTAATCCATTACACGGTAAATGCAGAAAATAAACAATTATTCTTCATTGTAATCTCAATATGATGGACGGATATTTTGTTGTGTAATAGCATGATGATTGGTCGTTTTAGCCCGCTAATCTTTGCCGTTTTGTACTTGTAGTATATATTTTTGATATAATCAGTCTATATTGTGCCTCATCGTACCATTGACTGGTAGTCTTCGTACCGAGCATTGGTACTAACCGTACCAATCGTTGGTAGTATGAATACCAATCGTTGGTAGCATCGTAAGTCAATATAGTCTATAGAGACCTTTGCAAAATTCCTGTTTACAACAACTCTGAATTTTGCAAAGGTCTCTTTCTATGGACGAAGAAGATGGTACTTCTCATGTTGTTACATATAAATTGAAAAAATAACATCAGATAAAATACTCCAAATCAGTTATTAGGCAGTTCATGCTACATTCCTTGCTGCTGCTGTTGACTCCCGCTGCTTTCGCTCACTGTCGGTATCTTCTCAACCTTTTTCCTCTGCGTAATCTGTTGCGCCTTCAATAGAAGAGCCAACAGACAATATGCTTGACATCCGTGCAAAATCAGGATAGTCTCTAATGACCGAATTGGGTTAAAAAAGAATTTGGCATTCCTTTATGTGTTTGAATCCATATTGGAAATGCCAAATTACTATGAATGGTATTTACACTAATCAGATGAATGAGATAGCTATTTTTCTTCTACCATATCTCCTTCTATATACAGTCTATTCATTTCCGGAATACCATTTGTACGAACGGTTATGGTTTTCTTGAAATGTCCGGGCATTCTGCCTTGACCTTTATATGTTACCTTGATTTCACCCTTCTGACCAGGCATGACGGGTTTCTTGGTATAATCTACAATGGCACATCCACAACTTGGGACAACCTGATTGATAACTAATGGCTTCTCACCGGTATTTGTAAAGCTAAATACACATTGTTGTGTCGCATCCTTTTCGGAGAACTTTCCAAAATTATGAGTAAGTTTGTCAAACTTAATTTCACCCGGTTTCTGAGCAAACATGCATGTGATACCCAAGAAGGCAACCAATGCAAAAAATATTCTCTTTTTCATATTTCTTCTCCTTTATATTATTATCGATTCAATGGAATTATAATATTCACAATCAAATAATCCTGTGCAAATGTAACGATTAATAATGTCTTTCTCTTTGATTTCCCTCTTAATTTTATTATTTTAACGAAGAATGCGGTTCTGTTGATTTACTTGTCTTATTTGTATTTTAGTTTGATGACACTTTTTTTCTTGATTGATTAATTGTCTCGTTTTTTTTTTCTACATTTGCAACACATATATTGATGTACAAAACCTAAAATAGTATGAGTTTAATCATTATTGCAACACTGATTATCAGTTATCTTCTTATTGCGACAGAGAGTGTCACTAAGGTTAATAAAGCTGCAATTGCGATTTTTGCCGGAACGGTAGGATGGGTTTTATACATCAGTTGGGGAACGGATTTCGTTATGTTTCAATACGAAAACGAATATATGAAATGGCTCGATGGGGCGTTTCCTACAGGATTTACGGTAAAACAATTTATCGCACAAAATATTTTTCTGAAACATATTGGCAAAGCTGCAGAGATTGTTTTATTTTTGTTGGCTACAATGACTATTGTAGAAATCTTGAATAATAACGGTTGTTTTGACCCGCTTACGGCTTGGTTGCGTACACGTAACAGTCGAAAGTTGCTGTGGACGATGTCGTTTGCTACCTTTATCATTTCTGCCAATCTTGATAATCTGACAACCACTGTGATGATGCTTGTGTTAATGCATAATATGGTTTCAAGCCATCGACAACGTATTGTTTATGGATCTGTAATCGTAATTGCTGCCAATGCTGGAGGTGCATTGACGGTCATTGGTGAACCTACCGGACTCGTACTGTGGAATATGGGGGCTGTAACGGCTTCTGATTTTTCTTTATCCTTGTTCCTTCCTTGTATGGTAGCCTATGTTATACCGACATGGTGGATTGGTCGTTCGCTTCCAGACAGGATTGATGTTGTTTATCAACCTCTTCCGTATCGTGGAGATGATACCAACTTGAAGATTTGGCAAAGAGTTGTCATGTTATTTGTAGGAATTGGTGGTTTGTGGTTTATTCCTACGTTTCACAGCATCACCCAATTAAGTCCTTTCCTCGGCGCACTGTGTGTCTTGTCAGTTTTATGGGTTGTGAATGAAATCTTTAACCGCAAACTGATGGATGTAGACAAGATGGTTTCGCGTCGAACTCCGAGAGTTCTTCAGTATGGCGTCATTCAAATGATGCTGTTTGTCGTGGGTATCATGTTGGCTCTGGGAGTGATGCAGGAAATAGGAGTGGTAGACTGGATGGCAAATGTTTTTGATGAATACTTCTACAATGTATGGCTGAATGGTTTGTTAGCAGGTCTGTTCAGCAGCTTCCTTGACAACTTTGCCACTGCCATGAGCTTCATTTCCTTCCATGAGGTCGTCACAGATGCAAGCATCGGCCACATGATGTCTTTCACTCAGAACGGATGGTTTTGGAAAGTCATAGCTTACAGTTCTGCTGTCGGAGGCAGCATCATGTCCATTGGCTCCATGAGTGGCATTGCCCTGATGAAAATGGAACGTGTGCGTGTAGGATGGTATTTGAAGAATGTAGGTGCCGCCGCATTGGCTGGATGGATAGCAGGATTATTAATCATGTATTTTATGTCATAATCGTATATAATAAACATGGCAAAAATTAAAACAATAGGTATTTTGACTTCGGGCGGAGATGCGCCCGGAATGAATGCGGCCATACGTGCCGTGACAAGAGCTGGTATATGTAAGGGATTTCAGATAAAAGGTATTTATCGTGGTTTTGATGGCCTCATCAACTCAGAAATTGTGCCTTTTACGACCGAAAACGTAAGTGGTATTATCATGTCTGGGGGGACGATACTGAAAAGTGCGCGTTCCAAGGAGTTTATGACAAAGGAAGGTATGGAGAAGGCATATGCCAATATGCAAAAAGAGGAAATAGATGCCTTGATTGTTATTGGCGGAAACGGTTCTCTGACGGGGGCAATGCTGTTCGCACAGGAATATGACGTTTGTTGCATCGGTCTTCCCGGCACGATAGACAACGATTTGTACGGCACAGACTCTACCATCGGATATGATACTACGCTTAACACTATCGTCGAGTGTGTGGACAGAATAAGAGACACGGCCCAGAGTCATGAGAGGATTTTCCTTGTGGAAGTCATGGGACGCGATGCGGGATTTTTGGCACAAAACAGTGCCATTGCCAGTGGGGCAGAAGCGGCCATCATCCCGGAAGACTCTACCGACGTAGACCAATTAGCACGATTTATGGAGAGAGGAATCCGCAAGTCCAAGAAAAGTTGCATTGTCATTGTGTCGGAAAGTCCTAAGTGCGGTGCATTATATTATGCTGACCGTGTTAAGAAAGAATTTCCCGACTTTGATGTCCGCGTTTCAATTCTCGGACACTTGCAAAGAGGAGGCAGACCCTCTGCGCACGACAGAATTTTGGCAAGTCGCACAGGTGTCGGAGCTATAGAGGCCATATTGCAGGGGCAACGCAATATTATGGTTGGCATCCGAAACAACGAGGTTGTGTATGTTCCTTTAAGCGAGGCCATTCGTTCAGACAAGCCGTTCGACATGAAACTTATAGAAGTCCTTGACGACTTGAGTATATAGAAATCTGTTGTTATCCGCTAAAACTTTCACAAACGGAAAAATAGCTGGAAACTGGGGAACACGTTCGATAACCGAGCGAGTTCTGTTATGAAATTGGTTTATGTCCCAACTTCTTTTGCCCTTAAACCCAAATCGGTCATTAGACCGCCAATGCAACGTTCCTCGCCGATGTTGCTGCTGCCTGACTGCTTTCGCTTGCTTGTCGTCATCTTCTCCGATTTTTTCCTTGGCGTAGCCCGCTACGCCTTTGGCAAAAGCGGAAGACAATCTGCTCGACATACGAACATCATCAGTACGGTCTCTAATGACCGAATTGGATTAAACACTCATGCCCATAGGTGTTAAACACCCTTGATTGTCTAAAGGTGGGGTCTATTAACCTGAGTTCGGGATAAGTTCCCCTTATCTTCTGTTCTTGAAGTAAGGATACAAGCCCCTTATCCCTGCCAATTGGCAGGGATAAGGGGCTTGTGTTTTAAATTTCTTTTCGTATGACTGTCAAACTGCAAGAAAACTAAAATCAAAAGAATTTTACAAAACATCTTAAATTAATAATCAACAAGGTTCTCTTGATATAATCTTTTTCGTATCTTTGCAGGCATATTTCGAAATAACAATTCTAATCAAAACACCTTTTCAGATGAGACAGTACAAATTGGTGGATAATACAATTGGCTGGGTTGTTTTTGCCATAGCCGCTTTTGTATATTGTTCTACCGTAGAGCCTACAGCCAGTTTCTGGGACTGCCCTGAGTTTATATTAAGTGGATATAAACTGGAAGTTGGACATCCACCGGGTGCGCCTTTCTTCATGATAACGGCCAATATATTCTCCCAGTTTGCAAGCGATCCTACGCAGGTAGCCTATATGGTAAACATCATGAATGCCCTGTTGAGTGCTCTATGTATCATGTTCTTGTTTTGGACAATTACCCATTTGGCCAGGAAACTGATTATTTCTGACTGGAGTGAATTGACAGGGGCAAAGCTGATAGCCATCGAAGCATCAGGACTGGTTGGAGCCTTAATATACACTTTTAGTGACACATTCTGGTATAGTGCCGTAGAAGGAGAAGTATATGCCTATTCTTCTGCTTTCACGGCTGTTGTGTTTTGGCTTATACTAAAGTGGGAAGACCATGCAGACGAGCCTCACAGCGACCGATGGCTTGTACTGATAGCCTATATGACAGGCCTCTCTATCGGAGTTCACTTGCTCAACTTGCTTTGCATACCGGCCATTGTGCTTGTCTACTATTATAAACGCAACCCGAATGCCAACCTCAAAGGCTCACTTCTTGCTTTGTTGGTTTCGTTTGTATTGGTCGTGGCCGTGCTATATGGTGTTGTTCCAGGTATTATTACTGTTGGCGGATGGTTTGAACTGTTGTTTGTCAATGTCCTGGGAATGCCGTTTAACAGTGGGTTATACGTTTACGTGCTGTTGCTTCTCGGCGTTGTTGTCTGGGCATTGTATGAGAGTTATACGGACAAGGATGTGAAGCGTCAGAATATTTCGTTTGTACTTTCCATCGCAATGCTTGGCATCCCATTCTATGGTTGGGGCATATCTGCAGCCATAATTGGTGTTGTCCTGCTTGGATGCATCGTTTTTGTCATTACGAGAAAACGTAACGGTCTGCTGCTTGTAACTGCTCGTATCAAAAATACGATACTTCTTTGCATGCTAATGCTGATGATAGGCTATTCAAGCTATGCGCTCATCATGATTCGCTCAAGTGCGAATACGCCCATGGATCAAAACTCACCAGAAGACATTTTTACGCTTGGAAGTTATATTAGCCGCGACCAGTATGGATACAGACCCTTGTTGTATGGTCAAGCTTATACTTCAGAATATAAGATAGACAATACCGGACGTGTGCAAATGGACAAGGGCGCACCGATATACCAGAAGAAGGAAAAAGAATCTGCTGACGAACCAGACCGATACTTCATCGTAGACTCAAGCGACAAGCCCAAGTATGCACAAAACATGTTCTTCCCGAGAATGTATTCTGCAGCACATACAGATGCATACGAGTCATGGTTTGGTGCGAGCAGGGATGGTGCCGGAAATTATGTCGGTGGGGTAGAGGGAAGCCTGAAACCTTCTAACTATAATGAAGGTAATATGGTGAAGATGCCAACCTTCATAGAAAACATGAAGTTCTTCTTTTCATATCAATGTAACTTCATGTACTGGCGTTATTTCATGTGGAATTTCGCAGGCAGACAAAACGATATACAAGGAAATGGAGAAGTTGAGCATGGAAACTGGCTGTCTGGTATTCCTTTTATAGACAATATGCGTTTGGGTGACCAAAATACATTGCCTGATGATTTGAAAAACAATAAAGGTCGGAACATCTTCTATTGCTTGCCTTTGATTTTAGGTATTATTGGCCTGGCATGGCAAGCTTGGTACACAAGAAAGAAGAAGGTAAACAAAAATGGCAAGGAAACAACCGAAGCAGACCAAGTAGGAATCCGACAGTTCTGGGTGGTATTCTTCCTCTTCTTCATGACAGGTTTGGCCATTGTAATATACCTAAACCAAACGCCCATGCAGCCACGTGAAAGAGACTATGCATATGCAGGTTCATTCTATGCTTATGCAATATGGTGTGGACTGGGTGTCTTGGCTATTATTGAAATGTTGAAAAAGTATATCAAAGGCAACGAAACGCTTGTCGCAGGAATCGTCTCAGTGCTCTGTCTGCTGGTTCCAATTCAAATGGCTTCGCAGACATGGGATGACCATGACCGTAGCGGAAGATATACTTGCAGGGATTTCGGACAGAATTATTTGATGTCTCTCCAACAAAAAGGCAATCCGGTTATCTTCACTAATGGAGATAACGATACCTTCCCTTTGTGGTATAATCAGGAAGTAGAAGGTGTGAGGACGGATGCCAGGGTTTGCAATCTTTCTTATTTGCACACCTATTGGTATATTGACCAAATGAAGCGTCAAGCATACAACTCTCCGGCATTACCCATCAGTTGGCAACGTATAGAATATTGTGAGGGAACAAATAGTGTAATTGAAGTGCGTCCGGAACTGAAAGGTGACATAATGAACTTCTACAAGGAACGTCCGGAAGAAGCTCAGAAGTTGTTTGGCAAAGAACCATTTGAGTTGAAGAATATTCTCAAGAATTGGGTTCTCAGTAAGGATGAAAACTATAAGTGTATTCCGACAGACACGGTTTATCTTACCATTGACAAGGAAGCTGTGCGTAAGAGTGGCATGATGATTTCCGATTCCATTCCTATTCCTGACAAAATGGCAATATCTCTTGCCGGGAAACGTAGTCTTACCAAAAGCGAACTGATGACACTGGAGATGATAGCACAGTGTAATTGGACAAGGCCGTTGTATATAGCAACAACGGTGGGAGAAGACAGCTTCCTTCCCAGTCTAACAAGTTCGTTTATACAAGAAGGTTTGGTCTATCGTATTACTCCTTATACACAAAACGGCAAGTCTAAACTTATTGATACAGAAAAGACTTATAATGCTGTCATGAACAAATTCAAATTTGGTGGTCTAAACAAGAAAGGAATATACCTTGACCAAACCATCATGAAAATGTGTTATGGACATCGTAATCTCTTTATCCAATTGGCACAGGCACTGATTGATGAGGGTAAAAAAGACAAAGCTATCAAGGTTTTAGCCAAGATGGAAAAGGAAATACCTGAGTATAATGTACCCATTAATTTCTTTAGCGGTGGTCTATCGCTTATCAAAGCATATGGACAATTAGGTAAACAGGATAAAGCAAGGTATGTGGCTGACAAATTATGGAATAATTCTGTGCAATACCTTAACTGGTATTTGAGCCTTGACGATAGCAAATTTAATAATGTCCAAAATGATTGCCTAATGCATTTGCAGCTGTTGATGGAAACCATACAACAAATAAATCCATACGACAGTGAATGGGTAAAAAAACATGAGGCACAATTCGGAATGCTGGCCAAGCGATATGAAGGAAGAGGTGGAAGCGTTTATGGACATTAATTAATATAATAAGGTAAGGGTGAGGGAGTGCATCAGAAGTTGCTCCCTCACCTTTTTTATTTGTCTTTTTCTTAGAAGTAATGATAATAGAACAACCTGCTAAATGGTTACGATGGCTTTATCCAAAAGCTATCTGGAGAATGGATCCCCATGATCATTCTGTGTATCTTACATTTGATGACGGGCCTATACCAGAAGCGACACCTTTTATCTTACATACATTAAAGGAATATCAAGTTAAAGCTACTTTCTTTATGGTGGGCGAAAATGTAAAAAAACATCCGCAATTGTTTCATCAGATTATCGAAGAAGGACATCAGGTGGGAAATCATACATATAATCATCTTGGGGCATTTAAGCATTGGACAATGACCTATGTCTTTAATACGGAAAAAGCCAATGAACTGATCATGTCACATTTGTTTCGCCCTCCACATGGTTGGATGAGATGGAGTGAATATTTCTGGTTAAGGCGGAAATATGATATCATTATGTGGGATGTTGTGACGCGTGATTATTCAAAATGGCTTACGGCTGAAGATGTTGTCAATAATGTAAAAAAATATGTTCGGAATGGTTCTATTATTACCTTTCATGATTCGATTAAAAGTATTGATAAACTAAGAACAGCACTTCCAGCATCACTCGAATGGCTAAAAAAGGAAGGATATGCATTCAAGACTTTCAAATGAAATAAAAGAAGAAGCCCTTCGCCTGGACTTTTCTGCTTGCGGTATTGCACGGGCAGAATCCGTTGACAAGACAACAGCACATTTGTTTGCTCAATGGATAGAAACAAAATGTCATGCAGAAATGGCCTATATGGCAAACTATTCAGATAAAAGACTCGATCCCAAAGAGTTGATGCCTGAGGTTGAAAGTATAGTCTGTGTTGCACTTAACTATACTCCACAAAAACGTATATCACCAGACCAGTATCAAATAGCAGCATATGCCTATGGAAAAGATTATCATGATGTAGTCAAAAACAAACTCAGACAATTATCAACATACATTGAAACACAGGTTAAAAAGTATATTAACGACCCAAGCTTTTCTCTTATACATCGTGAGTTTTGTGATACAGCTCCTGTGTTAGAACGATATTGGGCTGTAAAAGCGGGGTTGGGATGGACGGGGAAGCATCATCAACTCATTATTCCTAATGTTGGAAGTATGTTCGTTCTTGGAGAGATTTTCCTGAATATTCCACTTAAATATGATCAGCCAATAGATAACCGATGTGGAAATTGTCGTAAATGTATTGATGCGTGTCCAACTAAAGCACTGTCAAAAGAGTTGTTTGATGCATGGAAATGTCTTTCTTATCAATTGATCGAAAATCGAATGGAGTTGTCCGATGATACAAAAAAAAAGATGGGAAATAATATCTATGGATGTGATATTTGCCAATCAGCATGTCCATGGAATCAATTTGCTGAACCAACCCAAGAAGAACAATTTATGCCCAGCAATGACTTGCTCAATATGACGCAAACTAAATGGGAACAGTTGACCATTGACGAATACCAAAGGCTTTTTAAAGGTTCTGCTATTAAAAGAGTTAAGTATGATGGTTTGATGCGAAATATAAGAACAGCGCATGATTTCCAGAATTCTTCCATTATTGATATTGAAAAGAAGAGTTCATAAAAACCCCAATTCGGTTTAAGGGCAGCTCTTTTTAGTCCAGATTATAGTCCACAACGATTCTTTCGCCCTGGTTTTAGGTCGAAGAATCATTGTTTCACGCCAATAGGTTTAGAAAAGTGAGAGCTGCCTTACTCCTGCTT
>JAXFLJ010000014.1:0-24597 GCA_034183335.1 Prevotella sp.
ACCGCAAGCCGCTGGAGTGAGGCGGTTTCATGAAAAAGTAAACGGGTGACACCTTTTGTGGTGCTACCCGTTTACTTGTCTTATGGGGTATGTGCAATCAGCAATACCCGGCTTTTCCGTTCTGTATGAACATCACGTATGTCTGCCGTTTCTCTTGTGAGAGTGCCTTTCCCACCAGCCATGTGCGGAACAGGTGGGTGTTGTAGGTATTCACCCTGAAAGCGACCGGGATGATGATTTCAAGGGCGTACACGTCCGCGTGCAGCCCGTTTTCAAGCTGCATGTAGCGGCACACCTCGTAGTCGTTCAGCACGTCCGACTTGCGGACGGCTCTGATGGCGGCGTTCACTGCCGGGACGGTCGTATGGAACAATCCGGCTATTTCGGTGGCGGTCATCCACACGTCGTTACCGGTTACGCTGACTGCCTTGTCCTCGATGATGATTGTGTCACGTTTCATGGCTTTTCTTTTTAGATGGTGCAACCTGCAAATTCCTCGACGCCGTTCAATCTTGCGGCAAGGTTCTCCATGTCCTGATTGAGCTTCTCTTTGGTTATCTTTGCGTAAATCTGCGTCGTCTTTATGCTCTTGTGTCCGAGCATGGAGCTGACCGTTTCGATGGGAACACCGTTGGAGAGGAATATCGTCGTGGCTGCCGTGTGGCGGCTCTGATGCCACGTGATATGCTTGGTGATGCCGCAACGCTTGGCGACGGCACGGATACCGGCAAGGCACGTGTTATAATGCGGAACGGGAAATATCCTGCCGTCCCCGCACAGTCCCCGGTATTTGCCGATTATGCGGTTGGCGATGTCGAGCAGGCGGATGTTGGACACCACGCCCGTTTTCTGGCGGTTGATGTTTATCCACTCGTGTTCGTCGAAGTAGGTGCGGATATTCTCTTCCGTAAGGTTGCGCATATCCGCGAACGACAGCCCCGTGAAGGCGCAGAACAGGTAGAGGTCGCGGTACAATTCCTGTTTGGCGTTTTTCAGTTTCCCCTCCATCAGCAGGCGGATCTCATCTTTGGTCAGGAAACTGCGTGTTGTTTCCTCCTTCTTGATTTCATACTCGCGGAACGGGTCGCGCGTCAGCCACTCGTTGTTGATGGCGATGAATACCATCGTCCGTAACGGGCAGACGTACAGCCACACGGTATTGGTGCAGCAGTGCTTGTCCGTGCGCAGGAACATCTCGAAGTCGGAGATGAAAGCCGGGGTAAGCTCTTTTAGGGCGATGTCCTTCACATGGTAGCGGATGTCGAGGAACTCTTGCATGTGCTTGTAAACGGTGCGGTACTTCAGCAGCGTGCCTTTGGCTTTCATGCCTGCCTCCACCTGCTTCTCGTAGTCATCGTTGTGCTGGCGGAACACCTGCATCAGCGTGTGGTAGCGGTGTTCCAGTCCGAGAAAGGCGTTCTTCACCTTCTCCGCCGTGACGAAGTTGTCACGCTCCATGATTTCCTGATAATGCCTGTTGATGCGTACCCGCATCTTGTCAAGCATACGGTTCGTTTCGAGTGCCGCCGTGCTTCTGCCCGTGACACGTCCACCTTTGGTGTCCCACAGTTTCGGATCGACAGTCAGTTTGCAGCTGAACTGTGTCTGGCTGCCGTCCACCGTGATGCGTCCCATGACGGGAACTGTCCCGTC
The DNA here is from genome assembly GCA_034183335.1 of Prevotella sp. Taxonomy (GTDB): domain Bacteria; phylum Bacteroidota; class Bacteroidia; order Bacteroidales; family Bacteroidaceae; genus Prevotella. The sequence continues at coordinate 1,654 of JAXFLJ010000014.1, forward strand.
CTTTTTCACTACCTGACGCTTGAGGTAGTAGATTACTGAAAATGTACTCTTCATTGTCCTTAATTTTTGGGTTTCAAAATTAGTTGGTGAAGAGTCCGGTGTTGGTACGCAAAACGGGGAGGAACGGCGCAATCTTTTTCCGTAACCTGATTTTTCGCATGAGTTATGGATAACTCACTATTCCTTAGAGCCTTGTTTCGCTATTCGTACCCGTTTGTCGCATTTTCGGGCATGGTTACGAACAAGTAACGTAGCGGCGTCAGGATTTGGCTTCGGCAGGGATTGTAATGGCTTCACGGATTATCGCCACTTCAACCAAAACCCTTGTAACTCAATTCTATCACTATATCTTTCCGCATTTCACTTTTTTGTAGTAACTTTGCAGGATAAAACATAGGAAATATATGAAAAAAACAATACTAATCGCTTTGCCTTTAATGCTGTTGGCATTGGTGTCTTGCGGAAAGAAAGAGAATGATAAGAACATTATTATTTCCAAACCGGTGACGAAAGTCCAGAAAAAGACTGAAAAAATGGATAACTTTGACTACTCAAAAAAGATAGAGTGGCAGGGTGGTGTCTATACCATTGAGATACGAAGGTATTCCGATGAAGGACTTCCCGTCGTGAAAGACGAAAGTGGCCGGGATTATTATGATAATAAAATAAATCTGAAAGTTATGCGTGAAGATGGGAGCGAGTTCTTTAACAGGACTTTCACGAAGGAAGATTTCCGCTCTTGTCTTGGTGATTATTATAGTCAAGACGGTGCTTTGTTGGGGTTGATGTTTACGGAAGTGATGGGGGATAATATCAAGTTTGTAGGCAGTGTCGGCTCTCCTGACCAATTGAGCGACGAATATATACCAATGGTTGTTATGCTGAGTAAGTCGGGAAATATACAGATGAAAAGGGAAACACAACTTGATGTTTCCAATGATAATGTCTCTGCACAGTCTGGCCAAGAACTGGATGAGGATGGAGTATAGTATAATCCCCAGTCGTTCATGAGACCGCTAAGGCTATATTCTCGCTAATAATATCGCTCCTTGGCAGCTTTCGTCTGCTTTGTCGGTGTCTTCTTTGCTGTTACTCCTCGGTGTAGCCTGCTATGCTTTTGTCCAAAAACGGCAGCCCACATGCTCAACATCCGAGTGAAATCAGTACGGTTGTTTATGACAGATTTGGGATAATATTGTCTTGTCATTTTCCTTTATCGTGCAAATGATACCCCATTTGGAGGTCTGATGTGAGTTGCTTGTGGTAGGATAATTACTCCGCTTTTATCCGTAATTAGTTAATTATGCTTAACCTGTTGTAGGTTTTACGGCAGCTTTTTCGCATAATCCGTCTGATTTTAGTAATTTTGCGGTCGATTTACTCCGTTAAGGCTTGGGTAAGTGACAATAGAATCGTTGTCCGCCTTTCGGAAAAAACCGTTTATTACATAAAGAATGTACGCAATTGTAGAAATTAACGGTCAACAGTTTAAGGTTGAACAAGGAACCAAACTCTACGTAAACCGTATTAAAGATGCGGAAGAAGGAAAGACTGTTGAGTATGACAAAGTGCTTCTGATAGATAAGGAAGGAGCTGTCACGGTAGGTGCACCGACCGTAAATGGTGCGAAAGTAGTAGTAGAAGTTGTTAAACCGCTGGTGAAAGGTGACAAGGTCATCGTGTTCAAGATGAAGCGTCGTAAGGATTCACGCAAGAAGAATGGACATCGTCAACAGTTTACACAAGTAGAAGTTAAACAAGTAATCGCTTAGGAGGAACGTAATTATGGCACATAAAAAAGGTGTAGGTAGTTCTAAGAACGGACGCGAATCGGCATCACAGCGATTAGGCGTTAAGATTTGGGGAGGTCAGAAGTGCATCGCAGGCAACATCATTGTACGCCAGCGTGGTACCAAACATAATCCCGGTAAAAATGTTGCTATTGGCAAGGATGATACACTTTATGCACTTGTCGATGGTACGGTTAATTTCCGTAAGGGACGTTACAACAAGAGCTTTGTCTCCGTAATACCTGAAGGAGAAGCATAACCTAATTAAAATTACTATTCCAAACAAACATAGAATCCCGATTCTCATACCGAGAATCGGGATTTCTGCTTTTATTGGCAAGGTAAACTCACCCATCTGATAGGGAATAATATGGATTGATAGGGTTGTTTTGTACGCAATCCGTTCTGAATGTATGTGTGCCTGTGAATATATTGGGAAGGGTTGTAAGGGTGCGAACTTGAACATGATTATTATAGCTCTTTCTGTCATGTAATGCTTCATGATGCAGTACCTGTATAATTTTCTCGTTCACCAACATCTTGTAATAGCATTTGTCTGTAGTATATTCGAGAGTTAATCCTCAACGGTCATTAGGTCGCCCATGCTACATTTCTCGTTGATCATGTTGCTACCCAGCTGTTCTTGCCCGCTTGTCGGTATCTTCTCCGCCGTTTTTCCTCGACGTAGCCCGCTATGCCTTCGGCAAAACCGACAGACAATCTGCCTGGCATCCGAGCATAATCACCCTGGTATCTAATGACCAAATCGGTTTTTATTAGGTATGATTTTTCTTGTTATCGACGAATGTTGTTGCGTCCGTTTTCATTCGTTTTTTCGTTTTTCTTTATGGGATATCCTTGTTGTTGGGTAGGTTTGTTATTGTAGATCTGTATTACATACGGTTATTGGAATAGATAAAGAAGGATTTTTTTTCTTCTTTTTAGAGCTTGCAAAAACTATGCCGGTTAACAATTCGGCGGTTAGCCAAAGAGGGAAAAACGGTCGGGAAAAATTGACGAAAGAGAAACGAAAAACGGTTTTCGAGGGGTAAAAAGCCCGTTTTTCACCCTCATTTTTGCAAATGAACATCAATTGAGAGGCAAACGTTCATCAATTGAAGGGCAATTCATGAACGTTTGCAAGGTGAATGTTCATCAATTGCAGACCGTTTTTTGCCCTTTTTGACCCCATTTTTCGACCTTCCGAAAAATGGATGTTGATTATCAGTGAGTTATAAATTCGATTTTTGGCGTTATTTTCGGCCACGGTCAAGGTCAGTCGAAAATTCTTCACGTATGAGAGGGAATATTGGTTAACTGTCTGTTGAGGAAAAGTTGAAATGTTAAAGGCTGGGTAATCTTTTGAGGATAGTGTGTAGCAGTCATACTGTATTAAGAGAATTCCTTTTGACTCATGCGTTAATTGTTGTCAGAAGTACCGATTTAACCCATGTCTTGAGTGAGGCTTCTTTCTCTCGTTTGTTTTTGTAAATGCTTGATTATGAATCGTTCCAGTTGTAATAGTTTTGACTTTCTGCTTTGATTGGAAATAAATGAGATGAGAATGTTTCAAGAAAAAACAGGAAAAAGTTTTGTGGTTTCGATGAGAAGTGTTATCTTTGCAAGCGTTAAGGTTCGCTACACGCGATTAGCAAAGGGAATGGAGTGAGAGTCTCCAACTGTCTCGCAGCTGTAAGTTCCTTTATATTCCTGCAAGCGGAAAACACCACTGTCAGATTTGATGGGAAGGTGCTTGTAGGTGGAACAAAGTCAGAAGACCTGCCTTATGCGATGTTTTTAGCGGAAATCTCTCGATGTAAGGGATGAAAGCACAATGGATAGAAAAGTTATTAGGTCATTTCCACACACCCTATGTCGTGTGGATATAGGATTTGTATTGTATTATTATAATGCAAGTCTTAGTAAGGTAGACGTTGTTCGTAAACCGTACGTGTATTATATAAGTTTATTTAGGGAAAAGCGAGACCGTGAGGCCTCGCTCTTTTTCTTTCTCCCTACGTGTATGAAGTGTATGATTCAAGTTCTTTTTATGGTATGACACCTTTTCGAATAATGTAAATACGCTTTCTTAAGAAAAAACTATATGATGTTGGGGATGTTTTTTCCTTTTTATACTATACTTCTTCTTTTCTCTAAAAACGATATTTTTATATTCTCAAAAGATGCGATTTCCAACAGTATAATCCTCTTCCCGTAAAATTGGGAAGCATATATAATGCCGATGTTGTTGTGGCCTTTCCTTGTGCCTGTAGACTTTTCTTACCTGAAACGGTCGGCAGAACGCACCAGCTTTTCGTCTGCAATAATGCCCCGACGTGCAAGCACGTGAAAAATAAGTACCACCAAGGGTAGGATACTTGGCCATGAAGGTTGAAATTCTGAGTTGTCCATAGGCTTGTTGAACACATATCCTACCAAAACCAGATAGATATACCATCCTATAATGAGCAGAATATTAAGCATACAGAGCTTGCTTTGGAACGGGCGGTTTTTGTAGGCAGTGATGCAATAGGCTGCGTTTGTACAGGACATCAGCAGCAAGCAGAAGAGAGGCCATACGCTAAATGAGCGAGAACCATCTTGCATCACCATCCATAGGTTAAATAATTGAATGTCAGTTCCCATGGTTTGGATGGGAGAAAATACGCCAAGAGGCATGGCAAGACACCATGTTGACACTGCGATAGATAACAGTAGGAAGAGGGTTTGTTTGCGTTGTAGCATAGCAGGGATAATCGTTAAAGAGAAAAGCAATAAGGGGACAGGAGAAACTTGACGGCATCTCAGACCGCATTTTCGTCACTATCCCACATGATGTCTCCCTTTTTGTGTCGTAAGTTAGGGTGTTAATTCTGATTTTCCTTTGATGGATCACGCCAGTATACATTGCCTTCTACAAATTCTTGTGTAGCCAAGAGGGTTGGTTTGGGCAGTTTTTCGTAATAGCGTGAAATTTCTATTTGTTCACGGTTTTCAAATACCTCTTCCAGAGTATCGCTGTAAGAAGCGAACTCTTGTAGCTTCTTGCTCAGGTCTTGTTTGATTTCCACAGAGATTTGGTTGGCTCTTTTGGAGATGATTGCTACACTCTCATAGATGTTTCCGGTTTCATCGCAGAGATCCATGATGTCACGGGAAACGGTATTTGACGGTGCTTTTGATTTTCTATAATCCATATATGTGTGTTATTATATTGATGTGCAAATAATAAATGAGTGCTTATTCCTTTAGGAACTTCTTGCAAACCTCGATATATTTTTCAGCAGTAACGCACTCTTCAGAGTCGGGATACTGATTGATGAAACCGTAACATTCGTCTTCTGCGTCCCTGTATCGCTCTTGTTTCTTGCTTTCTATGCTCTGTTCGGCAAGCTGAAACTTACTTTTCATAACCAAAACGGCGAAATCTTCTCGGTAACTGCTGTAAGGATAGTCTCTGATAGCATTCTGGGCGGTGACAATACAGGCCTCATAGTTGTTTCCTCCATTAGTACAATTGCCGAAATACGTACCTAAGTTAAAGTAAAGCTGTGCGGAAAGCAATTCTTTTTTCACCAGTTTATTTTGTAGTTCAAAGAGCTTCTCGTGAGCTACACCTTTCAGTTTTCCGTCAGGATATAAGTCAAGATATTCCTGAAAGGCAGATATGGCGGCAATGGTTGGTGTCTGGTCAAGCCGTGGTTCGGGTACGCTCATGAACAAACTTTCTCCAGCATAGTATGCTGCCATCTCGGCAAAATAGCCTTTGGGGTAGGAAGACAGATACTTCTTGAAATAAAGTGAGGCTGTTTCGTAATTACGGTTTCCATATTCTGCCATCGCCAACATAAACATACACTCCTGTGCATTGTCCGTTCCTTTGGTGATATTGAGAAGCTCTTGCAGCAAAATAATGGCTTGAGGATATTTGCCCCTTACAAAACATTCCTTCGCATGCTCATATTTGTAAGTATAATCGCTTGATTTCAATACCTGATTGAACTCATGTGCACAGCTGGAAAAGAGCAAGCCGGCACAGCAAATGGCAACGAAGATATATTTTTTCATGAATGAATGCTTGAGGAAATTTGACTGCAAAAATACATATTATTCCATGATTGACAAAGCATTGCAGCCTTTTTTTGTTATTTTGCGCCCTTACTTGTGGTTTGTTATGGCTAATTTTGCTATTTTTGCATGGCATGAACGAGTTTCAATTAACATCGAAATTTCAGCCGACGGGAGATCAGCCGGAGGCTATCCGACAACTAACCGACGGCTTGAAACGTGGAGACAGGGCACAGGTTTTGCTTGGAGTAACGGGTTCCGGAAAAACATTTACCATCGCAAATGTCATTGCTGAGGTCAACCGTCCTACTTTGATATTGAGCCACAACAAAACATTGGCAGCCCAGTTGTATGAGGAAATGCGGGGATTCTTTCCCGATAATGCCGTGGAATATTATGTTTCATACTATGATTATTACCAACCGGAAGCCTATCTTCCCCATACGGATGTCTATATTGAGAAAGATTTGGCCATCAACGAAGAGATAGACCGTTTGCGTTTGTCTGCTGTTTCAGCCTTGTTGTCGGGCAGAAACGATGTCATAGTGGTTTCTTCGGTCTCTTGTATTTATGGAATGGGCGGTCCGGCTTCAATGGCTGGCAGTGTCATTACGTTAAAGAAAGGTCAGATACTCGATCGCAACATGTTTCTTCGTCGTCTTGTCGATGCCCTCTATGTGCGAAACGACATGGATCTGAAGCGTGGCAGCTTTCGGGTTAGGGGAGAAACGGTGGATGTTTTCATGGCGTATAGCGAGCATGTGTTGCGTGTAACGTTCTGGGACGATGAAATTGATGCCATTGAAGAGGTAGATGCTACAGACTATCATCGCCTTGCTTCGTTTGAAGAATATAAAATTTACCCGGCCAATATCTTTGTAACGTCCAAAGAACAACAGTTGATGGCAGTCAGGGAGATACAAGATGATTTGCTCAAGCAGATAGATTTCTTTCAGGAAATGGGTGATTCGCTGAAAGCACGGCGCATCAAAGAGAGGGTGGAATATGATCTTGAAATGATTAAAGAGTTAGGCTCTTGTGCGGGAATTGAGAACTATTCCCGTTATTTTGACGGACGCAAAGCCGGTGAGAAGCCATATTGTTTGCTCGATTTCTTTCCTAAAGACTTCTTGCTTGTTATTGACGAGAGCCATGTGAGTGTACCGCAAATCAATGCCATGTATGGCGGCGACCGTGCAAGAAAGACTAATCTGGTGGAGTATGGCTTCCGTTTGCCGGCGGCTTTTGACAACCGCCCGTTGAAGTTTGACGAATTTCAGTCGATGATTAATCAGGTAATCTACGTATCGGCTACGCCTGCCGACTTTGAACTGGAAGAATCGGAAGGCGTCGTTGTGGAGCAGGTCATTCGTCCGACAGGCCTGCTCGACCCGGTTATCGACATTCGCCCGAGCCAGAATCAGATAGATGACTTGATGGAGGAAATCATTCGGCGGACGGAGCAGGACGAACGTGTATTGGTTACTACCCTTACGAAAAGGATGGCGGAAGAACTCACGGACTATCTGACAAACCACGACATACGAGCCAACTATATACATAGTGACGTTTCTACGCTCGACAGAGTGAAAATCATGACTGACCTGCGAGCCGGACTTTTTGATGTGCTTGTGGGGGTAAATTTATTGCGTGAGGGACTGGATTTGCCCGAAGTGTCGCTTGTGGCTATTCTGGATGCCGACAAAGAAGGCTTTCTCAGAAGTCACCGTTCACTTACCCAAACTGCAGGAAGGGCTGCGCGTAATGTCAACGGCATGGTTATTATGTATGCGGATACGGTTACGGAAAGCATGCAGCGCACCATTGACGAAACCAACCGCCGAAGGATGAAACAGTTGAGATACAACGAAGAGCATCATATTACACCCAAACAGATTGTCAAGGGACTACATTACAGTCCGCTTTCGTCGTCGTCTCAACCGAAACAGGCATCGAAATCAAAGACATATCAGCCGTATGTCGAACCAGACATGCTCGTAGCCGCTGACCCCATTGTAGAGAAAATGAGCCGAAAACAACTGGAAAAAGCGATAGAAAACACAACGCAGCAAATGCAGCAGGCGGCCAAAGAACTTGACTTTATTCAGGCTGCGCAGTACAGAGATGAGATTATCAGGTTGCAACAGCTCTTGGAGTCTAAGTCGTAGAAGAAACGTTTTACAGCGTAGTGATAACAAAATGTGTGAAGCAATGGGGATTAATCGGATAATATTTCGTAATTTTGCCACGATTCATTAATATGAAATATTGCTTGATGGCGGCACAGCATACCTTTTATCCGTTAGCTGTTGGAAAGGAACAAGGCGGTTCAAAGGTCAACAAAGGGCATGCTCTCTTGTAACAGCAAGAATCAGATAAAAAAATATGGAACATAACGAGGGAAATTATACGGCAAAAAGACCAGTTCGCAAATCGATAAGACAGAAGCCGGAGCGTGACAGATTTTATACCATTCGCAACGTTCTCAATATCATTTTCATGGTGATGGCACTCATAGGGGTCTTGATTTATTTCTTCAAGCAGGCTGAAACAGGTACTTATATCGTATTGGCTGCGATGGTTTTTAAGATGGTTGAATGTGTATTACGCTTTATTCGATGAACAGATGGCTATTGACGTGCGTCCTGTTTCTTGGCGGAATGGGACTAATGAATGCACAGGAAATTAATGAGTTGACGGAAGACGGACTTTTCAAACCTACCGGAGAGATTGAAGATGCAAAGCGAGATTCGCTCTCATCGAAACACAAGGAGATACCCAGAGGGCTGAAAGTGTGGACCATTGACCCTCGCTTTGGAGACCGAACGATGACAACCCCCGACACACTCTCGCATCTCTTTATGAACAAGGTTTTTACTACAGGGATGCAAGGAGAATATAATACCATCGGCAATGTGGGTACACCGAGGCTTCACCGTGTGTTCACCGATCGGCCGGGAGAGGGCGAATTTATCTTTACGGAGTCTTTCGACTATTTCATCCAACCGGTAGATCAGTTCCAGTTCACCAACACCTATTCACCCATAACCAATCTTAGTTATAACACTTGTGGAAATCGCACGAACGGAGAGGACAGGCTTCAGGCACATTTTGCCGTCAATGCAGGCCGGAAGATAGGAGTAGGCTTTAAGTTCGACTATCTCTATGGGCGTGGATACTACCAAAACCAGAGCACCTCTCTCTTTGATTATACACTCTATGGGTCATATATCGGCGATCGTTATCAGGCTCATTTCCTTTCCTCTTTTTACCATCAGAAGCAGGCGGAGAATGGCGGAATCACTAATGATAACTATATTACGCACCCAGAGATTTTCACCGACAGCTACAAAGAGAACGAAATTCCGACCATGTTGGAGAAGAACTGGAACCGTAATGACCACCAGCACCTTTTCTTTACCCATCGTTACAATATCGGGTTCAGCCGTAAAGTACCGATGACGGAGGATGAAATCAAGGCAAGGAAGTTTGCCATTGAATCGAAAAAAGATAATGAAGAGGCAAAGGAAAGGGAAAAGGCGCAAAAAGCTGCTCGCGAGTCAGGGCGTAGTTTTGATGAAAACGAGTTCGACAAACGCCGTACTTATGAAGGAAGACCTGATGGTGCAAAAGTCGTTGAGAGTGCATTGGCAGACTCTGCGGCCACCTTTTCGCAGCGTATTGCCGTCAGTGGAAAGGCCATGGCAGACAGTTTGCTGGCTGAAGAACGAAAAATGACGGCCGATACAGCATGGATGAAGACAGAATATGTTCCGGTAACGAGCTTTATCCATACCATTAGCTTCGACAATTACCGACGTCTCTACACGGCATACAGCACTCCCGAAAACTATTATGCCAACGATTATTATGCGGCAGATGTGGTTGCTGGCGACTCTATTAATGACAGAACACGCCATTACCAGCTCAACAACACCTTTGCCGTTGCATTGTTGGAGGGTTTCAATAAATGGGCTAAAGCTGGTTTGAAGGCTTTCCTCACACATACTTTGCGACACAATGAACTGCCCAACACAACGGGTGGGAGAGATGTGTACAACGATCAGACCGTGAGTGTGGGCGGACAGCTGAGCAAGACCAAAGGGCGAACGCTGCATTACGAAGTGACAGGCGAGTTTGGCGTTGCCGGATACAATGCCGGTGAAATATCGCTTGAAGCCTCAGCTGACCTCAATATCCCGCTTTTGGGTGACACACTGCAAATTGAGGGTTCTGCGTCTTTCGACCGTGGAAGCCCAACCTTTTTCTACTCTCATTATCATTCCCGTCATTTTTGGTGGGATAATGATGACTGGGCAGACATTACCCACTCCCGGCTTCAGGGTGTTTTGTCGATGCAGAAAACAAGGACAACCTTGCGTGTGGCCATTGATGAAATCAAAAATTACACTTATTTTGCTACAAAGTATGAGCAGAATGCAGACATGCTGCGCCTTAACAACGAACTTTTCGTGAGACAATATACCAGCGGATTGACTTTGTTCACCGCCTCTCTTAGTCAAGATTTCACTTTCGGACCGCTCAATTGGGAGACGGTTTTGACTTATCAGGCTTCGAGCAAGGGGGAGGTCTTGCCGGTTCCTGCACTCAATATCTATTCCAATCTTTATCTGAGGTTCAAGATGGCACGTGTGCTTAAGTGCGACTTAGGTGCCGATGTGCGTTATTTCACTTTTTACGAAGCCCCTCATTATGTGCCGGGCATTGGCCGCTATGCCGTTCAGGAGAATGCAGATTACCGCACCAAGATTGGCAATTATCCCATCGTTAATGTTTATGCCAACTTCCATCTCAAGCATACTCGTTTCTTTATTATGCTGAGCCATGTCAATGCCGGAAGTGGTAACAGGGCTTATTTCCTTGCACCTCATTATCCGTTGAACGGACGCGTGCTTCGTTTCGGACTGTCGTGGAATTTCTTTAATTAATGAAAATGCGCCTTTGATGAAACTAAGCGGTCATCAAAGGCGCATTTTTTATGACCAAGTATGGCGTAAACAATCATGGTTTATTCCCAATCGGTCATGGGAGTCCATACTGATTTTGTTTGAACCCCAATCGGTCATTAGACCGCCAACACTACATTCCTCCCTGACGATGTTGCTTCCGGACTGCTTTCGGTCGATTGCCGGCATCTTCTCTGCCGTTCTTCCTCGGCGCAACCCGCTACGCCTTTGGCAAAAGCGGCAGACAATCTGCTCGACATACGAACATAATCAGTACGGTCTCTAATGACCGAATTGGGTTGAATGTCGGGCACATGAGCTGTTGTTTTTGCCAAAGGCGTAGCGGGTTGCGCCGAGGAAGAACGGCAGAGAATATTCCTTAAAACGGATGAAAGCAGTCTGGAAGTAACACCATTAGTCGGAAACGGAAACCTTAGCGGTTTAATAACCCATTGGGATTTATGGCAAATTCGTGAGTCGTGAGATAGTAGCACGTACCCTCTCTGCCGATGTATATTCCAAAACGTCCTCTTCTTTTCCCGGTGTTCCCATGTACACCGCTGCATTGTGGTAGGCCATTTTGCTTTGTTTCTTCTCACGTCCGGAGAAGTGGTATTCGGTAATTCCTGTTTCTTGATATATCTTATCAATATTCTGTTCATTCACCCCACAGCCAGCCAATATGCCAATTCTTCCCTCTGCTTTGGCAAACAAATCAGCCAGCAGGGGAATGCCTTGCTCTGCCGTGGGCATTTGTCCTGATGTAAGAATGCGATGAAAACCCAAAGAAATGAGCTGTTCGAGGGCTAATAGAGGATTCTTGCAGCGGTCGAAGGCTCGGTGAAAGGTAACGGACATGCCCTTGGAGCATTCCATTAGCCTCCTGTTCAGTTCCATGTCGATTTCACCTTCTTGGTTCAGACAACCGAAGACCACGCCGTCTGCGCCCAGACGGTGTGCCATGTCAATGTCGGCAACCATGCGTTCCACCTCCAACGGAGTATAAAGAAAATCGCCTCCTCTCGGCCGGATGATGACATGCAGCTTTGTTTCATGCAAGAGTTTTCTTGCAATGGCAATCTCTCCGTATGAAGGTGTCGTACCGCCTTCAGGTATTCCGGCACACAACTCTACACGGTCAGCACCTCCTTGTTGGGCTGCAAGACAGCTTTCCACGCCATTGGCGCAGACTTCAAACTTAAAATCCTTGCGTTGTTTCACGTTGGTTTGTTTCAAACAGTGGGATGCAGGGTGTATTAACCGAGCGTTTCCCCAATTTCTTTTACTTCGTCTTCGTCAAACCACTCGTAAAGTTTCTTCTTGGCTTTTTCCTTGATGTCGTCCGTAATGGTATCTCCGAGTTTTTTCAAAACATAAGCCAATACGCCCAAGTCGTCCGTTAGTCCTGCAATGGGAATGGCATCTGGAATTACGTCAAGCGGACTAATCAGGTAGCCCAAGGCACCAATGATAATGGCCTTGTCCTTTATGCTGATGTTGTTGCTTTGTAAAGTGTAGTAAAGAAGCAGTGCCGAGTAAATCAGTTTTGCGCCGGCTCGCTTGGCAATACGTGATATTTTCTCTACGAAATTATGATCAGAGTATTTATCTTTATATTGCATGAAATCGGGTAATTCCATATTTCTTCCTCCTGTTTTGTCTTATTTTGATTTGTAATAACCGACGCAAAATTACGAATTATTTTGAAATAGGCAAAATAAAATGTAGTATTTGCTCATCATCTGTGCAGAAGACAATGGGGCAGGAGATGAAAATAATGGGTGAAGTAGGGAAGTGGTCTCAGGTAATTTTCCGATATTTGCAGGCAAAACGGACGGACACTGTGAATTTGGGGCAGTTATGCCAATGGATGTAGGTTGTTCTCTGCCGTTGTCTGTTTCAAGGATACCATTATATATAATGACCGATAAAAGTAAACCGATTCGTCTTCCAAACGGCAAGATAGAGCGGGAGAAGAAGACCGTGAAGCTCATGATAGAGTTGTATTGTCGTCATAAGCTCAAGACAAAAGAAATGCCCGCAGAGTATCGGGCGCTTGTTGACTATGCTTTCTTGCGTCTGGACAGATGCAGGCATGGTGATGTAAAGCCTGCGTGCAAGAAATGTTCTACGCACTGTTATGCTGCAAAGCAACGTGAAATGATAAGGGAGATTATGCGATGGAGCGGTCCGCGAATGCTGTTTTATTCGCCATTGGCGGCTATCAGGCATATTTTCGGTTGGTAATATGTGGCATTCTTTGTAAACAAGGGTAATCATTCGTCTTGTTTTCGCCAAGGAGTTTGACCCATCTTGTGCCATCGTCGGTCAAAGGGACATCACACCTGAATGCAGGATTGTTTTGCAAACTATTATAGGGAATTGCCTTGTTGTTTTGCGATATGCGATGAAAAGCTGTTTTCGGTGTGTGAAAGGCGTTTTTCTTTTGAACTGAAAAGAGAATGGGAGAGGAGATGCCCCCCATGATTTATTGATGATTAGGTGTATATAAACAAAGGCTTGTAGAAATGGAACATTACCGATTTGAACGTATAACGGCCTTGATTGCCGCCGATGAGTACATCAGGGATTATCGTGATGCTGAAACTTTTTGTGCCTGCTGTGCGCAATGCGGACAGTACGGACAGCGTTGGTCTTGTCCGCCTTATGATTTCGATATAGACGACTATGTGTCTGGTTATCGGCAAGTGATGGTTGTGGGCACCAAAATTGTTTTTGAAGAGTCGTTCCGTCATTCGTTTGCCACGGCGCAAGAACGCAACGACGCTTCCAATATGGCCATGGAAGAAGCTATCAGGCAGGTGGTAATGCAGCATCGGCAATGGGAGGAACGCTTTCCGAAGAGTCTTGCTTTTGTCGCAGCCAAGTGTCTCTTGTGTGAACCTTTGCCATGTACAAGGCCGCTGAACCTGCCTTGTCGTCATCCTGATATGATGAGACACTCGCTTGAGTCGGTGGGTTTTGACATTGGAAAAACGGCAGAAAGTTTGTTGAATACGCCTTTGAGATGGGCTTCGGGCGTATCTTTGCCTGAATATTTACTCCTCGTGACGGCTCATTTTTTTGCCGAGGAGTTGACGGAAAATGAGTGTTTCCTGTAATCCTCAATCGTTCATGAAACCGCTTTGGTGTTTGTTTCCGGCTGATAGTGTGACTTCTTGGCCGCTTTCGTCCGCCTTGTCGGCATTTTTCCTGTATGGAATGGAAGTGCTACCGGCCATTGGTACGCATCGTACCAATGGCCGGTAGGGTGTGTACCAATGACTGGTACTCATGCTACCAACGAATGGTACGATGATGCGTAATATGTAGATGGGTGTGGTTGACGGTATAATGTAGTGCAAATGGTTTGTGTCCTGTCGCCCAAAGCAGGCTGACAGTTTGCTGTCTTATACTGCTCCCAAGTGGTGTATGGACTCTTTCAGTTGTTGCTGAATACGCCATACGGATCCATATCCTTATATCTTTGCTTTACCTTTTGCTCAATTCCTTCAGGAGTTGGCGAAAGGGTAGCATCCTTGTTCATTTCTTCGGCAAGCTCGTTTGCATGTTGCATATCTTCTTCCGCACCGATTTTGTCTCCTGTTTCCTTCTTGGTAGCACCTCGTTCCCAATAGGCTGCCATGCAGAAAGGATTGACATCGATGGCTTTTCCGTAATAGCTTATAGCCTCTTCATTGCGGTTGTTCAGTTTTTCTATTCGTGCTTTGAGCAGCAATACGTCTTCGTTTTCGCTTCCATGTTCCAAAAGATAATCTGCATCTTTGGCCGCTTCTTCCAGCATGCGCATTTTCAAAAGCGTTTCGCCACGCAGCAGATAGGCTTCTCCGTATTGTGGTTCGGCGTCTATTGCCTTGGCAAGCAAGGTGATGGCTTCTTCCGGATGGCCTGTGCCGATGTGTGCCTGTGCATAGAAATAATAAGCCTCCGCATTGTTTTCGTCGATGGCAAGCACCTTTTGGCACGCCTCTTTTATGCGCTCATAATCTTCTGCCATATAGGCTAAGCGCGCCATGCGGATGTGAACCGCAGCGTTGTCGGGCACAGCTTCGGCCAGAATTTCGAGTTGTCGGTAGGCTGCCGACATTTCGTCGTTACGTGCCAGCACCACCGAAAGGTGATCTCTTATCTCAAGGTCTTCCTTCAGTTTGAGGGCATTTTGGAAGCAGTCTATGGCCAGTTGAATCTGTCCTGCACGCATGGCACGTATCCCTTCATATTTCAGGGAGTCAAATGTGCGTTGTTCTTCTACCGCTTTTTTCTCCTCTGGCGTTACTTCTTGGCTGCCAAACAGTGATTTGAGAAATCCCATCATTCCTTGTTTTATTTTTTGCTGAGTTGTTTGTATGCACTGTTGGGAATGATGTCCGTGCGTTCCCACAGCGGCCATTTCCCTTTCTGTTCTACGTAGTTCTTGCCAACGTCCTTGACCCTTGTGAATGCGAATTTGGCATTGATATAACCCTCTTCACCGTCTTTGCCCAGCACGTAGCACTCAATGCTCTGCACATATCCTACTACCTTACCTCGCTCTTTGACGGTTTTGGTCTTCCATTCGCTTGCCGGCACAGCCACGCTCTTTATCTCTACGTCGGGATAAGTGTTGATGAATGCCAGTTCGCAGGTGCTGCGCAGTTCTTCTGCTTCTTTCCCATTGAAGAGGTCTTGCTGATGGATGGGCATGTAGTAGGTGCCGTCTATTTTAGTCTCGTTTGTTTTTCCGTCTACCCTGTCATCGAATCCGATGGCATCTCCCAGCTCGTGTCCGGCCTTTTCGAGGTCTTTAATAAAGCTGTTTACGCCATCTGTAAAACTCGTTTCTTTCTTCTCTTTTGTTGTTTGCGCCATTGCCGGACATGCAACCATCATAGCCGTTGCTACCACTGCGGTAATGACCCTTGTGCTTGATTTCATCATTTTGTCAGACTTTTGGTAATGGAATAATAGATATAAATTCTTGTCGCCCTCTCTTGCCATCCCATCTTTGCCTGATGGCGGGGTAACAACTTGGTTTCGCAAAGATACGCAAACCAAGGAATACGCCCAAACATCCCAGTTGCTTTTATGTTTTATTGGCAAACCACACCATGCTATATATATAATGGTATATCTACGATGGTCAAGCCAGAAATACTATGAGGTATGCGGAAAGATAATGTTTGTCAGTTACTTACGGGCGTGTTCGAGATGAATTGAAGAGCTGTTGGAACACAAATTGGTCATTAGTGAGCGTATTGCCCTTGTTCGTATGTTGAGCAGGGCGGTTGTCATTTTTGTTGAAAGTGTAGCGGGTTATGACGAGCAGAAGCGGCTGGCAAGATGCCGGCAACAAAGGAAGCAGTCGGGAAACAACATTATTAGCCTGAAATATAAGCCTTAGCGGTTTAATGACCGATTGAGAGGTGGAGAGAAAAACGGCCTGCTTAGGTGATAACTGAATGTTCCGTATCCGGTTTTTGTTATCGCCTCTTTCAGTAGGGTTTGGACAAGCATGAAATTGCAGGTTAGTGGACAAGGGCTTGCCCGCCACAGTGTATTGCCCATTGGCGTGTATATGTTTGCGGCTTGAATCATAGACATCTGTCTCGCCATACGCATATGGTTGCAGCATGTGGCAAAGGCTGAAGAAAAACAGAATATGGACGACAGAAAAACTGTCCTCGTCGTAGCTTTTTGAAAGGTGTGTTTTTCGCCTTCTCGGCAGATGAAATCTATCGTCATTTTCAACATGTATCGTCCTCTTTCCCTCTGCATTAAGGCAAAATGGGTTATGGCTGAAATTGGCTGGAATTAGACAGTACATTAAAATAATTAAAATGTTGCATTCGCTTCATTGCGGTTCATTTTTTTTTCTTACCTTTGCGAAGCATAAGGCAGGTACGGTTTACAACACTGTCCTTTGAAAGATACACAATAGAAAAATATGTTTGAGAATTTAAGCGATAGACTGGAACGCTCCTTTAAGATACTCAAAGGAGAAGGAAAGATTACCGAAATAAATGTGGCGGAAACGTTGAAAGACGTTCGCCGCGCTTTGCTTGATGCCGACGTAAACTACAAAGTAGCTAAAAACTTTACGGATACCGTCAAGGAAAAAGCACTTGGCATGAACGTGTTGACCGCAGTCAAGCCGGGAGAACTGATGGTGAAGCTGGTACATGACGAACTGGCAGAACTGATGGGAGGAGAAACTGTTGGTTTGCGTTTGGAAGGCCGTCCTGCCATTATCCTGATGTCTGGCCTTCAGGGTTCAGGTAAGACGACGTTCAGCGGCAAACTCGCAAACATGCTGAAAGGCAAACAGAAAAAGAATCCGTTGCTCGTTGCGTGTGACGTTTACAGGCCTGCTGCTATCGAACAGTTGAAAGTCGTTGGCGGACAGGTTGGTGTTCCGGTTTATACCGAGGAAGGCAATAAGGATGTGGTTTCTATCGCACGGAATGCCATTAATGAGGCAAAAGCCAAAGGAAATGATGTTGTCATTGTCGATACGGCCGGTCGTTTGGCCATCGACGAAGAGATGATGAACGAGATAGAGACGCTCAAGAATGCCATCCATCCCGATGAAACGCTTTTCGTGGTTGACTCGATGACAGGACAAGACGCAGTCAACACAGCCAAGGAATTTAATGACAGGCTTGACTTTGACGGAGTGGTACTGACTAAACTCGATGGAGATACACGAGGAGGAGCTGCTCTTTCTATACGTACTGTGGTTACAAAGCCCATCAAATTTGTCGGAACGGGTGAAAAAATGGAAGCCATCGATGCTTTCCATCCCTCGCGAATGGCTGACAGAATTCTTGGCATGGGAGACATCGTGTCGCTCGTTGAACGTGCACAGGAGCAGTATGACGAGGAAGAAGCCAAACGCTTGCAGAAGAAAATACAAAAAAACCAGTTTGACTTTGACGACTTCTTGAAGCAGATACAGCAAATCAAGAAGATGGGAAACCTGAAAGATTTGGCTGCTATGATTCCCGGCGTAGGCAAAGCCATTAAGGATATAGACATTGATGACAATGCATTCAAAGGCATTGAGGCTATTATTCAAAGCATGACTCCCAAAGAACGCTCTCATCCCGAAATTCTCAATAACAGCAGAAAGATGAGGATTGCCAAAGGTTCGGGGACGGATATTCAGGAAGTTAACCGTCTGATGAAGCAGTTTGACCAAACCCGAAAGATGATGAAGATGGTTACGGGAGGCTCAAAGATGGGCATGATGAAGAACATGATGAATATGAAAGGCGGTATGCCGAAGATATAATGATACATACAAAATCATAATTTAAAGACAACAAAAAATGAATACAATACTTATAGATGGTAAGGCTACGGCTACAGCCATCAAAGCCGAAATCTCAAAAGAGGTGGAGGATATCGTGCAGCAAGGTGGTAAAAGACCACACTTGGCTGCTATTCTTGTCGGGCACGATGGTGGCTCGGAAACTTATATGAAGAATAAAGTGATGGCTTGCGAGGCATGTGGATTTAAGTCAACTCTTATCCGTTTTGAGGAAGATGTTACCGAAGAAGCTTTGCTTGCACAAGTAAAGGCTCTCAATGAAGATGCAGATGTCGACGGATTTATTGTTCAGTTGCCATTGCCCAAGCATATTGACGAGCAAAAAGTCATCATGGCTATTGACTATCGTAAAGACGTAGACGGCTTCCATCCTATTAATGTCGGACGTATGTCCATCGGTTTGCCATGCTTCATTTCTGCCACTCCGCTTGGTATCCTGACACTTTTGAAGCGATATAACATTGAAACTTCAGGTAAGAAATGCGTTATCCTTGGACGTTCAAATATCGTTGGTAAGCCCATGGCGCAGTTGATGATGCAGAAACAATATGGCGATGCAACGGTTACGGTATGTCACAGCAGGTCGAAAACACTCAAAGAAGAGTGTCTGGCTGCTGATATTATCATTGCCGCTATCGGACAGCCTGGCTTTGTAACGGCTGATATGGTGAAGGAAGGGGCTGTAGTTGTTGACGTTGGAACGACAAGAGTTCCTGATGCTACACGCAAAAGCGGCTTCAGTCTTCAGGGAGACGTGAAGTTTGAGGAAGTGTCCGATAAATGTTCATACATCACACCTGTACCCGGTGGTGTAGGTCCTATGACTATCTGTTCGTTGATGAAGAATACATTGGCGGCTGGAAAAAAAGAATACTATCAATAAATGAATATGACAGCGAACGATTTTTATTTGAAAGGCAACGAGTACCGTCAGCAAGGTAACTGGCAGGAAGCGTTGAATCATTATATTGCTGCCATTGAACTCGATCCAAGCAGCCCTGCTGTTCAGGCTAAAGAGATGGTAGATGATATCATGAATTATTACTGTAAAGATATTTATAACCCTTAGAATAAACAATGACCTCGTGACCGTGGAAACCTTTGGGAGGAAGCGGATTCAGGTCGCAAAATGAAAAGCATTATGAGTAAAATTAGAGGAGCCGTCGTGGTCAACACGGAAAGGTGCAAAGGATGCTCGCTATGTGTCATCTCATGCCCTAAGGATGTACTTGCGATTGGAAAGAAGGTGAACGTTAGCGGTTATGCTTACGTACAACCGGTAAGAATGGACGATTGTATTGGTTGCGCATCGTGTGGAATCGTATGTCCCGATGGATGTATCACCGTTTACAAGAAAAAAATGGAGGAGTAAAAAGACTATGGCTGAAAAAGAAGTAACATTGATGAAAGGCAACGAGGCGATAGCCCACGCTGCCATCCGCTGTGGAACTGACGGATATTTCGGATATCCCATTACTCCACAAAGTGAAATAATCGAGGCACTTGCCGAACTCAAACCTTGGGAAACAACAGGAATGGTTGTGTTACAGGCTGAGAGCGAAGTAGCGTCTATTAATATGGTATATGGTGCTGCCGGAGCAGGAAAACGTACTTTGACGTCTTCATCAAGCCCTGGTGTTGCCCTGATGCAGGAAGGAATTTCTTACCTTGCAGGTGCAGAGTTGCCCGGAGTTTTCGTTAACGTACAGCGTGGAGGTCCCGGTCTGGGAACTATCCAGCCGTCACAAGGTGACTACTTCCAGGCTACCCGTGGTGGTGGTAATGGCGACTACTATGTCATTACTTTGGCACCGGCATCGGTACAGGAAATGGCTGATTTTGTTGATTTGGCTTACGAACTTGCATTCAAATACCGCAATCCTGCCTGTATTTTGAGTGATGGTATTATCGGACAAATGATGGAGAAGGTTGTTCTTCCTCCTTTCAAGCCCCGCCGTACTGAAGAAGAAGTAAAGAAAGAGTGTCCTTGGGCAAGTTTCGGTCGCACTGCTGACCGTGATCCCAATATCATCACCTCGCTCGAATTGCAACCTGAAGTGATGGAACAGCGCAATATTCACTTGCAAAAGAAATATGATGAGATTCGTGCCAACGAAGTTCGTTATGAAGCTACGCAGTGTGAAGATGCTGATTACATCATCGTTGCCTTTGGAAGTGCTGCACGTATCTCTGAGAAAGCTATCGAGAACGCCCGTGAAGAAGGTTATAAGATTGGTCTTTTCCGTCCGATTACCGTATGGCCTTATCCCTCAAAAGAAATTGCTGAACTTGCCAGAGGCAAGAAAGGAATACTCGTTGTGGAAATCAATGCCGGCCAAATGGTAGAAGATGTTCGTCTTGCTATCAACGGCGAAGTACCTGTTGAGTATTACGGCCGTTTGGGTGGAATGGTGCCCGAACCAGAGGAAATTGTAAATGCGTTGAAAACTAAATTGATGAAGTAAGATGGAAGATAACAAGATAATTGCACCTGAAAACTTGGTGTATGCTAAACCGAAGTTGATGAATGAAGTGAAAATGCACTATTGTCCGGGATGTTCCCATGGTGTAGTTCACAAACTCGTTGCTGAAGTTATTGAAGAAATGGGCATGACAGACAAGGCTGTTGGCGTTTCGCCAGTTGGTTGTGCTGTGTTTGCCTATCGTTACATCGACATCGACTGGCAGGAAGCTGCCCACGGACGCGCTCCTGCTGTGGCAACCGGTATCAAGCGTGTATGGCCCGACCGCCTTGTCTTCACTTATCAGGGTGACGGCGACTTGGCCTGCATTGGTACAGCTGAATCAATTCACGCACTTAACCGTGGTGAGAATATTGTCATCATTTTCATCAACAATGCTATTTATGGTATGACTGGTGGACAAATGGCTCCGACAACACTTCTCGGACAGAAGACCGCAACTTGTCCTTACGGACGTGATCCTGAGTTGCACGGTTATCCCCTGAAGTTCTCTGAAATTGCCGCACAACTGCAAGGAACATGTTATGTTACACGCCAGAGTGTGGAGACGGTAGCCTCTATTCGCAAGGCAAAGAAGGCTCTGCGCAAGGCATTTGATGCCTCTATGGCCGGAAAAGGTTCTTGCTTGGTAGAATTTGTAGCTACTTGCAACAGTGGATGGAAGCTCACGCCGGGTCAGGCAAACGAGTGGATGAAAGAAAACATGTTCCCATTCTATGAGAAAAACGACCTCAAAGATGAGACGGGATTGTAATTCTCATGAATAACTTAAAAAGTAGAAGCAATGAAAAAAGAAATAATCATTAGTGGTTTCGGAGGACAAGGTGTCCTTTCTATGGGAAAAATCCTGGCCTATTCCGGCCTGATGGAAGATAAGGAAGTTACATGGATGCCAGCTTATGGACCAGAGCAGCGTGGTGGTACCGCCAATGTTACGGTTA
Source organism: Prevotella sp. (assembly GCA_034183335.1). Lineage (GTDB taxonomy): Bacteria > Bacteroidota > Bacteroidia > Bacteroidales > Bacteroidaceae > Prevotella. Next base: position 23,233 of record JAXFLJ010000014.1, read on the forward strand.
TTGTGAGCGACGACCGCGTTTCATCTCCTATCCTCAGCAAATATGATGTGGCAATTGTGCTCAACCAGCCGTCACTGAATAAGTTTGAGTCTAAGGTTAAACCAGGTGGTATCCTTATTTATGATGGAAACGGAATCATCAATCCGCCGACCAGAAAAGACATCGAGGTATATCGTATCGATGCTATGGACAAAGCGGTAGAGATGAAGAATACCAAAATTTTCAACATGATTGTATTGGGCGGTTTGCTCGGTGTATGCCCCATTGTGAGCGATGCAGGTTTGGAAAAAGCTCTCTACAAAACTTTGCCCGAACGTCACCACGGCCTTATTCCTTTGAATATGGAAGCCGTGGCAGAAGGAAAGAAAATCATGATGAAGCAATAAGCGTTGATTGTAATAACGTTTAGTAAGATTAAAAGTCGGATGCGCACGTGTCCGACTTTTCTTTTCATTGATTTCAGAAAGAAGAAGTCTCTGATATACCAAATCTAAGTTTTACTATCTTAATGATATCAATTTTCTCCTTTAAGTCGTTTTATTTCTTTATCGAAATCTGAAATATATTCTATATCTTGTTGGTGGCGGAATACCTCATACTCTCGCTCCGCTTTTAGTTTTGCCTCCAATGCAGAGATACCTCCTGAATTATCGAGCAAAGGGCGATCTGCTACTGTCAGAAATCCATCAAGCAATGTACTCCAATCGTGCATAGTCATAGGAATCTCTTGCTCTGCACGATCTTCTGCCAAGTCAAGGTAAGCAGATACAAGGCGATTGATAGCAGTCATATGCTTTTGGTCAAGGTAATTTTTTGCTATCGTTATATCTGACTTCATTACCTTGCCATCTGGTGCGTGTCTCCACGTGGTCAATCCCATATGGGGCTGGTTCGCATCAGCTTTGTCGTAGATAATTTCCGCTGCAGTTTGCCCAGAGATAGCCCAATGTAACTTGTTTTGCACAGTGGCAAAGAAACGTTTCGTCTCGTGCATAAATATCGGTGACTTTTTGATAGAAGCGTCGCTCGCTGGCACGTATCTCACGAATATCTTCAAGTAGATCCTTAAAGTAGTCGTGTCCAAACTGTTCGCCTTGCTTCAGACGATTTTTATCAAGTAGATATCCTTTAGTAATGAATTCATTGAGCGTTTTTGTTGCCCACTTCCGAAAGTGCGTTGCTTGTTCTGAATTAACACGATATCCCACGGCAATAATGGCTTCTAAAACCCCAATTCGGTTTAAGGGCAGCTCTTTTTAGTCCAGATTATAGTCCACAACGATTCTTTCGCCCTGGTTTTAGGTCGAAGAATCATTGTTTCACGCCAATAGGTTTAGAAAAGTGAGAGCTGCCTTACTCCTGCTT
>JAXFLJ010000015.1:0-71088 GCA_034183335.1 Prevotella sp.
CATTGCTCTTCAAGGATGTATTCCCTGATACGCCAGACCAAGACAGGGCAAAGGCGGGCATTGGCCGTGGTACGCCTGCGACGTGCCATGGCTTTCTGGTGAGCCTTGAACCAGATGTAGTTGCCGGAGGGACCGCTGTTATGCTTTAGCTCACGGCTTAACGTTGATTCACTGATGCCGACGATGCGGGCAACCTCTTTTCTTGGACTTTTTCTTTGGAGTAAGGCGAAAATTTGCGACCTTTGCTCCGAGGTTAATTGTTTATACATATTGCAATACAAAGATAATTAATCTTAGGGAGTCCTGCAAAGGGACTCCTTTTTTTGTATTGCCGGTATGGCTCTTCGGGGCTACGCGCCCCGGCCGCAAGGCAAACCTGCGGTGTTTTTCATGTTTTCACCTTGAAAAAATAACGCAGATTTTTGCACTTCGATTTGGAAAGTACAGCGTACCAACGACTGGTACGGCTCGTACCAAGCATTGGTACACGCCCTACCAGTCGTTGGTAGTATTTCGGTCATTGCCCAGTTCTTTCCTGCTTGCTTGTTCAATTCCAATCGTTTATTAGTCTGCTAAGGCTTTATTCATGTCTAATGCCATTGCTTTTCGACTGCTTTCGCTTGCTTGTCAGCATCTTTTCCGCCGTTTTCCCTTGGCGTAGCGAGCTATACTTTGATATAACGACAGACCATCTGCTCGACATTTGAACAATGTCTGTACGCTTTTTGATGTTTGATTGGGGATAATAGAAACCGCCACTGACATGAAAACATGTCGGTGGCGGTTGTTGTAGATGTGATGGTATGTAACTGTTGGTTACTTCACCATTACTTTCTTGCCGTTGCGAATGTAAACACCTTTTTTCAGGTTGTTGAGCGAATTGCCTACATATTGTCCGTTGAGGTTGTAGATTTTTCCGTTTTCAGCATCTTCACCCATCATGATTTCGATGCCGTTTACTACCATTTGGTTCTCAATGTAAGCCATGAGTTTGTGCAGTTCGTTTTCGCTTGATACATAGCAGCTAAAACCTGACAAGATATTTTTACCCTCAACCAGCATGCCGCTTTCATCGAAGCAGTAGGCATTACTTACCTTGCTCAGGTCAACAGGAGAATAAGAACCGGTGAAGTTGATGTTCTTTTCGCTTTCGCTGTTTTCATCTTTCCAGAACGAATTTGCATAAGGAGCATCACTTTTTATGGTTACTTTTTCCACGGTGATGGTCGAAACATCTTGAGTTGGTTTGATGACGTATGCGTGACCATTGCTGATAGCGGCATCACCTGACTTCTTGAAGAAAAGCGTATCGGCCTCTTCTGTAGAGCGATAGGTCTCAGAGAAGTAGACCATTGTGCCCGCTCCGAAGATTCTTGCAACCTCTTCTTTTCCAAGGGCGAATGGCAGGCAGATGGTAGAATATGTATTGGCTTTGTATGACAGGTTGTTAATGGTCACGTTGGCCAGCGGTATTTCCTTGTCAATGGTGTTAGCCTGTGTTGCATCATATACTACGTCGACGGCCGTATTCTCACCTTCGTCTTCAAAAGCGTTGGCCGAAATCGGGTAGAGTTTGAACGAATCGATGAGTTTGTAAGCAATAACCGTAAGCGTTCCCTTATGGTTTACGTAGTCATCCAGCTTGATGCCGGTATTGAAAACATCGTCCAGCGAGAAGCTCTTGCCATCATCTGTCACAAAGCTCTTTTTCGCATCGAATGCGCCATGCATACGAATGTAGGAGTTGTCGTATGCTTTTGTCGTGATGTTGTTCATCAGGTCGGTGCCGGTAACATCTTTCGGGGTTAGTTCACCTTTCTCTCCAAAGGTCAGGTTGTCTTCCGAGTTGGTGTAATAATCCTTGTGATAATAGAAGTAGTGTGACTGCTCACCGAAATACATAGACGTAATCTTACCCTTGACGAGCTGTCCCTGCTCAATGGTTACCCCGTCTTTGAAGATGCTTCTTGCAACATCTTTGCCCATGATGCCCAGACCGTCTTCGCCATTCCACAAGAAAAGGTAGGGACTTTGTACATCGTTACCTTTTTGTGCATACAATACACGTGTGCCAGCAGGCACTTGGAAGGTAACCATATCATTGGTCTTGATGGCTTTCAGTTCTGCAAACGTCTTGATGGCATTGGGGTCTTCCGGCTCCTCGGGTTCTTCTCCACCGCCTTCGGTATCCAACACTTTGCCGTCAATGAGTATGATTGGGTTGACGATATCTTCATCTTGAAGTATGAAGTAAGAGTTGAACCCTCTGTGAGTGCCTTTGGCTGCCTCCAGTTTACCTTGTTCGGTGATGGTGAATGCACGCTCAACCGTTTCAAGGTTGGTTGCCGAATATCCTGCTGTCGTTGCTTTGATGACTCTTTTCTTGGGGTTGTTCCAGTTGTGTTTGGTCAGTGTGAATGTATAGGGCAGGCTGGTAACAACGTTTACTCGTCCGAAATCGATGTTCTGCAAGTCTTTGGCTGGCTTGATGATGAACACACGTGCTGCCTTGATAGACTTAACGGTCGAGAGATAGATGGAGTCTGCTGTTTCCGTTGCTTCATATTCCTTGGCGGTGTATATTTCCGTTCCTTCTCCGAAGATTTCGGTTATCCGTTCTTCGGCCACATCAAAGGGAAGGCAGATTCCGCTGTATTTTCCGGCCTTGAGGTTCATGTTCTTGATGGTGGCCGTTGCAATGGGCACTTCTTTGTCCATTACATTGGTTTGCTCGGCATCATACTCTACCGCTACAGGCTCTGCCAAACCTTCAGACTCAAAGAAGTCTGTTGCAATAAGGCGCAAGGTAAACGTGCCATCCCATACATCACGAACGGCAATGCCTTTTGCCCATCCTTTGTGTTCAACGTACTGTTCAAAGTTCGGCCCCAGTTTGAAGAAGTCGTCTAATTGTATAGTCTTTCCGTCATCGGTCAGCAGTCGGTTGCCTGCAAGCAGTATTCCGTGAACACGGATATATGAATCATCATACTCTTTCGAGGCAGCGTCTGCATGTAACTGTTCAGATGTTACCGTCCGCGGTACGACCTCTCCCTTTTCTCCGAAAGCCAATTCGTGCTTCGAGTCGGGATTCAGCGTTGTGTTATATTCAAAATAATTGTTGGCCTTATAGCTGTTTGCGGCATAGTATTTGGCAGTAATGTTACCCGTGACAAGTTGTCCTGCCTCGATGGAGTCTTGTCCTTCACGGTTGAGGATGCCGCTGTAAACGCTTGTTCCCTCAATGTGCGTGCCGTGTGTTCCGTTCCAAAGATAGAGGTAGCCGCCCTTTGCAGTGCTCTTAGCGAAGGCCACTCTCGTGCCGTTTGGTATGTAGAAGGTTTGCATTCCGGTAGTAGTGAGAGCCTTGAGTTCCTCAAACGTATCGAGACGGGTCGGATCATTGACTTGTTCTTCTGTGAAGAAGGCTTTCGGATAGACACGAAGACCATAGTGAGTGTTGATGCCTGTCGCATGTCCTTTCTTGCCTGCACAGGCCAATAAGTCGGCATTTACTCCGATATCGTTTTTCAGATAAAGCGTACCGCCTTCATAACGTAGTCTTGCTCCGTCATCGCTTATTTGGCCTTTTACCTTGATAAACTCGTAACGTTTTTTGAGATTGGGATCTGTTACTTCAACCGGTGCAATGGGTTCTTCTTTCGCTCCGAATGTGATGGTTGCATTTTCGGGTACGGTAAAGAAGTCCATCCAAGAGACATAGTTAAGAGATATTGAGCCGGAAAGAATAATCTTGCCCGTCTCTACGCCCGGCATCTTGTCTTTAGATTCCTGTAACATCATGCCATACGTGCCGTCCCACAGGTAGACATCTTTGTGTTCTTCGTCCACATAAAGGACTTGCAGCTTGTAGTTGCTGCCTTCGCTAAGCACCAGTTCGCAGTTGGCTGCTTTTGTCCAAGCTTCAGATAGAGTCGAAACCTGTGCTCCTTGTGCGTTGGCTGTTGTCCCGATGCATAGCAAGAGGAGTGCCAACCACATGTAATGTAGTCTTTGTTTCATAGAGTTTTGTTTTTATGTGTAATTGATTTGAATATGGAGTCAAAGGTAGTGACTTTTCCTTTCCGTCACAAAGGTTTGGTTGAAAAAAGAACAAAAAAGAATTACTTGTATATGGAAAAGGAATGTTGACATGGCAAATTGCTGCCTTTCAGGGTAAGCGCATGGATTAGTCCGCTGGACGGAAGGAGTTGCTTCGGAGGTATGTTCTTGTCTGTTCTCGCACCGTATGCCCCCGGTTGCATGTCGTCATGTGTCTTCCTGCGCCAGTTATGGATTGGCGTTTGCATGTTGTCTATGTGTTTTCGCCAGACAATACCACACCGTTTCTTGCTTTTTTTGTACCTTTGCACTTTCACAAAAGCAAATAGACATGAAAAAATTGTTCATCGAAACCTATGGATGTCAGATGAATGTGGCCGACAGCGAAGTCGTTGCGTCGGTCATGAAGATGGCTGGATATGATGCCACCGATGACATTTCAGAGGCAGATGCCGTATTCTTGAATACATGTTCAGTGCGCGACAACGCTGAACAAAAAATATATAGACGACTCGAAGAACTGCATGCCATGAAGCGCAAGAGACTTTCAGAGGCTGCGGCAAGGGAGAAGTCGAAAGACGACAAGGCAGAAATGACAGCCGAAGTTACCGAGGGAGGCTTGATTATCGGTGTTTTGGGATGTATGGCCGAACGAGTGAAGGAAGACTTGATAACCAACCACCACGTAGATTTGGTGGCAGGCCCCGACTCATATCTTTCCCTTCCTGACCTCATTGCGCAAGCAGAGACAGGGCATAAGGCCATGAACATCGAACTGAGTACTTCCGAAACATACCGAGACATCGTTCCGCAGCGTCTTCACGGAGCACATATCGGAGGCTTTGTCAGCATTATGCGCGGTTGTAACAACTTTTGCCATTACTGCATTGTGCCTTATACAAGAGGACGGGAACGCTCGCGCGATGTCAAAAGCATCATCCGCGAAGTGCTCGACCTGCGTGAAAAAGGATTCAAGGAGGTTACGCTCTTGGGACAGAATGTCAATTCTTACCGTTTTGTAGACCAGCAATCTGACGAGATTTCCAACGAAAATGGCATGGAACAGAATGCCGTAGAACTTCCGTCCGTCGAGTTGCTGCAAGGCGGTGATACCGACTTTGCACGTCTGCTGCGCACCGTTGCACGTGCCGTTCCTGATATGCGGGTTCGCTTTACAACCTCTCATCCCAAGGATATGAGCGATGATACGCTTCGTGTCATTGCCGAAGAACCCAACGTTTGCCGACATATTCACCTGCCGGTGCAGAGCGGAAGCGACCGGATATTGAAACTCATGAACCGCAAATACACACGAGAGTGGTACATGAGACGTATCAAAGCTATCCGTGACATCGTTCCCGACTGTGCCATTACTACCGATATATTTGTGGGTTACCATTCCGAGACAGAGGAAGACCACCGGCTTTCACTCTCGTTGATGGAAGAAGTGGGCTACGACTCTGCCTTCATGTTCAAGTATTCAGAACGCCCCGGCACTTATGCGTCCAAACATTTGCCCGACGATGTGCCCGAAGAGGTGAAGCTGCGCCGCCTGTCTGAATTGATAGAATTGCAGACACGCCTTTCGGCCGAGGCCAACAAACGAGACGAAGGTAAGGTGTTTGAGGTGCTTATCGAGGGTTTCAGTAAACGAAGCCGTGAGCAATTGTGCGGCAGAACGGGGCAAAACAAGATGGTGGTGTTCGACAAAGGCAACTGTCGTGTTGGACAACGTGCTCACGTTCGCATTACCGGCTCTACTTCGGCCACACTTCTGGGCGAGTTGGTCGGTTCATAAAGAGGGCGAGTTGGGCAGAGCTTGATGTACGTACGATGCCGCTTGACTGTTTGCCAGCTGTTGTTTTCCGCCGTATTTCGCTTGCGTGGAATTCCGTTTCTCTGCCTTCTTGCTGCATAATAAAAGCCCTGACGCATGGTTGTCATTGTCTCAATACCATGCGTCAGGGCTTTGGTTGTTGGTCGTGTCGACACAGGCCGCATTTTCATATACCATCATTTCAATCCAATTCGGTCATGAGAGGCCGTGCTGAGTATTTGGGGATGTTGAGCGGATGTGCTGTCGTTTTTTGTGAAAGCGTGGCAGGTTGCATCAAGAAAAACGGCAAACAAGAGGATGGTTGTCGGAAGAAAGCTGTCGATAGGCAACGTCATCAGTGAGAAATGTTGTATTGGCAGTCTCATGGCTGATTGGGGTTCAACAGGCAAATTTTACGTTGTCCCCTTTCCTAAAGGCCTATTGACGCCGTCTTTCCTGTCAAAAAAAACACTGAATCGTTTGGTGGGAATAAAAGTTTGCTTATCTTTGCAGCGTCTTTTGATTATGGGATGGCCTTAGAAAAGGCACCTTTAAGTAATACACAAATACGGTTTTTGTTCCGAATTATTCAATGATTGACAGCATTTATATTTAATATTTAATCAAAGTAAGTATGAAGAAAATGATGATGATGGCCATTTTGATATTGGCCACTTTAACAGTGAATGCACAAAACAGGGTTGGTACAACTACTATTCAGCCCAAAGTAGGTATGAACTTGGCCAATCTTGCAGGTGATTTTGATTCCGATTTGCGTGTGGGCTTGGTTGTCGGAGCTGAGTTTGAATACGGAGCTTCACACATGTTGGGACTTTCGGTAGGCGCATTGTACTCGATGCAGGGTGCAAAAGGTGATGGCACGACGCTTAAACTCGATTATATCAACATTCCAATTCTGGCTAATGTCTATGTTTCCAGAGGCCTTGCCGTGAAGATGGGATTACAACCGGGTTTCAATGTAAGCGCAAGGGCAAGTGCCAAAGTAGAGGGAGTGACAGTGGAAGGAGATATCGACGGAATAAAAACAGTTGACCTTTCTTTGCCAATAGGTATCTCTTATGAACGTAACAGATGGGTGTTTGATGCCCGATACAACTGGGGCTTGACAAAAGTCTTCGACGAAGGCTCTGCCAAGAACAGCGTATTTCAGTTTACATTAGGATATAAGTTCAGACTGTAGTTGGCTGAATGACGAATGAATCCCGATTTCAATCTTCTTGATTGAAGTCGGGATTTTTCATTTGTATGAGGTGTTTTTATCTGCAATTTGTCTGTTGATGCCCGATGGTTGACGGAGACAGGTATCGTAGAATCCGGGCAGATGTGCTGTAAGCGACATGTATCAGCATTTCAAAGAAGTCTTGGGGCATGTAATAGAGGTGTTGTGCAAGTAGGTCTCTTACACATGTATGCCCTTTTGTTAAATCCATGTCTGCTGTCAGAGACCGTACTTTTTTCGTTCAGATGTTGAGCAAATGAACTGTCGTCTTGTTGAAAACGTAGTTCACTACACCGAGGGATTATGGCAGAGAAGATGCTGACAAGCGGACGAAAGAGGTCGAAAAGCAATGGCATTAGACATGAATAAAGCCTTAGCAATCTAATGAATGATTGGAATTGATTGAGCAAGCAGGACAGAATCGGGCAATGACCGAAAAACTACCAACGACTGGTAGGGCGTGTACCAATGCTTGGTACGAGCCGTACCAGTCGTTGGTACGTACAGTACCAGATATTGGTACGATGACAAGATTTTACATACCATTTCCCCGGACATCCTTATGGGAGTAGAATCCGTGGCTCCTGTACTCCCCTATCGGTTATTAAGGAGCGTACAGATTTCGTTTGAATGTTGAGCAGGTTGCCTGTCGGTTTTGGATTAACCCAACACAATGCCCACATCAGCAAGTACCCAAATTCGGGGAATTTGGCGAGGGGGCTTGACGGACAGACACAGGGTCTGTCCCTACATTTTCACAAATGCCTTACCATATATAAGATCATTGTTGTGTTGTTTTTCACGAATGTCTTGCCGTATATAAGATCATTGTAATGTTGTTTTTCACGAATGGTTTACCATTATATAATAGTATTATTGTGTTGTTATGGCTGCCGTCGTCGTAGGGACAGACCCCTGTGTCTGTCCGTGGCCGAAGGCGTAACGTGCTACGATGGGGAAAAACGGCGGAGAAGATGCCGACAAGCGGACGAAAACAAGAGGAGAACAACAACATGAGTGCCCCAAGGGAAACACAATAAATTCTTCATGGGTTTCTCTGGGGCACTCACTGAGTGGGTACACACTCAATTTATGCAGCGAAACAGACTACAAAGTCACCTTCTTTTTGGCAGCCTTGCTCTCGTTGCTCATCCGATCCAACGCCGTAACCACATAGGTACAACGAGTGTTTCCATCGACAACAGGTAATCTGTAAAAGGTGTTAGAGGTAATGGAAACTATCTTGGAGGCATTGTCAATATCAATGCTTTCTCCGTCATTAAAGCGGTAAATAACATAGCGCACAGCCTCATCACCCCATTTCTTGGCCGAAGGTGCAGTCCAGAAAAGTACTTGTCCGTCTGTAGTCCATATTGGCATCACTTTCTTGGGTTTCTTAGGTTTCTTGTCGTCTATGAACGGCATCTGGGGAGGAAGCGCCGGAGTGCGCCAGTAGACATTGCGAAGTGCAGTGCCATAGTTACCTACATTGTCGACAACAGCCTTGGCATACCACAACACTGTGCCATTAACGTTTGACATCTGGGCATGAAGCCTGCGCTTGGCAGCCAACTGATGGGTGTTGCTATTCGACGGATCAGGATACTTAACAGTACGTTCCACATCTTCACCTACATACAAATGGCGTGCACCCGCATATCTGTTCCACCACGAAATGAGCGTGGCATAGTCGGCCGTAGGGTGTCCTATCTGCCAATATATCTGCGGAACGATATAGTCTACCCACCCGTTGTTGACCCAAAGCAGTACATCGGCATAGAGATCATCATAGTTTTGCAAGCCGCTGGTATTGCTTCCGAGCTGTGGAGCATTGCGTTTGTTACGGTAAATGCCAAACGGAGAGACCCCGAATTTCACCCACGGTTTACGGCGGTGAATGGTTTCACTCAACTGTTTGATGAACAGATTGACATTATATCTGCGCCAATCTCCCTTGTCACGAATACCGTTGTTGTACAGACGAAACTCTCTGTCATCGGGAATAACCTGTCCCTGCACCGGATAGGGATAAAAATAATCGTCGATATGCAAGCCGTCTATGTCATAACGGCTCACAATATCGTCTACTACCTGACAAATAATATTGCGGTTTTCGGGGATGCCGGGGTTGAGAATGAGCTGTCCGTCGTAGGAGAAAGACAAGTCAGGACGGCGCACCCCGATATGATTGGTAGCCAAAGCTGTGGTATTCTTGGTCTTTGCACGGTAGGGATTAATCCACGCATGCAGCTCCATTCCCCTGCGATGACACTGCTCTATCATCCATTTCAACGGATCCCAGTAAGGTTGCGGAGCACGTCCCTGCTGCCCGGTGAGAAAACGGCTCCAAGGCTCCAGCGAACTTTCATAGAGTGCATCGCACTCCGGACGCACCTGAAAGATGATAGCATTGACACCGCTTTTACGCAGTTCGTTGAGTTGGTAAGCTAAAGTTTGTTGCATTTGCTGGGTAGACATGCCCAGAAATTGTCCGTTGACACATTGTATCCATGCCCCTCTAAACTCACGTTTGGGGGTTCTGGCCGCCTGTGCGGTGATGAAAAAAGACATCGAGAATATAGCGATAAACGCGCAAAAAGTCTTTACGAGATGTTGTTTCATGATGGTTGATGTGAATAATTGGTGCGAAGATAGGCAAAAAATACCAAAGGACAAAGCAATACATATAAAAAAGAGGATTCTCCCTGACGGTGAATCCCCCTTTGTATTGGTTTGCGTTGCCTCGCAAACGCATGCTGTTTGCAACCGACTACATGAACAAGTAGCGGTTATCTGTTACATTAGCCTTGCGCTGAAGATCGAACTGCACCATGCGGAAGAGTTCGTTCAGTTCGGCCATGGCAGCCTGCTTGGCATACTGTTGTTCATCAAACTTGCCCGGAAGTGTACGTTTTGCTTTCACTTGGAAGAGATAAACGGCCGCATTTCCCTTGACGGGATGACTGACAAACTTGCCCTGTGCCGTTGCAGCTACTGCACCGCTGAGAGCCGGTTCGGAAGCCATGAGAGCCTGAATCATCGCCGGAGCAGCAAAAGTTACCTGATTAACAGCGGTTACTTTGCATCCTTTTTGCTTCGCAGCAGCAATGCTCTTCACACCGTTCAGCTTCTCTGCGAGCATGTTCGCTTTCTTTTCCTTCAGGGCTTCTTGCTTAACCATCTCCTTCACTTGCGGATGTGAGAGCGGCAAATATCCCTTCGGATAAACTTTGGTAAGTGCAACAACGAGCAACTCATCATTGTCTCCGCACTTGAAGACATCAGACATGTCGCCTTCTTCTGCCTCGAAAATCCACTTGAGGGCATCTCTCGTACTCTGAATACCAGCTACATTGCCCGCAGAAGTCGTTATACCAGGTAGTTCTTGCACCTGATATCCGGCCTTGGCAGCATTCTTTTCCATCGAAGCGAGGTCTCGGTTGGCTGCGGCAAAGGTTGTAAACTTGTTGTAAACAGCCTGAGATGTTTCCTCGGAGAAATCTATCGGTTTCTTGATAACCGCCAAATCATATCTGTCTTGCATGGCTTTGCGATCCAAGACTTGAACGATGACACTTACCTGAGTAAGGGGTACAATTCTATATTCATTGACTGCGGCAGCATTCAACGCTTGGATAAGCGGCAGGTTGTCCTTGGCTTGAAGCGCAGTTTGGTATTGCTGCATGCCGGTAAGCCATGCTTTTTCACCTTTTTGACCATATTTCTTAGCCAATGCGTCAAAGTCTGCCCCTGCCTGAAGAGCTTTCAGAACGCTGTCAGCCCTCTGCGAGGTCTCGGCAGTTGTCTTTCCTGCCACAGAAATTAAACGATATTCGATAGAATCAGGCAAAGACGTCTTTGAAATAAGCTTCATAACGTTCAGAGTATTGTCCTGCTTGTTTTCAAACGGCCCCATAACAGAACCGACAGACATAGAATCAAGTTTAGAAGAAATGTCGTTCGGGAATACGTTCTTACCTACCGGAATACCAGCATACTGCAACAACGACTGGCTCTTACGAACAACCTTATCGGCATCGCTGCCTGCCTGTTGCAATTCCTGTACGAAACCTTGCATCTTTTTCTGCAATTCAGCACGGTCGGCAGCCGAAGCCTCTTTCTTCACCGATACATATTTAATCTCACGAATTTCCTGACCTACGTAGAAACGTTCCTTCAGTTCATCGTATTTCTTTTGCAAATCAGCATCTGTAAGTTTAACCTGATTGTCGTTGACAGACTTGTAGTCCAAATAAGCCAACTCTATATCGCTCTCTTGCTGACGGCCGTTAAAGGCGAGCTTGGCCTCAACGGGATTGGAAAGAACACTCTCTTGCAAAAGCACCATGTATTTTTGTGCGAGCAACGACTGACGCAACTGGTTCTCTTTGAACAACCAATACTTGTAAACCGGCGTCATCTGCTCTGCCATTTGCGGATTGTTCTGCTGTGCCTGCCTGTAGCTTGCGAGGAACTGTTTCAGTGCATTGGCATCAAAACGTCCTGTCTGCGGGTTGTGGAATTGCGGGATTGCCACCGAGGTAAGGAACTGGTTTGTGCCTTTGCTTATGATGCTCTGCACCTCTTCTTCGGTAACCATCAGGCCAAGTTCGGTTGCCTGCTCTTCAATCATCTTTGCATTGACAAAGTCTTGCCACGCCCTTTCGCGTATCTGTTCGTCAGAAAGAGTCTGAACCGACATTCCCATGCTTTGCTGCAAGGCAATTTCGGTCTTCATTGCTTCAGTATATTCCTCCACATACTTCTGATAATCCAGTGCATTGATGCTTTCTCCGTTAATCTCTGCAAGCCTTTGTCTGCGTTCATTGTTGGTAGATTCACAACCTTTGACCAAGTCTCCGGCCACAAATGCAAAGAGAGCGAAGCCTACAATGCCCATCAATATAGCTCCTTTGCTTCTGATTTTTCCTAATGCTGCCATTCTTTTATTATGCTATTTATGATTTAATTTCGTATTAAAAAGCGTACAAAAGTACGAAGAAAAAACGGAAATACCACAAGCTTTGCCGCAAAAATGAAATAAAGAAGGCATAAATACCCATTTTACAGGATGAAAACCAGACATATACAATTCAAAACTCACCTTCAGAAGCACCTTCCCCAAACGAACATGGCGGCTGTTCTCAATATGCAGGAATGAAGCATTTATCAGGTGACATATCGCAGAACCAAGCCGCTAGGGCGCATTTTGGCAATCCGAAAACATAAGAACTTGACAGACATACATGTTTTTCGCCACAATGCCATCACCTTGCTCGCTCTCTGTATTATGCACGTCAATCTTTCCAAATTTTATTTCATTAAACCCATTTTTTGTGTAATTTTGCACCATTCAAAGACTTGTATGCAATCAACTACGAAAGCCATCGTCTTGCGCAACATCAAATACGGCGACCAATCGCTCATTGTCGACATGCTGACGGAGCAGTTTGGGCGTGTATCTTTTATGATTCGCATTCCCAAAACGAAAAAAGGAAAATTGAAAAAGCAGTTTTTCCAACCCCTTACCCTTATTGAAATCACTTTTGACTATCGACAAAACATACGCCTGCAACGTCTTTCTGATGTCAGATTGGCCATTCCTTTCGTTTCCATCCCTTTCCATCCGGTTAAACTCCCCGTATCGTTGTTCCTCGCAGAGTTTCTCTGTCATGCCACACGCGACGAGCAGTCAAACCCGGCTTTATTTGGATTTGTGGAGAAAAGTATAGAATGGTATGATGGAGTTGAGAAACAGTTTGCCAACTTCCACCTTGTTTTTATGATGCGACTAACGAGGTTTATCGGTTTCTTTCCCAACCTCGACGATTACAATAAGGGTGATTATTTCGACCTGCGCAGCAGCAGTTTCTCCTCATCGGCACCCATCCACACCGACAGTCTCTGTCCCGAAGATGCCGATCGGGTAATTACACTCATGCGACTGACTTATCTTTCAATGCACCTATACAAGATGTTGCATACCGATCGCAACCGAATTACCGACATCATCCTGCGTTATTATCGCCTGCATGTACCCTCTTTTCCCGACCTGCGTTCGCCCGACATTCTCAAGGCATTGTTTGAATAAACCCCAATCGGCCATGAGAGGCCGTACTGATTTCGATTGAATGGCGAGCAGACGGGTTGCCGTTTTGCCGAAAGCACAGCGAGCTGCGTTGAGAAGAAACGACAGGCAAGATACCGACAAGCAAACGAAAAAAGGCAGGAAGCAACATCATTAGACAGAAACGGAGACCTATGCGGACTCATGAACGATTGGGGATAAAAAGCGAGCGACAAACCATCGGGAGTCTGTCGCTCGTAAATCTGACTAAAAACCAAAAGCTACACGCAAGTAAATATTGTTGTAATTGCGCAGTCCCGGCGTTCTCGAATCTATGCTACGGAAGCCGACGGTAACCGGAATGTAAATTCCCCTACGGTGATAGTCGTACAATGTCAGTCCAAAATCATATTGTGTGTACTTCCAGTCGACATTACCCACAGAAGCAACCACCTTGGCATGCAAGTCAAGGGCACAGTTTGAATTGAAGAAAGAAGCTCCGGACTTACCCCTGAACAATGTGAATCCGACGCCGCCGCCTAAACCGTAGTTTGACTCAAAGTACGTGCGTGTAACATCATCTTTATACAATGCCAAAACACCTTGACATGTAGCCATCAGCGACAAACGCTCGGTAACTTGAAATCCCAGCGTGAAATCAGCTGTGTAAGGCGTCAGGTTGTGCTGTTTGGGAGCAACACTCATGCCAGCTTCATAGAACATCAACTCTCTCTTGCCATTACTTCCGCCAGAAGAAATTTCTTGGGCAGAAGCCCCGACCGACAGCAACAAAGCTGCCAAAAACAACAATTTCTTTTTCATCATTTAAATATTTAGGTTAGAACTGTTCGACAAACAAAGGCCATCTTACACATGCAAAAGTAACAAATTCAGACAAAACAGAACAAAAAAAACATGTTTTTGCACGCAAAGCATGTCTCAATACAATTATTTAACGATTAAAGAGGTTTCTTTTTCAAAATATAAACAGAAAATCGAATGGTTTGCCACGTTTTATTTATACCTTTGTGCCTGATAAATCGCTTATTCACTTTATTAAATTATAATACAAAAAAGCTATGGCATTTATAACAAACGAGAAACTGACAATCGTTGGTGCGGCCGGAATGATTGGCTCCAACATGGTTCAAACAGCCCTGATGATGGGTCTTACCAATGAAATTTGCCTTTACGACGTGTTCTCTCCCGAAGGAGTTGCTGAAGAAATGCGCCAGTGCGGCTTTGGAGACGTGAAGATCACAGCCACCACCGACGTCAAGGAAGCATTCACCAACGCCAAGTACATTATATCTTCAGGCGGTGCTCCGCGCAAAGAAGGCATGACACGCGAAGACCTTCTGAAAGGTAACTGCGAAATTGCCGAAAGCCTCGGAAAGAACATCAAAACATACTGCCCTGATGTTAAACACGTCATTATCATCTTCAATCCGGCCGACTTGACAGGTCTTGTTACCCTGCTTTATTCCGGTTTGAAACCCGGACAGGTAACAACTCTTGCCGGACTTGATACAACTCGTTTGCTCAGTGCATTGGCCAAGAAGTTCAATGTGATGCAAAGCGAAATCGAAGGATGTGCCACTTATGGCGGACACGGCGAACAAATGGCCGTATTCGGAAGCCACGTGACCATCAAGGGACGCAAGCTGACTGATATCATCGGTACTTCGGAATTCCCCACAGAGGAATGGGAACAAATGAAAAAAGATGTTACACAGGGGGGAGCTGCCATTATCAAACTGCGTGGCCGTTCGTCATTCCAAAGCCCGTCTTACCTCTCTGTTGAGATGATTCGTGCCGTCATGGGTGGCGATGCTTTCCGTTTCCCCGTGGGAACATACGTAAAGACCGACAAATACAACCATATCATGATGGCGATGGACACCACCATCGACAAGAACGGTGCAAGTTTCAAAGTGCCACAGGGTACTGCCGAGGAGAATGCCAAACTCGACCAAAGCTACGAACACTTATGCAAGATGCGTGATGAGCTGGTGACCCTCAACATCATTCCTCCCACATCAGAATGGAACAAAATCAACCCCAACCTCTAATCAGGGTGGTATGACAATGTCATATAAAGGCAGAAGCCATGAGCTTCTGCCTTATTTCTTTCCCGCCAATTACAAGACCGAAACGCAAAAACACATCGAAACACTTTGTCATCGCACGGCTTTCAGTTGCGCTTTACCCCAAATCGGTCATAAAACTGCTAAGGCTACATTCTCTGTTAATAGTGTTTTCTCCCCTTTCAGACCACATCATCAATACAGATTTGACAAAGGCAATAAGACAAACGCAAACATGTCGGTCATGTAAAATTCATCTCCGACATCAAGGTATCCCATCCGTCGACACCACGGCTATCACCAAAAGAAAAATCCGCAAGACTTTCTATAAGTCTTACGGATTACCATTCTTGTGGGCGCTGACGGATTCGAACCGCCGACCCTCTGCTTGTAAGGCAGACGCTCTGAACCAACTGAGCTAAGCGCCCTTAGCTAAAAAAGCGATGCAAAGATAGCTTGTTTTGTTATAACCGCCAAACTTTTGAACAACTTTTTTGCGTGTTTTCCTCAAAAAAAGAAGAAAAACAACCATTGTCAAGGTGATCTTTCGACAAAGGAAAAGATACAGCCAGCATGCGAAGAAGTAAAAGAGAACGATCCAAACACATATAATCCAAACATTTACGCACAACGAAATGCGTATCAAACACAACTTCTTTTTAAGTTCGCATCGACCTATGTCCAAACAATACCTTAATTAATATAAGATTAGGCACCATCCTCTTACTTCGTGAAAATTTACCAAATAAACCCTGAAACAGCCGAAAACGATACCAGAAAAGATGAAAAACCAACCTTTTCTGTTCACGCACAAAATGCAACGGTTTAATGACAACAACAAGCCAACATAACACATCAGAGACAACCTGCCAAGACACGCGAATCGGTTGGCTCCAATAATCATCATGGAAATAGAGTTGCAAATGGGAAATATTTTGTAATTTTGCCGCCAAATACAGACGTATCATGGCAGAAAGAAGAGTTAGAGTAAGATTCGCTCCCAGTCCGACAGGGCCGCTTCATATAGGAGGCGTACGAACGGCGTTATACAATTACCTGTTTGCGAAGCAACATCAGGGCGACTTTGTATTCCGAATTGAAGACACCGATTCGAGCCGTTTTGTTCCCGGTGCTGAAGAATACATCATCGAAACATTCCATTGGCTCGGCCTGAAGTTCGATGAAGGAGTTTCGTTCGGCGGCCAGCACGGCCCGTACAGACAGAGCGAACGGCGCGAAATATACAAGGAATACGTACAAAAGCTGCTCGATAGCAACCATGCATACATTGCCTTCGACACGCCGGAAGAACTGGATGCCTGCCGGAAGGCTGTGGACAACTTCCAATACGATGCCAAGACGCGCCTTTCCATGCGCAATTCGCTTACGCTTTCGCAAGAAGAGGTTGATGCCATGATAGCCGATGGCCAGCAATATGTGGTGCGTTTCAAGGTAGAGCCCGGCCAAACAATCATCGTAGACGACATGATCAGGGGTGAAGTGCGTGTACAAAGCGATGTGCTTGACGACAAAGTGCTTTACAAGAGTGCCGATGAGCTGCCCACCTACCACTTGGCCAACATCGTAGACGACCATCTCATGGAAATCACCCACGTAATTCGAGGCGAAGAATGGTTGCCGAGCGCACCGCTGCATGTGCTCCTTTACCGTGCTTTTGGCTGGGAACACACCACGATGCCACGCTTTGCGCACCTCTCACTATTGCTCAAGCCCGAGGGAAAGGGCAAACTTTCCAAACGCGATGGTGACCGTTTGGGATTCCCCGTATTCCCCTTGGAATGGCACGACCCAAAGAGTGAAGAAGTATCGAGCGGTTTCAGGGAGAGCGGTTATTTCCCCGAAGCCGTCATCAACTTCCTCGCCTTGCTTGGCTGGAATCCCGGAATAGAGCAGGAAATGCTCTCTTTAGACGAACTGGTACGTCTCTTCGATATTACAAAATGCCAGAAAGCAGGTGCTCGTTTCGACTTCCAAAAGGCCGTTTGGTTCAATCACGAATATATGTTGAGCAAGAGCAGCAAGGAGATTGCGCAGCTCTTTGCACCCATTGTGGCAGGAAATGGTGTAGACGAGTCGCTCGAACGTGTCACACAAGTAGTCGAAATGATGAAAGACCGTGTCAATTTTGTCAAGGAACTGTGGCCGCTCTGCTCGTTCTTCTTCCTCCCGCCGATTGCCTACGATGAAAAAACTGTGCGTAAACGCTGGAAGCCCGACTCGGCTAAGGTGATGGGCGAGCTGGCCGATGTACTGGCCTCAATTGACGATTTCAGCATCGAAGGACAAGAACCGGTCGTCATGCAATGGGTAGAACGGCAGGGATACAAACTCGGTGATGTCATGAATGCCTTCCGTCTGGCACTCGTCGGCGAAGGCAAAGGCCCCGGTATGTTCGACATTTCAGCATTCCTCGGCAAGCAAGAGACACTCGACCGCCTGCACAAAGCCATCGAAACATTAGGCTGATACATGCTCATCATCTGGCGCAACATCTGGTATAACATCCTCATTTGGCTCTATTTGACAGCCATTGCCATATATAGCATCTTCAACCGAAAGGTAAAGAAGATGTGGAAAGGCGAGCGTGCGGCTTTCAATATACTGCGCCAACAGGTCGACTCTTCAGCCCGTTACGTGTGGTTTCATGCCGCTTCGCTCGGAGAATTTGAACAAGGGCGGCCATTGATGGAGCAATTACGGGCACAACATCCCGAATACAAGATATTGCTCACGTTCTTTTCCCCCTCAGGCTATGAGGTACGGAAAGACTATCCGGGTGCAGACATCATCTGCTACCTCCCTCTCGACACCATAGCCAACGCCCGCCGCTTCCTCCGTTTAGTGCGGCCAGTCATGGCATTCTTCATCAAATACGAGTTCTGGTACAACTATCTGCATATCCTCAAGCACCGCAACATACCAGTTTACAGTGTTTCGAGCATCTTCCGCCCCGAACAGATATTCTTTCGTTGGTATGGAAAATCGTATGGAGAGGTTCTCAAATGCTTCACGCATTTTTATGTTCAGAACGAAGAAAGCCGTACTTTGCTCTCAAACATCGGCCTCCATAACGCCACCGTCGTTGGCGACACGCGCTTCGACCGGGTACTGCAAATCAAGGAGGCGGCAAAGTCACTGCCCGTTGTCGATGCTTTCTGTCATACGGACAACGCAACCTTTGCTCGCCCGAAAGTATTTGTAGCCGGTTCAAGCTGGAGCCCCGACGAAGAGATCTTCATCCGTTACTTCAACCAACAGGCCGACTGGAAACTCATCATTGCCCCCCATGTTATCGGCAGCGACCATCTCAAACAAATTCTTTCCAAGCTAAATGGCACAACACTGTTATATACCGAGGCTACAGAAGCTACAGCCCGAAAAGCCGACTGTCTCATCATCGACTGCTTCGGACTGCTCTCTTCCATCTACCGATATGCCGATATAACCTACGTCGGCGGCGGTTTTGGCGCAGGTATACACAACGTGCTCGAGGCGGCCGTATGGCACAAGCCTGTCATTTTTGGCCCCAACAATGCCCGATTTCAGGAAGCTCAGGGTCTGAAAGCTGCCGGAGGAGGGTTTGAAATATCCTCATACGAAGACTTCTCAAGCCTTGTTGAAAAGCTGAAAGATGAACCCGCCACCTTGCTTTCGGCCGGGACTGCTGCCGGAAACTATGTGGCCAGCCTTACCGGAGCAACGGAAAAGGTGATGAAAAGTTGTTTCTCCTAACCCCGTTCCCACTCTATTCTTATTCTGCTTCTTCACAGCCTTGTGGTGGTTTTCGCAATTTGTCCACCCACCTCTCGTCTATTTGTAGGCAAGCTGAAGATATATCACGGTTTCAACTGTCTTCCATTGATTGTCAAAGAAAGGTCAAAAAGCATGCAGACAAACAAGATCTTCAATTATGAGATTGATGACCCCAATGGGTCATTAGACCGCTAAGGCCTTCCATTTCACACCATCCATCTGCTTTCCTCTTGTTTTCACCAGTTGCTATGCAGTCAAACTGTGCCGTGTCAGACGCCCATGTGTGCGACAAGTCCTCACGGCCTGCCATCGTACCAATGTCTGGTACTGTGCGTACCAACGACTGGTACGGCTCGTACCAAGCATTGGTACACGCCCTACCGGTCGTTGGTAGTATTTCGGTCATTGCCCGGTTCTGTCCTACTTGCTCGTTCAATTCCAACCGTTTATTAGGCCGCTAAAATTTTATTTATGTCTAATGCCGTTGCTTCCCGACTGCTTTCGCTTGCTTGTCGGCATCTTGTCTGCCATTTTTGTTCAATGTTATCCGCCGTTTTTCGACAAACCGACAGTCCGTTTGCTGAACATCCAAATGAAATCAGTATGCTCCCAAATGACCGGATTAGGATTGAAAGAGGGTGGATGACGCAAATATGATACAAAACTAAAAAGTGAAAGATCCGCTCTTGGTCATGGCTTTCTATGGCAACAATGTTGTTTTGGCAAAATGAGGGCTATATATATAATGGTATGTTTATCTTTGTCCGAACATCGTTCGTCACACTTGAAGTCTGTGTTGTTCAACATGCACACGTCTATAGTCGTACTCTTGGGATTGGAGGCATGTGCGAACGGTGGCTGATAGATTAAAAGAAAAAAGTAAAACAGCCTTTTGTCAACTGCTTTACTTTTTTCTTTGTTGGGATACCTGGACTCGAACCAAGAATGACAGGACCAGAATCTGTAGTGTTACCATTACACCATATCCCAATTGTTATGTATCAATCGGCGAGAATTACCTCCCCTTTTGCAGGTGCAAAATTACGGCGTTTTTTTCTAAATGCCAAATTTTTGATGAAAAAAATGGTTTTGACAGATATTTTGCTGTTGTCATCTTGTCGCATGAAATATAAAGGCGAAAAAGCTTATCAAATAAGGGTTGGCTCTCAGTATAGCTGTTGTCTGTCTGCTTGTATTGACCGAGTTGTCGGTGCTTGTATCTGATTGTACGAATGACAAATAAGGTTGTGAAGCACAATTCATAATAATTCAAAATTTATTTTGTTGTTCATGCCATTTCATTTATCTTTGTGTCTTATTTTGAATCATATTAATATAGAATGGAAAAGAACTTGGTTGAAGCAATCATCGAGGGAATACAGGAAAAGAAAGGACATAAAATCGTAGTGATAGACATGGATAAAATCGATGGTGCTGTCTGTCGGTTCTTTGTGGTTTGTGAAGGAAATTCGCCTCAACAGGTGGAAGCCATTGCCGATTCTGTGGAAGAATTTGCCCGAATAAAGGCTGGAGAGAAGCCCATTCATGTAGTTGGCGTGGGGCTTTCGCAGTGGGTTGCGATGGACTATGCTGATGTAATGGTGCATGTTTTCTTGCCCGATGTACGTGAGTATTATGACCTTGAACATCTGTGGGGGGATGCCAAATTGACAGAAGTTGCCGATTTGGATTGAATTTTGCATACAACCGATAAGGTTAGAATATTATATCAAACTTAGAAAGTTATACATGGACGAGAATAAGAATAAGCCGAATATGCCCAAATTCAATCTTAATTGGATTTATACGCTCATTATCATTGGCCTGGCCGTTGCCTTCTTCGCTGGTGGTGGCAGCAAGAGCGGCGGGGCAAGTCGCGATGCTTCCTATACGGAATTTAAGCAATGGGTCAAGAAAGGATACGCTTCTGAAGTGACCATCAACAACGATGATAAGACTTTGAAGATGTTTGTGAAGCCTCAACATATAAGAGAGGTGTTCAAGGCTGGTACCAAACAGGTCGGCACAGAGCCTTACTTGCTGGTTGAGTTTGGCTCGGTAGAGCAGGTGGAAACCTTTCTCAACGAGGCCACAAAAGCCAAGACCTTCAACGGAAACTATAATTACGAGAACAAAAAAGGCAGTGATTTGCTCACCCTTCTTATTAATTTCTCACCCCTTATCTTCCTTATTGCCATGATGATATTCCTCACCCGCAGGATGGGTGGTGGTGCCGGTGGCCCTGGCGGAGTGTTTAACGTGGGCAAATCTAAAGCGAAGATGTACGAAAAGGGCAACGATTTGGGCATCACCTTTAAGGATGTAGCCGGTCAGGCTGGCGCAAAGCAAGAGGTTCAGGAAATAGTTGAGTTCTTGAAAAACCCTACCAAGTACACAGATTTGGGTGGAAAGATTCCCAAAGGAGCTTTGCTGGTAGGCCCTCCGGGCACTGGTAAGACCCTGTTGGCTAAAGCCGTGGCCGGAGAGGCTGGTGTTCCGTTCTTCTCGATGAGCGGAAGTGACTTCGTGGAGATGTTTGTCGGCGTAGGAGCCAGTCGTGTCCGAGACCTCTTCCGTCAAGCGAAGGAAAAGTCGCCGTGCATCATTTTCATTGACGAAATTGATGCTGTGGGTCGTGCCCGTTCAAAGAATCCGTCGATGGGAGGCAACGACGAGCGGGAAAATACGCTCAATGCCCTTCTGACAGAGATGGACGGATTTGGTACGAACAGTGGTGTTATTATTCTTGCAGCCACTAACCGCGCCGATATGCTTGACAAAGCGTTGCTGCGTGCTGGTCGTTTCGACCGTGAGATACATGTGGATTTACCCGATTTGAATGAAAGAAAAGAGATATTCAACGTACACCTACGTCCCGTTAAGACCGATCAAAGCCTTGATATAGAACTGTTGGCACGTCAGACGCCGGGCTTTTCTGGAGCGGATATTGCCAATGTGTGCAATGAGGCTGCCCTGATTGCTGCCCGAAGAGATGCAAAATATGTCGGGAAACAAGACTTCCTCGATGCTGTAGACCGTATTATCGGCGGCTTGGAGAAAAAGACCAAAGTAATGACGGCGCACGAAAAGCGTACCATTGCATTGCATGAAGCCGGACATGCCACTGTTTCTTGGTTCTGCGAACATGCCAATCCATTGGTGAAAGTGTCTATCGTACCTCGTGGAAGGGCACTCGGTGCGGCGTGGTATCTGCCCGAAGAGCGACAGATTACCACCAAGGAGGAGATGCTCGATGAAATGTGTGCCTTGCTTGGTGGACGTGCGGCAGAGGAATTGTTTGCCGGCCGAATCTCAACCGGGGCGATGAACGACCTCGAACGTGCTACTAAAAGTTCGTATGGCATGATTGCCTATGCCGGTATGAGTGACAAGCTGCCCAATATCTGCTATTACAACAATCAGGAATACCAGTTCCAGCGACCCTATTCGGAGACTACTGCGAAAATCATTGATGACGAAGTGCTGCGCATGGTGAATGAACAATACGACCGGGCAAAGCGTATTCTCGATGAGCATAAGGAAGGACACAACGCTCTTACGGAAATGCTTATCCGTTCAGAGGTTATCTTTGCCGAGGATGTTGAGAAAATATTTGGCAAGCGTCCGTGGGTAAGTCGCTCTCAGGAAATCATGAACGATGAAAAAAATGAGGAAGAAAGGTTACATCGTCAAGAAGAAACCGACGTAATGAAAGACGAAGACACGCATTCCGATAAAGATGTGACCGTGGCAGATAACGCATAGGGTATCAGCCGGCAGTGCATGAAGCTGCATCTTGCAGATGGTGTCCTGTTCCTGCCAGAACATGAAATATCGGATGGATTACAATCAAACAATATAGATAGGTATATAAAATCAAGAAGAAATGACTGAAAAGAAAAAGAATTTTATTGTTCGCACGATTACCGGAACACTCTTTGTGGCCATTCTTGTGACGTGTTTTCTCAAGCCAATGGCTATGATTTTCCTTTTTGCTTTGGTCACGGGCATGACAATATGGGAGTTCGGCGGCCTTGTAAATGACAGTGAAGGCGTGCAGATCAATCGGTTTATCAGTAGCATAGCCGGCGTATATTTCTTTCTTGCCGTTGCCACATTCAGTCTTGGTTTGGTACCGGTTTCGGTGTTTGTTCCTTATCTTATCACGGTGATTTATCTCATCATAGCCGAGCTTTTCACCAAGGCTGTCAACCCGATACACAACTGGGCCTATACCATGCTTTCTCAAATGTATATTGCCTTGCCTTTTTCTATGGTCAATATATTGGCTTTTGCCACGACGCCCGATGGCAGTCAGGTAGGTTTTCATAGCCTTTTGCCATTGAGTGTCTTTATCTTTTTGTGGGTTAATGACTCTGGTGCATACTGTGCCGGTTCGCTGTTTGGCAAGCACAAGTTGTTCCCACGTGTCTCTCCCGGCAAGAGTTGGGAGGGCTGTATTGGCGGAGCTGTCTTTGTCATGGTGGCGGCTTATCTCGTTTCCTACTTTGATTCGCAAGGCCATACAACGCCCTCTCTGCTAAGTACGTTGCAGTGGATGGGGCTGGGTTTGGTCGTTGTGGTCTTCGGTACATTGGGCGATCTTGTCGAATCTCTCTTCAAACGTACCCTGGGAGTTAAAGACAGTGGCAATATATTGCCGGGACATGGCGGCATGCTCGACCGCTTCGACTCTTCGCTTATGGCTTTGCCGGCGGCTGTAATCTACCTTTATACCCTGTCCCTTTTGTAATTTTTGCTTTTTGAATAAGATGATGATAGCCCTCTTTATGCTCATTCCGCTTGCCGGTTTGGCATATACTCTTTGGCATATATGGTGTGTCTTGCCTTTTACTCCGGTGATAAAAGGAAGTATCCTTGCATTGCTCACCATTTGTTTTCTCCTGCTTTTTGTTGGTGTCATGCCTCTTTTCGAGCGCATTCCGTTATCGCTGGGTACATGGATATACGAAATCGGCACCTCTTCGGTTATCGTATTGCTTTATCTTGTCTTGATTTTCGCCTTGCTCGATGTGGGCAGGCTTGTCGGACTTGTTCCCAAATCATGGCTCTACCATAATGGCACGACCTCGCTCCTATTGCTTGTTTTCATGTCGGTATTGCTGATTTACGGTCATGTAAATTACAGTAAGAAACATAGGGAGAGCATCGAACTGACCACCAAGAAGCAACTTCCTAATCACGAGATGCGCATCGTGATGGTCAGCGATTTGCATCTTGGCTATCACCACAGGCGTGCAACACTTGCCAAATGGATAGACTTAATCAATGGCGAGAACCCCGACATGGTGCTGATAGCGGGCGATGTCATCGACGGAGGCATGCAGGCACTCTTTGAAGAGAACATGGCCGAGGAGTGGAAGAGGGTGAAAGCACCGGTTTTTGCCGTACTTGGCAACCATGAGTATATGGCGGGCTTGGAGCAGTCAATGCGATTTTATCGGGATGCCGGCATCTGCCTGTTGCGTGACAGCGTAGCGAACATAGGGTCGTTGGCCATCATAGGGCGAGACGATCGCACCAATCCGCACCGCAAAAACCTAAGAAAGCTGATGCAGGGAGTGGACAAAAGCCGCTATCTTATCCTGCTTGACCACCAACCCCATCACTTGGAGCAGGCCGAAATGAACGGTATTGACTTCCAGTTTAGCGGCCACACTCACCGAGGACAGGTCTGGCCGATTTCTCTGATAACAGATAATGTCTACGAAGTATCCTACGGAAGTTACCGCAAAGGGCATACGCAATACTATGTCAGTTCAGGACTGGGACTCTGGGGAGGCAAATATCGCATCGGCACTCGTTCCGAATATGTTGTCGTTACGCTGAAAGAGGCCTGACGACAGAACGTTAACGATATGTCAGCCATGTGTCGCTACAGTGCCGACGCATGGCTTTTTTCTGCTTCTTCACTGCCCGACAACCTTTCCGCTCGGCATGTTACAACATGCAAACAACCCTACGTCTCATCTTAATATGGAGTAATCTGTAGGTGTTTTATAGAACTATCAAGTAAGGTTCTCTATTGAGTATCAAATGGAAACTTTGCTGAGTGACCAATAGATACCATTATAATAATATGGAAAAGATATTTATTTGTTCCGTTTCTTGGCCTTTACCTTGTCGAAACCTTCGCCGTAAACGCCTATGACGGCACTCTGGGAGACAAACGCTTTGGGGTCAATTTCATTGATAAGTTCAAACAGTTTACCCGACTCTCTTTGTTTGGCAAGCACGAAAAGCATGTGAACTTCACGCCCGGAGTAAAATCCCTGTCCGTTGATGAGCGTACACCCACGCCGTGCATTGCGGTTGATTTGTTCGCCGATTTCCTTGTATTTGTCGGAAATGATGAAGAACTGCACCGAGCGACGTGTCAAATTAACCACATGGTCTACGCAGAATGACGAAACGAAGAGTACCACGTAGCCGTAAATAACTTGCTCCCAGTCTTTCAAGACGAAGTAGCTGGAGGCAATGATGCCCACGTCTACGATGAGAATAACGTGTCCGAGCGATATGTCGCGATGCTTGTTGACCATGGCGGCAATCACGTCTGTGCCTCCGGTACTGCCATTTCGTGACAGGCAGAGGCCAACGCCCGTTCCCATGAACGCACCACCTATGACGGCAGCCAGGAAGGGTTGAGAGGCCAGCATTTGCGTCCCTTCGGCCATGTTGCGAAGAACGGGAACCATGAATGTGACGAGAAAGACGCCGAATATCGTTTTGACACAAAACATAAAGCCCAGCACGCGGAGGGCAATAGCCAGCAAAATGAAGTTGACAATGAAATAAGTGTATTGCACCGGGATGTTGAAGCCCCATTCCAAGACCGAGGAAATGCCCGGAATACCTCCCTGCGTGATGTGGTTGGGCAACATAAACACAACCCAGCCTATCGTGCAAAGCATCAGCCCGAACGAGATAATCAGGTAGTCTCTTAGTATTTTTGCAAATTGACTCTTATCCAAATAAAGTGTCTTCATCCGTATATTATACAACAGGTTTTTGTCTTTCTGTTGCAAAATTACCATTATATTTTGAATAGACAAAAGATTAAACCCAAATTGGTCATTAGCGATTCAATGACCGATGGAGGGTAGGTGTGCTTAACTTCCTCGCTTCTTCCTGTTATGGGACAATCCTGCCGCATGCCGATACATGTCTTATGGCAGGCTGCATAGAACCGAATTGGGCTGAACCCAAACCGGCCTGTGGGGGTGGATGGTGTTTGTCGGTAATGTCATGAGTGAGTGGCAGCCATGATGAGGACGGTCAGGCAAACAACATGTAGGTAGCTCCCAGCGCGATAGGAATCATCAGGCATTCGGCCAACAGGTTGATGCGAACGGCCAACTCCATGTCATAGGTATCAAGTTTTCTGTCGTTTTCGCCGATAAAAGGTTTGTAGACATTCTGCCCGAAGTAGTCGTGAGGCCCTCCGAAGCGGCAGTCCAGTATAGCCGCCAGTGCACTTTCAGGCCATCCACTGTTGGGACTTGCGTGCTGTGAAGCATATTTTTTCAGGAAAGCGAGTTGTCCAATGATGCCTTTCCTCTGCGAGTTTGGTTCCTCATGACAGCCTTTCCTCGTTGTTTTGCCTGCTTTCATCTGCTGCATCATAGTGGCAATCGGAGCAACTGCAAGCATCAGAAAGGCAGTCAGCCGGGCAGGAATGTAGTTGAAGAAATCATCCATCCGTGCGGCAAAACAGCCGAAATCCTTATAGCGAGGTGAGCGATAGCCAATCATGGAGTCAAGCGTATTGACCATTTTGTAGGCCAACATGCCCGGAATACCAAACAATATCAGCCAGAATAAGGGAGCGATGACACCGTCGCTAAGATTCTCTGCCAGTGTCTCAAGAGCTGCCGTGCGTACCTCTTGTGGAGAAAGTCGGCTCGTATCACGTCCAACAATGCGTGCCACCTGTTGTCGGCCGTCTTCGAGAGAGTGTTCTACGGCAAGAAACACATTCCGCACTTCCTGTATCAAGGTGGTTCCGGCAAGGCAGCAGAAAATAAGAATGGCGGCAGCGAAGATGTATAGGTAGATAGAGATATGGTAAAGATAGACCAATAATATCCATGAAGAAAAAAGTACGCCGACCACGAGTGATAGGGCAAAAATGGTTCCCTTGAGTTTCTTTCTCTTGCCACGGTTAAGTTGTTGTTCACCTTTTGCGATGATTTTGCCGAAGCCTACGACCGGGTGGGGTAGCCAATGAGGGTCGCCCAGACACTTGTCGAGCAACCATCCGAGCACGAGTGGCACGCCGACAAACCATAGATGCTGATTCAATATGGCCTCCATGTATTAGAAAATAGACTCTTCTGTCATTGTGGTCAGCATCTCCAACGCTTTCATTCCTTGCACAGAATTGCCTTTTTCGTTGAGTCTCGGACTCCAGACTGCTACCGAATAACGCAACGGACAGACGGCTGCGATGCCGCCGCCGACGCCGCTTTTCCCCGGCAAACCTACGAAATAAGCAAAATCTCCGGCCTCATCGTAGAAGCCGCAGGTCTGCATGATGGCATTGATTCGTTTTACTTGAGAGGCCGTGAGTGTAATTCCTGCATAGTCGAAAGGCTTGCGATGGTTGGCAAAAGCAAGGAATGCATGTGACAGCTCTTCACAATTCAGCTCTATTGAACAAAGTTTGAAATACAGATTAAGCACATCCGAAATGGGATTCTTGATATTCCCATGATGCTTGAGCAGGTTGGCAATGGCGGCATTCATGAATGCGTGCTCGCTTTCCGACCTTGCTACATCTTCGTTGTAACCGACGTCCGGACTGCCCGAAAGTTCCCTTACAAAGTCAATGATTTGTTTTTCTGCGTCGGGAAGTCTGTCCATGAGGATGTCGGTAACCACGATAGCCCCTGCATTGATGAAGGGGTTGCGGGGTATGCCGTGCTCGGTTTCAAGCTGAATGAGCGAGTTGAAGGCCGTGCCCGATGGTTCTCTGCCCACTCTTTCCCACAGTTTTTCGCCCTCAATGCTCATGCAACAGGCCAAGGCGAAGACTTTTGAGATACTCTGCGTCGAAAAACGGTCTTGCGAATCACCGGTTTTGAAGATGCCTCCATCCAGTGAATGGATACATATTCCGAACTTGTCAGGGTTTACTTCGGCAAGTGCCGGTATGTAGTCGGCCTGTTTTCCTACATGAGCAAGCGGTTTCATACATGCCGCTATATATTCTATTTCTTTCTGAAAGTCTATCATTCTCGATTTCTTTTGATATAATTGGCTATTGCTTCTACGAGCAAATCGTTCTCATGCGGTGCTTGGGTGGCGATGCGGAAGCAATGCTCGTCGAGTCCTTTGAAGTTGGATGCGTCTCGTATGAGTATGCCCTGCGTTTCAGCCAGCCATATCTTTAGGTCATACGCTTTGCCTTTTTGGAGTCGGCAAAGCATGAAATTAGTCTCGGTATCGTCCGTTTCCAGTCCGTTGATGTGCTGAAGAGCCTCTCGTAGACGGTGTGTCTCGGCCAGATAGGTGTCTAAGTCGGCCACTGCTTTTGTGTCGTGTGACAGCAGATACTGTCCTGCGACGATGGCCAAGGCATTGACCGACCACGGATGCTGGTATTTCCTGATGCGGCCGACAAGGTCTTTTGTCGCAGTGATGTAGCCCAACCGCAGGCCGGGAACGGCATACGTCTTTGTCATGGAATGTATCTGAATGAGGTTTTCATACCCGATTCCCTCTTTCGGATACATGATTCTCGCCTTCGTATGGTCTTCGTAAGACTGGTCGATGATATAAAGCCGGCTGCGGTCATCGAGCATCTGCCGCACGTTATCTATGCTTTTCACCTCTCCGGTGGGGTTGTTGGGGTTGCATAGCCACACCAGCGTGTCACCCTCCGTGTCTTCTTTGTCTTCCGCCATACGGTATCCGTACATGTTCATGGCATCTTCGTATTCGCTGAATGTTGGCCGATGGATGATATACCGTGGTGTGTGAGGGGGCAGGTCGACACCGTTTCGGAATGTCTGGGCGATGAGATAGATGGCTTCAGTGGCTCCGTTGGTCACCATCACGCACTCTTGTGGGATGCCGTGTCGTTCTGCCAGCATGGCTTCGAGCGTGAACGGCTGCGGTTCGGGATAGCTTCCAATAACATCCATGTGTTCTTTCAGATAATCTTTCAGGCCTGAAAGATTGGCATGAGAGTAGATGTTGGAGCTGAAGTTCATACGAATGCCATCGTATTGGTATAAGTCGTCGCCGTGTCCGGTTATCATTTGAGCATTTGATATATCAGGTTCATGTCTACATGGCGGCGCACATGGTCGGCCAGTTTGTCGTATTGTGCTTCCTTGAAAGCCCCGTAATCGAAGTCCGTATGTGCTACGTTGATTTTGTCGGCGTATGGACGGAGTAGGAAATCTACAAACATCGGGTTGTCGAGGATGCCGTGCAAGTATGTGCCCATGCACTTCTCGTCGATGATAAAACCCTCTTCCTTGCCGTCTTCTAGTATGTTTAAGCGGTTCACGCCTGCTTCGAGCGCAGTAGTTTCACCCATATGAATCTCGTAACCCTGCATGAGTGTTTCGCCGCTGTTGAACGCACAGCCTCTGAATGTGGTGCGGCGAGTTATCTTTTCGGCCGTCATTGTGGTCGAAACAGGCAGTAATCCCAGTCCGGGCAGTCGTTCGAGCGAGCCTTCCACATGTGAAGGGTCAAGCACTTCGCGCCCCATCATCTGGTACCCGCCGCATATTCCCAGCACGCCGGCTCCTTCCCTGTGTGCCCTGATGATAGCTTGTGCCACGCCGTTGCGCCTCAGCTCGTAGAGATCATCTATCGTGCTCTTGCTTCCCGGAAGAATGATGAGGTCGGCGTGGGCGATGTCTTCCACGTTGTTTGTGTAGAAAAGGTGCACGCGCGGGTCGTGTTCCAATATGTCGAAATCGGTGAAATTGCTCAGATGACGCAATAAAACGACGGCAACATTTACCTTTCCGTGTACGGATTTCATGGATTTTCGGGCGAGAGAGACACTGTCTTCCTCTTCAATATAGATATTTTGGTAATGTGGGACGACACCCACTACCGGCACTTCGCACAAATCTTCGAGTATCTTGGTGCCTGATTCGAAGAGCCGCAAGTCACCTCTGAACTTGTTGATGATGATGCCTTTGATGCGTTTCCTGTCTTCCGGCGTCTGCAAAGCTATGCTTCCGTAAACCGAAGCAAATACTCCGCCGCGGTCGATGTCGGCTACGAGGACGACATTGGCGTCTGCATGGCGTGCCATCGGCATGTTGACGAGGTCGCTGTCACGCAGGTTCAGTTCGCTGATGCTGCCTGCCCCTTCCATCACAATGGGATTGAAGGCTTTCGCAAGACGGTCGTATGCCTCACAGACGGCGGTTCTCAGTTCTTCTCTTCCTTCCTTCCTGAAGTAGTCGTAGGCGTTTTTATTGCCGATGGGACGGCCGTTGAGTATTACCTGAGACGTGTGGTCAGACTGCGGCTTGAGCAAAACCGGATTCATCTCTGCCCTGCATGCCACTCCGGCCGCTTCTGCCTGAACGGCCTGTGCACGGCCTATTTCCAAACCATCGGGCGTGACGTATGAGTTCAATGCCATGTTTTGAGCCTTGAACGGAGCAGGATGGAAGCCATCTTGAAGGAAGATGCGGCAGAAAGCGGCTGCTATTACGCTCTTTCCTACATCGCTTCCCGTGCCTGCAAACATAATCGGGCGGAGTTTGTTCATGGCTGCAAAGGTAATTATTTTTCTGTGAAAGAGCAGGTTGTTCGGTTATCTTTTTCCCTTGTTTCTTGTCGTGTGTGCGGTCTTTTCAACTGATTATTGTTCCTCTCCGCAGGTTCTTTTCGGGCTGACAAGTGAATGCCGTCAAAGCCGTTGGAGAAAAATTCCTTTAGAACTCCAAATTGGGCATTAGATTGCAAGTCTACATCAGAATGGTCTCTGATGACCGATAGGGGTTGAACAGGGGCGGAAAGTGCGAGAAACAAGAGCATACCAGAAATCAATAGGAGGCCGAACAAGGAATGCCGATGGCCATCACACGGTCGCGGATGGCATTGAGTGTGGCGGCATCGGCCTTGAGAAGACTGCTGGCCGGTGTCTCCCTGTCTATCGTATAAATCATAACTGCCTGCGGACGGATGGCTTTCAGTGTGTCAAGCCACGGTTTGATGTATTCTTCATGGGTGTTGTCCATATCGTTTCCTTCGTCATCCTGTCCTTTGAGAAACATGGTCTGAACGATGAGCTTTCCCTCGAACAATTTCATGTTTTCCACGATTTTGTTTACATCATAGTGTTTTCCGGAGGGTCTGTCAAGTTTTTTGATGTATGAGTTGCTTACCGTATCGAGTTTCAATATGTTGTTGTCTACCTGCATCAGGGCGTCTCTCACCTTTGGACGATGAATCAATGTGGCATTGCTCAGTACCGAAATCTTGGCATTGGGGAAATATTTGTCGCGCAATTGCAGGGTGTCGGCAATGACGGCATCAAACTCAGGGTGGGCGGTTGGCTCCCCGTTGCCCGAAAAGGTCAGCACATCAGGCGGAGTTCCGTCTGCTTGCATCTGTTGAAGACGCCTTTCCAGCTGTGTACGCACTTCCTCTCTCGATGGTCGTCGTTGAAGAGGGCGGAAGTGGGCATTGTATCCGCACTCGCAATAAATGCAGTCAAAAGTGCATATTTTGCCGTCGGCAGGCATGAGGTTGATGCCCAGCGACAGACCGAGCCGCCTGCTGCGAATTGGCCCGAAGATAGGAGAAGGATGAATGAGAGTCGTCATGTTGTTGCTGTTTTGTGTGTCCCCACCATGTGTCATACGATTGAAAGGTGTTTGATAGAGTGGGACAAAGGTACTATTTTACCTTGACATAAGCTGCATTTGACGAAAAAACGAAATGTTAACGATGTAATATCATTTTACTTGTAACGGATGGACAGTTTCCTTCTCTGCCTTTTCCGTCCCTCATAAAGAACAAAACAAGCAGCCGAAAGCAGGCAGGAAGCAATGCGAAGAGTCGGCAATGGAGCCTTGACGGTCTAATACCCGAAAAGCTACCAATGACCGGTACGACGTGTACCAAGCATTGGTACGAGCCGTACCAGGCGTTGGTACACACGGTACCAGTCACTGGTACGATGACTGGCAGTGAAGGCTTATCGCACAGAAGGGCATCTGACACGGCACAATTTGCCTGAAAATAACGGCGGTAAGATGCCGGCAGGCAACCGAAAGCAGGCAAAATGCTGACAAATGAATGAAAGCAGTCGGTAAGCAACACCATCAGCGAGGAATATGGCATTGTCGGTCTAATGACCGATTTGGGTTAAATAGCCCAAAATAAAAAGGAAAGGAGTGGTGTAATATAGAGAAAAGTGTTACCTTTGTAGCCAAATTTGGTGTATTATATCCATAAGTGAAATGGCAAGAAAACGCAAGAAAAGCCGTAAAAGAATAGGATTGCAGGGGGTAACCCTGAGTATCAGCACCGCATTGGTACTCATATTACTGGGGCTGGTGGTGCTTACAGCATTTACTGCACGCAATCTTTCGGCACAGGTTAAGGAGAACTTTACGGTCACTCTGTTGCTCGATGACGACATGACCGCTACAGAAGCCAAGAGTTTTTGCGGACGACTCAAAAGCCGTCCTTATGTTCATGCACTGCAATACATCAGCAAAGAACAACAGCTTGCCGAAGGTGCAAAAGCCATCGGAACCAATCCGAAAGACTTTGTTGGCTATAACTTCTATCCGCCGGCTGTCGAACTGCAACTCAAAAGCGATTATGCCAACTCGGATTCGCTCAAGTGGATTACGGCAGAACTTGGTAAAAAGACCGAGGTTTCGGAAATAGAGTTCCCGCAAGACCTGATAGACAACGTCAACAAGACACTTCAGACGGTAATCATTGTTTTCCTTGTGCTGGCCGGTTTGCTTACGTTCATCTCCTTTTCGCTCATCAACAATACCGTGCGACTGGCTGTTTACTCGCAACGTTTCAACATTCACACGATGAAATTGGTGGGTGCTTCATGGGGATTTATCCGCAAACCGTTTATGAAAAAGGTTGTGGGCTACGGATTGCTGGCCGGTTTTATGGCTGTGTTGGCTCTCGGAGCAGGCCTTTACCTCTTTTCACTGCAAGAGCCGAACATGATGCTTGTCATAACGCCGGAGGTCATGGCGATTACTGCCGGTGTAGTCATCGTCTTTGGCGTATTGATTACCTTGCTCTGCGTATGGCTTTCCGTCAACAAATTCTTACGGATGAAGGCAGGCGAGTTGTACAAGATATAATCAAGAAATCAACTATTATCATTATAACAAAAAATACGGTATGGACAAGAGAAATTATGCTTTTGGACGCATAAACTTCATTTGGTTGTTGGGAAGCGTGCTGCTTATCGTCATCGGTTTCATTCTGATGGGAGGCAAGGGCACGACAGAAGAAGCTTTCAATCCTGACATTTTCAGTGCAACACGCATCAAAATAGCCCCTGCCCTGTGCTTTATTGGCTTTGTCTCAACGATATTTGCCATCATGAAGAAACCTAAAACAGACAAGGGAGAAATATCGGAATGAGCGAGTTTGAGGCGTTGATATTAGGGCTCTTGCAAGGTTTTACCGAGTATTTGCCCGTTAGCAGCAGCGGACACCTGGCCATTGGTGGTGCACTTTTTGGCGTACATGGAGAGGATAATCTGTCTTTTACCATCGCTGTACACGTTGCGACGGTTTTCAGTACACTTGTTATCTTGTGGAAAGAGATTAATTGGCTGTTCAAGGGATTGATGAAAGGCCGTATGAACGATGAGACACGATATGCTGCCAACATTCTCGTGTCTATGATTCCTATCGGAATCGTGGGCGTGTTCTTCAAAGACTGGGTAGAGGAAGTATTCGGTTCGGGACTTCTGATTGTGGGACTGATGCTGTTGCTCACGGCAACCCTGCTTACCTTTTCTTATTACGCAAAACCCAGACAGAAAGAAACCATCTCTCTGCGAGATGCTTTTATCATCGGAGTATCGCAGGCTTGCGCCGTAATGCCTGGCCTGTCGCGTTCCGGAACGACTATTGCCACGGGATTGTTGCTGGGCAACAACAAGGCAAAACTTGCCCAGTTCTCTTTTCTGATGGTGATACCTCCCATCCTCGGAGAGGCTGTCCTCAGCACGATTAAGGCTATCAAGGGAGGTGCCTCGGCAGCCATCGGCGATATTTCGGTGTCTGCGTTGATTGTAGGTTTTGCCGCGGCGTTCATTGCCGGTTGTATAGCCTGCAAGTGGATGATTAACATCGTGAAAGCCGGCAAGCTGATATACTTTGCCATCTACTGTGCCATCGTAGGGTCGATAACGGTGGCGTGTACCTTATTATAATATATGCTCAATCTCCAGCAAGGAACGATTATCGGTATAGACAAACCGTATGGGATGACCAGTTTCGGTGCTTTGGCGCATATCCGCTACCTCCTGTCGAAACGGATAGGTGTGAAGCGAGTGAAGGTTGGTCATGCCG
This sequence comes from Prevotella sp., assembly GCA_034183335.1. Taxonomy (GTDB): domain Bacteria; phylum Bacteroidota; class Bacteroidia; order Bacteroidales; family Bacteroidaceae; genus Prevotella. The sequence continues at coordinate 34,620 of JAXFLJ010000015.1, forward strand.
GAACGCTTGATCCTCTGGCTACCGGCGTGCTGATACTGTGCACCGGTAAGGCAACCAAGCGCATAGACGAGCTGCAAAGGCATACCAAAGAATATGAGGCGACACTGCAACTGGGCGCAACAACGCCGAGTTATGACATGGAACATGAGGTAGACGCCACTTATCCGACAGCCCACATCACCCGCGAAGCAATCGAAGCGGTCTTGAAAGGTTTTGTGGGTGACATTCAGCAGACACCGCCTGCCTACTCAGCCTGCAAGGTTGACGGCAAAAGGGCTTACGACCTGAAGCGCAAAGGCAAGGAAGTGGAACTGCAAGCCAAGACCATACGCATTGATGAAATTGAACTTTTGCGGTTCGACGAAATGACAATGAAGGCAGACATACGTGTGGTTTGTGGCAAGGGAACTTATATTCGGGCACTCGCCCGCGACGTGGGTGAAGCCCTTGCAAGCGGTGCATACCTTACGGCTTTGCGCCGGACAAGGGTGGGAGAAGTAGAGGTCGCAGACTGTATTGCCATCGATGACTTTCCCGCATGGCTTGAACAACAAGAAATAGAACCGTGGAACGGACACAACTCATAAAGAGCTTAACATGAAACTATCACAATTCAAATTCAAACTCTCAGAAGAACAGGTTGCACTCAACCCTTCTTACTACCGTGACGAATGCAGATTGATGGTGATACACCGCAATTCTCAGAGAATAGAGATGTACAAAACCGATGAGAACGGCAAGCCGGTGGAAGATGAGAACGGCAACCCTGTGTTTCTCGACTTTCGTAATGTGCTCGACTATTTTGATGAAGGCGACACATTTATATTCAACGATACAAAGGTGTTTCCTGCCCGCCTGTATGGAACGAAGGAAAAAACGGACGCCAAGATAGAAGTATTTCTCTTGCGGGAGTTGAGCCAAGAGATGCGGCTGTGGGATGTTCTGGTTGAGCCGGCTCGTAAAATACGTATCGGCAACAAGCTCTTTTTCGATAAAAGTGGCTCTATGGTGGCCGAAGTTATTGACAATACGACCAGCCGCGGACGCACGCTGCGCTTTCTCTATGACTGTCCGCATGATGAATTTAAGCGTGAACTGTATGCCTTGGGCGAAGCTCCGCTGCCGCGATATATCATAGACCGCCGTCCGGCGACAGCCGAAGACCATGAGGACTTCCAGTGTATCTTCGCCAAGAACGAAGGAGCCGTGACGGCACCGGCATCTGGCCTGCATTTCAGTCGCGAACTGATGAAGCGCATGGAGATAAAGGGTATTAACTTTTCGTTCATTACCTTGCACTGCGGATTGGGCAATTTCCACAACATCGAGGTGGAAGACCTGACTAAACACAAGATGGATTCGGAGCAAATGTTCATCAACAAGGAAGCATGCGACATCGTCAACGAAAGTAAAAGGGCAGGAAAGCATGTCTGTGCGGTAGGAACGAGCGTGGTGAAGGCCACGGAGACGGCCGTGGGGACGGACGGAATGTTGAAGGAATATGACGGATGGACGAATAAGTTTATCTTTCCTCCATACGATTTTGGTCTCTCCAACTCCATGATAGCCAACTTCTATCATCCCTATTCTCCGTTACTCATGTCTACGGCGGCTTTCGGAGGGTACGAACTCGTGATGGAGGCATATAACATGGCGGTAACTCATGGCTACCGTTTTGGCTGCTATGGTGACGCATTACTGATTGTAAATGACTGAGCATAGCGTTTACTTGGGACTCGGCACTAATCTTGGTGACAAGGAAGATAATCTCCGTCGGGCTGTGGAACATATTGATAAGCTGATTGGCAAGGTATTGCGCCAGTCGGCTTATTTCACTTCGCAGCCGTGGGGCTTCGTCTCTGACAATGCGTTTGTCAATGCGGCCGTATGTTGCCGGACGGTTCTTTCGCCGCAGGAAGTGCTTTGCCGCACGCAACAGATTGAGCAGATGATGGGGCGGAAGCATAAGTCTGTTGACGGCATTTACCACGACCGCATCATCGACATCGACATCCTCTTGTATGACGAGTTGCAAATAGACGATCCAAACCTCACCATTCCGCATCCGCTGATGCACGAACGTGAATTTGTCATGGTGCCGTTGATGGAGGTGCTCGATAATGCCCGTCAACTTCTTCCTGTTTATTGATATTCCGTTTTACTCCCTTGCCGATTTGTCTCAGCTGCATTTTATCCCAAATCGGTCATGAGAGGCTGGACTGATTTTAGGTTTATGGCTTAGACAAGACGGTCTTGCATGATATAAGAAAGGCGGTCTCATGGTTAGAGAACCATGAGACCGCAATTATTTTCAGTCATTTCTCTTCTTAGTGAGAGGTACTTGACCTGAGATTGGTGTAAGACGAACTGCCTGTAGAGAAGCTCTTGGACAGAGTTCCGCCACTGTATGTTCCGGAAGTGTACAAACCATTGAAGTTTGTTCCGCCACTAACTGTTCCGCCAGTGTAGAGTTTGTATGAAGTGCTCTTGCTGAGGTTTGGCGTAGAAATGAGAATGTTGGCGTGGCTATAAGGTGCAAGGAAGGTGATGATTTCCTTGCTGTTTCCATCCTGAATGTTGATAATTGTGTTCGCACTCCCGCTGCCCAGCAAGACAACCGGCTGTGTAGAGGCAGACGGAGAAGTAGGTTCAGCACCCGGGGTGAGTGCCACGACTACGCCACCAGATATATTAAAGGTGTTGTTGTCGCTGTCAAGACTCGTCTCTGGAGCTGCTGCTGTACTGATGGCAATCACCGTTCCGCCTGTAATATACATAGTGCCGTTGGAGTCTATGCCGTCATTGCCTGTCACGTAGGCGTAAATTTGACCGCCGTTGATATTGATAGAGCTTTCGGCATTGATGGCGTCGTCTGTCACTTTGATGGTCAGTGTACCGCCATTGATGTTTACAGAGCCATGATTTGACTCAATTCCTTCCACCTCGGCACTGGTGCTTGTAGAGGTAATGTTGATAGTTCCGCCGTTGATGATGGTACTGTAGGCATCCGTATTAGATTGTGAATCAGATACGTATTGGTTAGCCATACCCGCAGAGGCAGAAGTGTTGATGTTGATTGTTCCGTCGTTGACAATGAGATAGCCAGTGAGTACCGATACACCTTTGGAATAGTCTTCTGTCGGAGAAGAAGTAATGGAGAGTGCTCCACTGTCCATGACAAAGCGTGTGCCAGCCTGAATACCATCGTTTACAGCCGATGTGATGTTGATGGTGGCGTCTGTAATGCGCACGTTGGCTGCCGCCTGAATGGCATCGCTGTTCTTTCCGGCCACCGAAAGAGTACCCGAACCGGAGAAGAGTAGGCTTCCGCTGCTGATAAATGCTGCATCAGCAGAGCTTGAAGAATTGTCGGTCAGCGTGCTGGTTGTGCCGGAAGGCAGGTAGACGAAGGCATTGACAGCCGATGAAACGGTGATGGCAGCCCCGCTTGTATTGGTAATACTTGCGCCGTTGAGTGTCAGCATCAGGTCGTTGCTGCTGGTAATGTTGAGTGAACCGTTGGTTGTTGTACCCGTTACGACATAGTTTACGCCGCTGGCCGTTGACGTTATGGTCACTGCTCCGCCACTGGTTGAATAGGTTACGCCCGATACGCTGTTGGTAACTGTTGCCGAAGTTCCAGAGAAGGCAATAGTAACCGTGTTGGAGAACTTGCTTGATGAGAGCATTTCATTTGCATCCGTGCCCTGGCTTGTAAGTCCTACCGTACTCGAAGATGTAGTAGATGGGAAGTTGATTGTTACCCCTGTAGTGGTGGTTCCATTCCCATTGTCGGTGTCATCTGTCGTGTCATCGCTTCCGCACGAAATAAAAATAGGCGCGAACAGACAAAGGCCTATCTGCGCAATCATTGTTTTTTTTACATTCATAAAAAATCTTTTAAGGATTAATACCGTGCCAAAGATAAGTAAATTATTTTGTATCAGGAAATTATTTTTTGAATTATTTTGTGTTGTATGTTGATGTGTTAGCATGCTTATGTAGGAATTTATCGCTTTGAAAGGTGTTTGAATGCTAAGAAAGGATGATGATAAGAAAGCCTTTGAAAAATAGGATTATCCCCAATCGGTCATGAGGGGTTTGCTGATTTTGTTCGGATATCGAGCAGATCGTCTGTCGGTGTTGGATTAACCCAACATAATGCCCACACCAGCAAGTACCCAAATTCGGGGAATTTGGCGAGGGATTCTTGACGGACAGACACAGGGTCTGTCCCTACATTTTCACAAATGGCTTACCGTATATAATGGCATTATTGTATTGTTTTTCACGAATGGCTTACCGTTATATAATAGCATTATTGTGTTATTATTGCTGTCGTCGTCGTAGGGACAGACCCCTGTGTCTGTCCGTGACCAAAAGCGTAACGTGCTACGATGGGGAAAAACGGCGGAGAAGATGCCGACAAGCGGATGAAATCAGTCGGGATGCAAGCTCATTAGCGAAGAATGTAGCCTTAGCGGTCTAATGACCATACATTCTTCTCATGTAAATTAGGTTCTGTTTGTTTTCATAATAAACCTTAAATGTAGTCAGCTTTGAATGTAATATATGAATAACTGTGTTATCTTTGTTCACGAAAAAACTCATAAGTGAATTTGAGTTTCCCTAATTTCGTTTAATTATAATGACAATAAATAGGTATGAAGAAAAACTTTATCATGGCAACAGGCGTTTCGTTTGTTTTGCTGTTGGCCTCTTGTGGTGGAAAAGGAGGCATGAATTTCGGTGACAATGAGTTCCCCGTAAAGACCGTCGGAACATCTAATGCGGAAACCGAAACCTCTTATCCGGCCACAATCAAGGGTATTCAAGATGTGGAAATACGCCCGAAAGTATCAGGGTTTATCACGAAAGTGTGTGTAAAAGAAGGGCAGGCGGTGAGTGCCGGGCAGCTGTTGTTTGTGTTAGACAACGCTACCTATCAAGCACAGGTACGCCAAGCGCAGGCTGGTGTCAACACAGCTCGTGCACAAGTGAATACAACTAAGCTGACTTATGAGAACAGCCAACAGTTGCATAAGAGCAATGTAATCGGTGCTTACGAATTGCAGACAGCCAAAAACTCGTATGAAGCGGCGCAAGCTGCTCTTGCGCAGGCACAGGCCGCTCTTGCGTCAGCACAAGATATGCTCAGCTTCTGCTATGTAAAGAGTCCGACAAGTGGTGTCATCGGTAGCCTGCCTTATAAGGAAGGTGCCTTGGTGAGTGCGTCGATAGCCACTCCGTTGACCACTGTTTCCAACATAAATACCATGGAAGTGTATTTCTCTATTACAGAAAAAGAAGTATTGGAGATGACCAAGACGGCCGGAAGCATGGACAAAGCAATTGCCTTGTTTCCGGAAGTGAGGTTGCTGTTGGCTGATGGTACGCGCTTCAATCAACCCGGACATGTGACCAAAGTGAGCGGAGTTATCGACCCGGCCACAGGCTCTGTTTCGATGATTGCACGTTTCCCCAACCCCGAGCATTTGCTCAAGAGCGGTGCTTCAGGCTCAGTCATCGTGCCGCGCAGCAACAGCAGTGCCATCATGGTGGCTCAAAACTCTACCGTAGAGGTGCAAGATAAGGTCTTCGTTTATGTTCTCGGAAAAGGCAATAAGGTGAAATACACCGAGATAAAGGTCGCTCCACAGAACGACGGACTGAATTATATCGTTACAGATGGTCTGAAAGCAGGTGACAAGATTGTGACCAACGGTTTGACAAAGCTCACCGATGGCATGGAAATCAAACCCATTACGCAGGCGCAATATGACAAAAAGATACAAGATGCAGCCAAACTGGGAGAGAATCAAGGCAGTGCCAGCAGCTTCGTAGATGCAATGAAAGGCGATAAGTAAGTGAAAATATAATCCTGCCCGTTTATCTTGTCTTCTGTATGTCACAATGAAGGACAAGGAGAAAGGGCAGCAAAAAAATGATATAACAACAACAATCATGACATTTACCAATTTCATAAAGCGGCCGGTATTGTCGACCGTAATATCCGTTTTGATAGTGATTTTGGGCGTCATCGGGCTTGTCTCGCTCCCCGTCGAGCAGTATCCCGACATTGCTCCGCCCACTATCTCGGTGCAAACCATGTATGCCGGTGCCGATGCACAAACGGTTAAAAACTCCGTCTTAGCCCCGTTGGAGGAAAGTATCAACGGTGTTGAGGGCATGACCTATATTCAGTCGCAGTCTACCAATGCGGGTATGGCGCAGATAACCGTGTACTTCAAGCAGGGAACAGACCCCGACATGGCTGCTGTCAATGTCCAAAACCGTGTGACACAGGCACAAAGTCAGTTGCCGGCAGAAGTTACCAAGGTGGGTGTGACAGTGTCGAAACGCCAGTCTTCGCAAGTAATTATGTACTCTATCACGTCTGAAGACGGACGCTATGACGACCAGTTCCTGACTAACTATGCCGCCATCAACATCATTCCGGCATTGAAGCGTGTGCAAGGTGTGGGCGATGTAAATACGTTCAGCACCATGACATACACCATGAGAATATGGTTGAAGCCTGAAGTGATGAAGCAGTACGGTCTAATGCCTTCTGATATAACGGCTGTTTTGGCCGAACAAAATATTGAGGCGGCACCCGGCTCATTCGGAGAGCAGTCTAATGTGGCTTACGAATACGCCATGCGTTACAAGGGAAGACTGAAAACTGCGGAGGAATTTGGCAATATCATCATATCAAGCGGACAAGATGGACAAACGCTGAAACTCAAAGACGTGGCCAAGATAGAACTCGGCGGACAGTCATATGCAGTGGCCATGCGCAACAACAACGTGCCTTCGGTCATGGGTATGGTGCAGCAGGTGGCTGGTTCCAATGCCAATCAGATTGCCATTGAATCCAAAAAAGTGCTTGAAGATGCAGCCAAGAGCTTCCCTCCGGGCATGATATATAAAATTGATTATGATGTAACAGAGTTTCTCCATGCATCTATCGAGGAGGTAATCTTCACGCTCGTCATCACGTTGTTGCTGGTATTCTTCGTGGTTTACCTTTTCTTGCAGGATTTCCGTTCGACGCTCATCCCAATGATTGCCGTCCCGGTATCGCTCATCGGTACGTTCTTCTTCCTGAATGTTCTTGGTTTCACTATTAACTTGCTGACACTTTCGGCCTTGTTGCTGGCCATTGCCATTGTGGTAGACGATGCCATCGTGGTTGTCGAAGCCGTTCATGCCAAGCTCGATTTAGGATATAAGAGTGCAATGAGGGCAAGTATAGATGCCATGAATGAGATTTCGGGCGCGATTATTTCCATTACGCTCGTCATGGCATCAGTGTTTGTTCCCGTATCGTTCCTCGGTGGTACGTCTGGAACGTTCTATCGTGAGTTCGGTGTTACAATGGCCATCTCCATTTTCATATCTGCGCTTAACGCTTTGACGCTTTCTCCCGCTCTTTGTGCTATTTTCCTGAAACCCAAAGATGAAGAAGGCAAGGAACGAAAGATGAGCCGTCTTGACAGATTTCATACCTCGTTCAATACGGCCTTTGACAAAACGATAGAGAGATATAAAGGTGGTGTAAGGAGGTTTATCAACAAACCCATCCTGACGGGTATTACCGTAATCGTGGGTATTGCTGTTTTGGTGGTTACCATGAAGACGACTCGTACCGGATTGGTGCCTGATGAGGATACTGGAGTTATTTTTTGTATGGTCTCCATGCCTCCGGCTACAAGTGCCGAACGAACACAGAAGGTCATCAATCAGGTGGATTCGATGCTGGCAAGCAACCCTGCAATTCAGTCAAGGTCGCAAGTCAAAGGCTATAACTTCATTGCCGGACAAGGTTCAGACCAAGCCACGTTTATTATCAGGCTCAAACCGTTCTCCGAAAGACCAAACGGCTTCTTCCATAAGCTCGCTGGTTTGTGGGAAGGTGACGGCATTATGCGCTTCTTTGTTGACCCAAGAGCCAACACGTCGGTACTCGGCATGATATACAAGCAGACGGCTGAGATTAAGGATGCTCAAATTATCGCTTTCCCTCCGCCAATGATTATGGGTTATTCGCTCACCAACGCCATCTCGTTCTCGATGGAAGACCGTACCGGTGGCGACATCAATAAGTTCTATAACATAACACAAGACTTCTTGAAGAAACTCAACGAACGGCCTGAAATTCAAACGGCACAAACATCATGGAACCCCAATTATCCCCAATATATGGTCGATGTGGATGTAGCCAAGTGTAAGCAGTCGGGCATTTCTCCCTCTGTGGTTTTGGCAACGTTGCAAGGCTATTATGGAGGATTGTATGTTTCAAACTTCAATGCATACGATAAGTTGTATCGTGTGATGATACAGGCCGATGCAGAGAGCCGTATGTCGCCCGACGGATTGAAGAATATCTATGTGCGAACATCGAGCGGCATGTCGCCAATCAACGAGTATTGTTCGCTGAAACGTGTTTACGGGCCTTCCAATATCAACCGTTTCAACCTCTTTACAAGTATTGCCGTCAATGCAAGTCCTGCCGACGGATACTCATCGGGTGAGGTTATGAAGGCCATCGAAGAAACGGCTGCCGAGTCATTGCCGACTGGTTATACCTACGAATACTCCGGCTTGACCCGTTCCGAGGCCGAATCAAGCAACGCTACGGCATTGATTTTCGTTCTGTGTATATTGTTTATCTACCTGATATTGAGTGCTCAGTATGAAAGCTACCTCCTTCCGTTCTCTGTTATCTTATCGGTTCCGTTCGGTTTGGCAGGTGCCTTCCTCTTTACGCAGCTTTTCGGGCATCAGAACGACATCTACATGCAGATTTCTCTCATCATGTTGATTGGTCTGTTGGCTAAGAATGCCATTCTGATAGTTCAGTTTGCATTGGAGAGAAGACAAACCGGTATGGCTATTACATGGTCGGCCATTCTCGGAGCAGGTGCCCGTCTGCGTCCCATTCTCATGACTTCGCTCGCTATGATTATCGGTTTGTTGCCGATGATGTTTGCTTCGGGCGTCGGCAAGAATGGTAACAGTACGCTGGGAGCAGCGGCCATCGGCGGTATGTTGATAGGAACTATATGTCAGATATTTGTTGTTCCCGCTCTTTTCGTAGGTTTCCAGAAGTTGCAGGAACGTTTCACGCCCATTCGTTTTGACGACGAAAACACAGATGTTGCTGACGAATTGGGACAGTATATACAACGACCTATATATAATAAAGGTATAGAAGAAAAGGAGAAAGAATCATGAAAGCAGTCAATATTATGCTCATGGGACTCCTCGGAGTCGTTTTCGTGGGATGTAAAAGTCTTTACGGCACTTACGAGCGTCCGGAAGTCAATACGAAAGGGTTGGTTCGCGATGTTACGTCTACAGTCGACACGCTGGCCGTTTCCGATACGGCGAGCTTCGGCAGAATGCCCTGGCGAGATGTATTTACCGACCCGCAGCTGGTTCGTCTTATTGAAATGGGACTTGAAAACAATCCCGATTTGCTCAATGCTGCGCTCAATGTGCAGATGGCCGAGGCACAACTTAAAGCTGCCAAGCTGGCTTTCTTACCGCAGTTTGTCTTCTCTCCGCAGGGAACGATTGCCTCATGGGACGGTGGAAAGGCTTCGCAGACTTATCAGTTGCCCATCTCGGCCAGTTGGAATGTAGACCTCTTTGGCAACCTGCTGTCGCAGAAACGAAGCAATCAGGTGGCTCTGATTGCTACCAAAGACTATCAGACGGTAGTTAAGAGCAACCTTATTTCGGGTATAGCCAACCTGTATTACACCTTGTTGATGCTCGATCGCCAACTGGAAATCCTCCAAGACATGTCCAAACTCACGAAGGAGACATGGGAAACGATGAAACTTCAGATGGAGTTTGGCCGTGTACGTGCCACAGGCGTGCAGACGGCAGAGTCAAATTATTATTCGGTTCAGACGCAAATCGTCGATATGAAGCGACAGATACGCGAAGCCGAGAACTCGCTTTCGCTTCTCTTGGGACAACCGGCGCAAGCCATTGCAAGGGGGACGCTCGAAGAGCAGAGCCTGCCAGCTGACCTTTCTACAGGCGTCGGGATTTCGTTGCTGGCCAATCGGGCAGATGTTCATTATGCCGAAATGAAACTTGCACAGTGTTTCTACAATGTGCAGACGGCTCGTTCTCGCTTCTATCCCAGTCTCACTATTACCGCTACGGGGGCTTTTACCAATAGTGCTGGAGGTGCGGTCATCAATCCCGGTAAGATGCTTCTTTCCGCAGTGGGCAGTCTTGTGCAGCCCATCTTCATGAAAGGACAGCTTGTTGCCGGCTTGAAAGTGGCCGAAGCGCAATATCAGCAGGCTTTTAATACATGGCAGAACACTGTTCTCAAGGCTGGAAACGAGGTGAGCAATGCTCTTGTTGTCTACCATTCTTCAGACGAAAAGAGCCGATTGGAGGCTACTCAGATTGCTATCTTGGAAAAGAATGTGGAAGATACCCGCATGCTGTTCAACAGCTCTGGAAGTACATATCTCGAAATCATCACTGCTCAACAGAGCCTGCTCAACGTGCGCTTGTCGAAGGTTGTGGATGATTTCAGCAAGATGCAGGCCGTTGTAAACCTCTATCAGGCTCTTGGCGGAGGTGTCAACTGACAAATACTAATTCATTAAACAGAAGATAATATGTACGAGATCAGTCCAAAGGCCGACGTTTCGCCCAAGGCGATTATCGGTGAAAACTGCAAGATATATCCTTTCGTCTACATAGAAGACGATGTGGTCATCGGCGACAATTGCACCATTTACCCGTTTGTCAGCATACTCAACGGCACACGCATGGGCAGCAACAATCAGGTATTTCAGAACTCGGTGCTGGGTGCTTTGCCGCAAGATTTCAATTTCAGGGGCGAGGATTCGCAACTGATAGTAGGCAACAACAATATCATCCGTGAAAATGTGGTCATTAACCGGGCCACCCATTCTGGCGGAAAGACTGTCATAGGCAACGACAATATGCTGATGGAGGGAGCGCATATTTCCCACGACACGAAGGTAGGCAACGGTTGTATCTTCGGATATAGTACAAAGATTGCGGGCGACTGCCTCATCGAAGACCATGTGGTCTTTTCTTCGGGTGTCATCGAGCATGCCGGTTCGAGAGTGGGAACGGCTGCCATGATACAGGCCGGTGCAGCTTTCTCCAAAGATGTTCCGCCTTATGTCGTCATTACGCCCGACGGAGAATATGGAGGCATTAATGTTACCTTGTGCCGCCATTTGGGAATAGGCGAGAAGGCCATTAAACACATTTCCAACGCATATCGCCTTGTATTCCACGGTCAGACGAGTTTGTTCGATGCCGTGTTGCAGGTGAAAGAGCAAGTGCCCGATGGTGAAGAAGTACAACGGATTGTGCGTTTTCTTGAAACGGTAGAAAAGGGACTTATCGATAAGATATAAGTTCTTGCAACCATGCGTAATTGAAATAAGTGAATCGGCCTGACGGAACATACCCTGTCAGGCCGATTTCTTTGTTGGTATCTTGGCTGCTGTCTTCCCTCGCCGTAGCACCCTCGTTCAATAGTGTTAAACACTCTTGCCCATAGGTGTTAAACACCCTTGCCCGTAGGTGTTAAGCACCCTTGCCCGTAGGTGTTAAGCACCCTTGCCCATAGGTGTTAAGCACCCTTGCCCATAGGTGTTAAGCACCCTTGCCCATAGGTGTTAAGCACCCTTGCCCATAGGTGTTAAACACCCTTGCCCATAGGTGTTAAACACTTACTATAGGTCTAAAAACAGAAGCCATGCTATGAGAAAAATAGCATGGCTTCTGTTTACTGAATATGTGAATGGCATTACATGATGATGATCTTTCGATTATCTGAGGTAACGTAAATACCTTTCTTGAGCCCGTGAGTGTTGGTTGTATTACTCTTTACTCGTGTTCCGTTCACTGTATAGATGTCAAATGGCTTGATGCCATTGCCTACTTTTTTTACGCCAGTGCTGATAGACCATTGTACCGGAGTAGATTCCGTACCATTGGCGTAGAGAGCCGTTACGGCATAGTTCTTGTCTTTGTATTGGTCTATTGCCCCTTCTAAGGCAATGGAAAAACTGGAAGTATCTCCTTCTACATATCCAATTTGTTTTTTCTCACAGTAGATATTATAGCCCGTCGGCGCACTGCCGGCTGCGGTGTATTTGATGTCATCAACCATAAGAGCAAAACCATTGTTGGTAGTATGGCGAATAGCAAAGTATTTCGAACCGTTGGGGATGTCAAACATGACTGACTCAAAGTCTTTGCTTTGTGATGGTGTCTTCACTATTTTCCATTCATCGACTTTCTTGAAACTGAGGAACTCTCTCGAGCTTGTGGAGTATAGCAATTCAATTGTTTCAGGTTTTTCTTCGGGAGTGGGGCGTGCTGCGTAAAACGTTACGGTTTGTTCTACTCCCGGAAGTTCTGGTGATATCAGCCAGTGATTGGTATTGGGGAACTCAGTTGAGCCTGATGCCGGGCCGGAACAGAAGCTAACCATCATTTGGCTTCCGCTGTGTGGTGTCCAGCCAGCATAGTTGATATTGGCTTTCCCCGGATTAAAGACGATGAAAGAATACGCCTCTCCTGCATGTGGGAATGGAAAGTTCTGTATCTGGTATGTATTGTTTCCGTTTAGATCATACATTGTCCATTGTCCTACATTTTGGATGCTCCACGGCGTATATTCCTCAAACGTTTCTGTAATATATTCGGTCGGATTGGATGGAGCTTCCCATCTAAGTTGAATGCTTTCATCTGTGACGGAACCTGTCAAGTTTTCCACAGGAGTTGCCACAGACTGATTGAGTTGTACAACTGCGTTTGCCACGTTGTTGTCTGTTGCCTGATCTGCTCTGTATTCTACACTCGCTTTTAGCTTGAGGACATTTTCTTCCTCAAATACGCTGATGGGTATCTCGACCTCATACGAAAGCGGAGTGCTGTATGGTTCAATGGTCATTCCGTTCAAGACCTTAAATTCTTGTTCATTCAGCATCACTTTTATTTGATAGTCCGTTGCAGTTTCTACACCGATATTGGATACATTGACCGGAACTTTTAATAGTGAACCTTTAGAAACGTCCTCTTGCACGTTCATTGATATGGCCAAATCGTGACCGAGAGCATTGCGTACAGCGATTGCGTCAAGGCTAACCTTGTCTGTCTCTGTTTGCCCGTTGTAGACAAACTGTATCGAAATATAGCGTTGTGGCTTCAGTGAAGACAGGTCAATCTTTTCTGTTTTCCAACCTCCTTGAGCATCTGTTGCTCGATAGTCGATGTCTTTCAGCAACACCTTATTTCCGTCTGGACACAGTGCATAGACTTTGAGAGTAGCCTGAGAACCCTCATTGCATGAATGTGCAAAAGAGAGAATGGGATGATCTGCATCAGGGAATGTGATTTTTGACATACCTAAAGCTCCATTCTTAAGCTCTCCCTTAAAGGTCAGGCATCCATTGTCTCCGTCAACAGATTCGTCCGTTGAAATAATGATTTCTTGCTTGTTCTTCCACACAAAAGTTTGAGCTGCACCCGCCTTAAAACTTTCTTCGTAAGGAAGTGTTTGCGGAGAACCCACTACGAGACTTGCAATAGAGATTTCGCTTTGGTCAGTTGCATTAGAAGCAAAGACTCCCCAGTGTTTTACGGTTTGCTCTCCTTCGTCTGTATTGATATTGATTGTGTATGAAGTGTGGCTTATTGAGTCAAGTTCATTGCCCAGATACCCTCCTTCTGTTATATTATAAATAAGATATCCTAACTGATTGCCTAACACGCCTTCGTTGATACCGCTTGTAACGGCATCCCATGAAAGTGTAATAGCATTCTGGCTATCCGTAATCTTTATTGGGCGTGGGCTTTTCGGGATGTCAATTCCGGCAAATCCAACGACCACGGCTTTCTCGCCTGCTTCATGCTCATTGTATGCAATAAGACTGTATGCATTCTTGCCTTTAGCGGCTTCGCTGTCAGAAAAACTCAGCTCTTGCCCGACTGAAGGTGCATGGAAAGTCTTGATGATGTCGTTTCCACGGCGAAGCTCAATCCTTTCAATGCTTTGTAGAGGCGAACCGTCAGCAGTCTTGGTAGGGGTTGTAAAGGCGATATTGATGATTTCTAACCCATCCGCTTGTGGAATAGCCCTCAGATTGTTTACCCTGCCAGGAGCTTTGCCATCGGGTATGATGTCTACTGTGATACTGTCTACGTAAAGTAAGAATTGTGCAGGTTTGCTGATGGCATGAAATCCGATGTAAGCATTGTAGTCTTTTTCAGCCTTGATGATGTGAGCATACTCTTCAAAGGTGTCGTTTTTAATGTCTGTTGGTTGAAGAAGAGTTTCTGTCATGTTTTTCACGGAAGGAGACTCGCCAAGTTTCACTTCTATGCGCTCCGTAAACTTCTTGCCGTCAGCACCACGCACAAGGTATGCTACCTTATAAGACTTACCCTGCTTGAAATGCAATGGTGGCGTAATCAGCCAGTCATCAAGTGGTTCGGAGGAGCTCCAGTTACAACGTACAGCTTCAAAATCCTTTGCCCATGTCCAGTAGCTCTTGTCGTTGTTGGTATTGATAACAGAATACTTGTCCATAGATGTCTTGTCTTTGAATGGTTCAAAGTAAGGCAGTTCGGTAGCGTTTCCAAAGCCGAAAGGATTGGAAGAAGCGGCATTGCTTGAGAATTTCTCGTTGACGGCTACCACTTGATAAAGGTAAGCTTTGTATTCTTCTCCTTTAATAAGGGTTTCGGTAAAGGTTAGATTTTGCCAGCCTGTAGCAACTTTGTAGCTGTTTTTACCCACAATACGATAGATATTGTACTTCATGTTTCCCACATAACCGTCATGTACACCAACTGTCGGGGCTTTCCATGTCAAGGTTGCTGTGCCATTGTTGTCTATTTCGAGTACGACATCTGTAGGAGGAGTTGGCGTATCAATACCTACCCATTTCTCGATTTTGGCTTTGGGACTTTTGCCAATGCTATTGCTGATAGTTACATAAAACTTAACCATTCCCTCAGGTAGGTTTGTCATGTTGACTATGATGTGCTCACCGGGAGTAATGTTGCTGCCGTTTGCAATCTCTGTATTGTTTGCATGTACGGTATACGATAACTTTTCGTTACCCAAGTCTTGTCCGTTGTATGTCTTGGTTGGTACCGTAAAAGCAATTGTTCCGCTATTTGCGCCATTGTTTAATTGAACATCTAAGTTGGTTGCAGCATCGGGGGCTCCTTCTTTGGCAAATGCGGACGGAATGGTAAGAGCATAAATCTGTTCTGGCATTTCAGCTTTCTTTTCAGCACGGCCAGTATTTAGGTCTACAATATATAAGCCTGCATTCCCCTCTGAGTCGACTGCCGTCCAGTAAAAAGTGTTGTCTCGCTGGTCTATTTCTCCGCTTTGCCCATAGGTCTTTCCATTGGAATTAGGTATTGAAAGAGAAACACCGGTTGGTCCAATCTCTGTTTCTGCTCCGTTTGCAATGTTTATGGAGTAAAGTTTACCATCTACAGCCACGCCATAAAGCTCATTGTTGCTTGTAATGCCCAGTGCCACGTAAGCTTGTGCGGCATTGCCTATGCTCGTTCGGGTCATAGTTTTGAAGTCAGCTATTCCCCATTCGAGGGCATCCATCGCCTCATTCTTGTAGAAAAGACCATATACAGTTCCATCAGCTGCCTGTGCCGTTTCCAAGGCAATCATCTCGTTTCGGTCGTAGAAGAACTGTGGCTTCTCCACTTCGTCCCATGTTTGTGCATCGTATGCGTAGCGATTGAGGTAAACGAAGCCATAATCCTCATAGTCAGAGAAGTCTGCGTCTAATCCGTAGAACACTCCGTCATGTTGTGCAGAACCATTGCGGGAGATGGGCTGCTTCTGTGAAGATAGCTGGTTGACTGTTGACGGAGATGCAGTATTAAAACCATACATGCCATATTGTGGATTGTCTTGCTTCCAGTTCTTAGACAATACCACGTTGCCCCACAATGTTTTGCCAGCAGGAGATTCTTTGTGAGCAACTGTCAATGTTGGTTTGACGTCTTTGCCACGAACCGGTGGGGTGAGCCCTAATCCATGTTTGAGACAAAACGGCGTGTTTTCACCTGTTCTTCCCATTTCTTTTACAGACAACTGGCCTCGATTTTGTGCGAAACCACTTGTCGATAGTGCCAGCATGAAGCAGCACAAAAGCAATAATTTGTTTTTCTTCATAAGTTAAAGATAAGATTAATGTTATGTATTATAACCCTACGTATTGCATGATTGGGTTCACGACCTCTCTGTCGTTTCTTTTTTGTACCTCAAAAGATTGCTTGACGAATGCACACAGATTGTCTCTGTGGCACTCTTTTAACCTATCTACAAATATAATTTCGCTAAGACTGTATGCAATTAATACACAAAACTGCTGCAAGTATTAAGCAAGTATTTTTTTCTGCACGGACAAGTGTAATGGTTCAATCGAATACTGACCCAACGAAAAATAGTCAAACAGTTTGTGTTTGACGTGTGTAGCAAAGTTACAAATCAATAATGAGAAAAAGAAATATTTTTTCGTTATTTGCTCATTTCTTAGCAAATTTACTTCAAAAAAGGAGAAAAACGGCTTGCAAAAGGGATTTTTCACCTTGCAAAAGACCATTTTTTGTCTTCCAAGAGCTGGTCTTTTGCAAAAATGAGGATGGAAAGCAGGTTTTTTGCTTCTTGAAAACCGTTTTCCCTTTTTTTCTTTCAACATTTCTTACCGACCGTTTTTCTCTTTTTGATTAACGATTAAATTGTTGGCCTGTATGGTTTTTGCCGATTGAAAACAGGAAAAGTCAGAAGACTGTTTTGACTGTGGGCAACCTGTGCCGCAACATCTTTATTCTGTTGGTTGGAATGCACTTGTGTACTTAATGCCTCTGAAAAACCTTTTTATCGAAGAAAAATCATGGCAAGCCGACTGATGTTGAAGCTTTTTCTAAAGGGTGGTCAGAGGCAGAGTCAGACCATTTTCAGCCCTACGATAGAGGCGATCAACGTGGTGATGAAAAACAAACGGATAAAAGAGACAGGCTCGTGCAGGAAGAAGATGCCGAGCAACACTGTGCACACAGTTCCTATGCCTGTCCACACGGGATAGGCAATGCCGATGGGCAAAGTCTGTACGGCCTTGGCCAGTAATAGCATGCTGATGGCTGTACACACAATAAAGCCTGCGCCCCAAAGGTAATATTCGGTTCCCTCTGTTACCCTCATCTTGCCCAGACAGAAAGCAAAAGCTGACTCAAAGAGGCCGGCTATAATAAGTATAATCCAATTCATAAAAGCAATTTTGGTCTTATTGGGGATATTCAAGTCGGTCGGGAGTGATGCCTTCCAATACTTCTGAGAGGTATTTGCGTGATTCCCAGCGTGCCATAGGCAGATCGTGCAACAGATAGTTGCCACAGTCTTGGGGCGTTGTACCGGGTATTTCACCCTCGTATTGTGCCACAAAGCTGAAGGTGCGCTTCATAAGTTCCACGATGTCGGCCGAAGTGTAGTCGCCACGTAGCAGCAGATAGTTGCCTGTAAGGCATCCCATAGGCCCCCAATAGACAATGCGCTCCGCCCATTCTGCATCGTTTCTCAGATAAGTGGCGGCTAAATGCTCGATGGTATGCAGTGCGCCGGGTTGTATGGCGGGCTCTCGGTTGGGGGCTTTCATGCGGATGTCGAAAGTCGTAACAACCTCGTTGCCCACTCGGTCTTTACGTGACACATAGATGCCGCGTTTCAGTCGGCAGTGATCTATGGTAAAACTGGGTATCTTTTCCATGTATTCTATGTTATATTCAATTGTTGGTGTGTCAGAGGGCAGACAGGAAATGACTCGTCACATCAAACGAACGTTCGGCCATGCGATTCCAGAAGTCGTAATATTGCGAGGCGTCTGTGTCGATGAGCGGTATGTCGCTGATGACCCGGAAAGAGATGAACGGAATGCCGTAAATATGGCATGTTTGTGCAATGGAGCAGCTCTCCATGTCTACTGCCATTGCTTCGGGAAAGCGATCGAGTATGAACCCCATCTTTTCTTTGGTCGTTACAAACCAGTCTCCGCTGACAGTCAGTCCGCAGTGTATCTTAACCGGACAGTCAAGCTGGCGTGCCGTATCCAGTAGGCGGGCGTCGGCGGCATATCGTTCGGGCATGCCCATCATCTGTCCGTAGGCTGTCTCGCTGCCACACGATACATCGTGATACACGCATTCGGAAGCTGCTACTACTTCGCCGATGGCTGTCCGCGCCGTTGCACCTCCTGCACATCCGGTTGATATGATGATGTCAGGCTGGCAACGGTGTATCATCTCCACCGTTCCGATGGTAGAATTGACCTTGCCCACGCCGCATTGCTGTACGATGAGATGCTTGTTGCCGAAACATCCGGTAAGCATCTTCATTCCTTGCAGCCGTTCTTCCATGCCATCGGAGAGGATGGAGCGGATGCTCTCAAACTCCTTTTCCATGGCAACTATCACGCCTATCTTCATCTGTTTTCAAATATTTACGCACAAAGTTACGATTAATTTTCGTATTTTTGCAGCCAAGTCATGAAAATATCATTGTAAAGAAATCAATATGAAAACATGGAAACAATGGCTGCCCGATGTTTTGGCGGTGGCTCTCTTTGCTGTAATCTCGTTTGCTTATTTCTTTCCTGCCGACATAGAAGGCCGTATCCTCTATCAGCATGATGCGTCAGCCGGACGAGGAGCGGGGCAGGAGGCTGCCGAATATAAACAACGGACTGGTGAGCAGACACGTTGGTCTAACTCTACATTCAGCGGTATGCCCACCTATCAGTATTCTCCGTCGTATCAGAGTACGAGCATTCTGAGTCAGGCCATGAAGGCCTATCACCTGTGGTTGCCTGAAGCCGTGTGGTATGTCTTTGCCTATCTTCTGGGCTTTTATATCATGCTGCGTGCTTTCAACTATCGACATTCGCTGGCAGTCTTGGGTTCTGTCATCTGGGCTTTTTCCTCGTATTTCTTCATTATTATTGCCGCTGGTCACATCTGGAAAGTAATGGCACTGGCTTATCTGCCGCCGCTCATAGGCGGAATTGTGCTTGCCTATCGTGGAAAGTTGCTGTGGGGATTTGTGCTTACGGCACTATTCTCGGCCTTTGAGGTGCAAGCCAATCACGTGCAGATGACTTATTATTACCTCTTTCTCATAGCATTCATGGTTGTGGCATTCCTTGTCGAGGCCATCAGAGAAAAGCAAATGGCACGTTTTGCCAAAGCTACGGCTACGTGTCTGGCTGCCGCTGCGGTGGGCATTTGCGTCAATATATCCAATCTTTATCACACTTGGGAATATCAGAAAGAGTCGATGCGTGGCAAGAGCGAACTGGTTAAGCAAGACAAGAAAGACGCAGCCAACCAGACAAGTAGCGGTCTTGACCGAGACTATATTACCCAATGGAGCTATGGAATAGATGAAACATGGACGTTGCTCATACCCAACGCAAAGGGAGGGGCTACCGTTCCTATAAGCGAGAACGCCACTGCCATGAAAAAGGCAGACCCCATGTATTACGAAAGCTACAGTCGGATAGGTCAGTATTGGGGAGATCAGCCCATGACAAGTGGGCCTGTCTACGTGGGAGCTTTTGTACTGATGCTTTTCATTTTTGGGCTGTTTATTGTCAAAGGACCTATGAAATGGGCATTGTTGGGGGCTACGATATTCTCCATTCTGCTCTCGTGGGGCAAGAACTTCATGCCGTTGACAGACTTCTTTATCGACCATGTGCCCATGTATGCCAAGTTCAGGGCGGTAGCTTCGATACTCGTCGTAGCCGAGTTCACCATTCCGTTGCTGGCCATCATGGCTCTCAAGCGTATTACGGATGACCCTTCAGTGTTGTCGAAGAATATGAAGAAATTGTATCTCAGCTTCGGTCTCACGGCTGGCATTGCCTTGCTGTTTGCTTTGATACCCTCTCTCTATTCGGGAGATTTTATCAGTGGTATGGAAAAGGAAATCCTTGCAGGCGATACATCAGGCCAATATGCACCGCTGTTGAGAAGTATCGGCGAGATGCGCAAGGCCATCTTCGTGAGCGATTGCTACCGTACATTCTTTATTATCGTCATCGGCACGCTGCTTCTGTTACTCTTCAAAGCCCGAAAAATGAGCAGTCTGTATATGGTTTGTGGCATTGCTGCGCTTTGCCTGATAGACATGTGGATGGTCAACAAGCGTTATCTCAACGACAATATGTTTGTAAATCGCAGCGTGAGGGATATGCCTGTGGAGCAAACGCCCACCGATGCTGCGATATTACAAGACAAATCGCTTAACTATCGCGTGCTTAATATGGCAACGAACACATTCAATGAGAATGAAACTTCATATTTTCATAAGAGCATTGGTGGCTATCATGCGGCTAAGTTGCGTCGCTATCAGGAGATGATAGAGAACTATATCGTTCCCGAAATGCAAAAGATGATGCCCGCATTGGCGAAGGCTGGCGGCAACATGGCTGCCGTTAAGGGAGACTCTCTCTTCCCTGTTATCAACATGCTTAATGCCAAATACATCATCGTGCCGTTACAAGCGGAGGGCAACACAATGCCTTTGTCCAATCCTTATGCAATGGGCAACGCATGGTTTGTTGATAAAGTAACTTTTGTAAATAATGCCAACGAAGAGATAGACGGTGTGGGACGCATCGACTTACATCATGAAGCAGTGGCCGACAAGCGATTTGCAGACCAACTGGGCGTGAGCCTTCCGCAAGCTCCCACTGCCAAAGTTACGATTACGGCCTATGAACCCAATCGCTTGGAATACACTGCCAAGTCTGAGAAGGGCGGTGTGGTGGTCTTCTCTGAAATATATTATCCAGGTTGGACGGCCACTGTCGACGGGGCAGATGTTCCCGTAGGACGTGTCAATTACATTCTTCGTGCAGTGAAAGTACCGGCTGGTGAACACAAGATTGTGTTGAGTTTCTTCCCCAAGAGCATAGACCGCACGGAAACCATAGCGTACATCGCTTTTGCCATTCTCGTGCTTTCCGTTGTCTTTGCCTGTGTCCAGAGGCTGAGAAAGCAACGCAAGGAAACGCCTGCGGAATAAATATCTATCCGCAGGTTAAGCCTTTGCTCTCCCATCAGTCTCTATGACTGATAGGGGGAAAGGGGGACGACATCTATAGAATGTTCGTGACGGCAAACCCCACAATTGGTTTGTATGGCGACTGTTAGTATGTGAACTTCATACCCATGTAGAAACATCTTGGGGTAGCGGGTCCGT
Organism: Prevotella sp.; assembly: GCA_034183335.1. Taxonomy (GTDB): domain Bacteria; phylum Bacteroidota; class Bacteroidia; order Bacteroidales; family Bacteroidaceae; genus Prevotella. The sequence continues at coordinate 55,948 of JAXFLJ010000015.1, forward strand.
AGATGTAGCCTGCATCACGCGCCCATCCTTTGTCGAAGTCCTTTTGGTAGGCGTTCGTTAGGTTTTGTATGCCTCCGTTCAGCTGCATGGCTGTCTGCTGACTGACGGCGATGTCGTAAGAGAGTTTGATGTTTAGGGTTAAGAAAGAGGGCGTGTTTACCGCAACGGGTTTGTCTACGCCCGAACCTGTTGCATGCCCAATCAGCATGCTGCCGGTGTAGTTACCCGATAGGGCTGCCGTGAAGTGTTTGAACGGTGTGAGTGATGCTGTGAAATAACCATATGTATTGGGTGTGCGCATCATTCTTTTTTCCTTGGGAGCTTCTTCGTTCCATTCCACAGGTTCACCATATTCGCTTTTCTGCAAGGTTATTCCTGCCTGAAGCTGAAACCAAGAAGTAAAGGCAGCTTTCCCTTCGAGGTTGATGCCGAATACCTTGGCCTTGTTGGCGTTGTATCGTTCTTGGATGATGTTGCCGTATTCGTCTTTCTCGTCCAGTTGTCGCAGTCCGAATACGTTGTTCAGCCGAGTGTGAAATCCTTCAACAAGGAGATTGGTCTGTATGTTTCCGAAACGTTGGTAGAAGTCACAAGACAGACTGAAGCTGTGTGAGCGTTCTTCTTTGAGTCCTTGTGCATGCCGTGTCACGACACGTTCGCCTCCCACGAGACCGATATGCAGATCTTCGTCAAATGCTTGTGGTGCACGGAAACCGTCGGCATAGGTGAGGCGCAGGTTGATGTCTTTCGCAAAATTGAAGCGCAGGTTGATGCGTGGACTGAAGATAGCTTTCTCTATCATGTTATGTTTGTCGATGCGTCCACCGATGAGCAGTCCCCATTTTTCATTCTTCCATTCATTTTGCATGTATACGCTCCAAATCCTCACTTTTTGATCAAGCAGGTGATTGTATCCGCTTATTTCATCTTTCAGATGGTTGTGGTTATACTCCGTTCCCAGTGTGAGCGTTGCCGGTATGTAGAGCAGTTTTTCCATGTTGAAGGCATATTGTGCGCCAAGTATGTAGGTAAGGTCTTGGGTTCGTCCGTAGGCCTTTCGTGCGTTGTCCATATCTTCTTGCGAAATACCCTCTCCTATACCTCCGTAGTAGCTTTTCCTCTCTGTATTTTGGATGGACAGATAGGTTTTCAGAATGTGCTTTCCATTGTCTGAGAGGAAATCGTAGGCCAAATTGCCTCCATTGATGTCGTGTTCGAGTTGTTCGGCAATGTTGGCTTCATGTGGCGTGAGATGCAGATGGTTGCCTCCGCGTCTGAATTCGTGCAGGCTGTGGTATTGCAGAGTCAGTTTGGAGTAAGGGGTGAACTTGTAGAAAGTGCTTAATCCGATGGTGTTGTTATGCAGGTTGGGTAGTTCTGTATAGTTGTCTCCGTCGTAGTCAACTCCTGGCCGATAGTGGTGTTGTCCATACAGATAGAAGCCTGCTTTCCGGTCATCGCTCACAAGCGACAGATTTGCCGTGGTATTGTTTTCCATGGTCTTTCCCTCCTTGATGGAAGTGATGGTGTGTGCCACTTCGGCCGAATTGCGTGTAGGTTCTTTAGTAATGATATTGATTGTTCCGCCGATGGCTGATGCACCGTAAAGCGAAGAACCTCCGCCACGTACCACTTCGATACGTTCTATCATGTTGGTGGGTATTTGTTCTAGTCCGTAGACACCATTTAAGGCCGAGAAGATAGGGCGCGAGTCAATGAGGATTTGCGAATAATGCCCGTCGAGGCCGTTGATGCGTACTTGGGTGAAACCGCAGTTCTGGCAGTTGTCTTCCGTTCGTACACCTGGCTGGAAGTTTAATGACTGGCACATGTTCATGGAGTGGGTTATGTTGAACAGTCGGGTGTCGAGCACATTGACCAAGGTGGATGCTTCTCTTCTCAATGTCATGTTACGGTTGGACGATACAACCACTTCGTCTATAGAAATGGCGTCTTCGCTGAGTTCGAAGTTGGCTTCTGTCTTGCTGCCTGCTTTTATTTCAACTTGCTTGGTTGCTGTGCGAAACCCCATGTGTCTCACTTCTATGACAACATTGCCTTCAGGTACATTGTTCAGCTCGTATTGCCCCGATATGTTGGTGTTGCTTCCGATGTTGGTTCCTTCCACTGTCACGTATGCGTGAGGCAGGGTTGCTTTGTCTTTACTGTTGACAACCAATCCGTGTATGGTGCCATGTTTCTTTTCTCTTTTTTCTCCCTCGTCCGCTTTCATGTGTTGGGGTATGAGAGCGATGACAAAGAGCATGGTATACAAGAAAGTTTTATTCATTTTCTGATACAGTTAATGTTGTTATACATGTTTTCTGTGGCAAAGATAGAACTTGTGTCATGTATCTGCAATACCGAAAAGATGGTAATTTATGTGATGACAACATTTCGATTTCACTGCTTTCATGGCTAACATCTTTTGGGTATAAGAGCCTTGATGATGTGGTATCGTGTCGCTTAACAGTCACAATGCCCTTTGGTAAGAGGTAATGTAAGGATAAAATGGCGGAAACAAAAAGAGACAAGGCAGAAACCGTGTTCAAACGGTTTCTGCCTTGTCTTATGGGAGAGGTTCGTTGGTCGTGGTTATCCTTCACGGATGAAGTCGAGTGCTTCGCAAATGTTTTTCTCGTCCACGGTTACATCGGTTATGGGCTTGCCGATGTCTGAGAGCAAGACCATTCTTATCTCATCGCCACTGTTCTTCTTGTCGCGCTTCATCAGGGCGATAAGCGTTTCGTAATCGTTGCAGGTGAAGGCAGGACGACCATAATGTTCACGGATGAATGCCACTGTTTGACGCATGTTCTCCGTAGGAAAACCTTGCAAGACAACGCTGAGATAGAGTGCACCCACCAGTCCGTGAGCCACGGCAAAGCCATGCGGCATTGCCGTTCGGGCTATATCCCATGTCTCGATGCCGTGTCCGATGGTATGTCCGAGGTTCAATGCCTTTCTGATACCCCTCTCTTTCGGGTCGGCTGTCACGATGCGTGCTTTTGTTTGAAGCGAATTTTCCACCATTTCGCCTATGATTTCTACATCGGGGCGGTGCATGTCGAAGGTCAGCAGATTGCTCCATGCCTGCCTGTCGGACAGCAGTCCGTGTTTGAGCATTTCTGCATAGCCTTCCAGAAGTTGTCTTGCCGAGAGTGTTCGGAGAAAAGGCGGATGGACAATGGTGGAAAATGGCATGGCAAAAGTGCCTACTTCGTTCTTTGCTCCGTTGAAGTTGATGCCTGTTTTTCCGCCTATTGAGGCATCAACCATGGCCAACAGCGTGGTAGGAATGTGGATGAAGGGAATGCCGCGTTTGAAAGTCGATGCGGCAAAACCGCCCAAGTCGCTCACCATGCCGCCTCCCAGACAGACGAGCAAACTGTGGCGTGTGGCTCTTCCGTTGCCCAAAGCTGTCCAGACTTGTGCCAGTGTGTCGAGGTTTTTGTGCTTGTCGCTGGCCTTGACGACAATCTCCTTCGCATCAGCCATGCAGTGATGAGAGTCGAGGCATGGCCTGCAAAACGCTTGTGTATTCTCGTCTGTCAGGATAAATATGCGGTCGGGGCGACATGCCGAAACGGCTTCCGCAAGTTCTTTTTCCAGTTGGCGTGTTACGATGAAACCTCTTTCCATGGTGTTGGGTGTATAAGTTCAGTTTGTCACTTTCCTTTCTTTCAGGCCATCCTCACGCATCAATCGGCACAGATAGCCGAGTTTGTATATCTTGAAGAGCAGCAGCGAGGGTTTGCTTTTTGTCAGTCGTTTGCGAATCATGCCGCCAATGAGGGCGTGAAGGCTGCCGACCATGCCCGATAAGTGCCACTTGTTGATGCGTTCCGCAGCTGAAAGCAATGGCGAATAGCCTTTTAGTTCTGTCCGAAAGACCGACAATGTGTGCAGGGCTTCTTCTGTTTTCGATAGAAAATCGGCGTTGCTTTCAAAGTTGTCGAAGAGCAGTGGGTTGTCGATGTGTGTGATACCGATGCCCGCTTCTTGCAGTACCCGTCCGAAAAAGACGTCTTCATAGCCATAATGACGGAAACGCTCGTCGAATGGATAAGTCAGCATGATGTCGCGACGAATGAGGAAATTGGATGTGTGAAAGTCTCTGTGGGGATGCTGTTGGCGCATTTCGCTCCGTCGTGAGTTCTCGCTCCTCCATTCATATATATAGCGGAGGTTGCGCATGAGGGCAGGAGAGGGGTGTGGAACGGTGTATGCCCCATAAACAACTGGGGATGGCATACATTTCAGATAATGATGTATGAAACGGTCGGAATACAAACGCATGTCGCTGTCAATGAACAGAAGATTTTCGAAACGTGCCGTTTGTGCCAGAAAGTTGCGGATGGCTGCCCTGCCGGCATTCTTTCCCCGTTCGATAAACTTGCAGTGTTCCAGTTGGTTGATGCGCCGGTTAGATGCCAGGACATCACTGCGTGTGGAACCGTCATCGCCCACGATAATCTCAAAAGTCAGTCCGTTTATAGCTGCGGCCTGCCTTTCCAATTTGCTGACCAACTCGAAACAATCATCGTGAAAGGTCGGCAGCAATATGGATAATTCGCATATGGGAGAAACGGAAGTGTTGATACTCATGATGCAAAAGTACGAAGAATCGCCGAAAATAACGAAGAATCATTTCTTACTTCGCATACCTTTCTTTCCGTTATGTGATGAATATATACGTAAAATTTGATAATTTCAAATCGTTATTTAGACCGCCAATGTTATACTCTTCGCTGATAATGTTACTTCCCGACTACTTTCGTCCGCTTGTCGGCAGCTTCTCTACCGTTTTTCCTTGGTGTAGCCCGTTATGCCTTTGGTTACGGACAGACACAGGGGGCTGTCCCTACGATGACGACAGCAATAACGACAGCAATAACGACACACCAATGCTATATTATATATGGTAGGCTATTCGTGAAAATGTAGGGACAGACCCTGTGTCTGTCCGTCAACAACCCTTCGTCAAAGTCCCCGAACCCGGGTACTTGCTGATGGGGCATTATGTTGGGTTACTCCAAAACCGACGGACAATTTGCTCGACATCCGGACAAAATCAGCACGGCCTCTAATGAGTGAATCGGGATTGTCGTGATATAATAAAGACCCTTGTCTTTCGCCATATACTCCCAATCGTTCATTTCATCATGAAATGAACGATTATATTTTCATCATGCAAAACTTGTTTTTGTTTTGGTTTTATTTCCTTTGTTCAAAAAGCCATTCCCTGATTGGTTCAATGCTATATGCTACGCGCCATGTGTTGCGATGACCGCTGGCTCCGGCAGTGTCTGCACCGGGCAAGAACACAGTTCCTTTATCGAATACAGTATATTTAATGGGATTGTTTTCCGCTACAATCTTGTCATATGCAAAGCGATATTGATTGTCGTTCCATTTCGCATCCCAAATGGCACGGCTTATCTTTGATCCTTCTTTTTCCAACCGATGGGTAATTGCGTTTTCGCCGGGGAATGCTCCCAAATCATCGGCAGAAACCATTATCCACAACTTCTTGTTCGCTAATGGGGCGACCAAGTCTGGATTCCATTGTCCGGCTACAAGATATGCAGCCGCAAACAAATCGGGATATTTTATATTCATGGCAATGGACATCATGCAGCCACCCGATTGCCCGATAGTATAGATACGGTTGCTGTCTATTTTGTATTGTTTCGTGAGTGCATCAATCAGTCGGATTGTCGTTTCGAGCATTGTCGATGCCTGAGAATTGTCATCGACAATAATCTCGTCATACTGTGGAGCCAACACAAAGCACGGACGCTTGGCCTGTTCTTCAGGACTTGCCCAGATAACAGCCCCTAATCCCTGAAAAAGTGTTGCCCGATGGTATTCGCTGGTTACACCTGCATCGTGCATGAAAAGCACTAAAGGCAGTGGTTCATGATTATGATTTTGGGGGATGAAAAGATTGTATCGCAGGACTCGGCCCGTTGTCGGATCTTTGAAAGTCAGTTGCTGAAAATCATCAACGATAAGGTTTTTCACTTCTGTTGTTGCTATTGTCTTTCCGTTATTTAGTCTTACGGTCGCTTCTGCCGTTCGAAATGCGATATTCTCGGACAGCTTGTCGCCTGCCACCCATTTCTTTCCCTTTTGTTTTGGACTTGAACTTGTAGTCGCATTGCTCATGGCCACCTTGTAAGATAAGGGTGTGTCATCATCATTGGGAGAAAAATATAAAATGAGGTATTTGCCTCTTTCAACCTTATCGGTCAAGCTGACAGTGTTTGTCGTGTATATCTCAGTGATGGTACGTCCCTCTACGGAAAAATCGGAATTGGAGAAATCAAGTGCCGATACGGCCTGGGAGTATTCCAAAGCTACGGCTGCCAACCTCACGCCACTGCCAACGACCTTTGTAATGGCTATGGCTTTCTTTATCTCAGGAGAATTGGCATGTGCAAAGGTATTTGCAATGAAAACCATGATAATGCTGAAAAACAATCTTTTTATTACTTTCATATCCTATTTATTTACTGTGTTTGCAATGAATTCTTGTCAACTAATGACCCTTCATTTGTCATCGAACCTCTGCAAAGATACATTATTTTTTTTGTTTAGATAGCGTTGTCCTTTGTGGAAAATATACATTAAATCCCAATCGGTCATATGAGACTGTCCTGCTTTTGTTCGGATGTCGGGCAGATTGTCTGTCGGTTTTGGAGTAACCCAACATGATGCCCACATCAGCAAGTACCCGGGTTCGGTGACTTTGGCGAAGGATTCTTGACGGACAGACACAGGGTCTGTCCCTACATTTTCACGCTTATTTTTCCATTATATAATAACATTGGTGTGTTGTTATTGCTGTCGTCATCGTAGAAACAGACCCTGTGTCTGTCCGAAATATCACACGTCTGTACGAAACATCATATGTCTATCGGTTTTGCCAAAGGCATAACGGGCTACACCAAGGAAAAAAGATAGAGAAGCTGTCGACAATCGGACGAAAGCTGTCGGGAAGTAACATCATCAGTGAAGAGTATAGCATTGGCGGTTTAATGATTGGTTGGAGATAACCATGAAACAAAGACAAATGGTTTTTTCTTGATATGGCATGCTGTCTGAGAGTACGAATGGCGGTCTTAAAAGTGAAATAGTCTGCCCATTCGCAAAATCATTTCCCCCTTTGTTCTTATGCAAACAATAAGGTGTCGAACTGCTTTCTTATACAGAATCGACACCTTATTATATATATACTGTCAACCGAATGGTTTCGTGTAATGGACTATTCAAATAAACTTTTGTGCCCCGTTATGCCTGCTGTCTTATTCAAGATGAAGACAAGGGCATGCCCTTGGAAAACGGCAAAGGTCTATAGACTGTGCTTATTTTGCATAAGCAACGGAACGAGTCTCGCGGATAACGGTGATTTTCACCTGTCCCGGATATGTCATTTCCGTTTGTATCTTGTTGGCTATTTCGCTTGACAGAGCCTCGGAATCCTTGTCGTCCATCTTGTCTGCTCCCACGATAACGCGCAATTCACGTCCGGCTTGGATGGCGTATGTCTTGGTTACGCCCGGATAGCTCATGGCTATGGCTTCCAAGTCATTCAGACGTTTAACGTATGCTTCAACAATTTCGCGTCGTGCACCCGGTCTTGCGCCTGAAATAGCATCGCAAACCTGTACTATCGGAGCCAAAAGCGTGTTCATTTCCATCTCGTCATGGTGTGCGCCGATTGCGTTGCAGATGTCTGGTTTTTCCTTGTATTTCTCGGCAATCTTCGCTCCGTAAAGTGCGTGCGGCAATTCGCTCTCCTCATCGGGAACTTTGCCAATGTCGTGCAATAAGCCGGCTCTTTTGGCTTTCTTGGGATTCAATCCCAGTTCTGATGCCATTACGGCACAAAGGTTGGCAGTTTCACGAGCATGTTGCAAGAGATTTTGTCCGTAGGAAGAGCGGTATTTCATCTTGCCCACAATGCGGATGAGTTCGGGATGCAGACCATGTATGCCCAAGTCGATGACCGTTCTCTTGCCGGTTTCTATGACTTCGTTTTCTAATTGCTTGGAAACCTTGGCTACCACTTCCTCGATTCGGGCGGGATGAATGCGTCCGTCTGCTACAAGTTGATGCAGGGCGAGGCGGCATACTTCACGACGGATAGGGTCGAAAGCCGAAATGACAATGGCTTCGGGTGTGTCGTCTACCACGATTTCTACTCCGGTGGCGGCTTCCAGTGCACGGATGTTTCGTCCTTCGCGACCGATGATGCGTCCTTTTACCTCATCATTGTCTATATGGAACACACTTACTGAGTTCTCTATTGCCGTTTCTGTGGCTACTCTCTGAATGGTCTGAATGACAATCTTCTTTGCCTGAGCGTTGGCGTTGAGCTTAGCCTCGTCGATAATTTCGTTGACGTAGCTTGCCGCATCCATTTTTGCCTCGTCTTTGAGACTTTCCACAAGCCTGTTCTTGGCTTCTTCTGCGCTCAGTCCTGAGAGTTCTTCGAGTTTTTCACGTTCTTTCTGCTGCATTTTCTCCAGTTCTTCACGTTTCATTTGCAGCATTTTCTTTTCGTTTTCGATACGCTGTTGTCCCTGCTCTACCTCCTGTTTGCGCCGTCCGATTTCCTCTTGTCGTTGGTTAAGGGATATTTCTCGTTGTTTCAGGCGGTTTTCGCTTTGCTGTATCTTAGAGTTTCTTTGCTGTACTTCTTTCTCCAGTTCGGCTTTTTTATTGATGAATTTCTCTTTCACCTCCAGCAGCTGTTTCTCTTTAATTACCTCTGCTTCTTTCTTAGCGGCGGCAATTGTTTCTTCATATATCCCTTTCATGACGTAGCGGAATATAAAGTATCCGGCTGTTCCTCCGATAAAAAAGCAGGAAACCGAGACAATTAATGCTAATATACTCATAATCTTTGTTTATGTTGTTTGATATTCTCTTGTTTTACATGAGGATGACGTGGCTGGTCGCAAGGGTGGGTTTGGAAGAGGAAAAAACATATATGGTTTTTCACTTTGTGTCTGTCTTCTCGCCCAGTGCGTCCTCGATTTCTGAAGTAATTTTGCCGAGAATATCTACAATAGGTGCAACATCGTTGCGTTTTTCCATCTTAACAAATCTCAGTGCAATGTCTATGAGTGACATGTAGAGCAATTCCTTGTTGCTTTTCTTTCCCTCGTACAGGCTTGCGTATCTGTTGATGATTTCTGTTGCAAGTTTGGCTGCTTTCCGATAGAGTTCTTCTTCCTCGCGGTTGATGTTCACGGGAATATCCTCATCATATACATGCAGTCTTATATGTAATCTCTCTTTGTTTCCTTCAGGCATCTTGTTAGCGTTTTCTGACAAATCCCACACGTCACTTCTCGGCCAAAAGGGTGATGCACTTATTGACATCCCTTATCAGTTTGGCCAGTCTTGCCTTGGCTTTTTCGATGTCCCTGTCGGCAATTTCTACCATCTTGGCCATCTTGAGCGAATTGTAATCGTCTTGAATCGAGACCATCTGGGCTTGCAGTCGGTCTATTTCATCGGTGCATTCCTTTACTTTCTCGTGCAGCCGGTCATTCTCCTGTTTTACTTCCTTGTAGTGGAGAATCATCTGACGGACGCGAGTAGTAAACAATACCAATGCTTTCTCTTCGTCACCCATACATTACAATTTGCCTACAAAATTACTTGAATAATTTGAAAAAGCCAAATATATTGCATCGTAAATTGAATATACGGCAGGATTTGCCGAAGTAGAGCTGCCTTACTGACGATTAGTTCTTGGCTGTTTCCTCTTCTTTCTTCTTGGGTTCTTTCTTGGCCAGCAAGACAATTTGCGACACGTAGTCGGTTACCCATTGCTGGCTGAAACCCAGACGATTGTTGTACTGTCTGACAGAAAGTACCGCCTTGATGACCCCGGCATCCTTGAAGTCGTTCTTGTGGAAGATGTCGTCTACTGTCTTTTGCGTCATGCCGTAGATGGTCTTTTTGAAGATGGAAGGCATTCTGAGCTTAAACTTCATGAGGTTGCCCAACAGCAACATTAAGTCTTGTGAGAAACCCTGAAACTGAAGCATGTAAGTCTGCACATCCTGTATCTTCCGGCAGTTCTTTTTGATGCTTGCATCGATTTCCTTGAAGAAGTTGTCATTGGTGCCGTAAAACTCCCTCAGCATCTTCTTGCACTGGTTTCTCTCGCCCAGTCCGAGTTTGTTGTTGAGTGTCGGCACACGCAGTGTAGCCTTGAACACGCGCAGGTCGGGCAGCATGGCCAAGTTGGTGATGCCCATGTTGGCAGCTATCGAGGCTTGGAAATACACCCTTATGAGGGTCATATAGTCTTCCATGCCTCCTGTTCTACTCTCTTGTTCTTTCGGTTTGAAGAGTTTTGAAAATATTCCCATGGTTTATTCAAATAATGATATGTTGTTTGTCTGTGATGCAGACAAAATGTTGTGCAAAATTACAATAAAAAGATAGAACAGCAAAATAAAACCCATGCTTTCGCATTTGTTAGTCTCTTACAGGCAGATTTTGAACTTTCTCTCGACTGACAAAGGTGTTTGACTTGCTTCTTTGTCGGCTTTTGTTTTTCAAGAATTGGTCTTTTGTAAAAAAAGAATGAATAGCCAGTTTTTTATCCGTCGAAAACCGTCTTTTTTCAACTCTCATTCGACATTTTTTCCAACCAATTTTTGCTCTTTGATTAAGCTCAAGCGTTAACCTGTTTGGCTTAATTGCCTTAGGCCCAGCTCTGTGGCATGTCTGCATGTTGACCAAGATGCTCGCGTGAGATGCTTGTCTGGCTTTGTGATTGTGTGCTTCAGGGCGACTATGCCACTGTGAAGTAGTTGAAATAGATGTAGATGAGAGCGGCGATGATGATAAGCAGTACGATGGATTTGACAAGACAGCTGGCCAGTTTTTTCATGATGAGAAAAGCCACGATGATTACAACGAGGGCAAAAATGAAGTATGCTATGTTTTCTGTTGCCATAAGACGGAAGGTGATGATAGATTGGATGAAATGAGCTTGTTAGTTGAACGTTTTGTGCGATAATAATGCATGAGGTTTTTTGTGCATTGAAAGCCATGGCGTTATTTGAACAGATGCCTGAAAGACGGAGGTATCGGGGTTTCAAATTCCATGCGTTCTCGGGTGACGGGATGGTAGAAACACAAGAGATATGCATGCAGGCAGAGACGGTGCACAGGGTCGTCTCCGTTGCCATATTTGGGGTCGCCGCAGATGGGATGTCCCATATCTTTGGAGTGGACACGTATCTGATTCTTGCGTCCGGTTTCCAAACGATACTCCACGAGTGAATGCTCGGTAGTGCGGGCAAGCGTGCGGAAGTGGGTGATGGCAAATTTTCCGCCGTTGTCGGTGGGAGAGGAGTAAGTATGGAAAGCCTTGTTGTCTTTGAGATAGTTGGCAATCGTGCCTTCGTCTTCTTCCATTTCGCCCGACACCACGCCGATATAGCGGCGATCGTAGACAATGCGGTGCCACTCGTGTTCGAGCATTTGCTCGGTCTGCATGTCCTTGGCATAAATCATCAGGCCGCTGGTGTCTCGGTCAAGGCGGTGCACTACGTGGGCATTGCATTTCTGGCGGGACTTTGTGAAATAGTTGTCAAGTATGGATTTGACGTTGGCCGACGAACGGCCGACCGGCATGGACAAGATGCCCGGTGCCTTTTCGATGACCACGAGGTATCGGTCTTCGTAGACCAGTTTGACATGGCGGCTTCTGAAAAGGTCGTTGCGCTTGTTCTTGCTGATGCTGATGCGCATGCCGGCTTTCAGCGGATAGTCAAACTGCGTGACCGTTTTGCTGTTTACCTTGATGCCCCTGCCTTGCAGTGTGGCTTTCAGTTTGGTGCGGCTTTGTCCTTTAATATTGCTGAGAAGCCATTCCAGCAGCGGTGCTTCGTGCTCGACGGTATAGTGTTCGTAATCGGATGGTTTGTTGATGCCGTATTTCATGCGCTGTTATTTTTGACGGCAAAGTTACGACTTTTCACCGAATTGTGTCACCTTTTAAGTGTTTTTGCGACATAGGCAGACAAAAAGAGAGGGAGTGAAAAGATGGACGGAAGGTGACGACAACGGCAAGCAAGTTGTCTTAAGGGAAAGAGTGGAGACTGTTTCTGCCGCAAGGACACCGTTCCTTGCGGACGATGCAACTGTATCTTGTCAACGAGCAATCGGCAATTTTCGTAAACTTCTACATGGTTTGGCAGAACATCATTACCATAATAAATATATAATCCCAACTTCGGTCATGTGAGATAGAACAGTTTTTTGTCGGTTTTACTGAAAGCATAGCAGGCTACTCCGAGGGGGAAGCGGCTGATAAGATGCTGACAATCGTATGAAATCAGTCGGTAAGCAGCGTTCTCGACAAGGAATGTAGCATTGGCGGTCTCATGCCCGATTTGGGTTTAATATGAATTTGATGAACTCAAAAAAGCAAGTTGTGTATCAAGTCTCCTTTGTACGTTGACGCACGACGCCTTCGGTAAGCGGTGACAGACAACCCGGTGGTGACATACAACCCGGTGGTGACATACATTCATGAGATTGTTGCGGTATGGAATTGATACCAGTCGTTGGTACACACCGTACCAACGACTGGTACGGAGCGTACCAGTGCTTGGTAGCATGAGTACCAACCATTGGTACGATAACAAGACCTTTTCGTACTGTTCCATCCGCACGCCTCGTGGGGGAGAAACTTGTGGTTTCTCTCATCCCAATCATTCATTAGAAACCATGTGGGTTTTGTTCGGATGGCGAACAAATTGATTGTGGCCTTGCCGAAAACGTAGTGTGCCACACCAAAGAAAAACGAAACCTCATATGCTCGTCATTCAATCGGAATCTGTATGGTCTTTAATGAACGTGCGCAGAGAATAAACAGGATAAGATAATCAATGTTAGGAAAGAGAAAGCATGCAGTAGGTGTCGGAGATATGACACGATGTCATACGAAACGTGGTTTGTAATGTGCCGAAACGCTTTGGCACGACATTTGTAAAAGATGAAGCAGGACTTACCAAGTCCGACAACGAGAATTTAGAAAACAACAAAAAATAAATATACGATTATGGGAAAGATTATTGGAATTGACTTAGGAACTACAAACAGCTGTGTTGCTGTATTTGAAGGCAATGAACCTGTAGTAATTGCCAACAGCGAAGGCAAGCGCACCACACCATCGGTGATTGGCTTCGTGAAAGACGGTGAAAGAAAGGTGGGCGACCCAGCCAAACGACAGGCTATCACCAACCCGAAGAACACCGTCTACTCTATCAAACGATTCATGGGTGAAACCTATGCGCAGTGTCAGAAAGAAATAGGACGCGTACCCTTCTCGGTGGTCGATGAGGGCGGATACCCCAGAGTAGATATCGAAGGGCGTAAATATACACCGCAGGAAATCTCGGCCATGGTGCTGCAAAAGATGAAGAAGACGGCAGAAGACTATCTCGGACAGGAAGTGACCGATGCTGTCATCACCGTGCCGGCATATTTCTCAGACTCGCAGCGTCAAGCTACGAAAGAAGCCGGGCAAATTGCCGGACTCAATGTGCAGCGTATCGTGAACGAGCCGACGGCTGCCGCATTGGCCTATGGTGTAGACAAAGCTAACAAAGATATGAAGATTGCCGTGTTTGACCTTGGTGGCGGTACGTTTGACATTTCTATCCTCGAGTTTGGCGGCGGCGTGTTTGAAGTGCTTTCGACCAACGGCGACACTCACCTTGGAGGTGACGACTTCGACCAAGTTATCATCGACTGGCTCATTCAAGGCTTCAAAGCTGACGAGGGCATCGACCTGAGCAAAGACCCGATGGCTATGCAGAGACTGAAAGAAGCAGCCGAAAAGGCGAAGATTGAACTCTCAAGCTCGACGACAACAGAAATGAACCTGCCCTACATCTCGGCAGAAGGCGGAGTGCCCAAGCATCTGGTGAAGTCGCTTACACGTGCGCAGTTCGAACAATTGGCACACAGCCTGATTCAGGCTTGTCTTGTGCCGTGTCAGAATGCCATGCGCGACGCCAAGCTCCAGACGAGCGACATCGATGAGGTAATACTCGTGGGTGGTTCAAGCCGTATACCGGCCGTGCAGACGCTGGTAAAGAACTACTTCGGCAAAGAGCCCTCCAAAGGCGTGAACCCTGATGAAGTGGTAGCCGTTGGTGCATCTATCCAAGGTGCTATCCTCAACAAAGAGGGCGGAGTGGGTGATATCGTGCTCCTCGACGTAACACCGCTGACACTCGGTATCGAGACCATGGGTGGTGTAATGACCAAGCTCATCGAGGCCAACACTACGATTCCCTGCAAGAAAAGCGAAACTTTCTCGACCGCAGTCGACAACCAGACCGAAGTGACCGTACATGTATTGCAGGGCGAACGTCCGATGGCTGCGCAAAATAAGAGTATTGGCCAGTTTAACCTTACCGGCATCGCACCGGCTCGCCGTGGTGTTCCTCAAATCGAAGTGACCTTCGACATTGATGCCAACGGTATCTTGAAGGTGTCTGCCAAAGACAAGGCAACGGGCAAGGAACAAGCCATCCGCATTGAAGCCTCTTCAGGACTGAGCAAGGAGGAGATAGACCGTATGAAGGCAGAGGCCGAACAGAACGCCGCAGCCGATCAGGCAGAACGCGAGCGAGTGGACAAACTCAATCAGGCTGACTCGATGATTTTCACCACCGAGAACTTCCTTAAGGATAACGGCGATAAGATTCCTGCCGACCAGAAACCGGCCATCGAGAGCGCACTCCAGCAGCTCAAAGATGCTCACAAGGCTGCCGACATAGCTGCTATCGACGCCGCAACCAACAACCTCAACAGCGTCATGCAGGCTGCCAGCGCACAAATGTACGGACAGGCAGGCCCACAACCGGGTGCCGACCCCAATGCCCAAGCAGGTCAACAAGAACCGCCCAAGCAGGATGAAACCATACAAGACGCCGATTTCGAGGAGGTGAAATAAGCACATAGAGAAATAAGAATACAATATCAAATGGAAAGCGTGTAGCTCAATGAGTTACACGCTTTTCTTGTTTTTGGCCGTACACAATAATATTGCTATCTTTGCGTTATTATTATAAACATCTGTACCTT
>JAXFLJ010000016.1:0-51850 GCA_034183335.1 Prevotella sp.
CATCATATCGAATAAAAGAAACAAGAAAAATTATCAATAACAAGTAATGTATAACAAACTTTTTGTACCTTTGCAGCACTCAACCAAAGTGGTATACTTTTAGATTATTATCTGGTATACTTTTGCGTTATCATTTACATACTAACAATGAAGATGAATTTTAGCCTACCAAATGTCCATTACGCCTGTAAATAATATAATCGGAAAATAATCTTTTTGGAAAGAAAAATCTAATTGTAAAGATAGAATGAAAGAATGGAATGGGGCAAAAAGAAGAGGATATGTCATTTTAATCGACATATCCTCTCTTGTAGTATAAATGAATTCTTTGGTTTTCTAAAATAGATTTGGACAAATTATTCCCATACATGTACTTGGTTTGATCCTTCTTCTTCATTGTCAAAGAAACCGTCCTTGGCACCTACGTCATCATCTTCTATTTCTTCGTTGGTGTTGACATTGGTGCTGAACCATTCAGCCATCGGGCCTTCTGTCTGTATCTCGAGAATGCTTGTCTCAGGTTGCATATATGTTCTTTTCATCGCTTTGCCTCCTTCTTTATTTCAGAATCACCTTCTTTCCGTTAGAGATGTAAACACCCTTGGTGGGATTCTCAACTCTCGTTCCGCTGAGGTTGTAATATACTTCTTTATCGTTGCTGTTGTCGCCAATGGCATCAATGCCAGTTACCGTTTCATCAATCGATTCGTCATCGAAGACAAACTTCACTTCCTTTCCGGGACTGGGGGCGAATGGCAACTGAAGGTATGCACGGAAGTAAGGAATCTTGGTGCCGGTCGTTTTTATCTTGCGGAACTCTCCGTAGGTCTTGCTCAGTGCATAGAGCGTTGCATTGTCACCCATAACCGTCTTGTCTTCCACCACACCTTTCATCATGTAGCTTGACTCGCTGTATTCGGTGTTGTTCACGGGGGCATGGTTCTGTGCTTCGGTCATCTGACAGTAAGATGTGGCGTTTTCGGCCAGCTTGCTGCGGAGCAACACGCCGATGTTGGCCGGTACGTAGCCATCGTCGACACTGAGTGAACGAACGTAGTATATGTCGCTTGCTGTCTTCTTGTACTGCAACGGCAGGTATGGCATGATGTCGCCCGTATAGATCACATCGAAAGGATAGCAGGCTGTCGCACGGTTTTTGCTGGTCTGAGTGGGAATTTCTGATGTAATATTATCAGTAATATTTACAGTCGATTTAATGTCCTTGAATGCTGTCTTGTAAGCTTCTACCTTGCTGGGTTTAACATAGATGTTTTGACCCGACGCAAATGGATAATACTCTGGAGCGTCAAATTCAACAGAAGCCATGGTTGGAGCCGCATCGTTGACAAAGTATATGTTCTTGATTTTGTTGTCCGCATTGCCTGGCTGTTGAGAGAATGCCCTCATGCCAATTTCTTCTAATTTGCCGAGGAAGACTACTGTCTCTGTACTTTGATTATCTTGGAAGGCAAAGTCAAGTACGGTGGCAACCTCATAGTTGTTGGTTACGCCTTGATAGATTTCCTGTACGGACGATGGGATGATGACAGATGTACGCTGGGGAGAGAAAGCAATCACACCAGCAGTCGTCGTCGATGTCGGGAAGTATTCCACGCCACGGTCGAGTTGCGGGTCGGTTGCAATGAAAGAGGGGTGTATCTCCTTGAAGCCTTTGGCTTTCATCTCTGTTATTATGGCTTGGTTATTGGGGTCTTCATACCATCCTTTGCGTACGAAAAGGGTAATCTTGGTTACGTCAGTATTGAGGAATGTCTCGTTTGCGAGCGTCGGAATGTTGCCCAGGAAGCTGATTGACTTTAGATTCTTGGTGTTTGCAAAGGCAAAATTGTGAATAGAAGTCACCGTGCTGGGTATGGTTATATTGGTCAATTCCTCACATCCGTAGAAAGCTGAGTCAATTTCATTGATGAAAGCGGGCAGTCGTGTGTAGCGGCTATTGGCCTTGCCGGCAGGGAAAGTCAGCAAACGTGTCCTGTCTTTGCTCAACAGCATGCCATCCAATGACGAATACTTTTGGTTGTTCGGGTCAACATTGATGGCGGTCAATTTGCTGCACAAAGAGAAAGCTTGTGATGCTACGTGGGTAGTTCCTGCCGGAATTTCAACAGTTTCAAGCTTCGTGCATCTGTAAAAAGCCTCTGTATCCACAGATTTCAGCGATGTCGGCAGTTTAATGGTTGTAAGACCGGAATCTTGGAAAGCATTGCGCCCAATTTTTTCCAGCTGCGAATCGTCCGGGAATGTCACTGATGCGAGATTGGTACAGTTCGTAAAGGCACTCAACCCGATAGTTTTCAATGTCGCAGGCATGGCGATGTTTGTCAGTCCCGTACAGTTTTCGAAAGCTCGTGTTCCGATTGTCGTCAAGGCAGAATTGGCTATGTCAAGCGTTCTTAAGTTTTTGCAATTGATGAATGCTGTCCCTTCAATGGTTTTCAATCCACCACTTCCCGCAGTGAGTGTCGTCAGTGCGGTACAGTCTCTGAATGCATCTTGTCCAATAGGTATCGGGCTATTTTCTCCGATGGTAATGGTTGTGAGGCTTGTACATCCTTCAAAGGCACCATTGGGTGTTACCCCTTTCATAGAGGTCAGTTGTGAATTGGGTGCGAAGGTGACGCTTTTGAGTTTAGGACATTTCTGACAGATAGCTTGGCCTATTTCCTTTACCGATGCTGGTATCTCAATGGACTCCAGATTAGGCATCACCCGAAAGGAAGAGGCTTCCAATGCTTCTACCGTTGACGTTGCTTCAAAAGTAATGTTCTTGAATCTTGAACCTTCAAAACATCCAGTTTTCAACCTTAAAACAGTATTAGGAATTATTTGAGTCCCTGTTTTTTGTGCGTTAAAAAAGGCATACGAACCAATGTATCGGGTTTCGGTGGGAATTGTATAATCAACTGTTGGCTTTTGTGCTGCGGGAAAAGAATACAGTTCTACCAGTCCCTTGGTAAACATCACTCCGTCTTTCGATTCGTAGTTGGGATTACCTGAGGCCACGGCAATATCAGTTAGTTTGCTACAGCCTAAAAAGATGTTTTCACCTATATTGGTTGCAGAACTTGGAATTGTCACAGTTGTAAGATTATAGCAGTTGTTGAATGCCCTGTATTCTATGTTTTTTACTCCTTCTTCAATAGTCAATTTCTTGATGGCACAATTGTCGAAGGCAAGCCGTCCGATGGTCTCTACACTTGAAGGAATGGTGATTTCGCTCAATTTTGACATGTAAAAAGCATTTGCTGCTATTTTCTTAACAGTTGCAGGAATGCTGTAGTTGGAATCCAACACCTTTGCCTGTGGGCAAGAAATAAGCTCGGTTTTGTCTGCATTAAACAAAATTCCGTCTTGAGAAGAATAGTTTAAGTTCCCGGGCTTTACATTAAATTCCGCAAGTTTGTAGCATTTGGTGTAAAATCCAGTAGTGATGGGAATGGTAGTCATTTCTGCCGGGAAAGTCAGGGATGTCAGTTCCGGACAAGTATTGAAAACTACACCATTCAAAGTTTTGGTACTACCCAAATCGATTGATTGCAGTATGGTACTCAAAAATGCAGCTCCATTGATGGTTTCAATAGAAGACGGTACTGTATATGTCGTCTCTGTTCGTCCATGTGGATACACCATTAAGGTTTTCTTGTCTGCTGAACACAACACTCCGTCAATATCTGCATACTTGGTGTTGGCCGAATTGATGTAAACGTTCTTAAATTTCGGGCTGCCCACAAAGATGTTTACACCCATTGTCGTGACCGATGCGGGGAGATTGACCGTCTCTAAGTCTGTACATTCTCCAAAACCGCTGTTGTTGATACTTGTAACCCCTTCCTGAATTGTGATGCTTGTCACGCCAGTCACTCCCGAAAAAGCCCTAAGGCCTACTCTCGTTACTTTATAGACTGTGCCTAAGTTATCGGTCACAGTTTCCGGAACGGTAATTGCACCGGTCAGAGTTGTACCTGCCACTTCTACCGTTCCTGGCGTAACGGTGCCACCCTGAGTTGTGGAATTTGTCAGAATCCTGTAAGAAAAACCATTAATTTTAATGATATCTCCTACGTTATATGCCTGAATGGCTAATGATATCATAAGTAATGATACCAATGATAAAAGTTTGTATATCCTCATTTTTGTATTATAAGTATAGTATATATTGAAATTACTCGCTTCGGCTATGGGATGTTGTTTGTGCATGCATTCGAACCTGTTGCCTATGACTGTATATTCTGAATAGCGTACTCCTGCAATCTTGCGTGTAAGATGATACTGTCTGTACTATTGTTCGTTGCACGCAATGTATTGCTTATCCTTTTACCTTGGTGCAAAGGTATTGAAAATCATACAATGCAGTGCATGTTACACTGTAGATTATGATACATTAATAGTTTTTGGAATAATTGTAGTTTTGTTATGCTCTAAAGTTTGTATGATGCTTTTATGAAGTGTCAAAGAGTATGTCGTACAATTTGCTTGTTTTCTTGTGAAAGTCTCTCTTATTATCGCTATTTTCGCCAAAACTACTTTTTATGTGCCATTATTTTTCCTATTGTCATGATAGGTTGGTAATTACGGCTGGCTCATTCCATTTTTGCAAGAAGATGGATGAAGGTGTGCAATATCATAACCATTTGCCGTCTGTCAAAAAGCATTTGTCCTTTAACATTTTTGTTTTTCGTTGTCGAAAAGTCCGCCAATACTCTTTATAACCCAATTCGGCTATGAGAGACATACTGCTTTCGTTCAGATACCGAACAGATTGTATGCCGTTTTTGCTTGGTGTAGCCCTCTATGCTCTTGGTAAAAATGACAACTCGTATGCTCTGCATTCAAGCGAAATCAGTGTGGTCTTTGATAAACGATTTGGGGTTAGCTGCCGAATGGTTAACTGACATGGTATTCAGATGTCAGTTTCAATAATGTTCAGGTATGGGAATATATAAACTCTCTCCTGACATCTTGCCTAAACAAAGATGTCAGGGGAGGGTAAATGAGGTGTGGGTGAAGCGGTTTACTTCACGACATATTTTTTGCCGTTGACAATGTAGATGCCCTTGTCCAGCCCCTGCAAAGGATTGTCTGACGAGTCGGAGGCAGGGCGCACCATGCGTCCGTCGAGGGTGTAGACCGCTGTTGGGGACGAGAGAGAGGACGAAGGAACAATGGAAATGCCTGTCGAGGCAGTTACATCTTCTACCTTGTGTTTGTTACCTTGTGTTGCGTCAACATCTGCAGAGATGTTGAAGTAGGTTGTTCGTGTTATGTTTGCTACATCAACGGTTTGCGGAGTGCCTGTTCCTGTGCTGAACACAAAGTTTACATAGTCGTCGGAGGTGTTGATGCGGAACGATTTGGCATACCAGTTCTTACCTTCAAAGGCTGTGGTTGCAGTCATCTTATCGCCTGGCCATGACGTGTTTGTCGGTGCGTGAGAGCCGTCTCCACCCCATGTCCAGAAGTTGACATTGCTCCATCCCACGGCATCGGTGTTGACATAAACGGTGATGTCGTAAGGCTGGAAGTCGCGGACAGTATATGTTCGTGTCACGACATCGCCTACCACGCCGTCTTTGAGCAGTGCGGCCTTGATGGTGGTGGTACCTACGGGAAACTCGAACAGTGAGCCATCGGTTGCTGTTGGAGAGTCGGCCGTGGGGTCGTCTCCGTCAATAGTGTAGACCAAACGCGCAGAGGCATCTTGCGTAACGGCACTAAGGATGGCCGTCTGAACGCCGTCATACGTACCCGAGGGGAGATCTATCCATGCTGTTTCGGCCGAACGGTGCAACAGATAACGGTAGTGATGTCCTGCAACGATGGGTTTCCATTCGTCGGCAGCAGTATATTCGGTTGCCTTTGAGCCGATGACGGCCAGCAGCGGAGCCCGTTCGCCCTCGCTGCGGATGGCAATGTAGCCCGTAGCTTGTGCATAGGTAGTGTTGACGTCACTTGTGTTGGTAATGCCTGCAAGGCGTCGTGCGTTAATCATCATCTTGATGTCACGTTTGTTGTCTGACCAATGCTTCAGGAATACGCAAGGGGTTCCGGGCATGGCGAGCAAGTAGGCGTTGGCGGCCAGTGTGTCTTTGCGGATGGGGTCTTGTTGCTGGGTAGCCGAACGAAACTCCGTGTCGTGGTTTTCGACAAATGTCACCGCATAGCGTTGGTAGTTCTTGTCGGTGGCCAGACCGCCGGAGGCGAGCCGTCCCCAGTTGTTTTGATTGATGGCATCTCGCACGGTATAGCGGAAGGGGAAGTCGAACGCTGCGCTCTGAATCACACCGTTTACTTTGGTAGCATCTATCCATGCCTTTACCTTGGTGGCGTTTCCGTCCCAGTATTCGCCCACAGAATAGGTCGGCTGGCTATGGGCATTGTACATACCGGTATATTCGGCGGTATAGCCCTTAACCATGTCATAACGAAAACCTGCATATCCGAAGTCGTTAAGCAACATCGATAAATAGGCCTTGACATTGTCTTGCACATTGGTGCTGCGATGGTCAAGGTCGCGCATGCCACCCCATCCCTCGCCAGTGTCGTTGTTAGACGAGAGCGAATAGCCGTTGTTGGCTGCCCATTGGCTTGTGGCACCGTTGTCATCATCGGCGCAAATGTCGGTGGAAAGCAGCTGATAGGTTACGCCTTGGTATGTCTCGGCAGGGAAGTCTACCCAGTTTGATACGTTCTTGCGGTGATTGATAACCACGTCGGCTATAGTTCCGATACGCTTGTTGCGAAAGGTGGCGATAAGGTTGAGCAGTTCGGCTTTCGTACCGAACGAACTGTTGTAGTCTTCAAACCAGTAAAGGTCGTCGTATCCCATTGACAAACCGCCACAGTTGGCACTTTGCGGAATCCATACGAGCGAGAAATACTCGGCCAGTTCATCGGCCTGTGCCTCCAGCCTTGTCCACTTCGTGGCATCGAAAGAATCCCAGTAGAAGCCTTGCAGCATGACGCCACGTTCATTGGCAGGCCATCCTTGCGCTCTCACTGTAGCCGTGGTGAGCAGGAAAAAAAGAAAAATGATGTTGATTTTCTTCATGATTGAAAGAATTGAAGGGTTATAAATGGGTGTTATGTTATGGTGCCGGACGGTAGCCGAAAGGTATATTTTCACCTCTGTTGCCCGAAAAAGGCTGTTGGGAGCATCCATTCCGACAGAAAATGTTATCTGTTGATGACGATGAAACGCAATCTTTTTACAGAGGCAAAGATAGTAAAGTTTGGTTGAAAGCTATGCCAATGGGTTGATTATTTGGCATGTGTGCAATGTGCAACAGGAACGGTTTGCACAAAAATGGGTTTGCCCTTGCCAGAGAATTGTGCCCGGATTCGGGGACTTTGGCGAGGGGGGGCTTGACGGACAGACACAGGGTCTGTCCCTGCATTTTCACGTATGCCTTACCATATATAATAGCATTATTGTATTGTTATTCACGAATGGTTTACCATTATATAATATCATTGTTGTGTTGTTATTGCTGTCGTCGTTGTAGGGACAGACCCCTGTGTCTGTCCGTGACTGAAGACATCGCAGGCTACGCCAATAAAAAACGACTGACAAGATGCCGACAAACGGACGAAAACAGCCGGGAAGCGACGTCATCAGCGAGGAATATAGCATTGACGGGCTAATAACCAATTTGGATAGAAAGGCCAGTGTCCCCATGAGATACACGGAATGGCACGCATGTTGAACAGCCGTCCTGTTACTACCAATGATTGGTATTGTCCGTACCAACCATTGGTAGTCACAATACCAGACGTTTGTACGGCTGCTACCAATGTCTGGTACTAATTTAATACAGCAGCGGCCTCATGGATATTTGCCGCCACAGGGTTACCTGTCACTGCTTTCCGAAAAAGCCGTGTGCAATATACAAAGGAGCTTTGATACACAGCTTGCTTTATTTGAGTTTATCGAATTTGTCTTCAATCTCAATCAGTTATAAGGCCGCCCATATTGCATTCCTCGCTGATGATGCGTTGCCTCCTGGCTGCTTTCGTCCGCCTGTCGGCAAAACGGCGGATAATCTGCTCGACATCCGTACAAAATCAATCCAGTCTCTCATGGCTGATTTAGGATGAATGGAAAGAAAAAAGAGAGACCTCGGAAGAAGTCTCTCTTGATGTTTTTACTTGTACTGACCTGTACCGGTGCTGAACTTGAGGTAAGCCCTCTGTCCGGCCTTGACGCTGACGCGTTCTTGGTCATCGCCTTTCCCGCGGTAATCAATGCGGTTATACTTGTTGACGATAAACTCGGTCTTCCACCAGTCGAAACCGTCGAGCTTGATGCACATTCTCACTTCGGCATCGTTGGTAAAGGCAGGAGATACAAATTCGCCGTCTTCGGTTGTCGGAATGCTAAACTTGTTGGCATCGTTGTAATCCCATTGGTTGCCAGCCGTGCCTCCGAAGAGATAGATGTCGGGAGACTGGAATTGCACCTTGGGCGCAGCTCCTGCAACAACCTTGATGATATACCAGCCTGCATTGGTGGCCGTGATGTTGCCGCCTGTACTCGTAATGCCCACATTGGCGTTGTCAATGATGGTGGCTTCCATTCCGAAGTCGCCTCCCCAGCCAGCTTGCGGTGCAAACTTGAACTGTTCGCCTGCGTGCAGATAGATGATGGTCCAGAATGTATCGGTAGTGCTATGCACCGGAACGAGCTGCTTCCATGTAGCCCCCCAGCCGTAATGGTCGCCTGTTAGATAAAGCTCGGGGTCGCTCATGGCCGTTACGGTATAAGTTTTCTCAAGCATGTTGAAGTCGAGTCGATAGTATTTTGCACCTGAAACCGTGCTGACTACAAGGTTTCCGCCCTCATTGTTGTACCCTATCTTTCCTTCGGTGCCGTCTTTCGCAGCCGTAATACAGAGGTCTTGTGTGCCCAATCCCGATTCGGGTGTGAGCTTGAACTCTATGCCTGTACCGACTTGTGCGGCCGTCAGCGTGATAGAGAATACAGGATTGACATAAGGATCGTCACCGCCGTTGGATACCGTGTAGCTCTTGTCGCTGTAGTTCCAGCTGTTGATAGTGCCCGTAAGGTAATAAACGGCATCGATGGAAGGAGCATCGGGTTTGACGTTGGCTGTAGTAGAGCCTACGTTTTTCACCACAGTGCCGCCTACATCGGTGTAGCCCTTGATGTCGAGAGGAATGTTGCGAAACACAGGACGCACTGTATAGAGTTGGCCTACGGCCGTGGCCAGTTCGGAAGTGCTGACCCAGCCTTCGCCATTGGCTGCCAGTGTGGTCTGCGAAGACTTGTCGGCATTGTAGAGAGTTACTTCAAAGGTGTTGCCCACCACAGAATCTGCCACAACTACTGGGGCAAAGATACGCACGCTGTCGGTCGTTACCTGTGCCAAATCAATGTCTGAAACAGGGTTCACTTGCATGGTGACGGTCTTTGCATTTTCGTCATACGACTGTGGGTTTGCCCAGTCTGAATATTCGTCGGAGCAGCTTGCCGCCAGCAAAACCAACCCCAGTATATAAATAGATTTCTTCATTTTCATTTCCTTTATGTGTAATAGGAAACGATTGGCAGGAAGCGGCTTCCCGCCAAACGTTCGCTTTTGTTATTTCTCAAAGAATTGGAACGCACCTGTAATATCGTTGAACAATACCATGTATGTGCCGGCCTTGACAGTGATTTCATTGCCGGTTGTGGTGGCAACAGCATAGGGGAAGGAGTCTCCGCCCCATTCGGTAGAGCCTGAGATGAATTTCACCTTGCCGTCGCCAAGTGTTACCTCAGCGCGCCAGATATGATTTTCAGCTCCGCTGTAAGTCTCAACGGCGGTCATGTCGATGCTTCCGTTTTCCACGGCAGTACCCGAAAGGGTCATGGTGGTGTAAACGGAGGATGTTCCGTCGTATTTCTCCATCGTACAGGTTTCGCTCTCGGTATCGAGTATGATGGTGTAGATGCCTGCGGCACCAACCACGATGTTGCCCGGATCGTCTCCTCCGTTGCGGAGTACGAAGCCATTGCAGATACCGTAATCCCAGTTGCCCGGCGTCTTGACAATCTTAAATTCGCCACCAGCGGGGAAGTAAGTCGTATATTCAATCTTACCCTTTCCTGTTACTTTATCGTAAGATTCGCCAGCCTTGACAAACATTGGTATGAGGCCGGTGCCGATAGAACTGGGATCGTTGCTCCATGTACCGTTGCCGATACAGCCGCCAACCATATACCAAACCAAAGGCAAAGCGTCTTTGAGTTCGACATAATAAGGTATCACGCTGAACGAAACAGAGTTTGAATAGATAGTGTCGCCGTTCAAAACAGCCATGGCACGGGCATAGACTTTTTGGTTTTCGGGCAGTTTCCCCTCTTCATAGTTGGCCAGACGCTGCAATGTTGCTGCCAGTTGAGAGGAACTTACTTCTGCCTTGCACTCCTTGAATACGGCGTCGAGGGTCTCATAGTCGGCCACCAGAGTACCTGTGGCATCGTTGAGAGCTTCCGAAGTAGACACGACATATTTGTCGTTGAGAGAGAACTGGAGCTGGTACACTACTGCGGCGGGGAAGCCGTAGTCGGGTTGCGACCAAGTCATTGTCATCTGAGAAGAGCGAGCAAGGTCAATATCCTGTGCCGCATAGCTGGGTGTATTGAGCTTGAAGGTCGTCGGCTCTTGGAGCGTCGGGTTGTTGCTGAGGTCATCATCGCAAGATGCGAAGAGGAAAATGCCACAAGCAAGTGCGAATATGGATTTATATAAAGTTTTCATCTTTGTTTGAATTTTATTTGTAACCATTGTTTTGAACGATGCTGCCACCGCTTGAAGAAAGTTCGTCTGTCGGGATGGCAAACACATTCTTGTAGGCTTCAAAGTCGCGTCCTTCATAGGTTCCGCCCTTCCATTGCCATTTGTATCCATTGCTTCCGCCGAAGTATCCGAAGCGAATCAGGGTGGGGCGGCGGATGCCTTCAAAATAGAATTCGCGGCTCCACTCGTCGCAGAGGTCTTCGAGGCTGTAGCCGGCTTTCTCTTGTGCGTTGGCTCTTTTGCGCAATTCATTCACCGCACTGGTACCAGCTGCAGTAGTAGAACCGCCGTTCAGGCGTGCAGTTGCTTCTGCATAGTTGAGGTAAGCCTCGGCTTTGCGGAGCAAGAAGAAGTCGGTGTCGGCAAAGGTTGTGCTTGAACCTGAGGTGCCGTCGCTCTTGGTATTGATGAATTTGGCAACAGAGTAACCATTCTTGAATGTTCCTATGTCGGCGGTTGTCGAGCCATTGCTGAGCGAACGGTCTTTTCCCCAGAAGATAGCACGGTCGTCGTTAGCCTTTCCGGGCATCTCATAAGAGTCTACTTCGGGAGCATCGTCGTTGGGGAAGAACTTACGGATAAGGTCAGGACGTGCACGGTTTCCACCCCATGCCTGGCCAGATACACCATTGGTTTGTGTCGGGTCGGAAGGATTCTTCATATCTGTAGCAAACGTACTGGCGATAAGGTAGAGTGAAGTTCCCCAGCTGGTGGTTTTCAAACCATCTTGCAAAATGGGGAAGATAGCCTCTTGGGCAGCACTGCTTTCACCGTTGTCGCCCATGAAAAGCATCTGGTATGCACTCCAGCCATTTTGACTTGTGGTGTTGAGTTGGTAGCTTGAATTCATGACCTTTTCAGCATAATCGGCTGCTTTTTGCCACTGTGCTGTGCCGGTAAATACTTCGGCATTGAGATAAAGGCGTGAAAGGAGCAGCCAAGCAGCGGCCTTGTCTACACGACCGTAACCACTTTGAGCCGATGTCTTGGGAGCGGCGTCAGCCAAGTCAGCCTCGATAGCGAGCAGTTCTGTTTCAAGGAAGTCGTAAACTTGCTTGCGGGTGTACTGTGATTTGTTGGCCTTACTGTTGGTAAGAGCAAACGGAATGTTTCCGAAAGCATCGGCCAACAGATAGTATTGGAAAGCCCGCAAGAAGCGGATTTCTGCCGTCATCTGCTTGTCGTAATCGGAAGCTACTTCAATATATTTGTTGCAATAGGTAATGCCATTGACCAAACGGTAGAAATATCCGCGCAACATTGGATGCGAGGCATCGTACTGATTGAAGTTGAATTCTGCAATACCATTGTCGCCCCAGGCACATATAGCCTCGTCAGTGGTCAGCTCATTGGCATTGAACATTTGGCGGACAAAACCAGTCGTACCGCCGTCGAGACCGTCAATGTCGGTGTCGCCGTTGGCACCTCCGTTACCAGCCATGGCCAGATTGGCGTAACACTTATTGAAAAGAGCGTTTACGTTCAATTCATTTTCATTGTTCGGGTTGATGTTTTCCACATCCAAGTCACCCGTGCAAGACGTCATTCCTAAACCTATCATCATGATGAAGGCCGGAAGTATATTCTTAAGTCTAAAATGTCTTTTCATTGTCTAAATCTTTAATTGTGTGAATCAGAAGTTCAAATTCACTCCCATGATGAATGAAGTGGGGCGAGGATAGATGTTGTTGTCGAATCCATTGTTCACCTCTGGGTCAATGCCATCGTAATTCGTGATGGTCAACACATTGGCTGCCGTTGCGTAAATGCGTCCGCTCAAGCCATTGTAATTGTTGCTCTTGAAGAGGTTTGCAAAGCTATATCCTAAAGTAATGTTGTCTAACTTGAGGAAAGATGCGTTGTGAACATAGTAATCTGACAACATGGACGAAGTTTCATTGGTTTGCCAGTTACGCTCAAGGGCATCGACAGGACGGTTGCCCATGAAATTGAGAGAGTTGCTCCAAACCTGTCCGGCACTCATATTGCTGTTTTGAGCCATGAATGCATCGAACACATAGTTACCCAAGCTGGCACGGAGAGAGAAACCGAGATCCCAGTTCTTGTATTCCATGCGAGAGGCAAAGCCCATGGTTGCTTTGGGAGCCGGACTCTTATAGAGATATTTGTCGGCAGCACTGATGACGCCATCGGCATTGCGATCCACGACAACATTTTCAAGTGGCTTGCCGTTTTTGTCATATACTTGCTGGTAAACGTAGAATGAATTGATGGGATAACCCACTTGATTGTATTGCACGTATTTGTCTATGTTGATGATGTTGTCTGTGTTGGGAACAGGCGAACCGTCTGTAGACACGCCGTTGAGATCGGTGATTTTGTTCTGGTTGTAAGTGAAGTTGTAGTCCATTGTCCAATAGAAGTCTTTGGATTGAATGGCTCTCCATGTCAAGGCCAGTTCCACGCCGGTGTTCTTAAGCGAGCCGATGTTCTGCCATGCGTTGTTGCGCATCATGGTAAAGGCTTCTACCGGAGCATAGTTCAACAGGTCGTTGGTCTTGCGATAGTACCAGTCTACACTACCCGTAAGGCGTTGGTTGATGATGCCAAAGTCGAGACCAATATTATAAGTAGTGGTCGTTTCCCACTTCAAGTCGGGTGTATAGTTTGAGGGACGATACAAAGTTCCGTCTTCTGTAAGTGGGTAATAGCTGTCAGAACCTGTGTTGCGTTCGTACAATAGCAACCAGTTGAAGTCGTTGATTTTGTCACCAGCCTGTTGTCCGGTCATACCGTAACCCAAACGGAGTTTCAAATCAGAGAGCCAATTGATTTCCTTGAACAAGTTTTCGTCTTTTACTTTCCATGCGAAAGCCATTGACGGATAGAGCTTCCAGTGTTCCTTAAAGCGCGATGTTCCATCTTGACGAACGGTGGCTGTCAGGTAGTAACGATCCATTAAGCTCCAGTTAGCACGTCCGAAGAATGATACAAGATAGCTTTCGGTCTTGAAGTGGTAAGGCTCGTGGGGCAATTCCGTGTTAGCCTTGGTTGTGTGTGTAGACGGGTAGGTACCTACATAGTCGTTGCTTAGGCTGCGCCAGAAATGCTGCCATTCGTAACCGGCCATGATGTCGAAGTGATTCTTGTACTTGTCATTGAAGTCTTTGAAGTATTGTGCGTATGCGCTGAGCGACAAGTTGCGCTTCAAGATAGACTCAGAGCCCTTTGAACCATAGTAGATTGCTGTCGGAGAATAAGACGCTACATCTTTATATTGTTTTCCCTTAGATACATCTGCGCCCAAAGTTGCGTGCAGACGGAGGTCTTCAAAGCCATGAACTTTATAATCGATGTCGGCACTTCCGAGGAAAGTACGGCTGTATGCCGGTTCACGATGTCCTTTAAGTATGGATAAAGGATTCTTTGTTGCGTTGGTGTTGTAGCTGAATGGCCATGTGGGGTCTCCCTCAATACCGTTGGTTGTCCACTGGAAGAAACCGCCGAAGTTTTGCAAAGTCTGGTCAATGACTGATGCTCCGGTCAAGGGGTCAACCAAAAGTCCTTTGTGATACTCTGACGTATAAGAGTAAGGGTCTTGTGTCGGATCCATCGAAACGGCATTACCTACAATGGCTTTCACATCGGTATGGTTGGTCTTTGCCCACATTCCCTTGGCATTCAGGTTCAGGGTGAGATGGTCATCGAAGAACGACGGGTTCAGGTTCAACGCTCCGGTGACACGTTGGAAACCAGTGTTCTTCAAGATACCTTGCTGGTCTGTGAAGCCCATGCTTACACGATAGGGTAGGTTTTTGAGAGCTCCGGATACCGTTACGTTGTGGTCGTGGCTGATGGCTGTGCGATAAATGAGGTCTTGCCAGTCGGTGTTGGCTGTACCAAGAGCCTTGTAAGCATCGCTGCTCGTTCCATAAAGCTGCTCGATAAGAGAGCGATATTGGTCTCCGTTCAGCACGTCAATCGTCTTGCGTTTGATGCCGGCAGTGACCGAACCAGCATAAGAAACACTGGGAGCCATGCCCTTGCGGCCTTTTTTCGTCGTGATGATGATGACGCCGTTAGAACCTCTTGAACCGTAGATGGCTGTTGCCGATGCGTCTTTCAAGATGTTGAACGACTCGATGTCTTGAGGATTGATCATGGCCAAAGGGTTGGCAAGACCTTTCACACCATCGTTGTCCATTGCCATTCCGTCAATGACAATGAGCGGATCGTTGCTGGCATTGAGCGAAGAACCGCCACGGATGCGGATTTGTGCGCCAGCACCCGGTGCACCATCGTTTGAAATCACGTTCACACCGGCTATCTTGCCGCTAATCAGGTCTTGAGGATTGACCACGAGACCTTTGTTCTTTCCGTCGGGCTTCAGGGCTGTAACAGAACCTGTGAGGTCTGATTTCTTCACCGCACCATAGCCGATGACAACCACTTCGTTGATGGAAGTGGCATCTTCTTGCAATGTAACTACCAGATTGGTGGCAGCTTTTACTTGTGCATTTTGGTATCCGATATAAGATATATCGAGTACTGCACCTGTATTCACATTCAGTTGGAAGTTTCCGTCGATATCCGTTATGACGCCTCCTTCTTGTCCGACTATGCGGACAGTTGCGCCAATAATGGGTTCGCCGGTTGCATCCTTCACGTGTCCGTTGACAGTTATTTGCTGTGCAAAGACACTGACAGTAAGGAATAGCCCGCATAAGAGGGCAAGAATCCGATGAGGGATTCTGGTTTTAACCTGCTTCATCATTGTTGTTTAAGATTGTTATTAAATTGATAAATGTTGATTCCTGCTTAGGTTTGTAGTCCATGCTTGGCATGTTCTTCTTGCAAAATTAGGTTTCTTATGCACATTGTGCACTAATTTAATGCAAAATCCGTTACATTGTAGAGACAAACGATTGCACTTTGCAAAAACCATTAATCTACCATAATAGAAAGGAGATAGGGTTGCATTGTTTAACTTTGCTGTCGCCATAAAGATAAGGCCTCTGTTCCGGCTCTTTGGAATTGATGGCTTAATCATTTGTGAAACAGAATGATAATACGACTAACCAAATGACAATGAGAGAAGAAAATCCCCTCACGATGAAAGATATTGCACAGGCCCTTGGCGTGTCGGTCGCAACGGTTTCACGTGCGCTGAAAGACAGTCCGCGCATCAGTGCTGAACGGCGCGAAGCCATCAAGGCTTATGCAAAAGAACACAACTTTTACCCAAATGCCATTGCGGAGTCGTTACGCAACAGCAAAGTGCGCCCTCGCAAGATGATTGGCGTGATAGTTCCACAGCTCAATCATTATTATTTCTCTTCCATCTTGAGCGGCATAGAGGAAGAGGCCGCAGCACGAGGATACCGCCTTATGGTTGCTCAAAGCAATGAGAATCATCTTCGTGAGGTAGGTATCTGCCAGTCGTTTCACGAAAACAAGGTTTGCGGTATTATTGTTTCGCAGGCCAAGGATACCATGCAGTACGACCATTTCCAGAAGCTCATCGACATGGGTGTGCCACTTGTGTTCTATGACAGGATATGTACGGGTGTTAATGCCAGCCGTGTCGTGGTTGATGATTATATGGGAGCGTATACCGCTGTTTCCCATCTTATCACGACAGGATGTCGCCGTATTGCCTTCTATGGGTCTACCATGCGGCTTGAAATATCCAAGAACCGCTTCAATGGTTATCGTGATGCCCTTCTCAAGCACGGAATTGCGTGCGATGAAAGTTTGGTGCGCTATTGTGATACGCATACAGATGCCGAGATGATTACGCCCGACATCCTTGAAAGGGATTTGCCTCCCGATGCTTTCTTTGCCGTCAATGATGATACGGCTATCGGTATACTGCACACCGTCAAGCGGCTGGGTTACCGTGTGCCTGAGGATATTTCCATCTGCGGATTTACCAACGGAGAACGTGCCACGGCCTGTGAACCCATGCTTACTACTGTCGAACAGCGTGGAAAACTTGTGGGAGAGGAGGCTGCCAACATTCTTATTGGCCAAGTAGAGGGGCTTATTCCTTCGGACAAGGTTGAGAAACGTGTGGTGCGCACCCGACTGATTATCAGGGGAACGACAAAGTAATGCGTTGCCATGAGCAAATGTCAATCATTTATTTAATCATGCCTTTTGGCCTTTCATTTTATTATCTGCGATGAACTATCAATTGAAACACAAGCCCGATTTGCCTTTCTGGAGTCTTTGGAATTTGAGTTTCGGCTTCTTTGGCGTACAAATAGCCTATGCATTGCAAAGTGCTAACATTTCAAGAATCTTTGCGACGCTGGGAGCCGATCCTCATTCGCTGAGCTATTTCTGGATACTGCCTCCGCTCATGGGCATCTTGGTGCAACCCATTGTCGGCACTTTGTCTGACAAGACTTGGACGCGCTTCGGCCGTCGCATTCCCTATCTCTTTGTCGGAGCCATCCTTTCCGTGCTTGTCATGTGCCTGCTTCCCAATGCCGGTTCGTTTGGCATGGCTGTTTCCACTGCCATGATCTTCGGCCTTGTGTCGCTTATGTTTCTCGACACGAGCATCAACATGGCCATGCAACCTTTTAAGATGCTTGTTGGCGACATGGTGAACGAGAAGCAGAAAGGACTGGCCTACAGCATTCAGAGCTTTCTCTGCAATGCCGGTTCGGTAGTCGGCTTTGTCTTCCCGTTCTTCTTTACGGCCATCGGCATTGCCAACGAAGCTCCCAAGGGCATGGTGCCCGACTCGGTGATATGGTCGTTTTATATCGGTGCAGCCATCTTGATACTCTGCGTGATTTACACCTCGGTGAAGGTGAAGGAATGGAATCCGCAGGAGTATGCCGCCTACAACGGCCTTGCCAAGCCGCTCAATGAAGAGAAGGTCAACATCGTGCAGTTGCTCAAGAACGCGCCGAAGACTTTCTGGCAGGTAGGTCTCGTGCAGTTTTTCTGCTGGGCAGCCTTCATGTATATGTGGACTTACACCAACGGAGCGATAGCTTCTACCTGCTGGAATGTAGACATGACCGCTGCCGATGCGGCCAAGACATCGGCCTATCAGGTGGCGGGCAATTGGGTCGGCATACTCTACGCCGTGCAAGCCATGGGCAGTGTGGCGTGGGCGGTGGTGCTGCCCCGCTTCAAGAACAAGAAGGTCGCCTATGCCCTCAGCCTTGTATTGGGAGGCATCGGATTTGCCACCGTACCGCTCTTTTCCGACCAGTACATGCAATTCATCCCCTTCCTGCTGATAGGTTGCGCATGGACGGCGATGCTCGCCATGCCTTTTGCCCTTGTCACCAATGCCCTGCAAGGCTACGGACACATGGGCGTTTATCTCGGACTGTTCAACGGTACCATCTGTGTACCCCAAATCGTGGCAGCCCTTCTTGGAGGAGTCATCCTCACCTTGGTCGGTTCAGACCAGACCAACATGATGGTCGTGGCCGGTGCCTTGCTGTTGGCCGGTGCCGTCAGCGTGTTTGCCATCAAGGAGAAATAAGAAAATACACAAACACATTTGTGAAATGTCCGTGCGAGGCGACGTATTTATTGCGTCGTCTCTTTTTGTTTTTCGGCATGCCTTGACAAGTTGGAAAGTATCTGTCAGGCCTATATATATAATGGTATATTGCTTCCCTCCAAAAGCAATATTGCAATCAGCCAAAAGCAATATTGCAATCAGTCAAAAGCAATATTGCTTTTCAGGGTATATCATATATGGTATTTTCGTCTGTCACGGTGACCTTTGAGTTGCTGCTAAGGAGTTATGACAAATGAAACGGTGAATTGCCTGCCTTTGGTGATATGTAACACCCTTGATGGTCGGTGCTTAACACCCTTGCTTGTCGATGCGGAACACCCTTGATCGTCGGTGCGGAACACCCTTGGCTGTCCGTATGTTATGCCCTTGGTTTTCGGTATGTATAATCCTTGGGTGACGATATGCAATACCCATGTTCAACAATGTGTCACACTCATGGGTGACAGATGCGGTCGGTTTGGAAGAATGATGTTATTGTCCTCGTTCCGCCCAGTCGCCCCGGTCGAGGTTTCGGTAGCCGATGGCTTCGGCAATATGATGAGACAGAACGTTTTCCGTTCCTTCAAGATCGGCTATCGTGCGTGCCACTTTCAGGATGCGGCTGTATGCCCTTGCACTGAGGCTGAACCGCTCCATGGCCACCCGCAGCAGTTCGAGCCCGTCTTGGTCGGGTTCGGCATACTGGTGTATCATGCGTTCGGTCATCTGTGCATTGCAGTGTGTGTTGGCATGGTTCTTGAACCGCTGCGTTTGCAGGCCGCGGGCTTTCACCACCCGCTCTCTGATGGCACTGCTCGGCTCGCCCGGTGTGGCTTGAGAAATGTCCTTGAAAGGCAAGGCCGCTATTTCGCATTGTATGTCGATGCGGTCAAGAAGAGGCCCCGATATCTTATTGAAGTAACGCTGTATCTGACCGGGAGAGCAAACACAGCGGTGGGTCGGGTCGCCGTAGTAGCCACAGGGACATGGATTCATGCTCGCCACAAACATGAATGAGCACGGGAAAGACACGGTGTATTTGGCACGGGAGATAGTGATTGAACGGTCTTCGAGCGGCTGACGCAATACTTCCAGCGTCTGTTTGTTGAACTCGGGCAGTTCATCAGCAAATAAAACGCCATTGTGAGCCAGCGAAATTTCGCCCGGCTGCGGCGTGGCACCTCCTCCCACGAGTGCCACTTGCGATATGGTATGGTGAGGAGAACGGAAAGGACGTTGCGAAATGAGACTCATGTCACGGCCAATCTTTCCGGCGATGGAGTGTATCTGTGTGGTTTCGAGGCTCTCGGCGAGCGACAACGGCGGCAATATGCCCGGCAGTCGCTTGGCCATCATTGATTTGCCGCTGCCCGGAGGACCAACCATGATGAGGTTATGACCACCTGCCGCCGCCACCTCAAAGGCTCTCTTCACACTTTCCTGTCCCCTTACATCGGCAAAATCGAGGTCGAACTGCGACTGCCTGTCGTAAAACTCCTTCCTCGTGTCTATGACGGTGGGCTGCATGTGGTCTGCTCCGTTGAGAAACTCGATGACTTCAGAGAGGCTTTCCATGC
The DNA here is from genome assembly GCA_034183335.1 of Prevotella sp. GTDB lineage: Bacteria > Bacteroidota > Bacteroidia > Bacteroidales > Bacteroidaceae > Prevotella. Next base: position 19,893 of record JAXFLJ010000016.1, read on the forward strand.
CGTAAACATCGAGGCGGTTCACCACGGCAGCTTCACGGATGTTCTGTTTCGGCACGATAAGACCCTTGAACTGCTCTGCCCTTGCACGGATGGCAATGGGCAACGCACCCCTGACTGGTTGCAGCCTGCCGTCCAATCCCAGCTCGCCCACCAGCATATAGTCGCCCAGACGGTTGCACTGCATGTCATCGTTGGCGGCCAAGATGCCGATGGCGAGGGGCAGGTCAAAGCCACTTCCTTCCTTTCTCAGGTTGGCCGGAGCCATGTTGACCGTGACATCGGCCACCGGAAAGCGGTAGCCGTTATTCTGCAATGCCGCCGCAATGCGGTCTCGGCTTTCCCTGACAGCCTCGTCTCCAAGTCCCGTCAGTTTGTATTGCACGCCTCGCGTGATGTTTACTTCGATGGTAACGGTCGTAATATCCAGCCCGTTGACGGCTGCACAAAATGTCTTTACAAGCATGATGTAAGGTAAAGTGTCGTAAGAAAGTAAAGTCTTTGCAGAATGATGTATCAGCGTTGCAGCAGTTTGTCGAGTTTCTCCTGCATCCGCTCCCTGCTCAGTCCATGTTCTACGATGCGCCCCCGGACAAGGATGAGATTGTCGGGGATGCCTGTGAATCCGAGTTTCTTGAGCAATGGACTCTCCATGATGCGCCCGTCACAGACATTTGGCCAGCCGATGGAGTCGCGTTTGAGCGTTCGCAGGCATTCTTTCGGGTCTGCATCAATGCTTATGCCCAGCACGTTCAGCCTCTCGCCGTTCTGCTTTTTGAGTCTGTTGAGCAGGCGTTGCATCTCGAGGCTTTCGTAGTTCCACGATGCCCATATGTTGATGACGGCCACATCTTTCGACAGCTCGGCCTGTGTTACGGTTCGGCCGTGTACGTCTTGGGCAGCGAATGAAGTGACGGAAGAGTTGGGCACAGACTTGCGCAGTGTCGAAAGCTGCTGGTTGAGTTGTGCAAGCAGGCCGTTTTTCTCCTGCTTCTTAAGCATCATGGCAGCCAGCCGTGCAGCCTTGTTATAGTCGGGTGTGGGCGATTGTATGAAATATTTGCGCAAGAGATACACACTCACTGGAGAATCGGGATGGTCGTTGATGAAGGCTTCGGCCTCTTTCACGATGTCGGGGGGCGATGCCTTGACAATTCTTTTTCTGAAATCGCCCATCAGCTCGTTGTCTTTTGTACCCTCAACCTCCATCTCTTTGAGGTTGGAAGCATCGGCCTTGATGTCCACTCCCTCTCCCGGCTCGGCAAAGATAGGCTGCTCTGAGAGGTTGGGAAACACTATGATAAGGGTAGTAGGGCGTTCGCATGTCATCTGGTGGGCAAATCTTCCGCCTTTGATGGGGATGGTATCAAGTCCGTTGACTGCATCGTCGAGACTATATATGTAGAGTTCACCCTGATTGATGTGCAAGAACCTGCCTTCTATCTTGAATTGGTTGCCGCTCTCTTCGCAGGCCGAAAGAAAAGCCATTGAAAGCAAAAGAAGAGATGAGCAGGAGAGAAAAGAGCAAAGGAAACGTTTCATGGTCATAATACAAAATCAGTAACCGCCCTTTCCCTATACGCAATAAACAAGGGCGCAGGTTGAGACATGGAGCGGATTTGGCCGCCGATGGGTGTAGAATAGAGAATGTACCATGGCGCAAATAATTGAAAAATAAGGAAGTGCCGCGAGCGGGACTCGAACCCGCACAGCCATTACTGGCCAAGGGATTTTAAGTCCCTCGTGTCTACCAATTCCACCATTGCGGCTCACATTGGGCGATATTTTGCTCCTGTTGCACATCAGTGAGAAGGGGTCTTCTGGTCAATCTGAATTTGTCGGAGAGAAGTTCGCCATGTCACAAAGCCAATTTGCGGTTGCATTTCCTCGTCGTAACGAGGCCTCTTCGTTGGTTTTGCGGATGCAAAGATAACGTTTCTCGCCCGAAACGCCAAAGGTTTTCTCATCTTTTTGACGCCTGTGCAGCTCTTGTGCGTATCGCTGTAAGCAAATAAAAGCATGGCCTGACAAGGGGTTTGAAACACGTTTTTCTCTCTTGTCAGGCCATGCTACATATTCTTCGCTCGCCTTTCCCAAGACTTGCGCTATACTACAGCAAGGCCATCGTGTCCGAAGCAATCATCAGTTCCTCATCGGTAGGGATGACACACACCTTGACTTGAGAGTCGGGTGTAGAGAGAGTTGCTTCCTGTCCTCGTATAGTCTTGTTGTATTCGTTGTCTATTTTCACGCCCATCCATTCCATGTGGCGGCATACTTCCTCGCGCAATCCAGGCTGGTTCTCACCCACACCGGCCGTAAAGACAATGATGTCCACTCCGCCCATGGCTGCTGCATAAGCTCCGACATACTTTTTCACGCGGTAGAAATACATGTCCAAGCCCAGTTTGGCTTTCGGGTTGTTGTTGGCAGCGGCTTGTTCTATCTCACGCATGTCCGAAGAAATGCCTGTGATTCCCCATATACCACTTTGTTTGTTGAGAAGGTCAGACATGCCATCTGGGTCGAGTTGCAGCTCTTTTTGCAAGTACAACACAGCACCGGCATCAATATCGCCGGCTCTTGTACCCATCATGACACCTTCGAGCGGCGTAAGTCCCATTGATGTATCAATACATTTCCCGTCTTTTACGGCCGCAACCGAACCGCCGTTGCCAATATGGCAAGTAATGATTCGTTTGCCTTCGGGGCTTACCCCGAGGTATTCGCATACCCGTTGCGCTACGTAGCGGTGGCTTGTTCCGTGAAAACCGTAGCGGCGGACGCCATGTTCTGTATAGAGGTTGTAGGGTAATGCATAGAGAAACGCATGTTCTGGCATCGTCTGATGGAAAGCCGTGTCAAACACGGCAACCTGCGGAAGACTCGGCATCAGTTCCGAAACGGCTTTTACTCCCTTAAGGTTGGCTGGGTTGTGGAGTGGTGCCAATCCGATGCAAGACTCAAAAACGCGCAACACTTCGTCGTCGATTATTACGCTTTTGTTGAACTTTTCGCCACCATGCACCATTCTGTGCCCTACGGCACCAATTTCATCGAGGCTCTTGATGGCACCAATTTCGGGGTCGGTGAGCAATGAAAAGATAAACTTCACGCCTTCCGTATGTTCCGGAATGTCGTGCATAATTTGACGTTTTTCGCCGTTGGGTAGCTTCACTTTTACAAAAGCGTCTCCAAGTCCTACGCGTTCAGCTCCTCCTGAAGCCAAAACCGTTCGGTCTTTCATGTCATACAACGCATATTTGATAGACGAACTGCCACAGTTTAATACTAATATCTTCATGTTTTCTGTTAAGGTAAAGTTGGTGAATATTCAAACACGGTCTGCCGTTACTTCTTGATGTCCATGGCCTGACAGGCTGTAATGGCCACCAGATAGTAAATGTCTTCGATGGAGCAGCCGCGGCTCAGGTCGTTTACCGGTCGTGCAATGCCCTGCAAAATAGGGCCGATGGCCACTGCATTACCCAGTCTTTGCGCCAGTTTGTAGGAAATGTTTCCCACTGAAAGGCTTGGGAAAATAAGCACGTTGGCCTTTCCGGCGATGTCGCTGCCCGGTGCCTTGCTTTTTCCGATGGAAGGAACGATGGCCGCATCGGCCTGTAGTTCGCCGTCGATTTTCAGTTCAGGACACCGCTCTTGTGCAAGTCTGGTGGCTTCTACCACTTTGTCTACCTCTTCATGTGCGGCACTTCCTTTAGTCGAAAAACTCAGCATGGCTACGCGCGGCTCCTTAAACATAGCCACGCTGCGGGCTGTTTCTGCCGTACATTCTGCTATCTGGGCAAGTTGGTCGGGAGTAGGCATGGGCGTAACGGCTACGTCTCCCAATACCATGATACCGTCTTCGCCGTATTGGCGTTGGTTGGAGAGGAGCAGCATGGCACCGCTCACGCAGTTAATGCCGGGTTTGCATTTGATGATTTGCAGAGCCGGACGCAATGTTTCGGCCGTGGTACTGAGTGCACCGCTTATTTGTCCGTCGGCTCTTTCTGTCTTGATAATCATACATCCGAGGTAGAGCGGGTTCTTTACCAGTTCTTTTGCCTGTTCGGGAGTCATCCCCTTGTTCTTCCTCAGTTCGTAGAGTAGGTTGGCATATTCTTCGCTGTGTGGATTGTTTTCCGGATCGATAATGGTTGCCTTTTCAATGTGTGTAAGCCCCCATTGGTCTGCCAAGCGGCTGATTTCTTCCGGATTGCCAATCAGTATAATGTCGGCTATTTCGTCACCCAACGCCATGTTGGCTGCTCTCAATGTGCGTTCCTCTGTCGCTTCGGGAAGCACGATGCGCTGCTTATTGCTCTTTGCGCGTTCAAGTATGCTATGAATTAAATCCATCGTGTATTTGTATTAAGTTCGTTTTTGCTATATCAACTTTGCAAAAGTAAGAAAAATAATTGACATGTATGCTTAACTTTTCGGATAATTTTTCATAATTCCCAATTGGTCATTGGAGACGGTGTTGTTTTTATTCGAATGTCGAACAGATTGTCTGCGGTTATGTTGAAGGTGTAGTCTGCTACACCGAGGCAAGACAGAAGAAATGCAGTCGGCAAGCAGACGAAAGCAGGCGGGAAGAAACATCATTAACCGGAGGATGAACCTTAGCAGTGTAGTGAATGATTGGGAATCATTTGTCACACTATGGCAGGCACTTCGTCTTTCGGACGAAAAACGAATGAGGCGAAGCAATTGTACAAACCAAAAGCAAGAAAAGGATAGCGATTCTTGTCGAGGCGAAAGATCCTATTATAACATGGTGACTAATCAGACATTTCGGTGGTAAGGAGACTTTCGAGTTGCTCGGCCGACAGTCGCAGATGAAACTGTCCCTTGATGGCAGCAGAGATGCGTCCGGTTTCTTCGGAGACAACAATGGCAATGGCGTCGCTCTCCTGCGAAATGCCCATGGCAGCACGGTGACGCAGTCCGAGTTCTTTGGGAATGTCGGTATTGTGCGATACCGGCAGAATGCAACCTGCCGCACGGATACGTTTGTTGGCAATAATCATCGCCCCATCGTGCAGTGGCGAGTTTTTGAAGAAAATGTTTTCGATGAGTCTTTGGCTCATGTCGGCGTTGATTTGTTCACCTGTTACGGCGATATCGTCGAGCGGTGCAGCCCGTTCCATGACAATCAGTGCGCCAACCCTTGCTTTTGCCATGCTCATGCAGGCCATAACAAGGGGGATGATAGCGGTCTTGTCAACTTCTTTTTGCTTTTCCTCCTTAAAGAAAGACACGAATTTTCTCACGTGTTGTTGTGCACCGATGTTGTAGAGGAATTTCTTGATTTCGTCCTGAAAGAGTATGATGATGGCGATAACACCCACGCTGACGAGCTTGTCGAGGATGGCGCCGAGCAATTTCATTTCCAATATCTGGCTGACGAAGAGCCATACGAGAACAAAAAGGATGATGCCTGCAAAGACGTTCATCGACCGTGACTCTTTCATGAGGCGATAGATGTAATACAACATCAGTGCAACGAGAAAAATATCAATGAAGTCTTTAATTCCGAAATCGAGCAACATAGAGGATAGGTTTAGGTGTTGTAGATATGATATAGAGGAGTGTTCTCTTTCAGTTTGCCCACAATCTGACGCACTTCCACGGCTTCTTTCACGTCGTGTACACGCAAAATCGAAGCACCTTTCAGCAGGGCAATGGTGTGAAGGGCGGTCGTTCCGTTGAGCGACCGGCTGGCGTCAGTGCCGAGCAGACGGAATACCATTGACTTCCGGGATACGCCGGCAAGTACCGGTACGTCCAGTTCATGGAGCTTTTCCATCTCGGCCAGTATCTCATAGTTTTGTCCGAGTGTCTTTCCGAATCCGAAACCGGGGTCTATCATGATGTCTTTCACGCCCAAGGCACGCAGTTCTCTCACATCACGGGCAAACGCAATCATCATGGTTTCGAGGGAGGGCTTGACCGACATGAGGATGTAAGGCACTTGCAAATGTGCCATCATGCGAAACATTTCTGTTCTCTCGGTCTCACTTCTCTCTGTGAGTGAGGGCGTGGTGTCTGTGGTATGGCCTTGTTTGTCAGGCTGATGTGCCGTGTTGGCCTTGTACATTTGCAATTCGGTCGGTGTTCGATGTACGCCCAAGGCTACATCGTTGATGATGTCTGCTCCCATCTGTTCTACGCATACCCTTGCCACTTCGGGGCGGAATGTATCTACGCTCACAATGGCATCGGGCACTTCCTTGCGGACGATTTGCAGCGCAAAGGCGAGCCGTTTGATTTCTTCTTCTTCACTGACTACGGCTGCGCCAGGGCGTGTAGAGAATGCGCCGATGTCAATCATGTCGCCTCCCTGTGTCACGATTTCATGTGCACGAAGTGCAATCTCACGCTCTGTCTGCACCCTGCTGCCCACGTAGAATGAGTCGGGCGTACAATTAAGGATGCCCATGATTTGCGGTTGTGCAAGGTCGATAAGCTGCCCTCGCACGTTGATGGTATATGAAACAGGTTCTGCCATTATTGTTTTCAAATGTGTGTTGCACCAAGCAAAGACCGTGAAAGTCTTATGCAAATGTACGAAAAAATAAGATATGAAACAATGCTTCTTGATTTTTTTCGCCGAAAGGGCTGCTTTAGTTCAAATCGGTCATTAAACTGCTAAGTCTTACTTTTTGAGCAACTAATGTTGCTTTTTCAAATGATTTCGTCTGCTTATCGGCATCTCGTCTGCCGTTCCCTCGGCGTAGCCCGCTAAGACGACACGGGTTGCCACACATACCACCAATGGTTGGTATCAACTAATCCACAGAGTAACAAGTAGACACTCACAGGAGCAACAAGTAGACACGCACAAGGGTAACAAGTAGACACGCACAAGGGTAACAAGTAGACACTCACAAGAGTAACAAGTAGACACGCAAAGAGTAACAAGTAGACACGCAAAGAGTAACAAGTAGACACGCACAGAGTAACAAGTAGACACTCACATGAGTAACAAGTAGACACTCACAAGAGTAACAAGTAGACACGCATAAGGGTAACAAGTAGACATGCACAGGCAATCATATTTGTTTTGCCCGCAGGAGGTTGGGGCGGGAATGTTTTTTGGTATGTTAAATCCCATGCTTCGGCTGGTACGAAAGAGCAATGCCTTTGTGTCCGAACAATCTTCAGAAAGCTGTCGTATTTGAGGGATTTTATATAAAAACCAAACTTTTTGCACTGATATTTTGCTTTTTTAAGTGTGAAGTGTTATCTTTGCATAAAACACAAGTCAGATACTCTTTCATGAACAAGAGGTGCGTTTGTGGCAAGCAAGACAAAATTCTCTGTTCTTCCATACTATGACAAACGAAGGAGAGACTCTGACGAAAAAACAGTGCAGGCAGGCTCGATAGACGACCGAAACAGTTGAAGAAAGGAAAAACATTCTCCTCTTCTGCTATAAACTGCAAAGTTTGAGATGGCAAAGCCTGTTGCAAGCACGCAAGAAGCAGATATGATTCTTTATCCATAATCTAAATATAAATATAAATATAAACGCGTATGAGTAAGTTTTACAAAAGTTTGCTGTTAGTGACGATATGTTTCTACAGCATGTCGGTGTCGGTAATGGCACAAAACCCGTGGAATCACCATTCGGAAAAACGTCAGGCGGTTTATTCGCCAGAACAAGGCACAGATGAATTGCACGTTCCCTTGGGCTATGCGAGCCCCAATGATTACATCTATGAGTACGACGGGCTCTCCGTCGATGAAGATCAGAAGGTGGGTTGCGCCATCCTTGTCACGGCAGAGATGCTTCAGCCCTATGCCGGGGGTGAAATAGTGGCCATGCTTGCCGGATGGGACACTTCGTTGTCGAACGGCGATTACAGTTGTTTTGTCCGCAAGGGATTCTTGGGAGAGAAAGTTGCTGGCAATTCAACGGCGAAGAATGTAGGCTTGGGATGGAACAAGATAGACTTTGACCAGACCTATGTCATACCTGAGACGCCTGAAAATCTGCTGGCAGGGTTTTACGTTGACCTCAAGAAAGATGTGATTTCCATTCCCACTTTGTATCCCCGTAATGTCAGAAACAGTAATTATTTGTGGCGGACAGGAGAGGTGGATGACAATGGAAACGAAGTGTGGTCAGACTTCAACAGTGTCGGAACGTTGCCCATCATTCTGATAGTCAAGGATACAGAGGGCAAGTTTACTTCGATGGTTTCGCTCAACAGCCTCTTGGTTGACAAGGTAGTCTTGAAAGATTCTACCCTGACCGCTATTGCAAGTATTACCAACAAGGGTTCGGAACCTGTAAAAACACTTGAGGTTACGACAGTTTTGGGCGAGCAGCAGTTAACCCATGAGTTTACCCTCAGCTCTCCTGTGGCGCAAGGTTCGGCCAAGCGCATCTCCGTTCCGGTGAAAAGCTTCGGTTCGGGAACTTCCAAAGTGTACATCTCTGGTGTGAACGGAAAGCCCAACGGAATAGAAGCCTCTTTGCCGAACAACATCATTGCCGTGCCGAAAGAAGTGGCTGATCGGTATAATTTTGTACCGGTAGTGGAATATTTCGAGAGCGAAAACAGCTATAAAGCACCTCGCTACTATGAGGAAATACTTGCGCCCGGACTTGAAAACTACAAAGACCGCATGATATTCGTCAGCCAACACATGGACGATCAGTATGCTACCGGCGATGATGATGCTACAAAGATGAGCCTGGATTTCTGCAACAACGACTCGCTCAAGGTAGAATTGCCTTGCATGGGAGTAAACCGCACTTATTATTCAATTATCGGTAAGTACATTCCTTTCGCTCCGGCAACACCTCTTTTCTCGGTGATGTATCCGCAGTTTGCTGCCAAGGTCTATGATTTCGTGTTGCAAATGCCAACCTTTGCATCGGTAAGCGGAACGGCACGACACAGTGCAGAGGAGATGAGTGCTACTATCAAAGGAGACATCGCGACAGGAATCATGCCAGAGAATGAGGACTTGTACCTGACCGTTTATTTGATGGAAAGAGACGTGGAAAGCAACAGCCAGATGTTCTGGAGTGATGATGAGGAAGAAGCCCATCAAGGAAAGTTTGTGCACAAGAACATTATTCGCGAGATTTTGTCGGAAGGTATATACGGCGACCGTATCAGCGGTGACGGTTCATACGAGAAGACTTATGCTACCGAACTTGACCCCTCATGGAATGCAGAAAACCTGTATGTAGTGGCTTTTCTTAACCGTGGCCTGCAAAACAACAACTTTGAACGGCAGATTATCAATGCCTCTGAAATTTATCTGAGCACTTCTACCGGCATTTCTGTGACCAATGCTGGTGACAAGGAAAAACAACCGGTCTACGATTTGTATGGACGCAGGGTAAGCAAGATGTCCCAAGGTATCTATATATCCAACGGCAAGAAGTTTGTAGTACGTTAATAAATACATGAAAAATGATGAGACATTATATATTTATGGTCTTCTTCCTTCTCTGCATGTCTGTACAGGCACAGGAAAACCATTATGTTTCCTACGGATATGCACCTGAACAGGTGGCTGAGGAAGAACGAGCTTATCTCGGACTTGACAACATGAATGGCCTGATTTCTGCCGCATTGTGCCTTGACCCGGCCAAAGATGCTGTTGTCAGAAGGCTCAAAGGGCAATCCGTCATTGGACTTAGGGTGCAGATGCACCATGCGTACAAGAACGGAAAGGAGCAGAGGCGTAGCCTCGTCAGGGTGGCGCTCGACACTCCGGACAATACGGTGATGGAACAAGTTTGCAACTTTCAGGAAGGGCAGAATGACATTATTTTCGACAGTCCTGTTACCATCGGAGACGGAAAGCTGTTTGTCGGTGTTCAGGTGTATGAAACGCTTGGAGCTTCACATCCCTTTATGGCTTTTGGAAAGGCCAGCGTGGAAGGTGCTTGCTGGATAAAACTGAAGGATAAGGAATGGCAGAACTTCACTGACCGTGGAACATTGTGCATCAAGGCACTCTTTAACGAGGATGTGGCAGCACAGATTGTACCCACGGTTTATGTGCAAAACACCACGCATCCGCAGAAAGTTGCCCCCGAGACGGATTTCAACGGAGGTTTGTACATCATGAACCAGTCGGGCATGGCGTTAACGTCTGTAGAGATAGCGATGCAGGGCGAAGGAGATGATGCTGCGACCTTGCGCACCATCGACTTGCCTTCTGAGTTGCCGGCAGGTCATGCCACGGTTGTACAGGCGCAGCTGAGGGCAGGCAAGAAAGAAGGTACTGAGGCTGCTTTGGCCATTTGGGCAACGAAAGCCAATGGTGCCGAAATGTTGGAAGGCCGCAAAGGCATCACGCATCTTGTCGTCTCGAGCGATGACTTCATTCGTGTGCCGCTGGTTGAAGAGTTTACGAGTCAGTATTGTGTGAATTGTCCGTTCATGGTATATTACCTCGACAAGGCAATGGAAATGTATCGTGAGGAAGGCAAACAGGTGATTTATCTCACCCGGCATACTGGCTACAAGGATGACTTCTTTACGTGTCCGGCAGACAAGGCAATAGACTTTCTGAACGAAAACTTCGGCAATCCGGCCGTAATGTACAACAGAACCGTGTTTGAGGGAATGGATCATGTCTACTTCGGGGCGCAGGTGGCGGAGACAACTCCTTATACCGAGTGCCTGAATACGGCAGGTTCGCAGTTTGCACTGGCCAAAGTTGAGGTGCTTCCCGTTCGTACTGGCAATGGTGTCAGTGTAACGGTAAGAGGCAGGGTAGCACGAGATTTCATCGACAGGGATGTTTATCTCTCTGTTTATCTTGTGGAAGACAGCATACCGACAACCAACTATCCGCAGATGGGGCTTGATGTAGAAGGTGCTCCGAGTGACCTAAAAGAAAACTATCGGCACAACGGAATCATTCGGGCTACATATAATTTGGCCGATCAGGGTGACCTGATTGAAGTGGACGGAAACGGCAACTTCGAGGTGAGGTATGAGGCTGTTGAACTGAAAACAGACCCTACCGTAGAGCCTAAAAAGTACTGGACGGAGAAGAATATGCGTGCCGTTGCCGTCGTACACCGCTACAATACGGCCGACATTCGTGACAATTATGTACTCAATGCGGCTGAAGCCCGATGGCAGACAACCGACATCATGACCGTCTTTCATGACCTGTCACAAGAGAAACGCATCTATAATTTGGCCGGACAGCGACTGAACCGATTGCAAAAAGGTATCATGATTGTGAACGGAAAGAAAGTGGTTGTGAGATAGCTTCTAGTCGGTCATTTGACCGATAAATCCAAGTCCCCGCTGACGATTTGGCTTCTGCCTGATTTCGTTCGCTTGTCGGCAGATTGTCTATCGTTTTACCTTGGTGTAGCCTGCTACGCTTTCGGCAAAAACGACAGGCAATCTGCTTGACATCTAAATGAAATCAGCATGGTCTCTTATAACCGAATTGGGCTGAAAAAAGCATGAAAGCAAAGACGTTAACCACCGTACGGCCTCATCTTTGATGTCGTATGCCAATCGTACCAATGCTTGGTACTACGAGTACCAACAACTGGTATGAGGCGTACCAATGGTTGGTACGGAGGCTACCAACGCTTGGTACGATGGCATGTAATGCAGGATTGTCAAACGAAATTATGTCTGGCGCATTGCCAGTTGTCATGATTTCATGACACAGGGCTGGTCGATGGCATGAGACTTTATGCTGAACTTCGGTCTCATTGCAGGTTGAACCCCAATCGGTCATTAGCCCTCCAATGTCACATCCTTCGCTGCTGACATCGCTTGTCGACTGTTTTCGTTCGTTTGTCGGCATCTTCTCCGCCGTTTTTCCCCATCGTAGCAGGTTATGCCTTCGGTCACGGACAGACACAGGGGTCTGTCCCTACGACGACGACAGCCATAACAACACAATAATGATATTATTAATGGTATGCCATTCGTGAATAACAATATTACAATGCTATTATATTCGGTAAGGCATTCGTGAAAAACGACACATCAATACCATTATATATGGTAAGGTATTCGTGAATAACGACACACCAATGATATTATATATGGTAAAGCATTCGCCAAAATGTAGGGACAGACCCTGTGTCTGTCCGTCAAGCCCCCCTCGCCAAATTCCCCGAATTTGGGTACTTGCTGATGCGGGCATTGTATTGGGTTAATCCAAAACCGACAGGCAATCTGCTCAACATTCAAACGAAATCTGTACGTTCCTTAATGACCGATAGGGGAGTACAGGAGCCACGGATTCGATGAAGGCAATGTTGCCTTTGTGTCGTTACAATATCGTAATGGGGCTGTCGGCATATTTGAATGGTCAGGCCGTCATATATAAAAACAACCCGAAAGTTACGTGAACTTCCGGGTTGTTTGATATTATTTTTGAGCTTATTGCTCTGCGATTGCCAATATTAGAAGGTCAGTTTCACAGATTTTTCACCCACTTTTACAACATAAGTGCCGCGTGCAGCCTTGAGGCTTACAATGCTCTTGCCGCTGTTGTCGTTAGCAACCAATGTGCCGTCGATGCCATATACGCTTACGTTTTTGCCTTCAGCGTTGTTCACTACGATGCAATCGTTGATTACTTGAACAGTGATAGCATTAGAGAAGTTTACGTTTTCAACGCCGTTTACTGCATCGCTGATGCCAACATACTTGTAATCACAGAAAGCGGTTGTCTTCTTTCCACCACCTTTAACGGCATTGAGGGCGTGGTACACCTTAGAACCGGAAGTGAAACCGGGCAAGGTAACATCGAGTTCATAGCCTTCGTGATAGCGAACGAAGAGGAACGGATCGCGGAGAGATTCGCCATTCTTATAGTTTTGGGTAATCTTCAGGTCGTCGATGTAGAGGTTATCCGGGCCTTTCACTGCATAGATACCAATCTTTGAACGCTTAGAACCATTTTCGAAAGTAAGCTCGTAGTCTTTCCATTCTTCCTTCACGTCTGTCGGATAGATGAGTTGAGCCTGCTCATAGTCACCTTTTTCCTCGTTGAAGTTAAACAAGGCAACTGCACATTGTGTCTGTGTAGGAATAGGTCTGCCGTTTTCGTCCCACAAGTTGCCGATTACGCCATAGAGTTTCACGTTCAGTTTGAACTTGCCACCGTCTTTAGAGAGGTCGAGTTCGGGCGAAACAAGGCCGGCATCTTCTTTGTTCCAGATGTATTGGTAACCGTCAACACAAACGAAGTCAGTGTAAGGCATACCGTTCTTCAGCTGCCATCCGGCTTGTGTAAGTTCTTTGAGGAAGAATGAGCCGTAAACATTTGTGCCGGGATTTTCAACTGTCAGACCTGTGAGTTCGCCCTGGGCATTGGTCACGCCGGTAAAGTCTTCTTTCGTAACGACAAACTCGCCGTCTGCCTTGGCAACACGTTCGTAAGTTGCCATGTAGTTATATCTCTCGGCAGAAGGAACTTCTTCCCACTTGGCAGTGTATTTGCCGTCTTTGATTTCGCTGTCTTTCAGTACCGGAACTTCGAGGTCAAACACCTCAATGCTGGGTGAAAGGAAAGACTTTTTGTCACCCTTCACGGCCTGAACATCGTAATAATATACTTCTCCCGAAATTGCATTCTCCACGTTGAAGCTTGTTCCGGTAACCGATTGGTTCTCATAGAGGTAGGTTCTTTCACCTGTTCCCTCTTGCACGGCATAAACATTGAGCAGGTAGCTATCAGCTCCTTCTACGCCAGACCAGTTTGCCGTAAAGGTCGTACCTTTATAGTTGGTGTGCGGAAGGGCAGTCGGCATAGCCACGTGAGGATTGATGATGTACACGTTCACGTCGTCAAAGAAGATAGGTTCAACCACGTCTTCCTGTGATTTCTTGCTCAAGGCAAAGTTGAATATGGTGTATTTCTCGGCTCCGTAGAACATGAAAGTATAGGTTTTCCATTCGCCGTTGATGTCAATGGGGTTGTACCTCTCTTCCAGGATTTTCCAAGAAGGCTTCATGTCGTAAGTCTCTGCACCCTCGACAATCAGATTGTCTGCTGTCGTATCGTCTGACGTGCGAACCTTCATTTCAACGAATGCTACACCGTCATACTTTGAGCAGTCGAGCATTGGTGTGTTAAGGTTAGCATATCCGTCGTCGGGTACCATCGCTGCAATGCCGTTTGCAGGATAAACGTAGTGAGAACCCCAGATGCTTTGGTTGGTGTATTCGGGCAATACATTCTCCCAAGCGTTGGGTCTCAAGGTGTAGTCGTTGATTTTTGTTTCATAGTCGGGCTGTTCGAGAGAGCCGGTGGTCATCTTCGAAAAGTCTTCGGTCAACACATTTTCCCTTGTTCCGTAGTCTGTGGGGACTTGTCCTTCGGGAAGCATCATGGCTGTCAGCCTTTTTCCTGGTGTTTTCTTGATTGTTCTGCCTTGCAAAGCATTGCCATTCTGTGCAAACGTTGTTGTCGCTGCAAATGCAAGAACAGCCATCATAGTAGTTTTTTTCAACATATTACATAAGATTAAATTGTGGGGGAACTTTGGCTTCTCCTCTGCTAATAGTGCGAGAGTCTCCCCGTTATCTCGCAATAATAGCGTAGTTTGTAATTGACTGCAAATATACAAAAAAAACAAAAACAAGCCGTCCTTTTACGTTTTTTATATGTATGTGGATTGAAATTTATGTTTTTATGGCGGTAAATTCACATCTCAAAACAAGGGTTCGTGTAATGTCGGTGAAAAATAATGATGTAGTAACCCGAATTCGGGATAAGCCGCACTTGTTTTTTGCCTTAAAATAGTTTCAATAAAAGCCCAAAAAGAGGATTATTTTTCGTATATTTGTTGTTGACAATTATTATTTACAATCTTTGAGATATTGCGACACAGTCAGCCCATCTACCGCCTGAAGACCGATAGCTGTGCTCCATGCGTAAGCCCTTTCCGCTTTCTGAGGTTCCCCTACTTGTGAGTATTCCTCAAAATTTATATAACCTTCTTTCTGTGACATATCTTATAACGTATTATCAAGTTGCTTTATTTCCATATATTGTTGAAACGTCCTCTGCCGCCATCATGGGTTCTTCCTCTGGTATCTCATAGTGCCTGATGCTATGGTCTTGCAGGTATATTTTGTTGAGTGTGAATGCCAGCGACTCCAACGTCTTCTCCCGTACCTTCGGTTTCTGTTCACATTCCCAAATGGTAATGGAGTGCCAGCCCATCGCAGCCAGCTCATGCTGCACCTTCAAGTCCCGCTCCTGGTTCCTCCGTATCTTGGCTACCCAAAACTCCCTGTTCGTCTTCGGAATCTTGCAGCACTCGGAATTATCAAATTCTTTGCTCCCCTCGCCTTTTGGAGAGGGGTTGGGGGGGAGGCTCACATTGTGTCCGTGCCAGAAGCATCCATTCACAAAGATACAAGTTCTATACTTCCGCATTACAATGTCAGGTTTTCCGGGCAGTCTTGGATGATTCAGTCGATAGCGGAATCCATGTCCCCACAGCCAACGACGCACCACCATCTCCGGCTTCGTGTCCTTGCCGTGGATGGCAGCCATATTAGCGTGGCGTTGTTGTGAGTTGAGCCTGTCCATATTACTTATTAGTTATCAAATTGTACAATTCCTTTGCTACAGCTTCTGCTAGAAGTACAGGAACACCATTACCAACGATTTTGAACTTTGCAGATTGTCGTCCAGGTCCCCATACATACTTGTCATCTACGCTTTGAATTCTCAATGCTTCTCTCACAGTAAGGCGCCTGTTTTTGTAGGGATGAAGAAAAACTTCATTATTACCAAAACAGGTGGTTGGACTATAACGGAAACGATGCAATCTTTTAAAAGAACGTCTTTTGGTATCTCCTTCGTTTATAAGCAATCTTTTATCTGCGTCTTTTACAAAAGCGAAATATTCATTACCATTTGGCAAATCTTCAGCATACTCTAAGCATCTTTGTACACATAACTCAAATGGAATGTCTTCAGGTTTTTCCACGTTTGCAGTTCCAAAAGGGATATCTTCTGGCCATTTAATTGTAGTATGAGCATCTGGATACTTGGGAGTAGGCCACGGAAAATGCATACTTCTAACGTCTTGCATTGTAGGTTCAATGGTATCGGATACATTAAATGCATCCTTTCTTAGCCCTACTATAAATACGCGTTTACGATATTGGGGAACGCCAAAATCTAGGGCATTCAGAGTAGTACGATCAATATAATAATCTTCGCTTAACAGTTTTAATAACAATGTATCTAGAATACGCTTCGGATCTTTTCTCATAAGAAGACCTACAACATTCTCCATCACAAAAAATGTAGGCTCCATTTTCTTAATACGCTCAAAGAATACATGAGTCATTTTGCCACGTGTACCCTTAAACCCATCCCCTTTTCCATTCATAGTAAAATCTTGGCATGGAGGGCCTCCAATAATTCCCCACATACTTGGAACTCCTTTAGGGAAAGCTTTCTTTAAAATAGCATCGGGGGATAAATCAGACAGGGACTCTGTACTTGTAATTGGACAATACTTCTTTTTATGTCCTCTTCCCCATGAAGAGATACCCTCGTCATGTAGTTCTGCAAAAACTTTTTCGTATTCATTTGCATACACGACTTGGAAACCGGCATTCATGAATCCCATATCCATGAATCCGCCACCAGAAAAAAATGAAACGACTGGTATTTTATCTTTTTTTTTCTTATTATAATTCATATATAATTGTATTATTCGAAATCTTATAACTGCTAGATGGTTTAGCCATGTTCGAGTTGAGAATGTTTATAAGCGATAGTTTTTTATCGACATATTGTTCAGGCATGTCTAAATGAAACTCCTCCAATCCCGATAAAGTAATTGTATCACCCGTGGTTGTTGCTAACTCAAACAAATTAGGACTGATGACTTTATTTACTACACCTATAATATCAGTGAAAATGGTGTTTTGGCTCATATCTCTTTGTTCACATATATGGCGAACTGAGCATAACGAACACGATTCACATGGTTTTAATCCATTGTTAAATTCTCGTTTTTCAATTATTTGATTCAACTTTTTTATTGTTTGTTGTACTTGGATAAGATATGATGCATTCAAGCCCTTGTCATACTTAACGAAATGTCTGTTGCCATCAATATCTACAAGAGAAAGTGACTTTATTGATCCTAGTTTAAGATGTTCACACATTATTGCATAAAGGTGCAACTGAGTAACATATTCCTTTTTTATGTTATCTGTTTCATCAATAACAACACCTGACTTGTAATCAATTATGTCAACACCATCAGGATTCAAGCGTAGCTTATCAATAACTCCACGCAAGCCAATATCAGTACAATCAATCCAATATTCTGAATAAGTCTTCGTTTTTTCTGAATTCCCTCCTTTATGCGAACTACTATTGATAATAGAAAGTGCATAACGGAAGCATTTGTTTCTTTTGTCATAGTCATTAATATCTACATTTTGTAATGTTGGATAATATTGGCTCAATTTATCTTCCTGCGCTTTTACTAGCTCTTCCCATTTGGACGATAAATCTTTTATAGAGCAGATCTCCTTTTTAGAAGACAACTCGTAAATCTTATGGATGATGGTTCCTATAAGTGTGCTTTTGGAAGTCGGTAAAAGATAACGTCTGTCATTAAATGAATCTAAAGCCTTTTGAAGTAGCAATTGGTATGAGCAGCCCGTATCTATCCATGAGAAAGAACTTGGAGACAATGTTTTTATCACAACATTGTCCCAAGTGTTCTTAATATCAGGAATTTTAACGAATTTCATATTCACTGATTCTGTAAGTTCTGAATATACTCATAACAATTACTTGTACGCCTTAAAAGATTAAAGGTGTCTATTGTAATTATGTCACTATTATTCCAATTTTCATTGTGAAGAAGAGAAGCTTCAAGGACAGAATCTGCAATAATTCTTGTTGACATCCCTTCCCATAAAGGATGTGATGCGAACACTGGCTTACGTCTTCCACTTGGATCATATAGATATGGTATTCCATCACTAGTCTGTTCTAACTCGAAAACCATTGTCCCAGAAGAAGTACGGAAAAATCCTTCGTTTAACGCTATAAGAAGAGTTTTAGCGAATTCTTTCCATCCCTTTAGCTCCGGATAATCAAAATTTCCATCAGCTCCAGCCCTATAAGAGGAATCTATCATAATTCTAAACAGAGCGATTCCCAATCTCCAGTCCAGAAGTCCATGATATGGCATATTCCTATAAGTTTTTAGACACTTGTAGCACGAGGAGTCACAATCATCAATGTGCTCATCACCGAGCATCTGTCTAAAATATGAGTCTTCACTATTACTGCCTAATATCCTATTAATATAGTCATCAAAGCAGTTATAGAAATCTGCGACAAATCCGGAGCCGTTAATCTTCTCATCTGCAAGACATACCTCTCCTAAATATCCGGGCTTTGATAGGACTTCAACTACGTCAATCTCTGTAGGATCAACATCAAGTTTAGATGCTATGGCTCTTTGTATTAAGAAAGAGAGTGAATAATATGCAGCTCTAACCCCTTGTGTTCTGAAATCTAATTTCCCATTATCATTACAATGGAAGGGTTCTAAGGTTAAACCGTGGATTCTATTTTTAGGAGAAAGCGTTATTACATTCGTGATTTTTTGGGCTGCTAGATGTATTCTCTCCATCTGACCATTGGGAGAAATGAAAGTTCTAACATCTTTATTATCATCTGATCTTAACTCTATATCGGTTTGAAGCGTTTGTGGTTGATCTGTCCCATTATATACTGGGGTGGCAATCCATTGTAGGGCTGATGAAGAAAATCTTGTTCCTCCTAAGATATAATGAACACTGCACACACAACCTTCTATTTCCTTATCACTAATACGCCATGTTTTACCCTCTTTAAGTAAAGAGAGGTCAAAATTCATGTTAGTAGGACATGGTAAAGTTATAGGATTTGCAGAGCTCTCCATTCTAATGCCATTGCGCTTAACCAATATTTCAGCGTCATCTTTCTGATCGAAGCCCTTAGATAAACTGGTTATAAAAGCTGCTGGGGTACATATGGTTGATGGAGTCATGGGCGCACCACATGATTCACAGCTCATTTCATTGTTAGAATCAAGACTATTAGTGACCATTTTGTTGCAACTAGGATTACTGCAAGTCCATAGAGTCAGTCTTAATGGGAAAACTGGTGAAATTGGTGTTCCCTTAGTCTTAATACATTTCCGTCCTTGCATACCTTCTCCATAAATAATTGACGGTTGAGTAAAACCGATGGAAGTTAAAATATGCTTGTCCTTAGTTATTGAAGAACCTGGTGCAAAGGCCGTAATTGCTTGGTCTATTGGACGAGACACGGAAGATATTTCTTCTTTTATCTCATTCCCCCGTGCATATTGCAAACTATGATATAAAACTCTATCTCTTGTTGGCATACCATACATTGGAAGTACGCCAGCTTCTGCAAGACACTCTGCCAGAGTATCCGCAACAACAGACTCATCATCTACAGCATAGCCTATCTTTTTGAAAAGGTTACTATCCTGTTCTGTATCGTGTGCAAACAAGGATAATTTATCAATTAATGTTGTGTCACTAGTCAACAATGATGCTATTTTTCGGAGAAGTGACATATTCGAATTACTCGAAAGCCAAGTATTGATTTCATCCACAATGTTGTTCACATTGTCTTTCCAATCTTGACGAGTTCCAAATTCACCATGTGTATTGCCCTCTAATCTAATATCATGGTTATTGGCAAAGGACTTAAAAGCATAATACAATATCTCTTTTGCGTACAAGCGCTGAAGAATTTCGAACTGATCCATAGATAAAAATGGAGTTGGTGGTTGGTCTCCAGTAATTTGATACGGATTTAAGAAATAATGCTCGTCATGACTGCGACCGCGACAAAGTGTTAATACAATAGAATAAGCTTGTCCTCTACGTCCACCACGTCCAACTCTCTGCTGATAATTGAATCTTTGTGGTGGCATATTTGTCAGCATCACTCCTTGTAATGGACCAATATCAACACCTACCTCCATCGTAGTTGTAACACTGAGAACATCTATTGATTTAGCTTTCTCCAAATACTCTGAGTTCTTATCCTGAGAGTTAACTTTAATGATATCCCTGAATTCCAGTTGACGTTCTCCTTGGTTATCTGTTTGACCAGAAAGCTCTTCACAATGCAATCGACATGCAGGTCGGTGCTTTACAGAGTTAATCATTAGGTCGGTTCTTCTTCTTAGTTCGTCAACAGTTATTGTGTTTTGTTCATCTAAACGGCTAAAGCAGTTAGTACAGATACCTGCAGATTTGTTTAAATGAACCCAACCGCACTTTGGGCAAATGTATCCCTTTTCTTGGCCTGACACACATCGTATTTTTAATGTATGAGGCATTAGGAACATCTGTTTGTTGCCCGTGTCTCGCAGGTAATCAAGAACTGCCTGTCCTAAAGTATTGGGTGTCTTAGTTTTCCTACCATCTTGCTGACTATATGGGATTCCATATTTTTTGCAGCACTCGTATATATACAGCCTAATAGGTGCTTTCGCCTTCAGGTTTTGAAAGTCTGCATCAGAAGCCTTGGGGAACACATCGTCTTCGTATGGATTGTGATAATATCTGTAGGAATTACCAATTAATCTTATCACAGAAGTAACTATCTCCATGAATATATCATGAGAAATAAATGTATTTAGCCCTCTGTTGTTTTCTGTAAGTGCCTTTTCTATTTTTTCTTCATAACGAGAGACGGTTACCCAACCAATGCCTGAACTTTCAGCATTGTAATGTAAGCGCCCAAAAAGAACTCCCATTACATGTTGGATGATAGCCTTTCCTGCTTTCTTTTCTACATTTTCTATTAATTGCTGAGAGGCATTTTCATCCACTTCATACCACATAACAGGGTCTGCATCTCTGGTTTCTTCATAGTGCTGATTTGTAGAATCACAGCCTGCAGGGTTAGAATATAGTTCTCGGAAAGCTTTATATATAGGCGAATCTATACAGTGATCTGTTTTTATCAGGTCTTCAACAGATTTTGTCTTCTCAAGAATACTCTTTACTACTGCTATTTCACCATCAATGCCGGAAAGTATACGCAATGCATTCCTTTTTTCACGTTCAGAAGAATGAGGATTATCACGGGTCGTTAATGCATTCTTTTTATCTTCTATCAGCTCATTTAATTCCAATTCCTTTGCGTCATAGTCAATTGTCGGATCAAGCGTGCACTGTTCTACAATAATATCTCGCATTAAATCTGTATACTGGTTGCGCTCTATGTCGTTAGCAACGACAGCAGCATCTTGTCGACTGTCTGCAAATGTAACTAGTTTGCGGTTATGGAGAGTAGGCAACTGATAGAACAGTTCTCGTGCATATAATTGAGTAACCTTATTGAAACCAGTTCGGAAACCTCTTAAAGGAGATCGGAAGCCTTTGCCATGTTTATCTGTAGCGCAATAAGGACAATGACAAGGAAGTGCAGGCGCAGCACAAGCTGCCTCAATATTTTGCTCACCATCTAGGCCATGGACTGTATAAAGGAATCCTTTGATACCAGATTGTTCGTCACCTTCATCTGCAAGTGTTACAAAACCTGTTTTCTTGTCAAGATATGCAAATTGCCACTCACAATCAAATTCTGTATCGGATTTCCCGAATTCACCCTTATGCAGCATCTTAACGTCTTGCTCATGCATTCTCTTCTCGACCGTGTCAGCCCTTTCTGAAGGAGGTATGGGATAGAATATCGCAAAGTCATGGTAATTACGTTTCTCTACCATTACCTGGCTTTGCCGTTCAGGTAATTCTTCAAGATTTGAACTGGTAGGTAAGATATTGGTTAGCCATTTGTAGCTATTCGGTTCTCTATACGCATGTCTTTTGCCACCATAGAAAAGTGTACCACATTGTTCACAATATAATAGTTCAAGAACGCGTTTGTCTCCATCTATATCGCGAGAGTGAGCATGAAGTCTTCCAACAGGTCTGTTATTGTCTTCGTTGTAATCATCCAATGTAGCCCAAAGTCCATCTATATTCCTATAAAACAAATGAAAGCGGAAACGTTGTAATGTCGAAGCGGAGACGTTAAATATATCATATAATCCTCTTAAAATAACAAAACCTTCAGCAGCCTTTGCTGATTCATTTTCGTCAATGTCTTCACCAAAGAGAAACGAAGTAAAATATCTGCCTAATTGATTATTTGACTCGTCTTCATTTTTTCCTTTGCAGAATGGCAAGGCTCTGTTATGCCCCATTTCCCCCAAATCGAAAGTGTCAAATAGTCGTTGTGTAACTGCCAGTTCATCAGTAATGAACACATTCAGCAATTGTTGTAGTCCATCAGATTCTATCAAACCTACATTTGCATATGACGCAAGGACTGAAGCCGCATTATGGCAAACTGAATCAATATGAGATTTAATCAAAGCATCATCCTTATATTGTTCAAAGCATAATGGATTCTCATAGAAAAGATTGTATATGTCAATAAATGGATTAATAGGTAGTTTCGTGTCATAGTGTTGAGTCGTCTGCACATAATGACCTTCAACAATGTTTTCTACTGTAAAATCGCAACCAAAGAAGTCTTTAAGGAATTTCAAACTTTCTTCCTGTTTATCACCATTAACTTCCAATGATGCAGACGAAGATAGTATCCTCAGTTGAGGGCTATCAGGAGTTAATCCCAGACGGTTTAACAATAAGCGAATAAGGTAGGCAGTCTCTGTTCCAGCTGTTCCACGATTCAGATGTAATTCATCGATTATCAAATGGAAAATATGTCGCCTATCTTTTGCTAACCACTGACGTGTTTTCTCTATGATGGGATTGTCCACCTCACGCATCAGCATCATTGCCAACATCGAATAGTTAGTAATGAGTATGTCCGGCGGAGTTTGCTGCATGTCAAAACGACTACGCATTTCCGAAGATGCGATACCATCACGACCCTTAGTCATTGGTGAGATTGTACGCCTCACCTCGTATTTGTGAATATTTTTTAGCTTTTCTCTTTCCTCATCAGTCAGATTTTGTTTATCTTCTTTTTCTTTTTCACGTAATCTGATTTCTTCTTCTCTGTCAATACCTTCAATTAGTGCAAGTGTGTCACTTGTCTGCTCATCAAGTTCTCTCATTGCAGAGAGAAGACGCTTATAGATATTACTATTAGCAGCATTTTCACCACTCTTAGGATAACCTGATGTTGGAGTCGCCCCATTATATCTTCCATAGAAAATCCTATTCCCATGAAGTCTGTCAACCATCCATTGTTGAACTTCGTCATTGTCAAGTGCATCGCGAAGGCGAGTCATTTGGTCTTCTACTAAGGCATTCATAGGATAAATGATGAGCGCTCTTACAGCAGCGTCCCTTTTTTCATTGGCACGTTGGAGTGCATGTGCTGTCATTCGACCAGGTGTTCCTCGAACTGCCCCTTGAGGAAAAACAAATACCTCATTTTTGCTAAGTGGTTCTCCGTTATTAGCCTTCCACCACTCATGTGTGGTATAATTCTCAGAAGTTGACCACTCACTCTCTGCTTCCTTCATGATATCAGCCAACATCGGAAGCAAAAAAGATTCAGTTTTACCTGAACCTGTACCAGAAGTAATAATACAGTTTTTACCTAAAAGTGCCTTCTGAAGCATCTCTGCCTGATGCTGATAAATAGGATAATTACCACTAATGAGACCCTTTAATATGAATTCCTTAAAAAGTGATCTCGCTTCTATGTTCATACCGGGAAGATCAGACTCTTCCAATGATGAAATACGCAGTTTTTCACCATTCCTTTCAATATTATTATAGGAAGGCAACGGTTCTATCCAAGGTTCTCGTGAGGCTATTGAATCAGTATTCAACAACTCTTCTCGCTCTTTCTCGATACTATCATATCTGGTACCAAAAGCTGTTTTTACATAAAGGATAAAATTTTCTTTTATCTCCTTATATGAATATATAGGATTAATCAGGTACTTCGCCATAATTACAAATATTTAATTTTGTCCGAGTTTTCTTAAAATAGTTTCTGGTTTACAGGCCTTTATTAAAGGATTTTGTCCAACCACGTTATAGGCTCTACTTCCAAAGGTGGCACTTGGAGTTTTACCGGTAATAAGTGTCAAGGCTCTAGCATATAATAAAGGCAAGCGTATTTGCTGAGGCAGAATGATTAGTTCCTTGTCTTCATCATATTGCAACACCTGAGCATTTTGCAGACGCATTCCTATAAAATGGCCCCAATATTTATCGATTTCTATCATCCTACCGTTATCTATCAGAACACAAGTTTCATCTCTTGTTCCAGGGAAGAACACTACAACATCATTATTCTTGTCATATTCTTCTTTGTCTATTTCTGCATTGGTTAGGCATCTGCCCTTAGCAACTCTATCAGGATAAAGATCTGACATTTTCTTGTAATCAATACTTCTGAAGTGTTTAACAAGAAATAAATCTTGCTCATAGCCATTAACTTTCTTCATTTCTTTATAGTCATCTACAGAGGGGAGAGCTTCAAGCAGAGCATTAGAGTATAAATTATCCTGATAGAGCAAATGGCATCTTTCTGCAAGTTGTTTGAATGAACTTCTTGATTGTGCATAAATATATACCGTCTGCGGCATCAAAATATCTGTACTCTCTACGAATTCTACTGATATTCCTAATGCTTTTTGCTGCTTTTCAATGTCTCTAATCAATGCAATAGTTCGTCCGCCAGTGAGTAAACACTTAAACTGATTATCTGTACACTTAAAGGAATACATTTTTTTGCCGTTTAGTCCAGGCGACACTATTTTTTCGTAATCAGGAGTCAATAGTACCAAAGTTGGTCTATTCGCAACAAGACGGAGCCCCCGTTCCGTATATGCGTAGTTGATATATCCCATTCTGAAATAATCCGCCAATGCATTTTGTAGAGCATACTTATCAGATTTGGGCGCAGATTCACCATCATCAACATCTTGCATCAATCTGTCCCTAATAGACTTTAGCCATTCGGTAGTGATTATCCATTTGTCTGTTTCATACGAAGCAGATGTGATAGCATACAGCAGGAAATCTCTTTCTTGATATATTTTGGGAGAAATAGCCTTTGCTGGTGCATGTTTCATCTGTAATGAAAGAAACGCCCAATTAATAAGGTTATTATTTATGATGTTATTCGGTAATTGAAGACCCACGGAAAACTTTTCCTCACTCATCATCCCCAATTTGTCTAAAGATAGTTCTTTAAATGTATTGGGCAGTATAAAGTCAGAGAATCTATATGTTTTCCCATACGGAATAGGACTCTCATTACAATAAAGTTGGAAATCTTTACCCAATTGAAATAGATTGGTAAAGACTTTTAATACCCATAAGTTTTTCTCATGATCGTATGCAAGTTCGGAAGAATTGCGGTGCAAGGTATTTACTGAAACTGCATATATTTTATCCTGTGATATGTCTATGCCGGTTATTTCAAACTGGGCAGGTAACAACTTAGATAGCAAAACAACTTCGCTGTCTGCTTCTGATTTTATCTCCAGGTTATTAACAGATCGACATTTTATTTCTTTTTTAAACCGTAGGCTATTGCCTTGTTCAGATTCCTCTATGGCATGCTGAATACGAAAAGCACTATAAAAGCCACCGAGAATATTGTTGGAAATAAGTTTAGCATTATTGCTTAATATCCAGGATTGGAACTTGTCGAGTGCTTCATTCCTAATTACAGCAAAATAGAATTCACCTTTAACAAACTCATTAGTTGAGATGTATTTGTTTTTGTATTGTTTGAGCAAATAATAATCAGTCACCACAAAACGACCTTTCATCGTTCTTTCGTTTACTTCATATATTCCATATGTTCCTTCTCTGTTCTTAAAGATAGAAGAGATTTCGTCATCCTTAATGGGAAATGGACGACTTGCATAACCGTCGTTCTTAATATATACAGGAGGCAATGGTGTATTAGTCGATTCCGTCTTGAAATTTAAATCTTCAATATCTTCAATGTCGGAACAATAAAGATGCAATACAAAATTCATCTCGTCTGTTAAAACATCATACTCCATACTTAATAGTAAGGGATAGCATGTGTTACCGGACTCAATTCTTGTTCTACCGGTTTTACGGTCTCGTTCCTTAATCTTTGTAGTTCCATCCCACCTTTGATATTCTGAGTGTAGAACAGAAGTAAGGTATTCTTTGTTGTCTGTTCCTGTTAGAGTTTTGTATTTTGATAAAGGGATCCCAATCTGAGCATAGTAGTTGGAAAAAGCTGATAACAGTCTGGTATCACCAATGTTTGCTCTTGGCACTAAACCTGCTTTATCAAAAAGAATACCAAACCTTTGAATTTTGGACGGAGACAACAAACTCTCTTTCATTAGTGATAACGCATACTGTGTTGCACCGTTATCAGAAATAACGAGATTAGATTTATAATTAAGGTTGTTGTCTTTTGCCCAATTATCAATACATAACCATATCTTGTCTAGATGTACTGTTCCAAGAAAACTGCGGCTCCATTTGTCGGTGTCTCCTTGCTTTCCTTTCACGAATCCGTTACTAATCAGGAATTTGTACAAATGTCCATAATAATCTCTGCCATGTAGTTCCAATTCATCATTTTCGCATATGGGCATGATTAAAAGAGCAACGATAGACAAGAGAACTACATAATCTTCCTCATTGATGGCAAGATTTGCTATGTGATTAATCTTTTTTTGTAAGTCTTTCAAATCTTTATTACCATCTGTATTATACCAAAACTTCCTAACGAAATCATTGCGAATAAAAATATCATCAAATGATGTCGCTCCTCTTCCATTTGCTATTTCCACATCAAGGTCTTTAGCAAAATCAATAAGATCCTGCATGGAAATGTGAAGAATAACTCTATCACCGAGTTCTCTTTCAAAGTAATATTTGTAAATCAGGTTACTCCAACTCTGTATGTTCATAATACAAATTCTATCGTTTAAGTTTCAGTTAATCCGATTAATATTTTACTTTCATCTTAGAGCCATCCCCGAGGGTATAAGCTTGATTTAAGCTACTCCTACGCTTGACCTTCCTACATCAACTACCTTCCTACAAACACGTGGTCACGATGATAAGCCAGGAAGTCGCGTTTGGGTGCATAGTCCTTGGGAACCTGTATCTTCTGGCCGGCAATACTGCCGAAATGCTTGTCGTAGTACTCCGCGGTTTTGTGCTCCTGTAGGGCAAGAGTATGACGCTATAGTCATCAGGCGAAAAGGTTATCAATCCCTGATCAAAGGCTTTATCGTATAGTGCCGACAGGCAGATACCATTGCAGGGGTTAAGGCGGTCTTGCTTGTGTGCTTTCTCCGCCCAAGGGATTATATGGCTAGCTAGCAACAGCTGCGGAATATCCATACCCGTCAAGGCGCAACGACCACCGTAGTTTGTCAGTATCATTCTGCGGAAGTAGTCTTGTCCTTTCCTGCGTTTCGATTCAGATACGACATCTTCGCCTTCTTTTGTCAGATTGAAATGGTCAATCAGCCTTGTGGAAATGCTTCGAGGGTCGGCCTCCTGAGCCACTATTCTGTCTGCCTCATTGACATCCTGCATATATTGGGCATACTTCTTCAGACTCTTCAGAGCCGCAGAACAAAAACTTTTAAGCGGATAGCTTCGTTGGTTGGGCTTGCCGTAATCGTCGAAGATGTTTTGCTGTTGGAGCTTCATCTTCTTTACCTCATCATTGACCAGATGCAGTATGGCTTCTATGACAGCAGTATCAGAGACTTGATAGAGAGACTGCCCGTGAAGATCTACTACATCTTGGTACGGCAACACCTCATCCAGAACTTGTATGGCACGGGCATAGCTGTCAGCCTTGCCTGAATTCTCTGGCGAAAGTCTGGTGTTAAAATCTATAAATCCCTGTTTATCCATATATCATTCCCCGCTATTTGTTTTCTCCAACTCTTGTGAAAGAAGGTACTGTTTATACTCCCTCACAAATAACTCCCGTATATCAACCTCCAACAAATCTGCTATTTTGAGAATTGTGGCGAGGTCGGGTTGAGAAGAATTGGTACACCACTTACTGACGGTAGAAGGGGTGACACCCATCTCACCTGCCAGCCATCGAGCTGTTTTCTTCTTCTCGAATAAAACCATCTTTATCCGGTTAATATCTTCCATATATAAATAATGTAATGTTTACCCTGCAAAGGTAGTGAAATACTTTCAATTTCTGCAGCTCTCTTTTAAATAATCGTGGTTCTGCGCCTCTTTTTTATGCTTTTTTATGTGTTTTTGCTGTTCATATATCCACCAAATATGGTTTTCTTGATGATTAGCGGAGCAACTCAAAACCACATACCTAAATCTGGTATCTGGTTTTCTTCTCCTGCTTGCCGCTTTTAGATAATGCTCCTTGTTTTCGCTGTAATCTTTGCAAAAACATTTCTTGAACTAACAAATAATCTCTCTACGTTTCAGAAGGTAACGCGAGGTCACTTTTGTCTCAAAAAGGTCACTTGAAGGTCACCGACAAAAGAAAAAGCACCTACAAAATCTTTGTAAATGCTTGATTTTCAGTGTGGACCAGCCAGGGCTTGAACCTGGGACCTCCAGATTATGAGTAAGGCAGAATGATATTTTGTGATTTTTTAATACCAGAAGTTTGGCTGATTACCAAATAGTTACTATCTTTGCGGCAGTTTATGATACCCCATAAAACCCCGTATCAAAACGCCTCTGTTTTCCCATTGTTTTCCCGAAAAACATCTGAAAACACGAGATTTTGGAAGAAAATGAGAGACTTTGTTTTCCCATTGTTTTCCCAAAACAGAGAAAAAAGTAAAGTTGAGACCTCCAGACTATTGACCAAAAATGGCAAAGAAATTAGACACAACGTACAAGAGCGCACGATTCGGAAATTGCACCTATGCGCTCATCCTTGACAAACGTCATCCGAAAAAAGACAAGAACACGTTTCCCGTCGTAATGCGCTATACCATAGACAGAAAGTCGTGGTACAACTTCGTGGCTGGAGAGTTCACGGAAGAAGATTTTGCAAAGGTGTGTAATCTCAGCGCCAAGGCTGTCCGCTCAGAACTCTACGATAAGAAATTGGAATTTGATGCCATCTTTGAGGCGCAAGTGGAGCTGATTGAGCGTCTGGGGAATAGTCTGACGCTCGATAAAATAAAAGCAGCCATCACGGGTGTTGACACTTCCAAGGACGCCTCCTTCTTTAGCGTGTGGCAAGATAGGATTAATTTCTTTCGGACTAACAACAACGGAGAGCAATACACCACTGCCGAGTCATACGAGTGCGCCATGAAGTCATTCCAAAAGATTCTCTGGGACAGACCGATTACTGGTTTTAAGGTAGGGAAAGAAGATATTGAATACTGGAGTAACGGAATGCAAAATGGTGTGCTGAACGAGAATGGTGAGTTGATAGGTCAAATACGTGAGGCAACAAGAGGCCTTTATCTCCGAAACTGTCGTGCCGTATGGAATGAATGCGTGTCACGGGGCTATCTTACCAACCAAGAATATCCATTTTCGAATGTCAAGAAAAAGAAGCTCGTTGCAATACCTGTGGGAGACACGAGGAAGGACCACTACCTGAATGTTCAGCAGATGACAGAACTATATCGGGTGTTCGTTGAGAAGCGCTATCCTGACACATGGAAGAAAGGCTATGCAGAAAAAGCGCATTATTCTCTTGGATTGTTCCTTGCCCAATACCAGTGCAATGGTTTCAATATGGCAGATGCGGGTGAATTGAAGTATTCGCAATTCTATTTCGACACTGGGCGAAAGGCATTTAAATTCAAACGAGTGAAGACCAGAAATCGCACAGAAGGTGGTGGCGAAGTAATAATCCCCATCATAGAACCACTACAGAAAGTTCTTGATGATATAGCAGCAGAACCTGTCCTCAATGGTTTCGTGTTCCCAGATATTCTGCAGGGTGCTACACATAAGGCTGACAAACGCAAGCGTATCTCTCAGGAAAACTCAAATGTACAAGACCGTGTCATTAAAATCTGTGAGGATGTCTTGCATTGGGAAGTCCGTCCATCTGGAACATGGTGCAGACATTCATATGGAACAAACTTAACTCATGCCAAAGTGGAGGATAGGTATATCTCACAAAGTATGGGGCATGCGACTGACAAGACCATTACAGAAAGATACATTGCCCAATACCCGTTGGAAACCATGTTCGAGTACAACAACAAGTTGTTAGACTTGCAGCCAAAGGTGACCGAGGAAGACATTAAGAACATGACAGAGGAGCAGAAAACCGAAATGCTTCTCAAACTATTGGCAAATAAGTAACACGATATTGTATTATTCACGATCATATTTTTCAGATGAGACCCTTTGAAGATTTCCAAAAGCATGCCATGAGAGAGGCAATGGACAAAGTGTATTCCTGGAAGCAAGAGCATCCAGATGAATACTCACGTTTCTCTGTGAGAATGATGAAAATGGAACGTAATGACTTCGGTTGTCTTGAACGTATCTTCAAGATGGCGGTAAGCTTTGTGCCAACACATGTCCTTATAGAATGCCGAAAATTGCTTGCACCCGATTCGGAAGAGATTCTGTCTGCTGATGAAAGGGTTGCTGCTGCCAGCCGAGTCGTTGATGAATTGATGGGATTGAAAGGCTATCTGAGGTTTGGAGTGTACACTGAGACAGTAGGGGATAAAGATGCTCCAGACCAGACAGAGCAGTTCCTGATAAGGGAATTTAGCTTATCTGACAAGGACATGAGTGAGGAAGATGACGAACACATCTATGTTCCTTATGTAACTGCTCAGGAGTTTTGGGAGTCATTGCCGTCCTTTATTCAGATGGCAATATTCACTTTTGGGAAGGGACACTCTGCTGATGAACTTGCGACTCTGTCAAAGAGAATCATGTTGTCGGCTATACAAGCGTTACCAGAGATTTTCGTCAAACTCCGTGACCAAATCCATGATGGTAGCAATTCTCTGTTGATGTGTACATTGTACTACATCTGCTTCGACCACGGACTGCCAAGGAGCGCAATGGCATTGAGTAAGGTCAGCCTTGGTGCCAAACAAGTGTCATACATTCGCGAAAGTGTTAAGGCTATTGTAGAGAAACTTGTGGAAACGAGCGTAGATAATGCTCTTGATAAAAAAGCAGAGTGGACAACGCAGGCAAAGGATATTGAAGATGTCGAGTTGAAGCAGGCCATCAAGACCACCCTTGCCAGCACAAAGGGTAAGCATGGGCGCAGAACCATCCTTCAAGAAGAAATGAGTCTTGATGAAATACTCATCTCTGACGACAAACAGGCATTGAAAGAAACCATCCGCACGGCACTCAACGAAATGGAGCACGAATACGAAACCGCTTACATCAAGGCTGCGCTCATCCGCTCACATCACCTTGCCCCTCATGCGTCCTTTTCTGTTTTTCTTCGAGCCATTAGCGACTTCACGGGAAGGGAGTATAAATATGACCCAGCCCAACGCGTTGACTCCTTCATCTATCATAATGAGAAAGAGTTTCAGACATCCAAGAGTTCAAAGTGGCAACGTGGAAGAAGAATCGTTTCGTATCTGACAGACATATTTGACACAATACAATAGGTAAACCCTGACCAAGAATGGCAAAAACTCATGGATTGTGATAAAAAAGTATGAAAATATAGTAAAAAATCAGAGTTTATTAATTCTGTTTTATAGAAAATACTTAACTTTGTAAACCAAACTTTATAAAATCATACAACTCTTATTAAATATAATTTATATGAGTATCAATAAAGATGTCATCAAACAGTGCCTAATTAGTAAGCAGCGCGAAGTGGATGAGGCGGTGATTGTGAACCGTCCCACTGACTTTGAAGAGAATGGCAATTATGTGATAGTTGGCGTGAGACATGCGGGTAAGTCGTACCTGCTGTATCAGCGTGTGCGTCAGTTGCAG
>JAXFLJ010000017.1:0-55908 GCA_034183335.1 Prevotella sp.
GTATGATTATCACTATTCTTTGCTTGGTGAGCCATATAGGAAGAGTATTATGCTGTATTGAACACTCAAATATACGAATTAATTCTCTAATACACAAATGATTAACCATTTATTTTAAGCTATGCAGCGTGCAAAGGTCTCTGTAAACGAAAATAATACGACCTCTCTAAAGCCCCAAACTGCGTTAGACTATTTTCTGTATTATAGAGGACTTCTCCAAAGCAAACCCAGATATATTCCTCTACTTATGCGAAACTGGTGATGAAAAGCAAGCATCACGAATCCATTTAATTACGTGATAAACACCCTCAAAGATAAGCCTAAATAACATATAATACCATACGCTCTACCAATTCTCGAATAACATCAACTATAATAATGTTTTAAACATAATTGCACTTCTTGCAGTTTTTTATCATAGCATCAATCGCTTTTAGAAAATCGGATGTGTCAAGGAAATAACTTGGATATGCCTCTTGTAATTCTTTCATTTTTGGCACAGAAACTAATACTACCGCGTTAGTTTTGTCAACAGCAGACTTCTCTAAAGTTGAATACCTCTGCATTGCAGTATTTTCTTTATCTTTTGAGAAAGAGTAAATTAGCATTTTCTTAGTCTCAAAATTAATATGTAAGATGTAATAACCGTTAGAGAAATTATTTTTTTTTGCTTCAACTGTTGACACTCTTAAAGCCTTTAAAGTATCATTATAGTTGTGCTTTTTGTTTATATTATACAATATTTTCATCAGATTCTCCATATTATAGTTATTATTCTGGTGCTCCAATAGTATAGGTAGCTTTTCTTTAATTGCGAAAAGCGAACTAACTATTTTGAAAAAATTAAGCCATTCGTTTGCACCTTGGCTTGATTTTAATTGAGTGTTAGTTATTAGACCAGCCGTTTCGACAGCCATAGCCCAATTATGCTGTAATTTTGTCCTTATTTGCAGTTCAATCTTCATGCCATCTACATCTTTATTAGATGCCATAAATTTATATATAAAGTGAATGCTTCTATATCCACTTTCTTTGGGATTATTCACATAATTCATACATTTGATAAAGCTGAAATTTTCAGGAATGTTAGATTTAAGAACTTCCTGCATTATAGCTAAAGAATCAACATCAGGCAAAACTATACGTAATCCACCTATATCTTGCATTCCCCCGAGTTTCATTTGAGGATTAATATCCAACTTATATAATATTGAAGTCAATCGCTTGAGTCTGCGAGAAATGAAAACAGGTTTTATCTTGTTCTTTTCCAATAATGGAATTATCGATTTTTGAAATGCATCTAGTGCTGTTAGATGTAATGTTCTCCAATCGTTTACTTTATCCATTGCTTCTTTAACTTCTTCTTCTTTACTTGATGATAAGATGATTTCTCCAGCTTTGTCGATTTGATGTCTTCCGTATTTCATGCTTTCTTCTTATAATACATACCGCAAAGGTATGTTTGTTTTAATTAAAGAGAACCTTAATCCTGCAATATTTTAATTTGATTATATTATTAAATGACTGAACAGCAATATGTTGCTCAGATTATTTACATGCCGAAAAATCACCTATCTTAGTGTTGTAAAATAAAAACAAATAATTCTACGATTGACATGGCAAAAGTACAAATAAAATCAGAGAAACTCACTCCTTTTGGCGGTATATTTTCAATTATGGAGAAATTTGATCAGATGATTAGTCCTGTGATAGAACATGTACTTGGTATAAATGCTCTTCGGATGGCTATCAATACAATGAAATTATACGTTCGCTGATGACCGTCTGCCTTTGTGACGGCAGCTGCATAGAAGACGTTTCCAATCATCTTTTGCTACATCTCTGTCTTCCCTCCTTTGCACACTTGTTCTCCTGATACCATACTCTGGGCGATTAAAGAACTGACCGCCGACAATATCACCTATACCTTCGACTTTGGAAAAAGCTACAATTTCAATACGGCAGAAAAGGCAAATTTATTTTTCTTGCTATGGATCAGTTGGATACCGAAACTGGTTACGACCTCAACCTTATTCTCACCCAGGCATGGTTTTCCTGCTTATCATTCAGCGGCAAAAACGAATGGACGGAACCTGACTTATGGAAAGGAGAATACACCCATTGCTGCATCATCATAAATGACTATAACTCTGCACACAAGAGATCGTTGAATTCTACGATCAGTGGGAGAAGCAAGAAATGTGTCTTTGGTATCCTTAACAATGGCTTTGGGTGGATGTCTTCTAAAGTCCTTTATAGCAGAGAATGCCATTTTTCTGATAGTCAAGGCACTTGTCCGTAATTTCCACAAGTTGCTGATGTGGACTGGTTTTTGACTTGAAGCATACGAGCAGAATCAAGGTTTTGACTTCGGGTTTATCCCAGTTCCAGCAAAATAGATCAGAACATCAAGGTTGTATGTGATGAATATCTACACCAGCAACACCGCATATTGGGCTACATCCAAATCAAATTCAAAATAAAGTGCAACTTTTAGAGTAGAGCCTCCAGGCGCTTCTTGGGGTAAGAGAAAGTTATGCTCACACGTTTCCCATTTCTAAGAGACCTTTGCACGCTGCATAGCCTAAAAGAAATG
Source organism: Prevotella sp. (assembly GCA_034183335.1). Lineage (GTDB taxonomy): Bacteria > Bacteroidota > Bacteroidia > Bacteroidales > Bacteroidaceae > Prevotella. The sequence goes on from JAXFLJ010000017.1 coordinate 2,597, forward strand.
GTTAATCATTTGTGTATTAGATAATTAATTTGTAACCTGAGTTCGGGATAAGAAACTTGTAATAAAAGTTGGTAATCTCGCTATTATTTTGTATCTTTATAGTTGCAAATCAAATAGTTACAAAAACGATAGACGATGATTGCCAGAGACAAAGTTTTTCGCAAGCTCAAGGAACTCCTGAAATTTTCTGTATAGCAGATGATTTTTGCAAGGAATTCGACAAGGAAGCAGCAAAAATGGGGCTTGAGTCCTCCAAGGAAGCCCGCCAGCGCCATCGGTCATGGCGTATGAGCCGTTCGGAAATCATGACGATACTTATCTGCTTCCACTTCGGCTCGTTCCGCAATTTCAAGCATTACTACCTGTTCTATGTGAAGGAACATCTTGCCGACCTGTTCCCCGAGCCACTCTCATATAACCGCTTTGTGGAACTCGAGTCACGGCTTTCGGTGGAAATGATGCTCTTTTTGCAAGTGTGCTGCTTCGGTCGTTGTATGGGTATAAGTTTCGTTGACAGCACCTGCGTCCCCGTCTGCCACAACAAACGTATCAGGCGCAACATGAAAAACAAAATCCTGTAGAGAAAGAGATCGGTCATAGAAACCATCAATGACGAGCTCAAGAACGTCGCCCAACTGGTACATTCCCGACACCGCAGCGTGTTCAACTTCGCAATGAACGCACTCCCGGCAATTGCGGCCTACAGTTTCTTCGACAAGAAGCCCTCAGTCAATATAGACTTCTGCATTGAAGACAAAGACGGTCTGCTGACCATTTTATGGACATAGCCGAAGCAGAATTGTACGGACAAGAAAGCCATCCCTGCCAATTGGCAGGGATAAGGGACTTGTATCCTTACATCAAGAACAGAAGATAAGGGGAACTTATCCCGAACTCAGGTTTTCCGAAAAAACCGTGGATAATATACAAAGGAGTGAGTATACAGATGATTTATTTGAACCCAAATCGGTCATTAGACCGCTAATGCTACATTCCTTGCTATGACATTGCTTACCAACAGTTTTCGTTCGTTTGTCGGCATATTCTCTGCCGTTTTTCCTCACCGTAACCCGCTACGCTTTTGGTAAAACCGACAAACAATCTGCCTGACATCCGAATAAAATCAGTACAGTCTCCTATGACCGATTTGGGTTAAATGTGTTAGACTTGCACTATATTGAAGTATCCGGACACTATGTTTTCACGATTGTACCTTCATCCGGAAAGGCTTACGCCTTGAAATATTCTTCAAGTTTCTCCCTCGCCTCGCCGTTTTTGTTGTCAAAGTCTTCCTTGATTTCGCCTGCCTCCATCAGCGTAATGCGAGGACAAATATCTATGGTGTGAGCAAGGTTGTGACTGGAAATAAGTATTGTTGCACCTGTTTCACGATTATATTCGGCAAGGAGATGCTTCAAAATATTCTGTGATGAGGGATCAAGAAAGTTGAACGGTTCGTCGAGGATAACCACTTCGGGCTTGTTGAAAAGCGCAGCAATAATGCCCACTTTCTGTTTGTTGCCCGCAGACAGGTCACGGATGAGTTTCTTCTGGCCGATGATTTCGCCACCCATCAACTGTTCAAAATCGTTCTGCCTCGCCTCAATGGTGTCTTTCTCCATGCCACACACGCTGCCGATGAACGAGAAATACTCCTCGGGCGTAAAAAAGTCTATAAGAAAACCTTCGTCGATATAGGCTCCCGTATATTCTTTCCACAATTCCGACAAGGCAGGATTGACAGTTATTCCTTCACCGTCTTCGTTATTTTTTGATGCAGAGAAATGATAAGTAACCGTTCCCTCGTCTGCCTTCAAGAGGTCGAGCAAGAGACGGAAGAAAGTTGTCTTACCCGCTCCGTTGTTACCAACAAGACCAAGCAGGTCTCCTCTTTGAACGGTATAGTCTGCGATATTCACCGCAACTTTCTCTCCGAAATTTTTTCTCAGTTTATCTATGGTAATCATAATTATTCCTTCATTGATTCATTGACATTCCATATCTTCTGACAAATAGCCTTCTTCGATATGACATTTACATACAGATACCTTGCCTATAAGCAGCGTATGAAGTCATATTGCACTGTGGGCAGGGCAATCTATCAATCAAGGGCAGGTGAAAAACGATTATTCCGTCTTCCCCTACCCTCTATGACTATACCAACCCGCGACCGTGACAATTCTTAAACTTCCTGCCACTGCCGCACGGACAAGGTTCATTGCGTCCCGGAAGTTTCTCCTTCACAATGGGTGTACGGTTTGCCTCTTGCGCTCCCTCTCGGGTATCATGCTGTGCTGCGGCTCTTTGGTTTTCGTCCACCAAGTTCTCTTTCTGCTCAGTATAGCGTTGACTTCTCTGCTCAGGAGCAGCTTCGCGGACATCTTCCTGTTGCATCTCGGGTATCTGACCACGCATAAGGATGCCCACGGTGCGGTTGTTCATGCCATCAATCATGTTGTCCCATATCTTCACACTTTCGAGTTTGAAGATGAGAAGAGGGTCTTTTTGTTCGTATGATGCATTCTGCACACTGTGTTTCAGTTCATCGAGTTCACGGAGATTTTCCTTCCAACAGTCATCGATGATATGTAGCATGATGTTCTTTTCAAACTCTTTTACAACACTCTTAGCCTCGGTATCGTATGCTTCTTTCAAGTTGCAGGGAATGTTGTACACCCGCTTGCCGTCTGTGATAGGCACCATGATGCGTTCGTACATCTGTCCTTGCTCCTCATACACCTGCTTGATAACCGGCCATGCCATAGCCTGTATGCGCTCGCTCTTACGCTTGAATGCGTCCATCGCTGCCTGAAAAGCACGCTCTTTCAGGCTGTCTCTGTCTTTTACGTTGAAGTCTTCCTCCGCAAACGGACATTCCATGGCAAAGACTTTGAGGAAAAGCTCCTTGCAACCGCTGTAATCATTATTGTCAACAATATTGATAATGCGATCCCAAATCACATTGGTAATATCCATTCCGATGCGCTCTCCAATCAAAGCATGGTGTCGCTTCTCGTAAATCACCGTACGTTGTTTGTTCATAACATCGTCGTATTCCAACAGACGCTTACGTATGCCGAAGTTGTTTTCTTCCACTTTCTTCTGCGCACGTTCAATACTCTTGGAAATCATCTGTGCCTCTATCCTCTCGCCTTCTTTGAAACCGAGCCTGTCCATGACACTGGCAATACGCTCAGAAGCGAAAAGACGCATCAGCTTATCTTCCAAAGACACATAGAATACAGAAGAACCCGGGTCTCCCTGACGGCCTGCACGTCCTCTTAACTGTCTGTCCACACGACGGCTTTCATGGCGTTCGGTTCCGATGATGGCCAATCCGCCTGCGGCTTTCACCTCGGGCGACAATTTGATGTCCGTACCACGACCGGCCATGTTGGTAGCAATTGTAACCGCACCTTTTCCTTCTATGCTCTGACCGGCTTGCGCCACAATGTCAGCTTCTTTTTGGTGTAGCTTCGCATTCAATACATTGTGTGGAATGTTTCGCATCTGCAACATGCGCGACAGCAGCTCGGAGATTTCCACCGATGTCGTACCTACCAGCGTAGGTCTTCCTGCGTCTCTCATTTCCACAATTTCTTCTATCACCGCATTGTACTTTTCTCTTGCAGTCTTATACACACGGTCATTCATATCGTTACGGAGAATGGGCTTGTTAGTCGGAATCTCCACAACATCGAGCTTATATATATCCCAGAACTCTCCGGCTTCCGTAATCGCCGTACCCGTCATACCCGCCAGCTTGTGATACATACGGAAATAGTTCTGTAGTGTAATGGTTGCAAAAGTTTGCGTAGCCGCTTCCACCTTGACATGTTCTTTGGCTTCCACAGCCTGATGCAATCCGTCGCTCCAGCGGCGGCCTTCCATAATACGTCCGGTCTGCTCGTCCACAATCTTTACCTCTCCGTTCATCACCACGTATTCGTCATCCTTATTAAACATGGTGTATGCCTTGAGCAACTGTTGCAATGTATGGACACGTTCACTCTGAACGGCATAGTGACTCATCAACTCATCTTTCTCATCCAGTCTTTCCTGATCGGTAAGTCCGGATTTAGCTTCGAGAGCCGACAGCTGGGCGGTGATATCGGGCAAGACGAACAAGTCCTTATTGTTTACTTGCTTAGCCAGCCACTCCGTACCTTTATCCGTTAAGTCGCAAGAGTTCAGTTTCTCATCCACCACAAAGTAAAGCGGCTCTATGGCCTTAGGCATTTCTCGGTTGTTGTTGGCCATGTAATACTCTTCGGTCTTCAACATACCCGCCTTGATGCCTTCTTCCGACAAATATTTAATGAGCGGCTTGTTTTTAGGCAAGCACTTAAAAGAACGGTATAGCGAGAGGAATCCCTCTTCGGTAAGCTTCTGGTCTTTCTTTTCCTGTCCCTCACTGATTTTCTGCCGGGCATCGGCAAGGAACTGTGTGGCCAATTTCCGTTGCACATCTACAAGTCGTTCTACAAGCGGCTGATACTCTTCGAACATCTGGTCATCGCCTTTCGGAACCGGACCGGAGATAATCAAAGGAGTACGGGCATCGTCTATCAACACCGAGTCGACCTCGTCGACAATAGCATAATTATGTGCTCGCTGTACCAAATCAGCCGGAGAGATGGCCATATTGTCACGCAGATAGTCAAAACCGAACTCGTTGTTCGTTCCAAAGGTGATATCTGCCTGATATGCCTTTCTACGTTCGGGAGAGTTGGGACGATGTTTGTCTATGCAATCTACCGACAAACCGTTGAATTCGTACAACGGCCCCATCCATTCCGAGTCACGTTTGGCAAGATAATCGTTAACTGTGACGACGTGCACGCCGTTACCTGTCAAGGCATTGAGGAATACCGGCAGTGTAGCCACCAATGTTTTACCTTCACCCGTTGCCATTTCAGCAATCTTGCCTTGATGCAATACCTCACCACCAAACAACTGTACGTCGTAGTGAACCATCTCCCACTTCAGGTCATTGCCTCCGGCAGTCCAGTGGTTGTGATAAATGGCTTTGTCTCCTTCTATCGTGATAAAGTCTTTATGAGGGTCAGCAGCCAGCTCTCTGTCGAAGTCATTGGCTGTAACGATGGTTTCTTCATTTTCGGCAAAACGCCTTGCCGTATCTTTTACAATGCTAAACGCCACGGGCATAACCTCATCGAGAGCTTTCTCATACTCATCCAATGCTTCCTTTTCGAGTTTGTCTATTTGGTGGAAGATGGTTTCACGCTGGTCAATCGGCGTGTCTTCTATGGTGCCTTTCAGCTCTTCGATTTTAGCCTTTTGTTCTTTGGCCGACTCTTGAACAAACTTTTGTATTTCCTTGGTACGGGCACGAAGCTCGTCATTGCTCAATTTCTGAATTTCAGGGTAGACCTCTTTTACTTTGTTTACATACGGAAGAATAAGCTTCATGTCGCGAGACGACTTATTTCCGAACATGGATTGTAAGATATTGATAAATCCCATGGTGTCTATTTTGTTTATAATCTTGATATGTCTGCTATAATCTGCGCAAAATTACGAATATTTTTCCTTATACGGCAATTTTTCTTTTGCATTTTCCAAATTCATCCCTGGCGGCCATTTCACTGGATTGCGCAAGTTTGCCTCAATGTCTGTAGCAGGTGGAGATTGCCATGTATGGAACTCATGATGAAACACCTTGCTGCCAAGACTACAACCTGTTAGCCGCCATGTTTTGCCGAAATAGCTTTACCTCGCCATATATTTGCACAACACCTAATGAGCAAAGATAATGCCAAAATGTTCATCCCCTCGGCGTATGACTGAAAAATATTGCCTATAAAGAAGCAGACAATCAGCCCCACCCATACTTTCCAAAACCAGAAACTCTGTTTTTTTCTTGCTCGTTTGACAATCGGAAAAAGACAGAACAGCGACAGAGGATTGAGCATAAGTATCTGTAAATTAAGACTTACAGCAGGATGTTGCGAAAAAATCATCATAGTCAGGAGAACGCCGGTTGCTCCGGTGAAAAACAGAAGTAGGGCATCGAAGCCCCAAAAAATGCGCTTCTTTCGCTCTGCAACTGTCAAAATTACAGTAATGAGCAACAAAATAAGCATGACATCACGTGGTCTCAACGGAAAGTTTTCGCCTTGCGATACCGTATTTCCTTCCAACACGGTTGAAGTATCTTTAACCAACAGCCTTTGTTTTCCGTCTTTACCGACAACGGTTGCTTTGGAAAAATCACGCATCAAATGCTCCGGCAGAAACTGTCTTTCTGTCAACGAGGTGTTTCTGTCAGCCATCACACCCAGAAAGACGTCGTTTCCAAAACGTGCCCAAAGTTGCTTTTCGTTATAGGAATGTATCATCTCACGAAACGTCAGCACATCTTCCGTCCCTCTCTTGTCATATTCTATGCGTCCATCCATGTGTCCAATCAACATGTTTCGGGCACGGGTGGTGCAATTGTCATAGAAATAATTATAGCGATACACTCTGTTTTCCGGCAACGCATTACGACCGATTGCCTCAAGAATTTTTCTCTTGTCCTCATCGGTAAGGTCAAGAACCTGTTGGACTATGTATCTTCCCTCATTAGAAAACTCCCGACAGAAAAGGTCGAATGGCGCAACTCCCATTTCATAATCGGTCAGCCCGAAGATAAATCTCCATATAAAATGAGGCTTGTCAAAGTCAAATACTCCATAGTTTACAACCATATCTACATCCTTATTGACATTCTTTATCCGAATGGCTGTATGTCCATAAAGGCTGTAAACCTCATGATAAGGACCGCATGTGAGCAAACTTATCTCTACAGAGTCAGATTGTCCGTAAACCCTGGGCAGGCAAAAACACAGCAGAAAGGGCACGGAACACAAGATTTTCTTCAAAAAATTCATTGTGCAAAGGTACAGCAAAAAGGGCATATCACAAAAGAAATGGGTTGAGAAACAACTCTTTCTAAAGTCAAAATTCCTTATCTTTACACACTGGGGCATACCAGCCCTGAACTTCTCCGTTTATCAAACCACCTATCAATCATTAGACCTATTGGGGATTAAACTCAAATCGGTCATTAGACCGCCAACACTACATTACTCACTGAAGATGATGCTTACCGACTGATTTCGGTCGCTTGCCGGCATCTTCTCTGCCGTTCTACCTCGGTGTAGCCCGCTACGCCTTTGGCAAAAGAGGAAGACAATCTGCTCGACATACGAACATAATCAGTACGGTCTCTAATGACCGAATTGGGTTAAACGGTCAGTTTCCGACGTGCAAAAACCATGCCAGTTAACAATTCGACGGTTAACCAGAGAGAAAAAAACGGTCGGCGAAAAATGACGAAAGAGAAATGAAAACGTGGTTTTCGAGGGGTAAAAAGCCCGTTTTTCACCCCCAATTTTGCAAGTAAGCATCAATTGAGAGGCAAACGTTCATTAATTGGAGGGCAATTAATGAACGCTTGCAAGGTGAGTGTTCATCTTTTGCAAGCCGATTTTTGCCCTTTTTGCCCCCCTTTTTCGACCCTCTGAAAAATGGGCATTGATTATCAGCGAGTTATAAATTCGATTTTTAGCGTTATTTTCGGCCACGGCCAAGGCCGTCGAAAATTCTTCAAGCATTTGAGGGAATATTGGTCAACTCTTCGTCAACGAAAAAGCGAAATGTTAAAGGAAAAAGAAGATTTAACACACAATCACCTATCCGTCTTCAGATGAAATCCTCTTTTTTGCCTCTTTATCAAAGAAAGAAGACAAAGGATTTGAAATTGCCCTTTCAATTGAATACAAACTCAAACGAGAACATACCCCTGTCATGCCAGTCTTTACCATAATATAAATATGCGTACAGAAAGAAATAAACCCTTAAAGCCCAACTCGGTCATTTGAGTTCGGAATGATTTGTTCGGATGCTGAGCAGATTGTCTATCGGTTTTGCCGACAAACGGACGAAAGCAGATGGGAAGCAACAGCAGCAGCGAGGAATGTACCATAGGCGATCTAATGACCGATTTGGGTTTAAGTTCAACCGCCTCAAATATCCATGTCACAATCTATCAATCATAATGATGTGGATATGAAGCAGTTCTATAAATCATTTAGTTCCTATTTTTGCAAAAAAACTCAAATAAATTTCCTTATAACAACAAAAACCCGTATATTTGCACGTCCTTAACAGAGGTTCAGAATATAGTATTCAAAACAATATAAAGCATACAACAATGACTAAAGCAGACATTATCAACGAAATCTCCAATCAGACAGGATTGCCCAAGAAAGATGTTTCCGCAACCGTAGAAGCGTTCATGGAAGTTATCAAAGGCAGCTTGCTTGATAAAGAAAACGTTTATTTACGCGGCTTCGGTAGTTTCATCATTAAACACAGAGCAGAAAAGACCGCACGCAACATCTCCAAGAACACAACCATCACCATCGCTGCACACGACTTTCCCAGCTTCAAACCTGCCAAAAGTTTTGTCAGCAAGATGAAGGGAGAATAAGCAAAGCTGAACTGAAATTCTGCAATTACTCAAAAATATTAATTCAAAATACATTTAAGTTATGCCAAACGGAAAGAAGAAAAAAGGCCACAAGATGGCAACGCATAAGCGTAAGAAGAGATTAAGAAAGAACAGACACAAGAGCAAGTAAGGCTTTTGGTCAGTCTTTCAGACTGAAAGGTATGTCAACCGGATTTCATGAAGAAGCCGGAAGACATGCCGTTTTTGTTATGTATTCACTAAGTTTTTTAAACAGATAAGTAGAAATGACCAGCGAAATTGTCATTGATGCACGAGAAAAAGACATTTCGATTGCACTCCTGGAGGATAAACGCCTCGTGGAATACCAGTCGGAATCACGCTCCGCATCATTTTCAGTAGGCAACATCTACATTGCAAAGGTAAAGAAGCTCATGCCCGGGCTGAATGCTTGCTTCGTGGATGTAGGATTCGAACGCGACGCTTTTCTACACTATCTTGACTTGGGAAGCCAATTCAACTCGTATGCCAAGTACCTCAAACAGGTGCAAAGCGACAGGAAGAAACTATTTCCTATTACAAAAGCCACACGATTGCCAGATATCAAAAAGGACGGCAGCGTGGCCAATACTCTCCAAGTGGGACAGGAAGTATTGGTTCAGGTGGTGAAAGAACCCATTTCGACCAAAGGGCCAAGACTCACAGGAGAATTGGGTTTTGCAGGCCGGTACATCGTTCTGATGCCTTTCAATGACAAAGTTTCGGTATCATCGAAGATTAAAAGCGGAGAAGAACGCGCACGCCTGAAACAACTCATTCAAAGCATCAAACCCAAGAATTTCGGCGTCATTGTAAGAACCGTGGCTGAAGGAAAGCGGGTTTCAGAACTTGATACTGAAATGAAAGTGCTCCTGAAACAATGGGAAGATGCTATCACCAAAGTACAAAAGACACAGAAACGGCCGCAGCTGGTCTTTGAAGAAACAGGAAGGGCCGTTGCCTTGCTGCGAGACCTCTTCAACCCCACTTATGAAAACATCCATATCAACGATGAGGAAATATGGAAAGAAGTAAAGAACTATGTCACCCTTATTGCGCCTGAAAAAGCCAATATCGTCAAGCTATACAAGGGCGATGTTCCCATCTTCGACAACTTTAACGTCACCAAACAACAGAAGTCGAGCTTCGGTAAGATTATCAATTACAAACACGGTGCTTACCTGATTATAGAGCATACTGAAGCCATGCACGTGGTAGACGTTAACAGCGGCAACCGCACCCGCTCTGCTAACGGACAGGAAGCCAATGCGCTTGACGTGAATTTAGGCGCGGCAGACGAACTGGCAAGGCAATTGCGACTAAGAGATATGGGTGGCATCATTATCGTAGACTTCATCGACATGCATTTGGCAGAAGACCGACAAATGCTCTACGAACGCATGTGCAAAAACATGCAGCAAGATCGGGCACGCCACAACATATTGCCTTTGAGCAAATTCGGCCTCATGCAAATCACCCGACAACGGGTAAGACCCGCCATGGATCTCAATGTTGAAGAAACGTGTCCCACTTGTTTCGGTAAAGGAAAAATCAAATCCAGCATCCTGTTCACAGACCAATTGGAAAGCAAAATTGACCATTTGGTCAATCGAATTGGAATCAGGAAATTCTATTTGCACATACATCCTTATGTAGCTGCATATATCAATCAAGGCTTCATGTCGCTCAAACGAAAATGGCAGATGAAGTACGGATTCGGAGTTCGTATTGTGCCATCGCAGAAAATGGCTTTCTTGCAATACGAATTTTACGATGCCAAGAAGCAGTTTATCGACATGAAAGAAGAGATTGAAACCAAGTAACAACAAGATAGTGTAACATAAAAATCGCATCAAGTCATCAACAGATGAAATCTTGAAACATAAAAGGGGGAAGACCAACCAGTCTTCCCCTTTCTTTTTCCGGCATATGATTCTTCCATATATTATATTATGGTATCAACTTGACGAAAAGCACATGCCTGTAATTCGCCTTATCTCAAATCGGCCATTAGAGACCGCCCTGATTTCTATTGAATGGCGAGCAAATGAGGTGTCACTTTTACGAAAGCGAAGCGGGCTATGCCGAACAAAAGCAGCAGACATGATGCCGACAAGTGAATGAAAGCTGTCGGAAAGCAACATCATCAGTTCGAAGGATAAACCTTAGCGGTCTCATGACTGATTGGGGCTTATCAGTCTTCCATCAACTTGCGATAGCGACCTTTCTTGATGTCTTCATTGCCCAGACGCATTGCCTTGTTGATTTCGTATTCTGAATACGTTCCCTCAAAATAGAATACTTCTCCGTTGCCTTCAAAGGCAAGAATGTGCGTACAAATTCGGTCAAGGAACCATCGGTCGTGACTGATGACAACCGCACAGCCAGCAAAGGCCTCGAGACCTTCCTCCAACGCCCGAAGCGTATTTACATCAATGTCGTTGGTCGGTTCGTCAAGCAAAAGTACATTTCCCTCTTGTTTCAGTGCAAGGGCAAGTTGCAGGCGGTTGCGTTCGCCACCCGACAGCACGCTGCACAGTTTGCTCTGGTCAGTACCCGAGAAGTTGAAGCGCGAGAGATAGGCACGAGAGTTAATGTCGCGGCCGCCCATTCGGATGGTTTCATTTCCTTGTGAAACAACATCATAAACGGTCTTTGTGGGGTCGATGTCCTTGTGTTGCTGATCTACATAAGCCAGTTTCACGGTCTCGCCCACCTCAAACGTTCCGCCATCGGGCTGCTCCAATCCCATGATGAGACGGAAGAGCGTAGTCTTTCCTGCACCGTTCGGTCCGATAACACCCACTATACCATTGGGTGGAAGCATGAAATTGAGGTCGTCGAAAAGAACTTTTTCACCGAAGGCTTTCTTGACATGCTGCGCCTCGATAACTTTGTTGCCCAGTCTCGGGCCATTGGGTATGTAAATTTCCAGTTTCTCCTCGCGCTGCTTCTGTTCTTCGTTGAGCATCTGTTCGTATGATTTCAGACGCGCCTTGCCCTTGGCATGCCGTGCCTTTGGTGCCATACGCACCCATTCAAGTTCACGCTCCAGCGTCTTGCGACGTTTTGATGCCACTTTTTCTTCTTGTGCCATGCGCTGTGTCTTCTGGTCGAGCCATGAAGAATAGTTTCCCTTCCACGGAATGCCCTCTCCACGGTCAAGTTCCAAAATCCACTCGCTTACGTCATCGAGGAAATAACGGTCGTGGGTAACAGCTATCACCGTACCCTCGTATTGCTGAAGGTGCTGTTCCAACCAGTCGATACTTTCGGCGTCAAGATGGTTGGTTGGCTCATCGAGCAAAAGTACATCGGGTTTCTGCAACAGCAACCGACACAACGCAATACGGCGTCGTTCACCGCCGGAAAGATGCGTGACAGGCAGGTCGCCAGCAGGACAACGCAGAGCAGCCATAGCCCGTTCGAGCTTGGAATCCATGTTCCAGGCATCCGTTGCGTCAATAATGTCTTGCACCTCGGCCTGCCTCTGCATCAGCTTGTCCATCTTTTCAGGGTCTTCATAATACTCTTCCAACCCGAACTTGAGGTTGATTTCATCGTATTCCTTGAGTGCGTCATACACGTGTTGCACACCTTCCTGAACATTCTCCTTAACGGTCTTTCCCTCATCGAGCGGAGGATCCTGCGGCAGATAACCAACGGTATACCCCGGGCTCCATACAACTTCACCCGAAGAAGGCTGCTCAAGGCCGGCAATAATTTTCATCAGCGTAGACTTTCCAGCTCCATTCAAACCGATGATACCTATTTTTGCACCATAGAAGAACGAGAGATAAATGTTCTTCAGAATTTGTTTTTGATTTTGTGGGATAACCTTCGATACTCCCACCATCGAGAAGATAATCTTCTTGTCGTCAACTGTAGCCATTATTTTTATGTGAAAATTAAAGAGTTGTCTTGTCAGACAACCCCTTGTATAACATTCTTTGTCTTGCCGTGCAAAGATACAAAAACTTTTAGCCGTTTACAACAACCGTGGCAGATATTATTTCTGCTGTGGCTCTGTTTTATCCAAATCGGTCATGAGACCGACTAAGGTTTATCTTTCGAATTGACGATGTTGCTTCCCGACAGCTTTCATTCGTTTGTCGGCATCTCGTCTGCCGTTCCCTCGGCGTAGCCCGCTAAAACGACACGGGTTGCCACACATACCACCAATGGCTGGTATCAACTAATCCACAAGAGTAACAAGTAGACACGCACATGAGTAACAAGTAGACACTCACATGCAAATTCCTAAGTTCAGGGATTCTTCTCTTGTCAGACAGAAGTCTTGCCTGTCCGCTGTCCGACATTTATTGTTGTTTTCGTCATTGTAGGGACAGACCCCGTGTCTGTCCGCATTTGCTATCGTATCGTCTCGGACAGACACAGGGTCTGTCCCTACACATTGGGAACGCTTATCGTTTCATCAATTTTCGTACCACGCTCGTGGCGTATCACAAAAATCAAGCATACAAAACGGGATAAGAAAGAGATTAGGAAAACCGTTCAAATGAGCAATTGGGAAACAGAGGAAGGACGGAAAAACATGAAGCTCATTACAAAAACTGAACTACTGCTGCGCATCCAAGGCCTTGATGTACCTACGCAGTTCAAAAGCCCATCGCTTGTAACCTATCGGCGAAAGGTGAAGCCCGTCTGTTGTAAGCTCTCTTCGCAGTTCATCGGTTCCCTTGCGGATGAACTGAGGATATAAATTGATAAAGGGAATGTTGTTCTCATGACAGTATTTCTCAAGCAGGGCATTGATGCGTGGAATGTGAGCGGACTTGCCTTCGAGCAGCTTCCAACGGCCAAACGATTCATTGAAAGGCAGCAGGCTTTGCACAAACAGTTGCGTTTGCGGAGCATCTTGGCGGATTTTATCAATGACTTTTTTACATAAGCCGAAAACTTGCGAGGGCGAAAGATTGTGGCTAACGTCGTTGGTTCCAACCATGAGGAAAATAGCTTTGGGACGATACGGCAGAATGGTATTAAGTCTTTGATAAATGCCCATGGCCACATCGCCGGCTATTCCCCTGTTACGAATGTGTTGTGTCTTGAGCAGCTTATTCCAATCTCCGGCATATTCGGTCAGGCTATTACCCAACATCACTATATCTGACGTACCAATCTTCTGCTGCTTTGCAAACTGTTTCATGCGGACTTGGTAATGGCTGAACGGTTTGAAAGCAGTATCCTGTGCTCTGCCCGAAAGACAAAGCGGAAGCAGAAAACAGAGAAGAAAGGTACGAAGAGCCAGCATCAGAATTGCTCAAGGATTTCAATTCGCTTAGCCGTATCGGGATGTGTAGCAAAAAGCGAGCTGAAGAAATTCATAAATCCCTGCGTGATTGACTGCGGATGAACGATGAACAGTTGCGCAACATCATCTCGCTTAACATGCCCAAGGCCGGGGTTTTCAGATATTTTACGCAACGCCGAGGCCAAAGCAAGCGGATTTCTGCACAGTTCTGCACCGCCGGCATCGGCCATATATTCCCTCTTTCGTGATATGGCAAAACGTGTAAGCTGCGTGAAGAAGTAGGCAATCGCCGTACATATCAATCCGATAACCACAACAACAATGAAAGAAGCACCGTTGCCCTTGTTGTCACGCCGGTTACTGCCGCCGCCACCGAACAGAAAGATATTGTATATCATACGCACCGTCAGGCTCATGATGGTAGAGATGATGCCCACAAATATAATGCTTGTAATGAGCAGACGTGTATCTCTATTGCGGATATGGGTCAGTTCGTGAGCTATCACTCCTGCAAGTTCATCGTCATTCAGGCGGTTGGCCAGGCCTGTCGTTACGGTCACCGTATAGCTTTTTTTGTCAATACCGCTGGCAAAGGCATTGAGCATTGGATCATCAACAACATTAATCTGGGGCATGTCCATACCACAGGTCATGCAGAGGTTTTCTACGATGTTGTAGATGCGAGGGTTCTCTTTCCGGGTCAATGAACGGGCACCCGTGGCACGCTTGATCATTGATGCATTAAAGAAATAAGCTATTGCAAACCATATTGCGACACCGGCCACAACCCACGGAATAGTGGTGATGAAGTAGCCATTGACCGTATCCCAGTTAAGTTGGTGTACCATCTCACCCCGTTCATTGTAATAGCCGTTTTCGAAATAGTTCACCAAGGCCAGAAACACCCATACCATGCCCAAGATTATGCCAGGAAACAACAGCAGCAACAATACGCTCAAGCGATTGTTGCGGCTGATTTGGGTCTGCATTCCAACGTATTTCATGCGAAAGTCACAACCTCTAATGGAAATATTTTCTATCTGATGAGACTAAAACTTGACCTCAGGAGCCTTTTCATACATGGCTCGTGACTCTTCAGGCACTTCAAACATCGGCTCTCTGGAGAAACCAAACATTTTGGCTAATATATTGGAAGGGAAAGATTCTACTGCCGTGTTCAACTCTTTTGTAGCAGAGTTGAAGAAACGTCGAACGGCGGCCAGCTTGTTCTCTATATCCGAAATCTCCGTCTGCAACTGCATGAAGTTCTCGTTTGCTTTCAATTCCGGGTAATTCTCCAACGACACTCTCAAACCAGCTAATGCACCCGTGAGGGCGTTGTCGGCCTGCACTTTCTCATTAACAGAGGTTGCACCCATAGCGGCGGCTCGTGCCTCTGTTACCTTTTGAAAAACTTCCTTCTCATGATCAGCATACCCTTTTACCGAACCGACAAGCTGCGGAATCAAGTCATATCGCTGTTTGAGTTGTACATCAATATCGGCAAAAGCATTCTCACGGTTGTTTCTCAGTCTGACAAGACTGTTATAAATGCTTATAGCCCAAACTACAAGCACCACGACAACCACTGCAATAACAATAATAGTAGTCATATTGAATTTATTTTAATGTCTATTTTATCTGAAAAAAAAGGTATAAACAACCACTGCAACAATGATACAAGTTATCATACTATATACGTTTTAATATTAATTACATGCAAAAATAAGGGAATATGTTTACAAATCCAAGTAAAACCACCCTTTTAACAGTTATTGGTGAAAGTCCTACAGAAGTGACGTTAATCCCAATTCGGTCATTAGAGACCGTACTGATTATGTTCGTATGTCGGGCAGATTGTCTGCCGCTTTTGCCAAAGGCGTAGCGGGCTACGCCGAGGAAGAACGGCAGGGAAGATGCCGGCAAGCGACCGAAATCAGTCGGTAAGCATCATCTTCAGTGAATAATATAGTGTTGGCGGTCTAATGACCGATTTGGGTTAATACGAAACTGTCACTGCTTTACCGTCAGTTTCACAAGTTCTATCTTAGTCATGGTACGCTTGAGAATCCTAAACTCAAACTTGTTTATCTGTACCACTTCATTGACTTTGGGGAAACTCTGGAAATGGTGCAATATCAATCCGCCTACCGTCATGTAGTCGTCGCTTTCGGGAAGTTCAATTCCGAAGAGGTCATTTACCTTGTCTATCTCCAACCTTGCCGACAAGATGTATTGTTTTTCTCCTGTTTGCTTGGCTATATACTTCTCGTTGTCGTGCTCGTCCTCAATATCTCCGAAGATTTCCTCTACAATATCTTCCAATGAAACAAGCCCGCTCGTTCCTCCAAACTCATCTACAACAATTCCCAAAGACTTTTTCTGCTGAAGGAAAATCTGCATCAATTTCTGTGCAACCATCGTCTCCGGCACAAAAGGCATGGTGCGGACATATTGCCGCCAGTCCTTAGGATTGCGAAACATCTCCGAAGAATGCACGTAACCCACTATATGATCGATGTCTTCTTTGTAAATGATGATTTTGGAATTACCGCTCTCTATGAACATCTGCATCAGTTCTTCAACGGGACAACCTTCCTCAACCGCATTGATTTCCGTCCTCGGTATCATACAGTCTCGCACTTTACAATCAATGAAGTCAAGTGCATTCTGAAAGATTTTCACCTCTTCGTCAATGGCATCTTCATTCGGCGCATTGTCAATTCCCGACTGCACAAGATAGTCAAGGTCTACTTTCGTAAACCCTTCCACATCGTTCTTCACGACAATCTTCATACCGAGCAGCTGCAAGAACATGCGTGCAATCAGCGTGGAAATTTTGGAAATGGGCCATAGTACAACAAAACAGACAAAGGCAGGAACGGCAAAAAGCGATAAAAGTCGGTTTGGACTGCTTTTGAAAAGGGTCTTCGGAAGAAATTCTCCGGTAAACAATACGATAACGGTCGAAAGTATCGTATCAGCCGGTACGCGCCATCCCTCGCTCAAACCACTGAACAACGTAGCATCAAACAGCTTTGCAAACAGAATTCCATACAGTACCAAGACAATGTTATTGCCCACAAGCATTGCACTGACAAAGTTGCTCGGATGCTTGTAGAACAAAGAAATACACCACTGAGAAAGACCGCCTTTCCCCTTGTCCATCTCCGCCCGCATTCGATTACTCGAAATAAAGGCTATTTCCATACCCGAAAAGAAGGCGGAAAACACCATGGTGACAAGAATGCCGATTATCAAAGTGGTACTCATAACTCTCCTATAACGGGAATGGTTGCAGCCGAGGTTTTTCTTGAAGGGGCAGTGGGCTGTCGACCGGTTTTCAACAATGAGTCCTGTTTTTCCTGTGGAACGGTGTCGCGTGGACTGCCGTCAATGTCTCCCTTTTCAAACGATGCCCTTGAATTAGACACATAATAGCGTGTCATACGCTCGTCGCTTCTGAAGTAAAGACCCGACAACCGTCGTTCGGGAGTAATCAGGACAGAGTACATATTTGACCACAACTCGTGCTTGTTTTCATCCCAGAACAGTTCATCACCGATAAAGCGAATGCCGTTCTTGGTCAATATCCTGACTCTTCCACGCAATTCCCATTTGCGTAAACCGTCAAAATAATAGGCCGTATCACACTGGATGTAAGAATGCACATGAAACTTTTCGTCGAATTGAAAGAGGAACAAGCCCTTGTTGAATATCCACCGTGAAGGGTTTTTGTTTTGATTTACCTCCCATCGTTCGGTTACAATGCGATACTTTACCACTCCTGAATCGGAAATAAGCGTATTGACGCCATAGCTTGTCATCACGGCCACAGAGTCGCGGGCATATATGGCAGGAGCCGTTCGCACCTTCTCCTGTGAACAAGCCACAACAAAGAGCGAGATAAGAAGGAGAAAGCCCCCTTTCAACAGGGATTTCCATGCAGAATGACTGTCTGTTTCCAAATTCTATCCGGATTTATTCAAACTTCCATTTTTGGAACCAACGCTCGTTGAATGTCAGTCCGATATTGATGCGGAAAGTATTGTCGGTAAGCAATCCGTCGGCCGAATTGCGTACCCATTGGGCTGAAATATTGAGGAAAGAGCGGTTGTTATACGAGTTAACGATAGGAATACCAAATCCGGCACTCACACTTATCTCCTTAGGACCATCCTGCCCGTTCACCTTAAAGTATGGGGTAGCATACGAAACACCTGCCCGATAGCGAATACGGCCGAAGAAATTGCGTGAGCGTTCGTCCATACAATATTCGCCTCCGAGATTAACTTTATGTCTGTTCTCAAAGTAATCGTTCTTCAAAACATAATCAGACACGCCGTTTTGAGTGACAAATTCGGGAAAAGAAACATCTCCCCATTTCTGCAAAGTATAATCAACTCCTACTTTCCAGCGGTTTCTGTGATTCCATGCAAGCCCTGCCCCGAAAACGTGCGGCAGTTCCATATTACCCGACAGGCTGTAAAACGTGGTGTCAGCCACCACAGTTTGTGGGTTGGTAGAAATCACTTTACATTCGGGTTTATCACCCAATCGGTGTCCGAGACTGTATGTTGCTCCGAGGGTCAGTTGGTCTTTTGGGGTGATTTGAGCCGTATATTGCAGACCAAAGTCTAATTTATAGTCAGCCACATCTATCGAATAATACTTGGATAGGGTATTCACATAGCCATCACTATAGCTGTTGACGACCGAGCGTTCAAAGCCCCCCCACAGATACGAAGCATTAATGCCCACGGAAAGTCCCTTGACAAACTGCCATCCCAGTCCTAAATAGGCCTGATGTAGTCCGCCACTACCCTTGTAAGTATTGGTAAATGTTGTCGTCTCAGACGCTCCGACCTTGCTTGTGCTCGAATAATTGTAGCCCACATTGGTAAAGGGAATGATACCAAAACTCATACCCACACCCTTAAACAGGCGTAAGCCAGCCACGGCATATTCAAAATCGGCATTTCTGGCATTCAGCCGAACACCGTTTTCCTTAAAGTTAGAAAGCTGTGCAGACACACCGGCATCAAACAGGAACATCGTAGAATCCATTGCGGAATACGATGCCGGATTGATAAAATTTACCTGATTGTTCTCTCGGAAACCAATACCCACGCCGTTCATACCACGATTAAAACCGCTGGTCTGGTCGGAGTGCAAGCCCCAACCATATTGGCTATAAGGCGAGTTGGTACCGCTTTGTGCAAAAACCGCCATAGCGAACGACGCCATCAGCAAAGCCAAACAATTTCTTTTCTTCATAAAAGACAATTCAATTCACAAGATTTCATATGAAACTGTTTGCAAAGGTGGGCAATTTTTCCGAATTATGCAAGTTACAGGAGCCAAACCTTTTATACCCACAAACAAAATTATCGAATTTTACCGAAAGCCAAAACCTTATTCACATATATTCCGATGAGGGATTAATGGCTGTATAAAGTAAACCGGAACAGCATATTTTCGCCATGAAAAGAAAGCTTTTCCGTATGAATTACAACATGCTAAAAAGAATATGCCCATGTAGATTTCCTTGCCCATGCAGAAATTCTTACATGAACAAACAACTCTTTTGAACCCAATTCGGTCATTAGAGACCGTTCTGATTTTGTTCGGATGTCAAGCAGATTGTCTGTCGGATTTGCCGAAGGCGTGACGGGCTACGCCGAGGAAAACCGACAGAGAAGCTGCCGACAAACGGACGAAAGCGGTCGGGAAGCAATATCTTCAGCGAGGAATGCAACCTTGGCGGCCTAATGACCGATTTGGGTTGAACAATCACACTTGAGCAATGACTGTGCAAAATCGACATAAGTCACATATAACTATTTTTATTTTGCTTACTTGTCCGATTGTATTTTCTTTTTTGTAATTTTGTCGTCGAAAAAGAAAAAGTTGAAATATTATTATCAAACCAAGTTATGACTATCGAACAATTTAATTTCTCCGGCAAAAAAGCCATCGTGAGAGTAGACTTCAATGTGCCTTTGGATGAAAACGGAAAAATCACCGACGACACACGTATTCGCGGTGCACTCCCTACATTGAAGAAGATTTTGAATGACGGAGGCTCTGTCATCATCATGTCGCACATGGGCAAACCGAAAGGAAAGGTTAACCCGAAGATGTCTCTTTCACAAATAGTAGATGCCGTAAGCGCAGCACTGGGCGTAAAAGTACAGTTTACCCCCGATTGTGCCAAGGCCAAAGAACAGGCAGACGCACTCAAACCCGGAGAGGCTCTCATGCTTGAAAACCTCCGTTTTTATGCCGAAGAAGAAGGTAAACCGACAGACATCGAAAAGACAGACCCAGCATACGAAGATGCCAAGAAGGCGATGAAAGAAAAGCAAAGGCAATTTGCCGCCACATTGGCAAGCTATGCCGACTGCTATGTGATGGATGCCTTCGGAACAGCACATCGCAAACATGCCTCGACTGCGGTCATCGACGAATTTTTCGATAAAGACCATAGGATGCTCGGTTATTTGATGGAAAAGGAAGTACAAGCCGTTAACAATGTATTGAGCAACATCAAGAGACCATTTACAGCTATCATGGGTGGCTCGAAAGTGTCTACTAAAATCGGTATCATCGAGAACCTTCTGGGCAAGGTTGACAATCTGATTCTCTGCGGAGGAATGACATATACGTTTGCCAAGGCATTGGGTGGAAAGATTGGTGACTCCATTTGTGAGGACGACAAGTTGCAAGTGGCACTCGACATTATCGAGAAAGCAAAGGCAAACAACGTAAACCTCGTACTCGGAACAGACTGCATTGCGGCAGACAAATTCGCCAACGACGCCAACACACAGGTTTGCCAAGCTAATGAAATACCAGAAGGATGGCAAGGTTTGGATGCTGGCCCCGAGACACGAAAATCATTTGCCACAGCCATAGAAGAAGCCAAAACCATCTTGTGGAACGGCCCCGCCGGTGTATTTGAGTTCGACAATTTTGTTGGAGGTTCAAAAGCAATAGCCGAATCTATCGTCAAGGCAACAGCCAACGGTGCATTCTCGCTTATCGGAGGCGGTGACTCCGTAGCCTGCATCAACAAGTTTGGCATGGCAGATCAGGTGAGTTACATCTCAACTGGTGGTGGAGCATTGCTCGAAGCTATCGAAGGCAAGGTGCTTCCGGGCGTAGCTGCCATCGAAGCATAAAGCGACTTACGTCGTCTGTGACATATTCCTCTTTTTCGGCAGACTTTTTCTCATGGTAAAAACATGCGGAAATAGTCTGCCGTTTTTTCTGCCTTTCGTTTCATACCGTGATTAAACACAATTCGGTCATTAGAGACCGTACTGATTATGTTCGTATGTCGAGCAGCTTGTCTGCCGCTTTTGTCAAAAACGTAGCCTGCTACGCCGAGGAAGAACGGCAGAGAAGATGCCGGCAATCGACCGAAATCATCATCTTTAGCGGGAAATGTAGTGTTGGCGGTCTAATGACCGATTGGGGTTAAAGGCCTGGAGAAAACTGTTTTTTCTAACATGCAAAAACCATGCCATTTAACAGTTGGGTCATTAACCAAAGAGGAAAAATGGTTGATGAAAAATGACGAAAGAGAAACGGAAAAACGGTTTTCGAGGGGTAAAAAGCCCGTTTTTCACCCACAATTTTACAAGTAAGCATCAATTGAGAGGCAAACGTTCATCAATTGCCCTTCAATTGATGAACGTTTGCAAGGTGAATGTTCACCTTTTGCAAGCCGTTTTTTGCCCTTTTCTACCCCACTTTTCGACCTTCCGAAAAATGGGCACTGATTATCAGTGAGTTACAAATTCGATTTTTAGCGTTATTTTCGGCCACGGTCAAGGTCGGTCGGAAATTCTTCAAGCATTTGAGGGAATATTGGTTAACTCTTCGTTGATGAAAAACAGGAAGTTAAAATAACAGATAGAATTTAACCCCAGTTAAACCCAATTCGGTCATTAGAGACCGTTCTGATTTTGTTCGGATGTCAAACAGATTGTCTGTCGGCTTTGCCGAAGGCGTGGCGGGCTACGTCGAGGAAAACCGACAGAGAAGCTGCCGACAAGCGGACGTAAGCGGTCGGGAAGCAATATCTTCAGCGAGGAATGCAACCTTGGCGGTCTAATGACCGATTTGGGTTAAACATTAAAGGTCGTACAGGTTTTGTTCGGATGTCAAACAGGTTGGTCGTCGGTCTTGAATTAACCCAACATAATGCCCTTTGCCTGCAAGTTCCCAAATTCAGGGACTCCGGCGAGGAGCCTTTCTCTTGGCGGACAGACACAGAGGTCTGTCTCTACACATTTCGTTTAATCTTGCAGAACATGGTTGTTCGCCATCATTGTAGGGACAGCCCCCATGTCTGTCCGAAATATCCCGTATCTATCGGTTTTGTCGAAGGCGTAGCCTGCTACACCGAAGAAAAACGGCGGAGAAACTGCCGACAAACAAACGAAAACAGGCGGAAAACAACATTATTACCGGGGAATGAAGCGTTGGCAGCCTAATAACCGGTTCAGGTTTAACCTTTACCCCAATCGGTTATAAAAGAACAAACTGTTTTCGTTTGAACATTGAACAAATGGGTTATCATTATGTTGAAAACGTTGTCGCTGCGACAAGGAAAAACGGCAGGCAAGATACCTGCAAGCAAATGAAAAACAGACGGAAAGCAACACCATAAGTCGGAAACGGAAACCTAAGCGGTATAATGACTGGTTTGAATTTAACAAGGCTCTTGATTCCGAAACATCTTTATGAACACTTCACGAACATAAAGACTACGGTCAAAAAAAGATGTTTACAGACGCAATTTCACCTCAGACATGACATATTGCAGCATTTCGTCCCATTCATCCGGCTGAAACCAGCGAATGGATTCATCTCGTTTGAGCCATGTAAGTTGCTTGCGTGCATACTGCCGGGTATGTCCCTGAATGCGCTCAATAGCTTCTTCAAGGGTAAATTGGCCGTCAAAACAGGCAAACATTTCACGATAGCCCACCGTACTCAATGAAGTAAGATGACGCAAAGGATACACCTTGCGGGCTTCTTCTTCCAATCCGTCTTTTATCATCTGTACCACACGGCGGTTAATGCGATTATAAAGTATTTCGCGAGGGATGTTCAATCCTACCTTAAGTATATCGAAAGGACGGGATTTTTGACGGTTAACTCTAAAAGAAGTATAGGTCTTTCCCGTAACATGACATATTTCCAAAGCATGGACTACACGTCGTTGGTTTCGCCGGTCTACTATCTGATAATAAGCAGGGTCTACCCTTTCCAACTCCTCGCACAAGCGTTCAAGACCCTCTTCCTGCAATCTGCGCTTATAGAGTGTCCGTGTTCCCTCATCGATGGTTGGTATATCGTCTATGCCCTTGCACACAGCATCTACATACATCATGCTTCCTCCTGACAGAATTGCTGTAGAATGGCCTTCTGAGAAGATGTTTTCAATGGCCGAGAGGGCATCATTTTCAAACATGGCCGCACTGTAATAATCGGTAATACTGTGCGTACCGACCATATAATGTTTTACTTCCTGCTGCTGTGAGAGCGTCGGTGCTGCCGTGCCTATGGGCAACTCCCTGAATATCTGACGAGAATCGGCATTGACAATGGCCGTTTCAAGCTGGCGGGCAAGCCGCAGGCAAAGATCTGTTTTTCCAACACCTGTAGGACCGACAACAACTATCAATAGATTCTTCATGGCAGAAAACCGAAATAAAAAAGCTGCAAGGAATATTCCGAGCAGCTATATTCATTTATCGCACGATACCTCGATGAGAACTCTCAACAAAGTCAATAATGTATTGTATGTCCTTTGTCACATTCATATTCTTCTTGATTTCCTCAATGCCTTCTGTCATCATACCTTTTGAATAGAGCAAACGATATGCATTGTGAATCTCGTCTATCTGTTCATTGGTATAACCTCTCCGTCGCAATCCGACAACATTGATGCCTGCATAACGCAGTGGCTCTTTGCCAACGATCACGAAAGGCGGAATGTCCTGCGAGAAACGGCTGCCTCCCTGTACCATTACATAACCGCCGATGTGGCAAAACTGATGACACAGAACAGCTGCACTGATAGTGGCATTGTCATCAACAATAACCTCACCGGCAAACTTAGTAGAGTTGCCGACGATGATGTTGCTTCCCAAGACACAATCATGGGCTATGTGCATATTTTCCATCAAAAGGTTGTTTGAGCCGACAATAGTTGTTCCTTTTGAGGCAGTACCCCTCGAAATGGTAACATTTTCGCGAATACTGTTGCCGTTTCCTATTTCGCACAAAGTTTCCTCACCCATATATTTAAGGTCTTGCGGTTTGGTGGAAATACTCG
The DNA here is from genome assembly GCA_034183335.1 of Prevotella sp. Lineage (GTDB taxonomy): Bacteria > Bacteroidota > Bacteroidia > Bacteroidales > Bacteroidaceae > Prevotella. Next base: position 26,744 of record JAXFLJ010000017.1, read on the forward strand.
CGCCCGGAAAAAATTCGTTGTTGTCGCCGATGCGTGCACCCTCATGTATGGTCACATTATTGAGCAACACATTGCCGTTACCAATTTTCGTATTACGTCCGATACAGCAAAACGGGCCGATGGTATTGTTTTCTCCAAGCTCGGCTTCAGGGTGAATATAGGCTAAAGGACTAATCTGGTTCATACGACTTTACTTATTCTTAACGATTTGAGCTGTAAACTTCGCTTCGGAAACGATGCGATCGCCTACGAAAACATAACCTTTCATCGAACTGATGCCATGCCTCAGGGGAGCAAGCAATTCTACCTTGAAAATCAAGGTATCGCCCGGAACTACCTTTTGGCGGAATTTCACCTCATCTATCTTCATAAAATAAGTAGACCAGCGTTCAGGCTCTTCCAGCGTATTAAGCACCAACAAGCCTCCACACTGAGCCATTGCCTCAACCTGAAGTACACCGGGCATGACAGGTTCTTGCGGGAAATGACCTGTAAAGAATTCCTCATTGCTCGTAACATTCTTAACGCCTACAATGCTGGTGGCACCCATGGCAATCACCTTATCGACCAATTGCATAGGATAACGGTGCGGAAGAAGTTCACGGATGCGGATATTGTCCATCAGTGGTTCTTCGTTGGGGTTATAAATTGGAGCCTGCACTTCGTTCTTGCGTATCTCCTTTCTCATCAGACGGGCAAACTTGTTATTAATGGTATGCCCCGGACGAGTTGCAATGATACGTCCTTTGATAGGCTTTCCGATGAGAGCCACATCGCCGATAATATCCAACAACTTGTGACGAGTACACTCGTTTTCCCATACAAGAGGCTTTGTCTGGATATAACCCAACTTGGTTGCATCCATTCGGGGAGTATTAAGCAAGTCTGCAAGTTTGTCGAGTTGCTCCTGCGAGATTTGGCGTTCATACATAACGATGGCATTATCCAAATCGCCGCCTTTAATAAGATTGGCGTTAAGCAACGGTTCTATGTCTCTTACAAAGACAAATGTACGTGCAGGTGCGATTTCCTTTGAGAAGTCAGACAGATTGTCCAAAGTGGCAAACTGACTGTTGATATATTTCGATTCAAAGGAACACATGGCGGTAACACTGAACTCCTCATCGGGCAAGATGATAATGGACGAACCGGTTTCCTCGTCTTTTACTTCTATCTTGTTACGAATAATATAATAGTCTTTTGGGGCATTTTGCTCCTCTATTCCTACTTGGTTGATTTTTTCGATATACATGATTGAGCTTCCGTCAAGGATGGGAAACTCAGGACCATTTACCTGAATGAGACAGTTGTCAATACCCAGTGCATAGAGGGCGGCCAATCCGTGTTCAACGGTTGAAATCCTGATATCGCCAGTCCCAAGAACTGTACCACGCTGGGTATCGACCACTTTCTCTGCCACGGCATCAATGATGGGTTGGCCTTCGAGGTCTATTCTCTGTATTTTATATCCATGATTCTCTGGAGCGGGGTTGAATGTAACCGTCAGACTCAACCCAGTGTGCAATCCTTTTCCGCAAAGGGAGAAGCTGCCTTTAAGTGTACTTTGCTTCAACATGATATATTAGTCGTGTTTTTTGTTACCTTTAATTTCTTCGAGTTCTTTTCTCAAACTGTTTAATTCCTGATATATTTCGGGCAAACGGCGGTATATTGCAGCCGACTTCATGAACCCCTTTGCATCCCATGCCGGCGAACCGATTATGGTCTGACCGTTCTTTTTCACGCTACCGGCAATCCCTGCCTGCGCTCCCACGTGTGTATTGTCTGCCACATGGATATGACCAGCCATTCCCACTTGGCCTCCGAACATACACCATTGACCGACTTTCGTACTGCCGGCAATGCCGCATTGAGCTGCCATGACAGTATTTTCACCGACCTCAACATTGTGAGCCACCTGTATGAGATTGTCTAATTTAACCCCTTTCTTAATGAGCGTAGTGCCCATGGTTGCACGGTCAATACAACTGTTGGCACCTATTTCCACATCGTCTTCTATCGTTACGATGCCAATCTGCGGTATCTTGTCGTAACCATTGGCAGTCGGCGCAAAGCCAAAACCGTCAGCGCCAATAATAGTTCCTGCGTGTATTGTCACACGCTGACCTATCACACAATCATGATAGACTGTCACATGAGGATTGATCGTACAGTCGCTACCTATCTTCACACGGTCGCCAATGTACGCATGGGGGAATATCTGGCAGTTATCACCTATCTCAACGCCTTCTCCTATATATGCGAACGCACCGATATAGCAGTTATTTCCCACTTTGGCCGTAGGCGAAACAAAAGCGAGGGTGTCTATATTGCTTTTCGGTTTGCCCATAGATTCATAGAGCTGAAGCAGTTTCGCCACGCTCTCATAGGCATTCTTGACACGAATGAGCGTTGTGTCTACAGGATGGTCGAGTACAAAATCGTCATTGATTAACACGATACTCGACTGTGTTTCATATATGTAATGTGTGTATTTGGGGTTGGACAGAAAGGAAATAGCTCCCGGCTTGCCTTCTTCTATCTTGGCAAAATCACGGACAACGGTATTCTCATCCCCTTCTATGCGTCCTTGTACAAACTCAGCAATCTGCCTTGCGGTAAACTCCATTGTTACTATATTCTTTGAATAATTTTGCAAATGTAGTAAAAATAATTCATAAACGCCGATGACATAGATAATATTTACGAATTTTTTTGGACAATAATGCGACGTTCAATATCTCCGAACTATCCGTAATATCACGTGTCGTTCCGTCTTTATAAAGAATGGTTATCCGGTCATCATCCACATCATACATGTCTTTCTGAATGGCATTGACACTCAGGAAGTATTTGGTCTCTTCCATGTTCAGTCCTGTCTGAAGGGCTATTTGAGCAAGGATGTCTTCTGTCTGTTCGTCCGTGAAAGGCATATCGCTTACCGTCACCTGAAACAAACGCCGTTCGAGAATGTCTGTAGAAAGCATAGATAGTACCTTGTCATGGCTCCGACTCCACTCTTTCAATGCACACCAGATGTCGCTGTCATCCAAACGACCGTACATTTCCAGAGCTTCTCCATGCGTTTCGAAGAACGAAGGGGTAACAGGATGACGGAGAAAATAATGCAGGGAAGGAGAAGCGAAGAGCTTTTCGCCACGAAGTACGAGGTATTTTGCACGCAGAAGTGTATTGACCAACATCTTTTCACAGGCCACCGTGGTTTTATGAAGATAAACCTGCCAATACATCAAACGGCGAGAGGTGAGAAAATTCTCAATGGAATAAATGCCTTTGGCCTCCACCACAAGACGGTCGCTTTCTACTTGCAACATTTTGATGATGCGTGCACTGCCTATTTCTCCTTCATTGACTCCCGTAAAGAAACTGTCTCGACGCAAATAGTCCAATCTATCCATGTCGAGCTGGCTGCTAATTAACTGGTGAAGGAAACGTTTATGATAATCATTCTTGAAGATTTTGAGGGCAAGATTGAGGGCACCGTGCATTTCTTCGTTGATAGATTCCATCATCAACAAAGACACTTTTTCATGAGAGATTCCCTCAACAAGCGTATTTTCCAAGACGTGGGAGAAAGGGCCGTGACCGATGTCGTGCATCAGAATGGCGGCACATACGGCTTCAGCCTCACTGTCGAAGATGAAAACGCCTTTTTGTCGAAGTGTCATCACCGCTTCGGTCATGAGATGATAAGCTCCTAAAGAGTGCAAAAAACGTGTGTGCTGGGCACCGGGATAGACTATCGAAGCCATGCCCAACTGTTTGATACGCGTCAAACGCTGCATCAACGGATGCTTAACGATGTCAAGCAACAAGCCTTCGGGTATCTTGATGAACCCGAAAAGTGGATCGTTGATTATCTTGTGATCACTCATCTGAGAGTATTCTATATTTTCAAATCTGTCAAAATGAGGTGGCAACGTCAAACCCATAAGATTTTACCGACTTGCTATCACGCCTCGATGCGACGTTTTTTGCTTCCCTGCTGTTACCATTTATCGAAGGAAAAAGGAAATACCACATCTCTTTTTTCCGAATATATCGACAACTTTGTCGACATACGGCGATATATTCCATATTAAATGATAAATGTATTCAGACATTCCCCCTCCTCCAACATGCTCCATACTGTTTCATGCCGTTTGTCTGCAATGGGCAAAACAGAATAATTCTCATTGGGGGAGCATGTGTTTCGCACACCTGTTTACCACATACAAGGCTCTATCGGGGCAGGAGTTCTGCCATTTCCGCCTGCATTTCTTTGGCTTTCTGTGATGCAATATCAGCAAAGTCTTCTCCGTTTCCGGCATAGATGATGCCGCGTGAAGAATTAACGAGAAGCCCGCAGTCTTCAGTCATTCCGTACTTACAAACTTCTTGCAGACTACCACCCTGCGCTCCGACTCCCGGAACAAGAAGGAAATATCGTGGAGCAACCTTGCGAATATCCTTGAACATTTCGCCCTGAGTGGCTCCTACCACATACATCATATTGTTCTCATCACCCCATTGTTGCGAAACGCGCAGTACTTTTTCAAACAACCGTTCCCCTTTTTCGTCTTCGGTAAGCTGGAAATCATGAGAACCCTTGTTGCTGGTAAGTGCCAACAGTATCACCCATTTTCCTTTGTACTCAAGAAAAGGCTTCACACTGTCCTCTCCCATATAAGGAGCAACGGTGAGAGAGTCGATGTCGTAGGTTTCGAAAAAAGTGCGGGCATACATCGACGAAGTGTTGCCGATGTCCCCTCGCTTGGCGTCTGCAATGACAAAATGATTGGGATAATTTTCTTTCAGATATGCGATTGTTTTCTCAAAAGCCAGTATGCCCGGTGCACCAAGACACTCGTAGAAAGCAAGATTGGGCTTGTATGATACACAATAAGGAGCCGTTGCGTCAACAATGGCCTTGTTGAAAGCAAAGATAGGGTCTTCTTCTGAAAGCAAGTGTTGAGGAATCTTCTTGATATCCGTATCCAATCCTACACAGAGAAAGCTCTTTTTCTCAAATATCTGTTGTACTAACTGCTGTCTGTTCATCCTATTTAGAGTTCTGATTCTTTCATTCTTTCTGCATTCTCAGCCACTGTCAGTGCGTCTATCATCGCCTGAATATCCCCCCCGAGAAATCCTTGCAGGTCGTGAGTGGTGAAGCCGATGCGGTGATCCGTTACACGGCCTTGCGGAAAATTGTATGTTCTGATTTTGGCAGAACGGTCTCCAGTGGATACCAATGTTTTTCTCCGACTGGCAATGTCGTCAATGTATTTCTGGTGTTCCCTGTCATATATAAAGGTACGCAGGCGTGAAAGGGCACGTTCTTTGTTTTTGGGCTGGTCTCTGGTTTCGGTACATTCGATGAGAATCTCCTCCGTTTCGCCCGTATTCGGGTTCTTCCACGGATACCGCAGACGCACGCCCGACTCCACCTTATTGACATTCTGTCCACCAGCCCCCGAACTTCTGAACGTATCCCACTTGATATCGCCCTCATTGATATTGACCTCAAACTTATCAGCTTCCGGCAAAACGGCCACCGTTGCGGCAGAAGTATGCATACGTCCCTGTGTCTCTGTTGCAGGAACTCGCTGCACACGATGCACGCCCGATTCATACTTCAGGATGCCATACACGTTTTCTCCGGTGATGGCAAAGTCTATTTCCTTGAATCCTCCGACTGCTCCCTCGCTCTCACTGGTCACAGACAACGACCAGCCTTTCGAGTCGCAATACTTCTTGTACATGGAAAATAAATCTCCGGCAAACAAGGCGGCCTCATCGCCCCCTGTTCCGGCACGTATTTCCATTTGAACATTCTTGGCATCCTCGGGATCTTTCGGTACGAGAGCCAACTTGATTTCCTCTTCTATTTCGGGTTGAAGCCGTTCATTCTCCGCCAATTCTTCGCGTGCCATTTCTTTCATTTCGGCATCCGATTCATTAGCGAGAATATCCTTCGCATCCCTAATGGTGTTCAGACAAGCGATGTATCGCTTGCGTGCATCCATGATATCACTCAACTCCTTGTATTCTCTTGTCAGCTTGACATACCTCTCTTGATCTGCAATTACATTCGGGTCGGTAATCAGTGTAGATACTTCCTCGAAGCGAGATACAAGTCCGTCTAATTTAACTAATATATTATTGTTGTCCATAAAATCTTATTTAATCATACCAGTGACCAAAAATGCTTGTTGTTCTTGGTAATATAAAAAGGCTAATGCTCACTGTCTACTATCAATATTCAAAAGTTCCATACTCCGATTGAATAGTCAGTGAGCGTCTGCCCTCTTCTATCCGTCCGATAATTTGTGCTTCAATATTGAAACGGCGGGAAATGTCGATGATGGTTTGTGCGTGTTCGGGCTGTACGTATATTTCCATACGATGCCCCATGTTGAACACTTTATACATTTCCTTCCAGTCTGCCTGGCTCTGTTCTTGTATGATTTCAAACAACGGCGGCACGGGGAAGAGATTGTCTTTTATCACCTTACAGTTTTCATTGACAAAATGCAAGACCTTCGTTTGTGCTCCGCCCGTGCAATGTACCATGCCGTGTATCTCCGGGCGAAGTACATCCAGTACCTCTCTGATTACCGGAGCATAGGTTCGAGTGGGAGAAAGCACAAGCTGTCCGGCATCTACATCAAGGCCATTTATTTTTTCGGTCAGCATAAGATTGCCGCTATACACGAGTTCTTCTGGGACAGAAGCATCGTAGCTTTCAGGGAAACGACTTGCAAGATATTTGGCAAAGACGTCGTGACGGGCACTCGTCAGGCCGTTACTTCCCATTCCGCCATTATAACGGTCTTCGTAAGTAGCCTGACCATACGAGGCCAATCCCACAATGATATCTCCCGGACGGATGTTGGCATTATCAATAACATCGGCTCGTTTCATCCTGCACGTAACGGTAGAATCTACGATTATTGTCCTGACGAGGTCTCCCACATCTGCCGTTTCTCCACCGGTGGGATAGATACCCACCCCCATCTCACGCATTTTCGCCAGTATTTCGTCTGTACCTTTGATAATTTCGGAAATGACTTCACCGGGTATCAGCATCTTGTTTCGCCCAATAGTACTTGACACAAGGATATTATCTACCGCACCGACACAGAGCAAATCGTCCGTATTCATGACGATAGCATCTTGAGCAATACCTTTCCATACGCTCAAATCGCCTGTCTCCTTCCAATACATATAGGCCAAGCTCGACTTGGTTCCTGCTCCGTCGGCGTGCATAATATTGCAATATTCAGGGTCATTACCCAAAATATCGGGGATGATTTTACAGAAAGCCTGTGGAAAAAGACCTTTGTCTATGTTCTTGATGGCATTGTGTACATCTTCCTTTGCGGCACTTACGCCACGCATCATATAGCGATTGCTCATATCCTTTGTATTCTATTATAATTAATCTCTCGTATTCCAAAACTCCCAACTTGCAAAAGCCTGTAGCAGCAACATTTCCAAACCGTTCTTGACAGAGGCTCCCTGCGCCGCTCCTTTTTTCATAAACAGTGTCTCATCGGGATTGTACAGTAAGTCATACAACAACGTCTGGCTGTTCATCGACTCATAGGGCAGGTCAGGACATTCGTCAATATTCGGATACATACCCACCGGTGTACAGTTGACTATCACCTTGTAGGCTTCCATGTGTTCTGCATTCAACTCTTCATATGTAAGTACTCCCGGCTTTTTGGTTCTGCTGACAAACTGTGTTTCAAGTCCCAGCGAACGCAGTCCGTAGTCTACAGCTTTGGCAGCACCGCCTGTTCCCAATATCAACGCTTTCCGATGAAACCTTTCCAAGAGCGGTTCAATGCTTTTGGTAAAGCCTATGACATCACTGTTATAGCCTTTCAGGAATATCTTTGCTCCTCGGTGTTCCACTCTGATTACGTTCACCGCCCCTATAGCCTTGGCTTCCGGACTGACGGCATGAAGATATTTCATGACCTGTTGTTTGTAGGGTATTGTCACATTAAGCCCCTTCAGGTCGGGCGTTTTATCCAAAATCTCCATCAAGTCCTGAATGACCGGAATTTCATAATTGATATATTCTGCATCAATACCTTCATTGCGGAACTTCTCATTAAAGTAACCGACAGAAAAAGAATGTTGCAAAGGATAGCCGATTAGTCCGTATTTCTCCATAATGATTTGATGAATGAGATTGATTTGTTATTTCTTGGCAAAGTACATCGTACAAATACCAAATGTCAGTCTTTTGAAACCTGCTTCCGAAAAGCCGGCTTTCCTCATGATTTCCACCATCTGTTCACCTTGTGGAAAGGCCTCGATAGTTGCTGTCAGATAGCTGTAAGCACTCTGATCTTTGGAAATCAGTTTGCCATAAAGCGGCAGGAAAGTATGAGAATAGAGCTTGAAGAGTTGCCTCATGGGAAATTTTATCGGTCGGGTAAGCTCTACCACGCTCAGACTTCCGCCTTTTTTCAGTACACGGCACATTTCTCTAAGCCCTCTGTCGAGGTCGGAGAAATTACGAATGCCGAACGCTGCCGTGACCGCATCGAAACTTTCATCTTCAAAAGAGAGTTCCATGCAGTCTTCTTTCCTGAAAGTGATGATGTCCTCCAGTTTTTCCTTCGCCACCTTCTTTCGTCCCACTTCCATCATACCTTCAGAGATGTCAACCCCCACAAGCCTCTGCGGTCTCAGCATTTTGGCTGCAAGGATGGCAAAGTCGCCCGTTCCCGTGGCTATATCGAGGAGCGTTTGCGGGGCAGCCGACTTCAACTGACGGATGGCTTTACGCCTCCATACCTTGTCGATGTCCCAAGACAAGCGATGGTTGAGCGTGTCGTAAGTCGGGGCTATGTTATCAAACATCTCCTCAACCAACGCACCTTTATCGCCATCCTTGCCATAAGGTTTTATTTTCTCCTGCCTATACATTCTCTGCGTGTCGGTGATTGAATGGGTAAAAAATGCTTCGTTGGCTTTCCCGATTTTCTCAACTGGGAAGCCAACGAAGCATCATCTTTTATCTTTGTGACAGATAGCGGCTCACATTCTTTTCTATACGAGCTGCAATATCGCTTTCGCAAATAGCCTTGTCAAACTTCTCTCCAGTAATGCTTTCATAGAGTTCGATATAGCGTTCGCTCACACTCTCGGCATATTCTTCGGTAATTTCAGGCATCGTCTGTCCGGGTTCGTTCATAAATCCTTTACCGATGAGCCACTGGCGTACAAATTCTTTCGATAGTTGTTTTTGCGGTTCGCCCTTAGCCAACTTCTCTTCATATCCATCTGCATAAAAGTAACGGCTTGAATCGGGTGTATGGATTTCGTCAATGAGATACACCTTTCCGTCTCGTTTGCCAAACTCATATTTTGTGTCTACAAGTATCAAACCCTGCTTAGCCGCAATCTCCTGCCCTCTTGCAAACAGTTTTCGGGTATAATCTTCCATTACTTCGTAGTCTTCTTTCGACACCAAGCCCTGCTTGATAATCTCTTCTTTGGAGATATTCATGTCGTGCCCCTCATCAGCTTTGGTCGTCGGAGTGATGATTGGTTCAGGGAAACGCTCGTTTTCCTTCATTCCTTCGGGCAGTTTCACACCACAAATCTCGCGGCATCCCTTCTCATATTCACGCCATGCGCTACCTGTCAGAATCGAGCGGATAATCATTTCAACACGGAAACCTTCACATTTCAACCCCACGGTTACCATCGGATCAGGCGTATCGAGCTTCCAATTAGGGCAAATATCCTGAGTTGCGTCAAGAAACTTTGCCGCAATCTGGTTTAAGACCTGCCCCTTGAAAGGGATTCCTTTGGGCAGAATCACGTCAAAAGCAGAAATTCTATCAGTTGCCACCATGACCAACAGGTCTCCATGAATATCGTAAACATCACGTACTTTTCCGTGATATACACTTTCTTGTCCGTCAAAACGGAAGTCCGTTCGTGTTAATGCTTTCATCTCTTTATGCTTTTTATGATACAGTTGATGGAAGAGACGAGGTGTCAACCCTCTCGTATGCTTCCACAATTCTATTTACCAATTGGTGTCTAACAATATCTTTCCGCCCCATCTCCACAAATGAGATGCCTTTGATTCCTTGCAGGATATCGCACGCTTCACGCAGTCCGCTTCTCTGTCCTTTGGGCAAATCCACCTGTGTCAGGTCTCCTGTGATAATCATCTTGGTGTTTCTTCCCATGCGGGTGAGAAACATTCGTATCTGCGCCGTCGTGGTATTCTGTGCCTCGTCGAGTATGACGACAGCATCGCTGAGCGTCCTTCCTCGCATAAAAGCCAAAGGGGCAATTTGTATCACCCTCTTATCAATGAGTTCTTGCAGCTTCGTTGCCGGTATCATATCTTCCAAAGCGTCATACAAGGGTTGCAAATACGGGTCTATTTTATCCTTCATGTCGCCCGGCAGAAAACCGAGTTTCTCTCCTGCTTCGACAGCAGGCCGACAGAGAATGATTTTTTTTGCCATCTTCTCTTTCAGAGACTTGACGGCCAAAGCAATGCTCAGGTAAGTCTTTCCTGTGCCAGCCGGCCCCGTAGCAAATACCATATCGTTTTGCTCATAGCCATTCACGAGTTGCTGCTGGTTCTCACTTCTCGCTTTCACCGGCCTTCCGGCAGTGGTGTAAACGACAACTCCCTCTACGCCTTCGTTCTTGGTCGTGCGGTCGTTAACGATGTCGAGAATGGCCTCCGGGTCTATTTGGTTGTACTTGAGTACGTGCTTTCGCATCTTCTCGATGCGTTCTTCAAACTCACACATTTCCGTTTCATCACCCAATACGTGCATGACATTGTCTCTGGCGACGATTCTCAGCTTCGGGAACAGCGACTTAATCATCTGCAAATACACGTTGTTTAGCCCGTAAAGCGACACCGGCGCAATATCTTCCAATACGATATGTTTCTCTATCAAAGGACGGTCTGTTTTTATTTGCTCGCAAAATTACAACAAAAACATGAAACAGCAAAGAAACGTTTATGAATTGTGTATTGCTCCGCACTGTCATGCGCTGTAGTTCAAACGCAGGCTATTGAGCACGACACTTATGCTCGAACAAGCCATTAGCGCACCAGCCCACATCGGGGTGATTTGAAAATGGATGCCAAAGGCATAAAGCAGGCCGGCTGCCAAGGGAATACACACCACGTTGTAGACAAATGCCCAGAAGAGATTTTGCCGTATCATGCCTACCGTCCTGCGTGACAATTTGAGCGCATAAGGTATGTTTCGCAGGTCATCTCCCATCAATGTTACCTGCGCCACATCCATAGCCACATCGGTTCCCATTCCCATAGCGATGCTCACATCTGCCAAGGCCAGTGCCCGTGTGTCATTGATTCCGTCACCCACCATGGCTACCTGTTTTCCTTCTGCTTGCAAATGCCTCACCATGTCTTCTTTGTCTTGCGGCATTACTTTGCTACGATAATGCCTGATGCCCGCTTTCTCTGCCCAATATCGGGCAGCCTCTTCTTTGTCGCCGCTCATCATATAGACTTCCACCCCCTGTCGCTGCAACATTTCCATGGCTTCTTTTGCATGAGGTTTGAGTGTTTCACGCTGTTCCAACGGCAAGTCATCAGCTTTCGTAAAGTCAATCTGACGGTTGGGAATGGTCAGTGTTCCGGTCTTGTCGATGACCATGGCATCTATGTCGCGTATGTTTTCAAGGGCTGTCGCATCTTTGATGAGAATATTTCTGCGTGCAGCCTTGCCAATGCCTACCATCAAAGCAGTAGGTGTGGCAAGCCCCATAGCACAAGGACAAGCGATAACCAGCACGGCTACGGCCGAGAGAATGGCCTGCGGAAGAGCGTTGTTGCCCCCGATGCCCCACCATAATATAAATGTAAGCAGGGACAAGCCGACTACAGACGGCACAAAAATGAGTGCCAGCTTATCAACCGTCCGCTGCACAGGTGCTTTCGACTCTTGTGCCGCCCTTACCATGTTGATAATGTGGGCAAGAGCCGTCTGCTCTCCTACCTGCCGGGCACGAAAGCGCAGTTTGCCCTGTTGTACGACGGTGCCAGCCAACACCTCACTGCTCTTTTGCTTCAATACCGGCGTAGGTTCGCCTGTAATCATGGCCTCATCCACATAAGCTCCTTCGTCATTCATGAAACTTTCGGCCAACAATACCTCTCCGTCTACGGGTATCTTCTCCCCTGCCCTTACTTCCAGAACATCATTGCGTCCTACCGTTGCCAAAGGCACGTCACGCAATTCGGCATCTCCGGCCGTCGGAGAAGCGGCTATCACCAGCCGGGCGGTCTTCGGCGCTAACCCCATCAAGGCTCTGATACTGCCTGCCGTAGCTTTCTTGGCTTTCTCTTCAAGCCATTTGCCTGTCAGCACAAAAGTGATAATCATGACCGAGGCGTCATAGTAAGTATGCCATTCGATACCCCTCGGTGTCCAGCAGGTGTCTCCCCAAAAGGTATTGAAGACGCTGAACAGAAATGCAATACCAGTACTCATGGCCACAAGGGTATCCATATTGGCCGACAATCGTCGCAGTTGCCTCCATGCAGAGACATAAAACTTCCATCCGCAATACACCATATTGAATACCGAAAGCACCAACGCAATTTGATGAGCGGCATCTCGTGAACCGACAAGTCGGTCTCCTGCCATCGAGACAGCCATCACTGAAACGGCAAACAACCACGACAGAAGAGCCGTTTTACGTAGAGTTGTGTATTCGCGACGCTCAATTTCCTCCACCGACTGCTCTTCGTCAATAACAATATCATAGCCTATGGCATTGATTTCGTGCTTGATTTCTTCGGGCGAAACAACCGCATCGTCATACGTTATCCGTGCCGAGCGTCCTGTCAACGATACAGCAGCCTCTGAAATACCCGCAATCGCATTGAGCTTGCGCTCCACATTGGCCGAACAAGCGGCACAGGCAAGCCCTATGACAGGATAAGTCTTACTGATGTTCATGAATCATTGCTTGTTACCTCAAGATGGATTTGAGCCATCCAAAGAGTTCGTTGAGTGCATAGTCACCACTATGGGGACGGTTCCATGCAAGCAAAAAGTCGACATTCTTACCCGTATTATCGAGTTTGGTAGCCAGATTGATTGCCACTGGATAGGCCGTGTCAAGGTCAATGGCACCATGACGGATATACCAATGATGCGCAACCGCAGACCGATGGTCGTCTATATAGTTCATCGGATTGAGCAGACGCACGTTCTCCCTGACCTTGTCCGACACTTTTTGTCCGTTTTTTGCAGCAGTATAATCTGTAAAATTCGCACTCATGCCTTCTTCATTGCCAAACAAGGCATTCTCGCCCGATGCCGACTGACCGATAGAGGTAATTTCACTGTCAAAGGCCGGCACGGTCTTCAATGTGTTACGAGAGGTAATGTAATTGAGAAACACAGTCATGTCAAGTCCTGTGATATATTCGCCCAGCCTGTTTCCACCCATTATTTCGGGCAGTGTGCGGTCACCGGTTCCCGTATATCGTCCACCGGCATTCAAAGGTCGTGTACGTTCTCCTTCTACAGCGGGCAACTGACGGCCGAAGACAGACATGCTGAACGTAAAGCCCATATCTTGCGGAATATCTGCACCGGCATCCTTGGCACGCTGCGCTCCTTCTATGATGAATGATGCAAGGTAGTCTATATAATTATTTGCCGTCAAGGGACTACCGTCCGTCTTCCGCAAATTCAGTCCGTTGAGATAAGCCGGATATTGTGTGGCCAGTTCTTCGGACATCTTCCTGTGCACCTCGTCTGCCAGCATGCGACGCTCGGTTTGGCCGAACATCCACTCATAGGCGGCATCAGCATGGTTGAGGTCGGTTATCGGACAGTAGCTGACCACGGCAAAGACATCATCCCTGGTATCTGCCGCACCCATGTCTTTGAGCAACACCTCATAGTCGGGATGATTGCCCGTTGCACCCAACAGAGCTGCCATAGCACCTCCGGCACTCGTTCCGTCTACCACAATCCGTTCTGCATCGCCGGCCATTTCTCCGTCAAACAGCCGCAGATAGCGCACGGCAGCCTTCAGGTCGAGCAACGCCTTAGGCGCCCTGCCGTTGTAAACGGTCTTGTTACGACCTGTTTTCACCGATGAATTTCGCCCTCTCGTTCCCGGAATGACCACCACATAACCTTCCTTCAGTGCACGCCCCGAAGCATCGTCAGCCTGTGGCTGTCCGGCAGCGGCAGCCATATAGCCGCCCACATAGGTACGCAGAAAGACAGGAGACTTTGCCGTTGCACCTTTGGGTACATACACATTGAGGTACTGAAAGGTTGTATCTTCTACGTACTTAACGTAATAAAGCCGTTCATATGCAGTATATTCAACCACATCTCCCTGTGGCATTATCATGCTTTGCTCCACGCCCTTCGTGGCATCAAACCGCAACTTAATCTCCGATTTTTTCCTGACGGCTGTGACATTCAACGTAAAAGCCACGGCCAAAGATAAGACAATCCATTTTTTCATACATCATTATATTGATTGATTAATACGCAATGGCAAATATACTCATTTTCTCCGATTTCGGAGAGAGAAAACCGTGAAAGATGATTTCAGTCGGCTATAAGACCACTAAGGCCTCTATTTCCAATCAATGACGGTACTTCCCGACTGCCTTCGTCCGATTGTCGGAGTCTTCTCTGCCGTTCTCCTCGGCGTAGCTCGCTACGCCTTTGGCAAAAGCGGAAGACAATCTGCTCGACACACGAACATCATCAGTAAGGTCTCTAATGACCGAATTGGGTTAAACACCCTCGTTCAATAGTGTTAAGCACCCTTGCTCATAGGTGCGGAACACCTTTGGTCATCGGTGCGGAACACCCTTGATTGTCTAAAGGTGGGGTCTATTAACCTGAGTTCGGGATGACCGAGTTGGGTTTATTTGACCATAAACCGTCATAAAAATAAAAGAGGTGTCTCACGACACCCCTATTACATATTATACAAAAACATTATGAATACTTGCTTTTTAGGCGAACTAATAATAATTTAAACTATTGAATACTATGACTTATATACTCTATTATTTCTATACTACTTTCTCACATCGTTGACATTTGCGCTCGCAATATCGCTCACACTGTGCACAGAGGTCATACCCCAGCATGGTGCCAAGTATGAAATCCTCTTCGGGTGTCAATTCATTGAGCGGCTTCGTCACGAACATCCGGATGGCATCCAAGCACTCTCGGCGACCGAAAAACAAGTTGATACGTTCTCCCTTGCCTACGGGCTGAAGGAAAAAGGCGATGTTTTGGCTCTCCATGCGCTGCACGACAAAGTTCTCATACTTCTTGTTGAAAGTGAAGAGCACCATTCTTCGTACACCTTTCTTATACTCATAGATATGATTCATGAGTACCTTGAGGTCAACGGGCATCGCTTTTATCTGCATCATACTCTGTGAGAAGTTACATGAAAAAAGGACTATACCTACGTATAACGGCTTCTTAGAGAGAAGGCTTTATCTGCTCAAGCCAAGCGTCAATACGCGGTTCGGTCTTGTCGTCTTCGTTGAGTTCGTCGAGCGGGAGGCCTACGAACTTGCCGTCTACAACGGCATCAGAGTCATCAAAGGTATATCCTTCGGTGGAAACTTCACCCACAACGTTGGCTCCGCCTTCTTTTACGGCACGGTAGATTTCACCGATGGCACTACAGAAAGTATCACTGTATGACTCGCAGTCTCCACAACCGAAGAGCGCAACCGTTTTGCCTTTCATGGCATCAGACTTCAACAACTCCATCTTGTCATACCAATCATCCTGCAATTCGCCGGCTCCCCAAGTAGAGGTACCCAACAAAAGGTTTTCGGCTTCTGCTATAACGTCAGCATCAAGCTGTGTAACTTCAATGACTTTTGCGCCGAGCTTGCCACCAATCTTTTCGGCGATGCCCTGACATGTTCCTGTAGAGGAACCGTAAACTACAACTGTATTCTTCATTTCTACTTTATTTTTATTTTCCGATTGCAAAGATACGGAGAAACAAAAATGCCCGCAATACCTAAAAATTAGGATTTTACAATCTGCCAAGAGGACATTTATCGTACATTTGTGGGACGGAGGCAACGCATCGCCCCTTGGCGAAGGGTGCGGAAAAAGGCATCAAACAGAAACGAAACGACCGATAAAACTATGACAAACAACACTATACGAAAAAAGAGGGAAAGACCAGAGGTGGTAACAAACCAAAAATGAACATACCTGTAAAATACCTTATCGAAGAACACGGGATGAGCATGAAAAAGGTAAAGAGAAAAGCAAGAAATGCCAAAACGGTTTATCAGACGGTTCTTCAATGGTATTTTAGAGAAGAAAAGAAGCATGGACAAGGAGCATAAGATATTGAATGGAGAGTTGTTCTGAAACAAACGCCATCCCACTTCATCATAGCCGTTCTTGAAAAACAAGACGGAAAGGAGGGCAACAACAACCGCCGTAAGGACGAAAACGGCAAGATAATACCACGCATTCTTGGCGGACAGTCTACATGGATATAACTTCAGGTATCTGCCCAGCAAATAAAGAAGGAAGAAGAACAACGGCGAACATCCCTTGTCAAACCATACATCTTTTACCAGCCAGCTATAAACGAACATGAATCCGAAGAGAGACACAAGCACAACAGCAAACTGACGTTTGGGAATATGTTCCACGAATAAATTGAGAATGGGACTGAAAAGAAACAGAAGCAGGTAGGACGGAACGAACCAATAACCCGAACCAATAGCAAGGCGAAAGAAATAAGACAACGAGAAAGCAACCTCGGCATCACTGAAAACAAACCAAAGATAGATAGCCAAAGAGAAAAAGACAACCTGAAAAACAAGAGACAGAAACTTACCGAGGGTAAGACGAAGCCCATACAAGCCCGAAATGAGTACGAAGATATTGACACACGACATGGTCAGGCTCTTCAACAGGGCGTAACCCGACAAAGAAGCTGCGGACAGAGACGACCATTGCGGCTGATCATAGGCCATGCCGAGGAGGTCTACATGAAACAAAACAACCATCAGCATGGATGCAATGCGCAAAAGTTCCATATTGGAATCTCTCACGGAAAGCGTTGAAAGGGAGTCTGCGGACGGTTTTTCTTTCATGTCATATATCATATCTGCCACACCATTATATTATATACGTATCAGGGTTGAGCCTGCTATCAAGGCGTGGCCGTCGAACTGAAGAACGAAGATGCCCGACGAAAGACAACTCAGGTCAAGTTCATAACTTGTCCTGCCTGCCGTCTGCGGAAGTGTAAGAAGGCGACGGCCATCGGCAGAATAAACACGGACTGTAAACGGAGAGGGCAAGGGACGGTCTACGGAAAGCGTAACCCGACGACTTTCCCGATGCACTATGATGCGTGCGGGAGTATGACGATGTGAAATATCTTCTATACCGTCAAGGTTCAAGATGTCAAGCAAACCCCGATATGCGTCAATTTGTCCGTAGCCATACAGGTTGTTGGGATAAGCCAGCGAGGTATCATAGCGGCTGCAAGTGCGGGCAAATACAGCCAAGACTTCTTCTGGCGTGAGCGTAGGACATGCCTGAAGCCACAGTGCAAGCGTGCCGGCCACGGCAGGGGTAGCCATCGATGTGCCGCTGTTGCAATTCCACGCATAAGTGCGTCCGTTGAAACTGAAGTGCGATACATCGCTGTTGATGTCTGCCGCATCGGGATTATGCTCCAGATAATAGCTGCTGTATGCCGAGATAACATTCGTTCCGGGTGCCATGACATCAGGCTTTATTCTTCCATCATACGTAGGCCCAATGGAAGAGTAGTTACTCCGACGGCCGTCATTGCCCAAATCATAAGCCTGATATTCGCCCAAATAGTTCCATACTCCTGTGCGATAGCCCGTAGCCCCAACACATATTACCCGCGGAGCACTGCCCGGCGAATGAATGCTGTGGCTTGTTTCGCCTGCGTTCAGTTGTTCGTTGAGCGTATGAGTAAGCAGGTATCCTGCACCCTTAAAGTATTCTACATCGGCCGTTTCGCCCACAATTTCCACCGAAATAGGCACTCGTCCGCCCATTTCTCTTTCTGTTCCCTCGATAATAAGGTCGAAAACGGTTTCGGAAGTATCGTAGCAAGAGGGATAACCCACGATGGCAAGCGTATAACGCTGTCCGTCCACGAAGAGTGTATCGGTATAGACCGAGTCGGGACAGACCAGCACTTCGCTTGTGGGCACGGTTATCTTCATTTGCTGTTGCTGCCCGTAGAAGATGGTGCGGATGGCGAAAGACAGGACAGATTTTGCACTTCCGCTTATCCGTTTACCCGAAGAGTAGACGAAAGAACCCATGCTTGCCGTGCCAGCGGGCTTGCGGAAATAGGTTTTCTTTCTTCCCTCATTGCCGGCAGAGGCAACCAGCAGGCAACCCGGGCCTATCAAGCTGTCGAGCATTTCATAAAAAAGCACATCGTCTCCACGGAAGTCCTGATACGAGCCTTCACTGAAAGAAACGACACAGGGTTGACCGACCGACCGTGCATAGTCGAAGAGATATTTGAAACCAAGCGCATCAGTAGCATAAGTATATTTGTAAAGATCAACGCTGTCTATGAGTGCAATGTCTTCGCTGACGGCATTGCTCACCAGTGCGATATCACTTTCGTAGGCTATTCCACGATAGGGCGAGTCATATCCGCTGCCTACAGCCGTGCCGGCCGTATGTGTGCCGTGGGTCTGCAAGAGTCCGTCTCTTGAGTGGGCATAGCCCTTGATGGCCGCCTCGTCAGTATATTCAGCCCCCACATAGAGGTTGCTTCCGGTGGTATCGAGAGACAATTGATCCCAGAAACGCCTGATGCGGTAGGTCGTTGCTGAAGCGTCATAGAAAGTGGGATGAGTAAGATCGAAACCGATGTCCATCACACCCATCACGACACCTCGTCCGGTGAAGGCCTGCGGAAGACCGTTGCCTGCATATATGGGCAAGGCATTGATGTGTATCGCCATCGAATCGTTGTGAAGAGAATGGCTTCTGCTGGCCTCTATGCGTGCCACTTGCGGCTCGACCGACAGCGAGGCAAGGCGGCCGATGGGAATAGCGGCAATATAAATGCTGCCCATCTGCTCCAGTTTCCGTCCTCCGTGTCTTTTCAGCACGCTTTCACCATCGCCCTCGATGCGCACAAAGGCACACACCTCAGCTTCTCCGTGTCGGGCGGGCACACGTTTTCGGGAAAGATGTCCATCAAGGGCAAGCTGACGAATCATGCCCGACATCTTCGAGAAATCGCCCTTTTGCGACCAGCTGAATGCAGCAACAAGCAAGAAAAGGGCGACCATACAATATCTTTTCATTTCTGTCATACCATTGTGCAATTGGTCACAAATATACGGAAAAGATACGGACGATGCAATGATTCATGTCAAAACATGCAGCACAACACTGCGGCGTCCCACAGAGGCACATATCCCAAGCAAAGCCGAAGAAGAAAGGGTGTTCCGCACCGATGAGCAAGGGTGCTTAACACTATTGAACGAGGGTGTTTAACCCAATTCGGTCATAGTTTACTGTACGCAATATCAACACCGAATGATACTGTAACAATAATAGCAACAACACATAACAGATTGCACAACATGACAAAATGGGAAGTCGTGGCAAAACTTCACCTCAAAGAAACATGAATGGCTGCAAATGAAACAACTGACTACTCAAACATATCCACCCACTTTTCAAACCGTGCCAGACCCTCATCGCCAAACTTGGACAGGCTGCGAATGGCTTGCGACACGGTCTTCTCTTCCTCAAGACGTGTCTTTGAAAAGAATTTATCGGCATAGCATATCATCTGTTCTTCAATGCTTACAGGCAGAAAGTTGGCATGCGGCAAGGGCAACTGCTGACGCTCGATGTCACGAAGCGAGATTCCAGCCCCTGTATGACGCTCACACACCAAGGCATGTCTGTCAAACCCTTCCTTCCGCAACATCTCAGCACCAAGGATACCATGGCGGATATAAGGCTCCGTACCCATACAGCAGATACCGGGTGCATGGGTGTGGAGGATGCCAATATCGTGCAACATGGCAGCCTCTTCGACAAAAGTCACATCAGCTCCCAGTTCGGGATGGGCAAGGGCAATATTAACGGCCTTCCTCGCCACCGCCCTGCTGTGTATGAGGAGTATTTCCTTAAGCGGAGTAAGTTCTTCTCCGTAATAACGGTTAATGATTTTCAGATAGTCCATAACCATAACAACACACAATCCACTGTCATATACGCATCGCCTATATACCATTATATATATAGGCAGACAAAATATATCATTTATCAATATTGCATCGGGCAGGCATCCCATCATAGGCAGGGACTCCGCAGACACATACGGCAGACACCGATGGCAACCATGTCAGACGACCTGCAAGCAGAAGTGCTCATGCCGATACAGATATAAACTCAAATCGTTTATTCAACCACCAAGGTTACAGTTCCTGCTAATGGAGTTGCCTCCCCGCCTGCTTTCGTCCGCCTGTCGGCATCTTACCTGCCGCTCTTCCTCGGCGTAGTCTACTACACTTTCGGTAAACCGACAACCCGTCTGCTCGCCATTCAATCGAAATCAGACCAGTTTCTAATGACCGATTGGGGATAAAAAAGAGTGAGGATTGCCCGACAAACAGGCAAATTCCTCACTCATATCATCAGACATTAATGATCTGTCATCAATTTATGCCTCTGCATTCGGACGTTCGATATAAGCTATCACATCGCCCTTCTGCACATAAGAACCTCTCTTGGCCTTGATTTCCACAAGTTTTCCGCCCAATGCAGCCGGAATGGTCTGGATTTCGCCCCACGGAGTCTGAATGAAACAGAAGTCCTCACCTTCTTTATATTCCTTGCCAATGAATGGCTCAACAGTGGGTGCGCATTCGCCTTCGCCGTTGAACTCCCAATAGATTTGTCCTTTGACAGGAGCCACGATGGCATCGGCCTTAGCATGTTTGAACTCGGCAATCTGTTCGGGTGTGAGGGTAGAACCAAGTTGTGCATCCTTTGCCTTTTGCAAGTCTTCGAGGAAATTCTTCTTGGCCTGTCCGCTCTTGAAGTTGCGGTATTGCTCCGGATGCATAGCCAATTCGTACAGCTCTTCATCATCCTGTCCGTAATCCCAGCCGTTTTCGTCCATTTCCTTGCGGAACTCGTCAAGCGCATTGGGAATAAGCGTGCGTGGATCGGCATCGGTGAACTCTCGGCCCTGCTTCTTGGCCAGTTCTTTCAGTTCCGGATCGATTTCTCCCGGGATGCGTCCGCTCTTGCCGAGAATCATTCCCCACATTGAGTCGTCCATCATCACGAAGCGACCCTTGCCCTGCGCCATTGTCAAGAGGTTCATCAAGGCAATGTTCTTGACATATTGTGAGAACGGAGTAACGAGTGGAGGATAACCTACACGTGGCCAAACGTATGCCACTTCGTCGAAGAGTTTCACGAGCATGTCGTCTGTTGAGAGTTCAGGTTCGCCCTTTGCTTTCAACGTATTGTTAATTACATGGTGTACTCCGGCAAGGTCGGCCATCATAGAGCCCATCATTCCACCCGGAAGACCGCAGCCAAGGAGCAACGAACTCATGTGTTTGTTACCCGGATTGATGAAATATCCGAGCCATTCGTCAATAAATTCCTGTGTCAGAGAGCGTGCCTTCATATAGGCATTCATGTTGATTTCCTTCACTTCAAAGCCCTCGTTCTTCAACATACTCTGTACTGAGATGATGTCCGGATGCACCTTACCCCATGAAAGCGGTTCAATAGCAGTATCGATAACATCAGCACCATTATTACAAACTTCCAAGATAGAAGCCATCGAAAGTCCCGGGCCAGAGTGTCCGTGATACTGTATGATAATGTCAGGATGCTTTTCTTTGATAGAACGGGTCAATGCACCCAGCAAAGCCGGTTGTCCGATACCCGCCATATCTTTCAAACAGATTTCCTTTGCACCAGCAGCAATCACCTCATCGGCTATATTGCTGTAGTATTCTACAGTGTGAACAGGCGATGTAGTGATACAAAGCGTTGCCTGCGGAGTCATGCCAGCCTCCAAAGCCCACTTAACACTCGGTATGATATTGCGAACATCGTTCAGTCCGCAGAAGATACGGGGAATGTCAACACCTTGCGCATGCTTCACCTTATATTGCAACTGACGCACATCATCGGGCACAGGATACATACGAAGTGCATTAAGACCACGGTCGAGCATGTGAGTCTTGATACCAGCCTCATTGAATGGCTTGCAGAAAGCACGCACAGCGTCGTTCGGATTTTCACCAGCCAAGAGATTAACTTGCTCGAATGCACCACCATTGGTTTCCACTCTATCGAAGCATCCCATATCAATGATTACCGGAGCAATGCGCTCCAACTGGTTCTTCAGCGGCTGAAACTTGCCTGAAGATTGCCACATGTCTCGATATACAAGACTAAACTGGATTTTCTTTTTCATAGAGAATTATATATAAGTTCATTATTAATGGTGCAAAATTAGAGAAAAAAAAGCAATTAAAGACCGCCTTTCCGCACTTTTTTCACAGAAATCCGAACATTTCTTTCATGCCGAAATGCAAGAGCAGCAGAAAGCGACTGTCTGGCCGTTTCTGACAAACGACCAAACAGAAGAAACCTTTACCACCGTCAAGTGTAAAAACCTTAGAAGTTGAATACTTTCAAGATGTTATAACTAATACCCTTGTCGTAGACATCGGCTTGCTCATGTCGCTTCATGAAACGCACCAAACGGATGGTTACCGGCAGGGCTATCACTTCATAAACAGTCTTGAGTACCACCTGCGAAATCATCAGAACAAACATCTCTCGGGTAGGAATCACACCGTAAAACGCCAACGGAAAGAAGATAACCGAGTCTGCGCTCTCACCGAATACCGTGCTGACAATAGCACGGAGCGAGAAATGCTTGCCGCTTGACGATACTTTCATAAAGCTCATGACATAAGCATTGATAAACGAGCCGGCAAGGAAAGCCACAAACGATGCGCCCGCAATGCGTGGAGCCAGTCCGAAAATGGCGTGGAAACCCTCATCGTTCGTCCAATAGGGCGCACCGGGAAGTGCATCGCAAAAGGCACACATTGCCACGAAAAAGAAATTCATCACAAAGCCAATCCATATCAACAGCCTTGCTTTTCGGTATCCCCATACTTCACAGACACAGTCGTTGATGATGTAAGAAACAGGAAACACAAGCAAGCCTCCTGTCAACGAGAGAGGACCAGCAGCAATTTGTTTGGTTTCAAGCACGTTTGCAAGTATCAGGCAAACGCAAAAGAGGATGCTCAGGAACATGAAGAGCACACTCACGGTATTCCTTTCAGTTTTCATAAATCTTGTTTTTAACGAGGTTTCAAGCACTCTTTTCAATAAAATCGGTTGCAAATGTACACAATAAATTACACAAAGCAGCCACGGTTCGAGAATATTTTTCTACATTTGCAGCTGTAATTTCACACAACAAAACGATATGAAAAGAATTATTTTAGCACTATTGCTCATAACAGCAACTGCCGTTCAGGCACAACAAATAAGGTTTCACGTCAAGGGCAAAGCATCTGCCGACACCAAGAAAATCTATTATTTTGAGAATGGAAACGGAAAGTCTGTTGACAGTATCACCGTCACAAATGGCAACTTCGTCTTCGATGCCAAGCGCGAACGCAACACCATCATAACCTTTCTTGTCAATCAAAAAAATACCATCGCCGTTATCAACGACGGCAAACCGGCCAATATCAGTTTCACAGAACAAATGTCTGTCAAAGCTTCTCCACTCAACATGAAATTCTTTTCTTACCAAAAGGAGATAAGAAACAAAGAAAATGCCATGGACGAGAACTATCAAGCGTTGCTGGCTTTGGCTGAAAAGGCAAAGGAAAGCAATGACGAAGTTCTTACCGCACAAGCCAAAGAACTGCAATCCAAACTTGAAAACGAAGAAAAGGCACTCAACGACTATATCATCGAAATTGCGCATACCAACCGCGACAACATCATACCTGCCTATTTCTACAAAATAGTCGGATGGTCATTGACCTACGAGCAAATCACCGACTATCTCCTTCCCACCGCCGCCTACTATCACCATCCCATGATGAACATGGCCAAGCAACAACAGAAAGCTCTCGAAAAACGCCGTCCGGGCATACCTTTTGCAGATCTCACACTCAACGATATGGATGGTAAACCTCGCAAACTAAGCGAATGGTGCGGCAAGGGCAAGTACGTATTGGTTGACTTCTGGGCAAGCTGGTGTGGCCCATGCAGACAAGAAATGCCCACCGTTGTGGAGTCGTATCGCAAATATGCTGCAACAAAGAACTACGAAATTATCGGTGTTTCCTTTGACTCCAATGCCAAAGCGTGGCAAGACGGTGTAAAAAAGCTCGAAATGGAATGGCCGCAAGTTTCCGACCTGAAAGGCTGGAAAAGTCAGGCTACAGAAGCCTACGGCATCATGAGCATACCGTCCAACGTTTTGCTCAACCCCGAAGGTATCATCATCGCATCCGACTTGCGTGGCAACGACCTGCTCAAAAAGCTGGAAGAAATTTTCGGAGAATAGCCGGCTTTACAACAACAGATAACCTATAGAGGGGAAGGATTTATAGCCTTCCCCTTTTTTCGCTATTCAACTATATTTTCATAGACTATCAAGCATTGTCTAATCAAAGCAAATAGGCAGAGGCCTGTATTAACAGATGCAACACAAAACGAAGTTTTGCCTGAAGCTAAACCAGCTATCACCTAAGCAATAAGTGGAATAAAAAATAAGAAGCCATTGAACCCAGTTCGGTCATTAGAAACCGTGTTGATTTTGTTCGGATGTCAAGCAGATTGTCCGTTGGTTTTGAATTAACCCAATATAATGCCCACATCAGCAAGTTCTCGGGTTCAGGGGCTTGGCGAGGGGGCTTAACGGACAGACACAGGGTCTGTCCCTACATTTTCACGAATGCCTTATCATATTAATATCATTATTGTATTGTTATTCACGAATGGCTTACTGTATATAACATCAGTGTTGTGTCATTTTTCACGAATGGCTTATCATTAATAATATTATTGTTGTGTCGTTATTGCTGTCTTCATCGTAGGGACAGACCCCTGTGTCTGTCCGTGACCAAAGACATCGCAGGATACGACAAGGGAAAACGGCAGAGAAGATGCCGACAAGCGGACGAAAGCAGGCGGGAAGCAGCAACATCAGTGAGGAATAGGCATTGGCGGTATGATGACCGACAGGGGATTACCATGAGAATGTTACGGGGTGCAATTGATACCAGGCATTGGTAGCATCCGTACCAACGACTGGTACTGTGGCTACCAATGTTTGGTACGGCTCGTACCAAACGTTGGTACAATGACGAAACCTTACCGTACGGTTTCGTCAGAACGTCTTATTGAGGTAAAACCTGTGGTTTTTGTAAATACGAAAGGCCATGTTTCCCACAACATCAAACGCCAGTGCATTTGCCTGAAAGCACCTTCTTGATACCCCCAATCGGTCATCAGGCCGCCAAGGCTACATTTCCCTCAGCGTATATATAGCTATCATGACATCAGAAACTTGCAAAAGTCGTCTGACATACAGAATCATTCTGCGACTTCATTTTCAGCGAATGCAGTGATTACCATCTCTAACCATTTGTTTTTCAACCCTATTCAACAACAAAGGTCTTCACTAATCACTAAGTTTCCATGCATTTATAATTCGTGAAACTCAAATTAATACAATAAAGAGAAACAAGAAGCGAGGGGAATCAATACCATTGAACGGCATTGGAGTAACCGCTGCGTTTGTCGTATTTCAAGGCGTCAGTAAGTGTGGAGGCATTGCAACGGAAGGTGAAATTGTAGCTGGTATAGGGAGCAAGTACCACCGAACACGACATACTGAAGCAATGAAGGTCGCGCGAAAGAGACGCAGTGGTCATGGAAATTTTCTGACTCTCGAAGTCATAACCCGATGAGAAGTTGATGTTCCAGCCATCGCTGATGCGCACGTTACCGCTGACATTGAGCGTCTGGCTGAATTTATAGGGATAGCGCATGCGATTGGTATTAAACTTTCCACGAGTATTCTCTTGTATGGTAACACCATATCCGACGGTAAGCGACCACGGCATGTTGAAGGCCATATATCCGTCGTTGTCCGTCTCGGCCTTTCCGTTTTTCTTCTTTTCGGCCATGTGTTTTCCTCTTTCCATCGTATTGTCTATATTAGACTCGATACCATCATCACCATCTCTGTTTCCCTGCGAATTGTCGGCATCCTTGTCGTCATCTTCCTTGCCGCCACCAAACAAGCGTTTGAGTTTGTCGGGGGTCAGCGTAAATGAAAAATTCTGCGATGTTCCGAGAAATCTACCGAAGCGTCCGTAGCCCCATTCGGTATGTGTTCCTATATAAGGATTACCGTTTTCGTCAAGTTCATAGGCATAGGTAGCAAACACGGCATTCATGTTGAACGTGTAGTTCTTCCACCATTTCAGTCTCAGATTTACCGAGAGATCGCTCCACGGCCGCTCCTTTGCAGCCATGTTATACGACATGCGCAGGCCGAGATTGTCGATGATACTTAGCTTTTTGAAGCCGGTAGAATCTTTGTCAGAGCGTAATTTCATTTCGATATTGTTCTCAAGACTCATCGAGATGCTGCCTGTCTTCCCCCTTCCGGGTACGCTGTACAGTTCTTGAGAAAACGGAGAATACTCTACCAGTGACACATTGCCGTTGGCATCGGTCTTCTGATAGCTCTCATGAAAGCCGTATCGCTGTGCGCCGAAGTCTGGAGAATACGTAAATCCGACGGTAGGGGTAATGACATGGCGCACGGCTTCTATCTTGTCGCCAAACAGCTTTCGACTGGGAATATAGAAACCATAGAGCTTTGTGGAAGCCGAAAGGCCCACGCTCCAGTTGTACACATTATAAAAACCGTGTGTCGTATCTTGTTTCTCAACCTGATTAGCCTGATCCCACGACCTCATGATTTTGCGGCTATACATCCGGTCTACAAAATCGAAGGAGGGATTGATGTTGAGAAAGTTGAACAGGGTGAAGTTGCCGTTTACAGGAATATGATGCCTGAAGCCGTGTTTCCAGTCCTTATAGAGATTGGAATGGAGCAACTGGTTCTCCTTTGTAGCAATAGAATTGCTGAACTGTCCGGCGTATGAAACCGAAATCTTTTCATACCAACGCTCCTTTCCCACAGCTTTACTGCGCTTGAAAGGGTAGAAACGACTGACGGAAACATTCATGTCGGGCAATGTCAGTGCGATGGTAGAATCGCGCATGTTCTGCGAAAGGTTAGCGGTAGAGCTGAGCGACATGCCGATACTTGAAAAGGTGGTAGACCAACTGACGGAAGATGTACGGGTGCTTTGCGTCATGGCCTGCGGATTATACATGCTCGTAAGATTGTTGCGTTCGTAGCTTGTCGTAGCAAAGTTGACACTTGCCGACAAGGTGTTGAACGGATTGGCCTTCGGGTCTTGCCTGTGGCTCCACTGTATTTTGAAGCTCTCCTGCTTCAGATAGTCCGGCATGCCTCGGTCTCCGGTACGGGTATCCTGATAACTGGCGTAAAAACTGCCACTGAACCTATAACGCTTACGGTAGTTGCTGGCAGCCGACAGCCCCCAAGAACCCTTGGTATAAATTTCGCCGAGCAACTTCAAGTCCCATTTATCACTGATGGCAAAGTAATATCCGCCGTCTCTCAGATAGAAACCACGCTCCGATTCATCGCCATAGGTTGGCATGATAAGACCGCTCGAAAACTTTTTGGTAAACGGAAAGAAGCCGAAAGGCACGGCAAGCGGCAACGGAACATCTGCCACCACGAGATAAGCCGGACCGAAAACCACATTCTTCCCCGGTTTCACTTTTGCCCGTGAAAGAGCTATATAGAAATCTGGATGTTCCTCATCGCACGTCGTATAGCGTCCGTGTTCGAGGAAGAAGCATCCGTTTGCATCACGTTTGGAGCGTTCACTATAAAGGAATCCCTCTTCTTGCTGCGTAGAAACATTATTGATAAAACCTTTCTTAGACTTGATGTTAAAGGCTATCGTATCGCTCTCATAGCTGTCCTTGCCCATCTTGAACAAGGGCTTGCCTCTCACGCCGTCAACTGCAGTAGAGTCAGCCGTACCCGTTGCGTTCACGATATTGCTCTCAAGATTCATCTCAATTTCATTGCTGTTGAGCGTCATATCTTGATAATCCACCTGAGAAGAGCCATACAAGTATGCCGTTTTGGTTGTGGCGTCATACACGAGCGAATCTTTTGCAGAATATTTCACGGGAGACTCCAAAGCATTGGAGCGTAAACGGTTGAGTGAATCAAGACGGATGGAGTCGTCTATTGCCTTGTTGTGTAAGTAAATAGCTCGTTGCAAAGAATCCTCAGGAAGCGTATCGCCTATAGCCGTTGTATCTGCCTGTCTGACCGCAGAAGGCACAACCGTGTCTCGGAGAAAAGAAGATGAAGATACAGTGCGTGTTTTCCGAGGCGTATGACTTGAACTCATAACCGCATTGGCCATCACAAAGATGAAGGCAACAGAGCAAAACAATATGACAAACCAAGCTCTCATACGATTGAGCTGCAAAGTTATAGAATAATCACTGAATAACTCCCTTTATTTTCTTATTTTAACAGCAGGACGGCATCATTGTACCTCAATCGGTCATTAGAGCAGGGAATAAAAAGGAAAGACAGTGTTAAACACCCTTGATGAACAGTGTTAAGCACCCTTGATAGTCTAAAGGTGGATTCTATTAATTAGTCGTCCCTTAAAAACTATATTTCAGCGTGAAGTTAGTAAAATCGACCTTCATGCTGATATATTTTATTAGGCACAAAAGAACTCTCATAGCTCTTTTGAAGTTATATGCCGCCGCAGCCAATAAGACATTGACAGCGTCTCCTTTCATACCTTTATAAAAGTTGCGGGATAATCTGTAGTGTCCTTTAAGGTGTCCTATCGTTGGCTCTATGCCTGCCCGTTTACAAAATAGCTTGTGTTTCTTTCTCTT
>JAXFLJ010000018.1:0-10195 GCA_034183335.1 Prevotella sp.
TATGATTATCACTATTCTTTGCTTGGTGAGCCATATAGGAAGAGTATTATGCTGTATTGAACACTCAAATATACGAATTAATTCTCTAATACACAAATGATTAACCATTTATTTTAAGCTATGCAGCGTGCAAAGGTCTCATTTAGTGAGACAAGTGGTGCCGAAACCTCTGTTTCTGTTAGCGGTCTTTCCATTGCATATAGTAATGGTAACATGATTGCCACGAACAGTTCGGGTACGACGACCATTGCGCTGACATCGCTCAGTAAGATGTATTTCTCAGAGACATCAACAGTTGGCATTGCCATTAATTCTGTTTCTGAAACACAGCCGGTGACAGTCTATTCGGTATCAGGAGAGCGACTTGGCACTTATACGGATGTGGCAGCCCTTAAGGAAGCCCTTCGTCAGGGTGTATACGTGATAGAAGCAAATGGTGAAACATCAAAAATCCTCGTGAAATGAAAAAGCGATTTACTGCAATCATAGCTATGGCATTGTGTCTTTGCCTCAGCGTATCGGCACAAACATTGAACATCAAGGTGGGCAATGTCACTTATGCTGTTGCGGCAGCTCAGGCTGGCGATATGACTTACTCTAACGGCGAAACCCTTGAGGTGCTTGGCAAGACATTCACTATCAGTGACATTTCAAGTCTTGTTGTGGACGAGTCCAGTGTAACGGATAATACCGTGAATGTGGTGTATAGCGGAACTTCGGCAAGCGTGACAGTGGCTGGTAATATCATGAAGTATCTTATGGTGACAGTGAGCGGGGCGGATGTGAGCATCATTGCCGACAGTAATTTGGCAAGTGAGATTACATACACATTGTCTGGTTCTACTACCGATGGAATGCTATATATGGATGGAGAATACAAGGCAACGTTTGTACTTAATGGTGTGAGTATTACCAATACGGACGGACCGGCAATTAATATTGAATGTGGCAAGCGCATAGCAGTGGAATTGGCTGATGGAACAACAAATACACTCGTGGACGGAGCTTCCGGCAGTCAAAAGGCCTGCTTTATGGTCAACGGTCACACGGAGTTCAAGGGTGCAGGCTCGCTTACTATCACGGGCAACAAGAAGCATGGCTTTTGGGGTGATGAGTATGTAGAACTGAAGAAGTCTACTGGTACTATTACTGTTGCAAGCTCAGTTGGCGATGGTTTCAACCTCAACCAGTATTATTTGCAGAAAGGTGGCTCTGTCGTGATGTCTAATATCGGTGATGACGGTATTGCTGTTGCTGCGACCGATGACACCACCGATGAGTATAACGGACAGATTATGCTCGAAGGCGGCAGCATGAACCTTGCCATCACGGCAACGGCAGCCAAAGGTATCAAGGCCGATTCTACCATTACTATCAGTGACGGAACATATACCATTTCTACTTCGGGCAACGGCACTTACGATACAGATGACGCCGACACCAAAGCGGCGGCATGTATCGGCAGCGACTCGCATGTCGTTATCAGTGGCGGAACGCTGAACCTTACGAGTACGGGAACGGGCGGTAAAGGTATTAATTGTGACGAGACACTGACAATCTCCGGTGGTACAATTACCATTAAAACTACGGGAACGGCTTATGTTTACGGCAGTCTCGATTCCAGTGCAAAAGGTATTAAGGCCGACGGAAACTTGCAAATTACAGGTGGTACAATCTCGGTGACGACGACAGGCGGAGAAGGTTCGGAGGGCATAGAAAGCAAGAGCGTTATGACAATTGATGGCGGTACGATTGAAGTTAATTCGTATGACGACGGCCTCAATTCTTCAAGTCACATGTATATTAACGGCGGATACATCTATGTTAACTCTACCAACAACGATGGTCTTGACGCCAATGGAAACCTTTATGTCAACGGTGGTACGGTAGTGGCGTATGGTGCTCGCAGCCCAGAGTGTGGCATAGATTCTAATGAGGAGGGAGGATATGGAGTTTATGTTAATGGCGGTACGCTTATCGGCATAGGCGGTGGCACATCCAAGCCCTTAAGTTCCTCGACACAGCCGTCTATCATCTATACAGGAAGCGTGAGCAACGGTACAACCTTGGCAATCAAGAAGAGTGACGGCACGGCTATACTGGGCTTTACAATGGGCAAATCGTATAGTGGAAGTGCAACATTCCTTATTACTTCGCCCGATTTGGTGAAGGGTAGCAGCTATACTTTGTATGGTGGTGCATCGGTAAGCGGTGACGACTGGCATGGACTTTATAGTCCTGTTACCATCAGTTCTACGGGAAGCACACTGGGAACGATTTCATCTCTGAGTTCGCCATACTCTACTCTTGGCAGTGGCGGAGGTCGTCCATAAAAAATGAGTCTGTGAATAGCATTGAGCCTTTGTGCTTCATGTATTCGTAAATAAACGGTTGATGAGTCTGACACATGATTGTCAGGCTCATCTTTTTTGTGCGTCGGATTGATAAGACCATATGCTTTCATTTATGGCCTCAACATTAATTAAACGTGAGTTCGATATTAATTTTATGCACTAAGTCTTCTTTGGTAGCAGATTGTATGCAATCAATCTTTCCGGCAGGCTGGTTACAAAGATATCGACAAATCTGAGTCTTGCATGCTCAACCTGACATACATCCCTGAGTTTGTCGTTCACGGTCTCTGTCTGCGTCCTCTTGTGGAGCAGTATTTTGTCATGGAGGTTCATCAGGGAGTCCTTTATGTTCTTCTTGATTCTTGTAATCAGATGCTGCTTGAAACTATAGGATTACCCATGGTACACTTGCCTTTTGCAGCCCATCTCCTCATGGTTCTGTGTCGCCTTTCACGCTTTATGTGACAGGACGCCAACGGCGTGGAGTAAATGAAGGTTATTCCTGTAACCAGCCCAAGGCACAGGTCTGAAGAAGCAGAAGCTGCAGCAGCTCCACCTGTGCCTAACGCTTCACGAAGCGGTTGCAGGAAACTGTGCGGGGAAATTCTTTCCGTATGTGTTGGCAAGCATATCCGAGGCAGAAGGGCTTGAGGTCACGGAAACGGTGTGTATGGGAAAGGATGAGAGTAGTGTGTTGAGCCGACAAGGGCAAGTGTACTTCTTATGATTATCTGATATTTCGTTTTTCTCCGTAGATAATATTACTTTATTAGAAAACAGAAATCGACGACTTATAAGTGTATGTAGATTTATTGATTAGCGAAAACTGCATGGTCTCTGATGACCGATTGGGGATTACTGAACCACAGGTTGCATCCCCACGAGATATTTTGGTGAAATCGTACGGAAAGGTTTCTTCATCGTACCAATGGTTGGTACTCACACTACCAAGTACAGGTACGAAGCGTACCAGCCGTTGGTACACGCTGTACCAATATCTGGTATCCCTTTCATACAGTATCATTCTCATGATTATACGCCGCCATTGGGCTGCATTGCTGTTTTCAGAAGAAGCCGTGCAAATATGAACAGAAGTCATGATATACGGTTTGCTTTTTTGAATTCGTTGAACTCACGTTTATCCCCCAGTTGGTCATTAGAACACCAATGCTATAATTCCTCGTTGATGACATTGCTTCCAGACTGCTTTCATTCGCTTGTCAGCATCTTTTTCTCCGTCTTTCCTCGGCGTAATCTGCTATGCCTTCGGTCACGGACAGACATGGGGTCTGTCCCTACGACACCACCGCAACACAATGCTATATATATAATGGTAAGCAGTTCGTGAATATGTAGGGACAGACCCTGTGTCTGTCCGAAAACATCCAAAACATCCAAAACATCCGACAGCATCCAAAACATCCGACAAGAGAAGAGTCTCTCACCAAATCCCCTGACCTTGGGAACTTGCATGCAAGGGCATCATGTTGGGTTAACCCAAAACCAACTGACAGCCCGCCCGACATCCGGACAAAATCACTTCGGCATCAATTGTCCGGCTCGGGTTTAACCCCAATCGGTCATTAGACCGCCAACACTACATTCCTCACTGAAGATGATGCTTACCGACTGATTTCGTTCGATTGCCGGCATCTTCTCTGCCGTTCTTCCTCGGCGTAGCCCGCTACGCCTTTGGCAAAAGCGGCAGACAATCTGCTCGACATACGAACATAATCACTACGGTCTCTAATGACCGAATTGGGTTAATTCATTATTTTGAAACGAGCAAATTTAAGAAGTAATTGTTTTATGCCAGCGTTACGAAATTCAACAGTGGCTTTGGTGTTCTCCCCATTGCCTTCTATGGCAATAATTTTTCCTATTCCAAATCTTTCATGTTCTATCATTGTTCCTTCTTTCAAAGAAGATGTTTGTGGAGCATTGGAAGAAGATTGTGAAATGGCTTTGTCTATGTGTTGTAGTCTGCCAGAATGTATTGAGGATGGATGTTCCGGTTGGCTGAATACCGTTTTTCTCTCCTTGTAAGCTGAATATGAGTAAGGCGTCTTATCCTCCATTTGTCGTGCAAAGGAAACGGTATCTTTACGTTGTGGAAATATATCCTTTCCTTTGTCTACTGCAAGATAAGCAGGGTCAATGTCTCGTAGAAAGCGACTTGGAGCATTAAATTCCATCTTTCCATATCTGTTTCGGTTTTTTGCACAGGTAAGTATGCAATAACGCTTGGCTCTTGTAATTGCAACATAGAGTAGCCTGCGTTCTTCTTCGAGTTTGCGAGCCGAGTCCGTAGACATGGGGGAGGGGAAAATGTTCTCTTCAAGTCCAACGACAAAAACGACAGGAAATTCAAGCCCTTTTGCACTGTGAACTGTCATGAGCGTAACTTTTTCTGTGTTGGCTTTTTGGTCGTCTTCAATTTCAGACATGAGCGATACTTCTTGCAGGAAATCAGCGAGGTACACTTCGTTTTCCCTTCCTTCTTCCCTGCGGACGGCAGCAAATTCTTGCATGCTTGAAAGCAATTCTTCCAGATTTTCTTGCCGTGAAAGATTCTCGGGGCTTCTGTCTATGTAAATGTCGGCAGACATTCCGCTTGCTCTCAACACATCGCTTCCCAGTTCGTAAACATCGACATTTCCTGCTTTCTCAATAAAAGAATTGATTAGTTCAGAGAAAGCATGGAGTTTTTCTGCCGTTCGCTTGTTAATATCCAGGCCATATTTGGTGGGAGACTGAATGAGCGTCCATAAACTTATGTTGTTTTTGATGGCACAAGCCAGTATTTTCTTGACTGTAGTTTCACCTATTCCTCTTGTTGGGTAATTGATTATGCGACGAAAAGCCTCTTCATCATCGGGATTGACAATGAGCCTGAAGTATGCTATCGCATCTTTAATCTCCTTGCGTTGGTAGAAACTTAGTCCGCCATA
Source organism: Prevotella sp. (assembly GCA_034183335.1). Lineage (GTDB taxonomy): Bacteria > Bacteroidota > Bacteroidia > Bacteroidales > Bacteroidaceae > Prevotella. The sequence goes on from JAXFLJ010000018.1 coordinate 5,306, forward strand.
TATACGATAGGGTATGTTGGAACGCCTTAGTTGTTCTTCGAAGCTGCGGCTTTGTGAGTTGGTGCGGTATAGTATGGCAAAATCACTGTAATTCAAATGATTTTTCCATGTCATACGTTCGATGTCCTTGCTCACGATGATGGCTTCTTCTCTGTCGCTGTATGCCTGTTTCAGCATTAACTTCTCACCTTCGTCGTTTTCGCTGTACACATCTTTTGGAATCTGCTTCACGTTGTGTTTTATCAGGCTGTTGGCTGCTTGCACAATGCGTTGGGTTGAACGATAGTTTTTCTCCAGCTTAAACAGTTTTGCCTTCCGAAAATGATTCTGAAAATTAAGGATGTTGTCGATGTTTGCACCACGGAAAGCGTAAATACTTTGCGCATCATCTCCGACTACACATACCCGCTGTCGCTCTCCGGTGAGTTGCAACATAATTTCTTGCTGTACATGGTTGGTATCCTGATACTCATCAACGAGCACAAACTCAAAGATTTCTTCGTATTTGCGTCTTATGTCCGGATATTGACAGAAGAGGAGATAGGTTTGTAACAGCAAATCGTCGAAGTCCATGGCATTCGCACTTTTCAGGCGAGCTTGGTAAGCATTGTATATCATTCCGGTTTCCGGAATGCCTGCTTCACGGTCATAGGAATAAAAATCGCGGTTCTGCATGTAATGTTCAGGAAGCATCTGGCGGTTCTTGGCCATTGAAATGCGTTGATGGATAAGGGCTGGCTTGTATTTTTTTTCATCTAAACCAAGACCTTTAATGATAGACTTGAGCAACGACCGAGAATCACTTTCGTCATAAATGGTATAATTTGACTGATAACCCAACACAGAACCTTCTACTCGCAAAATACGTGAGAATACACTGTGAAAAGTTCCCATCTGAAGATAGCGGGCACGCTCTATTCCCACAAGTTCGCCAATTCGTTGTTTCATCTCATTGGCAGCCTTGTTGGTAAAGGTAAGTGCTAAAATATTCCATGGGTTTAGCCCGTTTTCAAGCAGATACGCAATCTTATATGTCAAAACCCGTGTCTTGCCCGAACCTGCTCCGGCTATTACCAGAGAAGCACCGTCAATATATTCAACTGCCTCTCGTTGACTTTGATTTAGTTGTGCGAGTAGATTTTCTTTCATCTTAAGTTATCTTTGCTGACGGTATATACCTCCTTTGGTCGTTTTGGGGTCATAATCTTTTCCTGCTTTAGGAAAGGAAGGGATGAATTTCATTTGATGCTCGATTTGACGCTGTCGTTTGCGCAGGTATGCTGTCGGGTTGCCTGAATCATATACCAAGGGATTGGGCAGAGTTGCTGCAATAAGGGCACAGTCACTTCTTGAGAGCACTGCAGCCGATTTCATGAAATGTTTTTTGGCTACGGCTTCTGCACCGTAGATGCTTTCCCCCATCTCAATGGAGTTGAGATATACTTCCATTATGCGTTGTTTGCTCCAAAACAATTCGATTAGAAAAGTGAAATACGTTTCCAGCCCTTTTCTTATCCACGACCTGCCAGGCCATAAGAAAACATTCTTTGCAGTTTGTTGTGAAATTGTACTCGCACCTCTTTTGTTTTCGTGCGTTTTGTTATGTTTCATTGCTTTCTCAATGGCGTCAAAATCAAAACCATGGTGGAGCAAAAAGCGTTGGTCTTCGCTGGCCATTACAGCAACCGGAAGATGAGGAGAAATCTTGTCAATTGACTTCCATTCATGATGCCAGAAAATGCTTTTGCTTTCACCAATGTTTTCAATGGAGCGAATCAACATTAATGGAGTTACATAAACAGGAATAAAACGGAAGGCAATAACACATAAAATAGTTGATGAAAAAAATAGAATTATCAACCATTTAGTAACCTTCCAAGCTATTTTAAGAACCATATCAAATATAAAGCATAATTACACAAAAACTTTGGCAAATTGTTCTCTGACAAGAAGATTAGTCACCATAGAAGATTTTAGCGTTCTATGCGAGGTAAAGAAGCCTGTCACACAGAACGCTAAAACAGATTATAATTTGAGGATAAGTTTTCCTCATCGTCAATTATTGAATGGTGCCGGCATTAGCTGCGTCAATCATAGCCTGACTGGCATACATGTAGATTTCTACACGACGATTCTGCTGTCTGCCTACTGCTGTTTCGTTTGATGCCACAGGGTTGGCAGAACCATAGCCTGACACGTTTTGGAACTGGCTATTGGGTATGCCTTGTCCCATCAGATAGTTATATACTGCTTCAGCACGTCTTTGCGAAAGAGGCACGTTGATTTTATCCCCACCAGTACTGTCTGTATAGCCTTGGACATCAATGTGAATTTGTGGCTCACTCTTAAGTACTTTTGCGAATTTTGTTAAAGAAGCACGAGAAGAAGAATTCAAGTCTGACTTGTTGGTTGCAAAGAGAATACCTGATTCAAAAGTTACTTTAACTGCCTTTAATCCGTTAACGTCAGTTACTTCTTCTACTTTTGCATTTTCTACTTGTGCGGCTTGTTCTGCCACTTTATCCATCTTTTTGCCGATAATAGCTCCGGCTCCGGCTCCTACTGCTCCACCAATGGCTGCCCCAATGGCTGTTGACTTGGTATTCTTACCAATTACGTTGCCAATGATACCACCAATGAGAGCACCTCCACCTGTTCCTATGAGCGCACCTGTTCCTTGTTTTGTCTGGCAGCTGAACAATACTGCTGCACACATCCCGATTGTAACAATCTTAATTCTTTTCATAATGTATAACTATTAATTATTTGGTTGTTTATTATTACTGTTCAATTTTCAGCCTTTCAATTCTGACTTGCCAGTTTATTACTTATTTGCTTGCAAAGGTAATTCTTTTTTTCAAAATAGATACTTTCGACACATATATTTTCCGTATTCAACTTTTTGCATTCGTATGATTAAAATCATCTTGCGAGGAAAAGCAGAGAATAATTTTGTATTGTCTCCATTTTACTGTAACTTTGCGGCAAAATTACAAAACCGTTTGTACTACATGACATGGGGTTTCCCTAAAAAGAGATATGAGAATCCCTATGCGGTACAATATAGATATCATAAATAATGGCAAAAGAGCTGAAGGATTTAACAAAAAGGGCTGAAAACTACAGCCAATGGTACAACGATTTGGTTGTAAAGGCAGACTTGGCTGAACAATCTGCTGTGCGTGGCTGTATGGTGATTAAACCGTATGGTTATGCTATTTGGGAAAAGATGCAGAATCAATTGGACAAAATGTTTAAGGAAACAGGTGCACAAAATGCATATTTTCCACTACTTATTCCCAAATCTTTTTTGTCGAGAGAAGCCGAACATGTGGAGGGATTTGCCAAGGAATGTGCGGTGGTTACGCATTACAGGTTGCGTGCCAAGGAAGACAAGAGTGGGGTAGAAGTTGACCCATCTGCTAAGTTAGAAGAGGAGTTGATTGTCCGGCCGACTTCTGAAACAATAATTTGGAACACATATAAGAACTGGATACAGTCGTATCGTGATTTGCCACTCATGTGTAATCAATGGTGTAATGTTATGAGATGGGAGATGCGTACTCGCCCGTTCTTGCGTACTTCCGAATTTCTTTGGCAAGAAGGTCATACTGCACATGCAACACGTGAGGAGGCGGAAGAAGAAGCTAAGTTGATGTTGCGTGTCTATGCTGACTTTGCTGAACAATGGATGGCTATGCCTGTGGTGCAAGGTGTGAAGAGTGAGACAGAACGTTTTGCCGGTGCACTTGATACTTACACCATTGAAGCTATGATGCAAGACGGAAAGGCACTGCAAAGTGGTACTTCGCATTTCCTCGGACAAAACTTTGCCAAGGCTTTTGACGTTACATTTTTGAATAAAGAAAATAAGCCAGAGCATGTATGGGCTACATCTTGGGGGGTTAGTACGCGTCTGGTAGGTGCCCTTATTATGACACACTCAGATGATAACGGACTTGTTTTGCCTCCGCGTCTTGCACCTATTCAGGTAGTGATAATTCCGATAGCAAAAGGTGCAGAGCAATTTGCTGCTATATCAGAACGTTTGTCGCCAGTTATTGATGGGTTGAAAAATGCAGGTATCAGTGTGAAATTTGATGATGCAGACAACAAACGCCCTGGATTTAAGTTTGCCGACTATGAATTAAAAGGTGTGCCAGTGCGTTTAGTTATGGGTGGGCGTGACCTTGAAAACCAAACCGTTGAAATTATGCGACGTGATACGCTTGAGAAAGAAACAGTATCATTGGAAGGCATTGTAGAATATATACGACAACTTTTGGAAGACATACAAAAGAACATCCTTGAAAAAGCTCGTCGTTATCGTGATGAGAGAATATATGAATGTAATGACTATGAGGAGTTTAAGGAGCGTATAAAAGATGGAGGATTTTTCCTTTGTCATTGGGATGGAACCAAAGAAACGGAAGCTAAAATAAAAGAAGAAACTCAGGCAACTATACGTTGTGTTCCATTTGGGTATGAACAGACAGAGGGAATAGATATGGTCAGTGGTAAACCATCCAAATGTCGTGTAATAATGGCAAGGTCATATTAATGACAGTAATAGTGCACAGCGATATTAAGTTGTAAAACTTGTTTTAATACAGCAAACGCTAACGACAATAATTTACCTGCAAGTTTAAGGTGATTAACATCTTATCTTGCAGGTAAAATTGTTTGAATAGTGCAAGAACTCTTTACTGTAAGTAAGAAATAGTATAACCCGAATTCGGGATAAGCCTCGGTAGTGTCCTAAAAAAGTGTGTAAGTCCATTTTTTCTTATCTTTGTAATAAGAATAATAAAAACAAAAAACAAATGGAACTTACACAGTCACAAATTTCGGAAATTCTTTCCAATTACACAAGCAGCAGCGCCGGTTTTG
>JAXFLJ010000019.1:0-19376 GCA_034183335.1 Prevotella sp.
TGTAAGGGACAACCGGCACAAGAGCCTGAAAACAACTGCAGACAAGTCATCACATCATCCTAACCCATCCGTACATATCAGCCAATTCTCTTGGCTACACAAAACCTTTTTCGTAAATTGCGCCGCAATTTAACCCCAAAGAGGAGAGTTGCCGACAAATAAACAAGAATATGACAATGGACATAAAACAAACCATCGCAGTCTTGGCAACATGGTTGTGCTGTTACCCACAGGCTCATGCGCAGACCGTCAAGCGATTTGATTACAAGTGGGATGATACCGGACACTACCACAGGCTTGAACACTACGATTCCCAAGGGGCATTAACAAAGGTCGAAGACAACGGTTTCATCATTCCATCCGTGGGTGAAACCACCTATGTGGGAATGTATCGGGATGGCATTCCATACGAAGGTTATTTCAAGACAGATACTCTGTTGCAGAATTTCCCTGTGATTTCACGCTACGAAGCGGGAGTGCTTCAAGAGCGGTTCTTCGTTGACCACTTCACCGTTATGAACGAAAGGAGCCAGCTTGTTTACGACCTGCGAACCGTCTACGAATCGGGAAGAATAAAAAACGGCATCGATTACTATGAGTCTGACCTCAACGGAGGAACCATGATAAGAATGTCGCACTACAAAGATTTCACACTCTCAAAAATCGTCGTAGACCTATTCGCCATGCATTATTTTGGAAGGATGGAATTTGAGTTGAAGGGTGACACCCTGCAGTTTGACCTCAGAGAGCCTGATTTCTCCCTTCAAACGAACATTTATAAAAAGAACCAAGGGCTGCTGGCCGATGTCTTCCAGTCGGGCACATTGTTGGGAACTGTCATGAACGAAGAAAAACAAGTGCCTAAAGGCAGTCCGAACTCAACGTTGGTTTACAGTCTGGACAGCAACCGGCAGCTACAGGAACGTTCGTTCATAGAAATCAAGAATGGCATTGAAACAGTTTACGACAAGATAAATGGCTCAAGTGCATTATTAGAGGGGCTGCTTGATATTCTGCCTGCTCGCTATCCGCAAGACACGAAGTTCCTTTTTGCACGCCTGCACCAACTCCTTTTGAAGATGGAAAAAGAACTCGAAAGCGACAAACAGTCAGAAGAAGAAAGAGGCATGAAGTCGTATGCGCTATGGTCACGTCTGTTTTACGAACAAGACGAAACATCCCCTCATGGCGAAAGACATCTGACTTCCGCTTCCTTCAACGAACACGGCGACACCATCGGTTGGATGATTACGCCGCTTCCTGACGGGACATACCAATTAGACTATTGCATGGGGAAAAAACTTCATTCGCTTGTCGTTCATGAATTGACACCCGACATCTTCCGTTTCAACGAAAGACCTCAGCGAGAAGATTAAGCAGAAAAACACCTGACGGCATTTTGCACCTATACGGCAAACGTCAAGAAATATTTACGTTTAACCCAATCGGACATTAAACCCAAATCGGTCATTAGACCGCCAAGGTTGCATTCCTCGCTGAAGATATTGCTTACCGACCGCTTTCGTCCGTTTGTCGGCAGCTTCTCTGTCGGTTTTCCTCGGCGTAGCCCGCCACGCCTTCGGCAAAGCCGACAGACAATCTGCTTGACATACGAACAAAATCAGAACGGTCTCTAATGACCGATTTGGGTTTAAGAGTAGTCGGGAAGCATCGGCATTGGTCAGAAAAGGAAACTTTTGCAGCCTAATGGCCAGTTGGAGTTGAAGGCAAGGAAGAAAGGGAATGAAGATAACCGTATAAAGAAAAGAGCATGAAAAATCCCGCCCCAGTTAACGGAGCGGGATTTATGATAATAAGTGTAGCCGATTATTCCTTATTTTCCTCTGCGGCATTTTCAGAGTCGATAGCCTTGATTTTATCTCTGACGAGCTTGAGATCATCCTTGAGTTTCTCCACCTTTCGGTTCAGCTCGTCCACCAGACTATTGCCTTTCTTGGAAGAGGCATTAAGGAAACCGAGGTTGTTTTCATACGTCTGAATTTCCTGTCGCAGAGCTTCATAGCGGCGCATGAGACGCGAACGTTCATTGTCGAGCACCTCTTCGCCTCGCTTCACCATGTCTTTGAGATTTGACTTGAAGTTGTCGAGCTTTCTTCTTTGTATGGAAATGTGCAGTCCTTCATAAAGTTTGTCAAGCACACTCCTATACGCTTTATAGAGTTTGTCTTTCTCTTTGTAGGGCACGTGACCGATATTGTTGTATTCGTCTGCCAGTTGTTTCACCTGCTCGTGTACGTTCTCGCCTCCTTCTACGGCAAGGGTTTCAAGTTTGTCGATGATGGCACGCTTGGCCGAAAGGTTTTCCCTTTCTTCGTTTCGGGTACCTGCGGTAGCCTGATTGCGTGCTTCAAAGAATTTGTTGCATGCTCCGAGGAATTCCTCCCACAACATATCTCCGGTCTTTCCGGGCACCATGCCGATGGTCTTCCACTCTTTTTGCAGGTTTATGAGCTTGTCGGATGTAGCTTTCCAGTCAGTAGAGTCTTGCAGAGCCTTGGCTTTTTCTACGAGGGCACGTTTCTTCTCGGCATTCTCCGCATACTTTTTCTTTTTCTCTTTATAGTACGCATTCTTCCTGTTGAAGAAGTCATCGCAGGCCGCTCTGAAGCGTTCAAAGATTTTGACGTTCATCTTCTGCGGTGCATAGCCTATGGTTTTCCACTCTGCCTGTATGTCGATGATTTCCTTGCTGCGGTTTTCCCAGTCGGTTGCCGAATTGTTTTCCTGCTGTGCGATAGCTTCCACTTTTTCGCATAGTGCAGTCTTACGTTCAAGGTTTTCATTCTCCTTGGCTCTCAACTCTTCAAAATGCTGCTGATGACGCTTGTGTATTGCGGTTGAGGCCGCTTTGAAACGAGCCCATATTTCTTCACGCAATTCTTTCGCAACGGGGCCTGTCTCACGATATTCCTGATGTAATTCGTTGAGTTGGTGAAAAGCACTGATAACATCATTTTCCTCTGCCAGTCGTTCAGCAGTTTCGCAAAGCTTGATTTTCTTTTCGTAATTCTTCTTGAAATCGTACTCCCTTGCCTCAATATTTAGTTTGAAAAGGTCGTAGAACTGTTCAACATAGAGTTGGTAATTGCGCCACAGTTCGTTGGCCTTTTCTGCCGGAACGGTTTTGATTTCCTTCCACTCCTGTTGCAAATTCTTAAACTCCTGATAAGACTTGTTTACCTCTTCGGGTGATGTCACCATTGCCTTGATGCTCTCAATGATTTCGAGTTTGCGCTGAAGGTTTCTTTCCTTAAGAGCTTCTTGCTCCTGAAATTGCTTCGCACGCTTCTCCTTGATGATTCCCATTTCTGCCTTGAACATCTCTTCGACATCGTCGGGCATGACCCGATAGTTGTCGGGATTGCCCCCGCCATCGAGATATTCTTTCATCTGCGCTTCTCTTTCGGCGTTGTGAAGTTTGTAGAACGTGGTCTTGAGATAGTCAGCTTCTTCCTTGGAAGGGATTTCGTCGCTGTGCGCCATTTCCTTCACCCGCCCGAGCACTTCAAGCTTGGTCTTGTATTTCTTGCGTGGTTCGCCGTTGTTTACCGTCTCGTCTTCACCTCCTCCGGCCACTTCTTCGTCCTCTTGGAGCATCGGAAGGGGTTCAGATACTGCCTCTTGAGACTGGCTTAGCTCTTCGGCTGCCATTTGCTGAGGTTGGTTTTCGGGCTGTTGAGTGCCGGCAGATTGTTCTACATCTGGCTTTTGAGACACTGTCTCACTACCGAATGTGTTGTCTTGAGAGTCCATCATTTCACCTTTTTAGTTTATGTATCAATATTATCAGCTATGCATTAGATGGTGCAAACTTACTTAAAATAAATGAAAGGCCAACCAAAAAGAGCATACTTTTTGCTGTTTTTGCCATTATATGAGCCTTTTATGTCTTAAAATCCACCACGAAAGCCCCGAAACCAACACCGATATTGCCATGGCAATCACAAACCCCATGGGATTGGTTTCCATGCCGTTAACGAGGTTCATTCCGAAAAGCGAGGCGATAAGTGTGGGAAACATGAGGATGATACTTACCGAAGTGAGCGTACGCATGATGGTATTCATGTTGTTGTTGATGATGCTCGAGTAAGTATCCATTGTCGACTCAAGGATGTCTGAGTAAATATTGCTGGTTTCGCGAGCCTGACTCATCTCGATGTTTACGTCTTCTATGAGGTCGGCATCGAGTTCGTCGATTTGCAGTTTGAACTTCAGCTTGGAGAGAAGGTTCTCGTTTCCACGGATACTCGTTACAAAATAGGTCAGCGAGTCCTGAAGCCTTGAGAGGCCGATAAGCGATTCGTTGTTGACCTCCCGGTCAAGATTGCGCTTCGCCTTGTCAATGAGCGTACTGATTTGCTTCAACCTTTTGAGGTACCACACTGCCGAAGAGAGGAACAAGCGGAAAATCATATCGACGTAATCGACAAATCCTTCGCCGCGCTTTTGCTGAAACGACACGAAGTCTATCATCATATTGGTCTCATAGTAACAAACGGTGATGGTGACATCGCGTTTGTGTATGATGCCCAAAGGTACTGTCGTGTAGGGAGTTCTCGACCTGATTTCCTTCACATAGGGGATGCGCAGGATGATAAGCATCCATCCGTCATCGTATTCATAGCGCGCACGCTCATCGGTGTCGCTGATGTCGCTGAAGAAATAATCGGGTATTTCAAAACGTTCTTCCAGTTCTTGAAGCTCGTCTTCGGTGGGACATGTCACTTGAATCCAGCAGTTAGACTGCCATTCTTCTATAGCCGTTAGCCCATTGTTTGTGTTCCAGTATGTTTTCATGATTGCCAATCTCCATCGTTAGAGGTCGCTGGGGATTGGCCTTTTATGATGCAATCCCCACGCTTACGAGTCTGAATTGTCCGCGTGATAATCGTCCATTTGTTAGTTGATATTTCTATTTTGCGGTGCAAAAGTAAAAAAAAACTCTGTAAAGACCGCACAAAATTGGAATATTAACGATTTCTTTATCCATACAAATCATAAAACATGGGAATGGAGGATGGTTTTGGCTGATAGCTCGGACATCCTTTCTCACGACATGCAAAGAACATGCAGGTTAACAATTTAGCCGTTAACCTCAAACCGGTCTCTCATGAACGATTTGGGTAGAATTGGCAAGAGAGGATGTTGTAGCCCTGTCTTTGTTGTTTAACCCAAATTGGTCATTAGATCGCCAAGGTTGCATTCCTCGCTGAAGATATGACAGATTTCACCTTCACAAGACATCCACGGGAAACGACACGGTGAGGTCTCGTCATCGTACCAAACATTGGTACGGGTCGTACCAGTCGTTGGTAGTCACAGTACCAAGCATTGGTACGGCGTGTACCAACGACTGGTATCCATCCAACACCGTAGCAAAGTCATGATTATATGCCGCCACAGGATTGCTTATCAGGGCTTTCATCAAAAGCCGCGCATCAATGCACAAAGAGTATTGAGCCTCAATCGGTCATTAGAGAGGGGGTAAATTATGTTCGGATGTTGAGCCGTTTGTCTGTCGTTTTTCCAAAAACGTAGCAAGCTACGCCGAGAAGAAACGGAAAAAAGCAGTCGGCAAACGGTCGAAAGCAGCCAGAAAGCCACATCGTTTGCAGAGAATATGGCCTTAGCGGCATCATAACCGATTTGGGTTGACACACAGCTTGTGTTGTTGAATGCGTCAAGCGCACGTCATAATAGACAGGAAGATAACCGTAAAAAGAGAGGAGAGACCTTTGCATTGGCCTCTCCTCTCATGACAATATCGAGTGAATGATATTTTATTCGTCGCCCACAAAGAGGGGATCGTCAGGCATTACCATGATTGGTTTTTGCTTTTCCATCTCAAGGATGTTCTCCGGAACGAACTTCTTGTTTACCACCAAACGGAACATATATTCCTTAAACCAGCGGTCTGTCATAATCAGGCAGCCATTCTGCCCCCAGCTTCCGCCCCATGAGTTTTCCACTTTCCATTTCTTGGGATTGCCGTTTTCGTCGAGGTCAACGGCCGTCAGCGTCATGGCATGTGTCGAACCACTGTCGAAAGTTGTGATGCGCTGTGCCTTGTCCATCGGGAAGTTGGTATTGAAAATCGCCCCGTAATCGAAGTTGTCGAGGTCGTTGTAACCGCGTTTGCGGTCGAGTTGCACGCCTACATCATAAGAGGAGTAGAGCTTGTGGCCGGCCTTGAGTGAAGCAATGGCCATCTTCGAGATTTCATCCATCGGCAAGTTGAGATACTTCCAGTTATGTCCGTCATACGTATGGCGGTTATACTCCACCTCATAGGTTTTGTAGTAAGGACGGCGAGGGTCGTTCATCACCATGATGAACGTGCCGTTGAGCGGTTCTCCAACCGTCTCGTCGAAGAAGCTCTTCGGTGTATAGCGTTTCACGGGAGTAATGGCCTTGCCGTTTTTGTCCTTGAATGCGTAGTTAAACTCTTTCACCGGCTCTCCGAGCGTTAAGCAAAGGATGTTGTAAATGGTAGCAAGCATCTCTGCCTTACGGGCTCTTACGGCCTCAGGCTTGGTTTTGCTGTTGGCCATTTCTCTCAATTCGAGTCCGAACTCACGCAATTTAGACGACACGAGGCGCGCCATGATGCGTGTATTGTCCGACGAATAAGTTTCAGGCTGCACACTCATGGGCACCAATCCGTATTTGTCGGCAAGGTCGGCAACACCGCAAAAAGTTCCGCCGTCATTGATTGGGTTACGGAAAAAGAACTGAACAATCTTGTCGTCGATGGGTTTTCTGGCGTTGTCGATAACTCCTTGCAACATAAGATTAGCCTTTTCGAGCTGATCCCAGAAGAAAAGATAAGCGTGAGAATATTCTACCGACAGTGAATCGGTGCGTTGGGCGAAGTTGGAACGCAACACGTTGAAGCCCGTAAACATCCAGCAACGACCCGAACTCTTTTGGTCGTGGATGGTCTGCTTGGGAGTTTCCACACTGAAATAGGTATCCAGTTCGCCTGCATGATCCTTGTTTTTGGCAAGGTCATCAATATTATTGGCCGCCAAGGCGTTAGCAATGGCCTTTCCCTGTACGTTGTTTTCCTGTTTCTTTTGTATCTGACGGAGCATGTCCTGAGAAATTCCGCCAGTGTTTTTCTGTGCCGTTGCGATTGCGCTTACTGACATCAGAAGGCCTAAAGCAATGATTTTTTTATTCATGAAGTTGATTGATTAAGTTGATTTTTCAAGGTATTCATCCTGCCGTTTCTTTTCCGTCACATCAGCTCCGGAGATTTCTTCGGCCGCATTTTTGTTGCAAATATACGGAAAATATTCTATATCCGAAAAGCATATCCTTGTAAAATAACTTAAACCCAAATCGGTCATTAGACCGCCAAGGTTGCATTCCTCGCTGAAGATATTGCTTACCGACCGCTTACGTCCGCTTGTCGGCAGCTTCTCTGTCGGTTTTCCTCGGCGTAGCCCGCCACGCCTTCGGCAAAACCGACAGACAAGTTGCTGGCCATCCGAACGAAATCAGAACGGTCTCTAATAACCAATTGGGGCTAAATTTCGCAAGCAAGACGTTTCCTTATATAAACAGACGGCAGGCTACATCCAACCGGGAAACATGGTTTTTCCCGTGGATGAGCCTGCCGTTAATGTTCGTTATGAGGTTTGTGTCTAATAAAGGTTGAGCTGCTCGCTGTCTATCTTCGTTACACCCGTTGACGAAAGCTTGGCATCATCGACAGTACCTTTGAAGCGAATGGTCGATACGCCACTGCTCTTCGCATAGAGCTTAGCACAGTAACATTCAATTTCCATCTTGCCCACACCACTGTTTTCCAAGTGCATGGAGCCGCTCTTAAACTTCAGTTCGGCCGTACACGAACCTGATGTGTCAATTTTCAGGTTGTCGCCCTCAATATCCACATTCCAATTCGCTGCTCCGCTGTTGTCCATTTCCATGCTTTTGGCCTTGATTTTGCCCGCAAAATTGTCAGAACCTGAGTTGTCGTAGTCCACGAAACCATCACATTCTATGTTTCCGTTGAAGTTGAACGCTCCGCTCAAGTCTAACTTCACCAACTCCTTGGCACGCACATTACAAACCAGCGAGCCACTGCCTGAATCGTCAATCTTGAGCGAACGGCAAGTGATGGCGCCCGTTTCCCATCTCAACGAGCCAGAGTTGTCGATCAAAAGGTCTTCGGCCTTAAAGTCTTGGGCACAGAATTTCATCTTTCCGCTGTTGTCTACACTGTTGAGTCGGGGTGCAACGATGTCAACAACGATAAGCCCCATCTTCTTGCCGTCATTTCTTTTCTTCTCCAAAACCAGCTTTCCTTCGTCTACATAGACCTGTATTGCGGCGAGGTCTTTCTCCTCTCCCGTCAGTTTTACCTCATAGCGGTCGGCTTGCTGGTAATTGACGGTAAACGCTCCGGAAGCTTTCAGTTTTTCGAAGTTGTCTACATGGTATACTCGGGTTGTCCCGCCACCGTTTTGTGTTCCTTTAGCATCAACGGTGTCGAACTCATCCGACAGAATGGTTACACTCTCCCGATGGTTCATCTTGTCATACGCACAGGCCGACAGAACCATCAGTGCGATTCCGGCAGCAACAAATAATACCCTTTTGCTTTTCATATTGTTTAATTGTTAGTTATTATACTTAATGATAATGGTAACTTTTGCCTCTGGATAACCTGACATATCAGCCTTTTGCTTGAGCATGTAGATGCGATTCCGACCACTTTTCTTCACTGTCAGAATCATGGTTCGCATGCCGTTTTTGACATGGTTCTGCATGTTGCCGTTGCGTGCTTCTGCTTCAAATGCCTTCCAAATCTGTTTTACATGGTCTCCTTCCAGTTCCAGCGTCTTGACCACCTTGACCACCTTTCGGGTCTTCGGGTCACGCTCTACAGCCGAAGTAAATGTAGAACTGCCCACCGACGAGAACTTGTCTACAAGTCTGTCGATGCTGTTTTGCGCCAATATCGGCATGGACATCATGACCCAACCGAGTAACGCCATGATTATTTTCTGTTTCATCTTATTACTTTATTACGTTGTCTAATCTTGTAACATCTTGCTGATTTCTGCCCTTACAACCGGGTCTTCCACACTGTTGAGCACCTCATTCTCTGCATTCCTGACGGCATCTTCTGCCAAAAACCGCCGTTCCGCAGCATCTGCCGCAGCCAGCGTGCGCTCTATCTGCGGTTTGATTTGCCGCAAGTCGTCTATGCGTTTGCCATCCACGATGATGTAACTGCCGCCATAAAGCGATGCCAGCGTCTCATAGGTATGTGCCCGATAGAACTGCCATGCACCGAAGAATACCAACAGCGAGGCAGCTACAGCGGCCACAACAGGCCACAGTCGCCTTCTCTTGGCTTTCAGCGGCACTTCCGTCGCCTTTTCTTCGTAAGGCAACGAACCGAAATCGGCCATTATCTCACGGTAAGGAAGCAGTTCGTCTGCCACGTCATTGCCGGCAAAATAGGCATAGAGACGACTCTCCTCCTCTATTGTGGTTTCACCATCGAAAAAACGGTCGACCAGCCTTTGCATTTCCTTGTGCAGATTATTCGTTGTCATATTGTTTCCTTTTCCTTTCTGTTGTTGAAATAACGGTCTCTTACCGCTTGTCGCGCACGGCTCAGACTCTTTCTCACAGCAGCATCGCTGTTGCCCATCAAGCTGGCAATGTCGGCCGAGTGCATGCCGTCTATGTGCCGAAGGCGCAGAATAAGTTGCTGTCCCGAAGGCAACTGGTCGACAATGCTCATTATTCTTTCCAGCCGTTCGTCATCCTCCTCGGCAACGGCTGTCTCGCTAACAGGCAGCATCTCAATATCTACGGTGCTTTTCTGCTGCCTCAACTTGCTGATGCAGAGATTGCGCACCACCTTTACGGCAAAGCGTTCCATCGGCACTTGCAGTTCACCCACCATCTGCCAGAGCCTCAACAGGGCATCTTGCACCATGTCTTCGGCCGCCGCTCCGTCACGAAGATACCTCTTGGCGGTCAGCATCAGTGTGGGACGAAGCTGTAAGGCTTCACGTTTGAAATCGTCCGATGTCATTTTTGGCGTCGTCGCTGTTTACTTGTTATTACGCAAAGATACATCTTTTGTGACGGAAATTTTCTGTTTTTTTTATAAAACTTGATGGGCAACATCCGTGGAGAAGTGGGTTCTATGCCGATAAACAAAAGAGAAATGAGGAAATAAAAAAGAATTGTTCATCCTTAAACCCAAATCGGTCATTAGACCGCCAACACTACATTTCCCACTAAAAATGATGCTTACCGACTGATTTCGTCCGTTTGCCGGCATCTTCTCTGCCATTCTTCCTCGGCGTAGCCCGCTACGCCTTTGAAAAAAGCGCAGACAACCTGCTTGACATCCGAACATAATCAGTACGGTCTCTCATGACCGAATTGGGTTAAAAGGGACATATCTACAGATGAAAGAAACGATGCAATACCATTATATATATGTATCAGTAGAAGCCTCGAAACCTAAATCCAGACATTCTTCACACAACGGCAGATGACCATACGACGAATTGGTCATTTCCATATCCATACCATCTACATCATAGGTACATACTTTAAAATCTCCCAACAACAAACTATGAAGAAACGGGAATTTGCCTGCGGCTACCCTTCGGGCAGGCGAAAGCGTGCCACGAGAGGAAGATGGTCGCTGAAACCGTTGTTATATCTGTAGCCATTATAGGTGCGAAAAGGCATGACATGACCGTATTTCTCGTCTTGTTCGAGCAGGAAAGCCGGGTCATGGACAAAGCATTCATAACACAAGGGCATCATTGACGCCGACACAAAAATGTGATCAAGGCTTCCCCACCGTCCACGGTATTTATACGTTCCCTTTGCTCCGTTTCGGCCTTTCGCCCCTGCGGAAATATCCGTAAGGCCTCGACTAAGATAGCGTTTGAGTGTGTTGTCGCCCGTATAGTCGTTGAAGTCGCCCGCAATCACGATGTTGGCAGACGGCTGAAGATGCAAGATGGAGTCTACCGACTGACCGACACGCTCGGCCACACGCTCCCGATAAGCTGCCGTCTGTGCCTTTCCGCCACGCCTGCTGGGTGCATGCAAGACAAAAACGTGAAGCGTATCGCCTGTAACCGTCAGTCCGGCGGCATAGAGCACATCACGCAACGGATGGCGATTGTTTTCCGGATGCACACGGAGGGAGTAGGAACGAAGCAATGAAAAAGAAAGTGGAGAATATAAAAGGGCAACATCGATGCCACGAGGGTCGGCCGAGTGGGTTACGAGATATTCATAACGAGCCGAACGAAGAAGCGAACGGCGGGTGAGATCGTGCAACACCGAGTCGTTTTCTACCTCACAGAGAGCCACCATGTCGGGCAAAAACCACCCTTGTTCGGTATCGCCGCACGAGATAATGGTTTGTCCCACACGGTTCAGTTTGCGCCAATACTTATCGGGAGTCCACTTCCGTGCGCCTTCCGACAGCCATTCCTGATCGTCGGCTGACGAATCGTCGCGGCAGTCGAACAGGTTTTCACAGTTGAATTCCACGAACGTAAAAATGGTAAGAAGAAGCGAAAGGAAATACATAAACTGTAGGGAAACGAGCCTTGAACTATTCTTCTTCAGGCTTGTCGGCCGGCAGATTCATCACCTCGATTTGCTGTCTGACAGACTCTTCATGGATACTGGCAAATACTTTCTTGACAAACACGGCATTCATATCATTGGACAGTGCCTGCGCCTCACGCTGATCGAGAATTTCATTGTAACGCCGAGCCTGCACCACGGCCATGTTGTGGTTTCGCTTCCATACACCTATTTGACGGCTGATGTCCATCCGCTGTGCCAGCATTTCCACCAAACGGCGGTCTATCTCATCTATTTGCTTGCGCAATTCGGCAATGCCTTCGGGCAAGACACCCTTGTTTCTTACCTCCAGACGACTCAAGATGTCCTGCAACTGCGCAGGCGTTACCTGCTGTTCTGCATCACTCCACGCCTCATGGGGCGCACAATGGCTCTCTACGATAAGTCCGTCGAAAGCCATGTCCATGGCTTGCTGACAGAGCGGCCCTATGAGTTCGGCTTTGCCAGCAATATGACTGGGGTCGCAGAGAATGGGCAATGTCGGTACACGGCGGTGCAACTCGATGGGCACCTGCCACATGGGCAGGTTGCGATAGGTATGCGTTCCGTAGATGGAGAAGCCCCGGTTGACGGCACAGAGACGGCGCAAACCGGCGCGGTTAAGTCGCTGCAATGCCCCTATCCACAGCTCAACATCGGGATTCAAGGGATTTTTTACCAATACGGGGATGTCTGTTCCGACCAGTGTATCGGCCAAAGCCTGAACGGCAAAGGGGTTGGCCGTGGTGCGTGCGCCTATCCACAAAACATCGACTCCATGATGAAGGGCGAGCGAAACATGTTCGGGCGTAGCCACCTCCGTAGCCACCAGCATGCCGGTTTCGGCTTTTACACGCCGCAACCAAGGCAAGGCTATACTGCCATGTCCCTCAAATCCTCCGGGTTTGGTGCGTGGTTTCCACACGCCGGCACGAAAAATCTTGATGCCAGCAGCGGCCAACCCTCTGGCTGTAGCCATCACCTGTTCTTCCGTTTCGGCCGAACAAGGACCGGCAATGATGACCGGATGGCCTTCGGAATGCGGTAATTGCAAGGGACTTATTTCTAATTCCATGAGTCTGCTGGTTTTATGAGATGGGGCAAGAGAGGCTTTACAGGGCGCAGAAAACAAACCGCCTGCAACAATCACGTGCACGACAATTCACTCTTTTCATCGTCTCAGCCACCACCATCTATCTCTACAGGGTTCTGAAACCAATAATGCGTCTTACTTCGTTGAGCGTGGCTTGCGCACTTTCGCGGGCACGTTCAGCCCCTTTACGGGCAATTCGGTCAAGCAAATCTTTGTCTGCCTCATATGCAGCAATACGTTCCCTGATAGGATTTACCGTCTTGCAGAGGTCTTCGGCAATCTGTTTCTTCAGATCACCATAGCGCAAAGTGCAATCGTTCCATTTCTCATCAAAAGAGTTATAAACCTCAGGAGAGGAGCATATCTTCAGGAAAGTAAAGAGGTTTTCAATGACTTCGGGACGAGGGGAGTTGGGAGCCTGCGGCCCATTGTCTGTCACGGCACGCATCACTTTCTCGGTAATTGTCTTGTCATCGTCACGCAAGTAGATGCAGTTTCCTTCACTCTTCCCCATCTTTCCACTTCCGTCCAGTCCCGGAACCTTGATGGCTCGGGCATTGAAATAGAAGTTTTCAGGCTCGGGAAAGAATTCCGTTCCATAGATATGATTGAACCGCCGTGCACATTTCCGCACCATCTCCATGTTCTGCTCTTGGTCTTTGCCCACCGGAACTTTCTTAGCCCGGTGCTGCAAGATGTCTGCCGCCATGAGCGTTGGATAGGTAAACAAGCCTGCATTGACGTTGTCGGGCTGCTGACGAACCTTCTCCTTGAACGTTGTCACTCGTCCCAGTTCGCCTATGTAGGCATTCATATTAAGGTAGAGATACAGTTCAAGCGTCTCTTTCACGTCACTTTGAACATAGATGGGAGCCTTGCCAGGGTGAATACCGCATGCCAGATATTCGGCAAGAATAGTGCGGGCACTGCTCATAATATCTTCGGGTTTGGGTCGGGTAGTCAACGAGTGCCAGTCAGCGATGAAAAACATACAGTCGTATTCATCTTGCATTTGCACAAAACTTCTCACTGCTCCATAGTAATTTCCGAGATGGAGATTGCCCGTCGGACGAATGCCGCTAATTACTTTTTCCTTCATAAATCCTTACATTTGTCATTATATATATCTTATAGGCTGCATGTTCCTGCTGTACGAAGTAAACTCCGACAGTCTCACAACACCATAACAGCCGACAAAGAAAGTGCAAACCACATGGCCATGCAACAGAGTTTCAAATGGCCAATATACAGCCTTTCTTTTGCAAAGATACGAAAATTGCCTGAAAAGTTTGGAGGTTTAAGAGAAAATATATACCTTTGCACCGCATAAAACAAATGCAAGGGCGCTTAGCTCAGTTGGTTCAGAGCGTCTGCCTTACAAGCAGAGGGTCGGCGGTTCGAATCCGTCAGCGCCCACAGGGGTGTTCCTCGTAATCCTTCGGGATTGCGGGGATTTTTCTTTTTACCCCCTATCGGCCATTTGGCTTTGCTCTGGCCGATACTTGTTTTGAGCAAATTGTAGAGCCACTGACGAAGACATGGCTTGTGCTATGGTGAGATGATGGCTGAAGCAAGATGCTGAAAGGAATGCCAACAGGACCTCAACAGACTCAAGAAGAAATGGAACCACCCTATGGGCAGCCTAATGACCGACCGGGGTTATCAATCCACCATCATACAATTTGCCTATCGGAATATATAAGAAAACCCTCGTCTGAGAAAACGAGGGTTTATCTTTCAACCTACATTCTTGCCAGCCATTAACCGGGCTGACAAAAAATTGCGTGTGGATGGCTTGCTCAACTTTCCTCATCAGCAAACCACAGGCCCGACTTGGCATCGCCAATCACAGGCCCTTCATCATCATTGCCAGCTCCGATATTTTCATTTTCACCATTTCCGGCATGGATTGTACCCGACAGACTGTTGCCACTGCCTGCCATCAGGGCGCATGGGTCACTAAACGAAACCATCTCAACGGCAGGGCGTAAATATATCTTTCTCATGTTTTTTCCTTTCTAATTGATGATTATTTTCTTTCCATTAACTACGTAAATACCTTTAGGCAGGCCAGAAAGGACGGACACATCGTCGCTAACCAACTGCCCTTGCAGATTGAAGACACGCCCCTTGACAGAGGGATAGACAATAACATCAAGCTCAACATCAGTTGTTTCAGCATCCGTACTTCCCAACTTGGCGTCTGTAGCAACCACACCGTCCTTGATAATCTGCCAATAGCAGCGGTATGTTCCTATCTTCCGTGATGAACCTCCAGCCGTCTTCTTGAAAAAACGCATCGTTCCGTTGTTGTTTGAGAACAAAAACTCACCGTCTTGGAGTTCACGGCCTACAGGGTTGAATGTGCCAAGCATCTTGATTTGCGTGTTGGTTGAAGACGGGTCGGCATCATTGTTGTCTATATAAACGGAAACAGAAAGCACATCATCAGCTATACCAGCCTCGTCATCAACGTGCTTAACAATATAAGCCGAACCGACATTCTTGGGGTCAGCTTTTAGAAGATAGGGAGTGTTCGCTTTCATAATACCATCCGGAACCAACTCGAAGTCCGCATGATAAGCATAATTTCCTTTTTCGTCTTTACCTGTATACTGGGCTTTAGTCATGACAGCCACCAAAGCATTTTCGCCAAATTCAGCCCTTGCATCCACATCGGTCGGATAACGGGCAGTAATCCATTTAGCCTCCATAGGTCGAATATCATCGGGTTTCGATGCCCATTCGTAACGGTTTTTGCCCCTTCCCAAATCTTGATTGGTATATGAGCCGTCGTTTGAAATGGTCTCCGAATTATTCTCATCGGCATACTTCCAATTGTTGGAGGATTTATAACAGTTAAGATACACCTGCTCACTATCAACATAAAAGGTACATCCATTGACCTGCTGGTCTCCATGTTGGTCTTGTGACACAAAAGGATAGTCACCCAATGTACGTTGTTTGTCACCAACAAGATACACCCTTCTAAGCCCTTGACAACCATGCAGGAAGTATGCGCCGATAGTAACAAGGTTTTCAGGCACAACCAAAGTCTCCAGCTTAGGACAATGGCAAAGGAAATGGTCGCCAACCTTTTCCAATGAATTGGGCAGAGAGATGGAGGTCAAACCTTCACAATACTGAAAGGCATAATCGCCGATGTCCCTCACTTGATTACCCAACACAATACTCTGGATACCCTTACAAGACCAGAAAGCCGCATAACCAATAGTCGTAACCGAATTGGGGATAACTAAAGAGGTAATGTTATTCTTCCCCGCGAATACACCTTGAGACTCACCAGAGCTTATGCCATTATCTATTCTCGTGACTGTATATGTCTGTCCATTATGTTCGACCTCTTTGGGGATAACAAGTTCCGTCTTGCTATATACATCAGGGAAGTAGGACTGATTAATTGTCACCGTGTTAGCACCGTCACCGTTTACTCTAAAATAAAGCGTATAGCTGACATCTTGTTTCTCCGTGTAAGGGTAACTAACAGTAAAGTCCTGCGCTTTGCTTACCGTTGCCATGAGGCAAAACAATACTAAAAGTAATTTTTGTTTCATACGATTCATAAGTATCATTTTTGTAATATAATATTTTGTTATATCAAATAACACAAAGAGTTGATTGGGTATGAATTACCAAGTAAATACCTTTTCTTCTAATACGATACGAAACATTGCGACATGCGCAATAAACATGTCTGTACCACCATGACACTTCACAGAAAGCCCCATGCAAAAGCATACCAATAAGTTCACACTAAATTCAGGAATACTCTTTACCAAAATGAATCAGGAAAAGGTCTCCCAAAACAATCCATGACAAAGGTAATAAAATAATATATAGTACAAAATTACATTTAAGAAGTTTTTCAAAGAACTCTTACCGCCCACTATTCATTTATACAATTTCAAAGAATAGCAGAAAAATATAACAGAGATGGCGGCATATAAATTATAAATTCAAACTTTAATGCGCCATATTGCGTCATATCATTAGCGTTTTCTGGGCAATAGCAGACCGACAACATGTAATACAAGAACTATTCGCTTCTCTTTTAATCCTCTGTCATACGCCACCGTACCAATGATTGGTAACATTCGTACCAACCGTTGGTACTGCCTGTACCAGTCATTGGTAGTTGCAGTACCAACGACTGGTAGCATAATGGTTCATCATGTTGCCAAGTATCTTTACCCAAAACTTGCTGCCAGATGCTTCCCTATTCATTTCTTTGTTTTTTGACCTGTCCGACAATTTTATTTAACCAATGATACGCAAGCGGTCAGATAAAAGGTGTATTTTTTTGACGAATAAAATCAAAACAAAAGGATAGAACCTTCTATAATAATCAGATTCTATCCTATATGTAGTGTTAATGATGCCACCCATTGATGTTGGGAGATTCAAAATGGGTCAGACATTCGTTACAGACAGCACTGTCGTCTAAAAATATTCGTCATTCTTTCACTTAGTATATTTCACCTGACTACAACCTTTACGGTCTTTCCATTGGCAAGTTTCTGTATCTGCAAACCTTTATGCGAAGATGCCACCTTACGCCCATCAGCAGAATAACGAGCGACGACCTCTGTATCATCAACATTGTCGATGTGGTTGTTGATACCTGACGGATCCAATTCTTTCACCGTAATAGAAGTAATTTGTAGCATCGAATAATGATTAGCAGGATATGGTGTAACGAGATGTACGCCTACGCATCCAGTATAGTCGTCTGTTACCTGCGGCAGATTGACGATATAGTCTACGAAAGGAATGGGTAAGGTTCCGTCATCTGTATTGGCGTCATAAGTCAATTTCACCTCTTGCACTTTCACTTGTTTAGAAACCTCATTCGTAAGTGCAGTTGTGATTTCTATATTTTCGGTCGAAACAACGCGTGCACTTAGAATAATCTGGTAGCTTGTTCCTTTACGAAAACTGAAAGGAGGTGAGATAAGCCACTCATCAGCATCATTGCCATCATTAACGATACCCGGATTAATGAAATACTCGGCACCGGGAGCAGCACTTCTGAACTGATACGTGGGAGCCATTGTATTGAATGTCCATGAGTAGGCATCTTTATTTCCATCCTTAACCGTCCATTGATTGTAGAATAAATTTTTGTTGTTGAAATCAAGTGTATATGACACGCCGGTAAGGTCGAAACCCTTGCCCAACACGTAAGCATCGGGAGTATATTCCCCAGACTCGCCATAGGCGTTAACAGCATATACTTTGTAGTAATATTGTCCAAGACGACGCAAACTTGTATCTGTGAACGAATTGATTGCAATATCTCTTCCGACTTCAACCTCATCGGGATATCGAACAATGCGGTAAGACAATCCATCGGCGGTATAATATCCATCATGGGCACCCTTTGCAGGATTTTCCCAACGAATAGTTGCACTGCTGCACCCATCCCCCACTTCCACCGCAATATTCAATGGAATATCGGGCATATCATTACCGATATAGACATAACTTTCCGCATTCCGCCCTTTACCAGTTGCATTGATAGCCAAAACGGAATAACGATATTCTCCACGTTCAGGAACATCATTGTCTTCGTAGGTCATCTCTGCACCAATCGAGACAGGACTTAAAGTGGCAATTTGCTCATTATTCCGGAAAATGGCTATCGACTGAAGCTCCGTGAGCGGTTCTCCTCCAAATGTATGTGTTGGATTTGTCCAACTGAGTGATGCTTTATGGACACCCATCGGAGCAGGCTTAACAGACAGCTCAGTAGGCGCATCGGGCGCATTGTCACCATCGAGGACATAAGGGATATAGAGTCCTTGAATGGCAGACTCCCCGCCTATTGCTCCAAGGTCGGTATGCACTATCGGGGTTTGTGTCATATCAACTTCAACAAGGTGTGCATTTCCATCGGTCTGAAGCGTGCGAGAAGCCCAGTAGAGTTTGCCATTTGTATGATCAAATTCCATTGACTGAGCACCCATCAATCCCGAAAGTGTCGTATCATAAATTTGCGTACATTTTCCTGTCTTCTTGTTTATTTGATACAATTTCCCATTGTGGGCCATGCCATACAATTGTCCTTCTTTATTACAAGCCAAAGTAGACATATTCGTGTCAAGGTCTACCACCTTAACGGGCTTGCCCGTAGACAAATCAAAAGCAAATAAAGAGGACAACCCCAGTTCAAAACCAATGGCATACATCGTATCGGTTGTATTATCAAAGGTCATGTCTTGAAACTTCAAATAAGGATTGGAGTCCTCATCTGAATAGGGGCCTACTTCTGTTTTCTTGTGAGTTGACAGGTTATATGCTGTGAAAGCAGTGGGGACAGGGCCGCTGGTAGGACTATACTTATACTCACAGGCATAATAGATTCCATTAGCCGCAGCACCACAGAACACACCCGTTTCTCCGTCTCCGGGTTCAAGAATTTGAATGTCCTGTAAAGCGTCTGTATAAAACTTACCGAACCCATAACCAACATTACTGTACTGAAAATATCCATAAATCAACCGATGAGGAACCATTGCAGACACTATTGCTGGCAGAAACAATGCCAACAGGAATAATGGAAGAACATATTTTTTCATTGTAATTGTTTGATTGAATAAATAATTAAGAC
>JAXFLJ010000020.1:0-22851 GCA_034183335.1 Prevotella sp.
ATACAGAGAGTTTTCGTTAAATTCGTGCTGGCATAGGAGTGGTTGCTCCGTTTTAACCGTTTGGTAATCACTCATAAAGTGTCGAAAAGCATTTCACTCCTACAACTTTTAGACGATTGTCTTATATCGAACTCACGTTATAAGTTATAAGATTAATACTTCTATTGATTAAATGTTGTCACTCTTTTTCAAGATGCATTTCTGATTGACTGTTGTCATCTCATTGCAAAGAGAATCGGTCTTTCTTTTCCGCAAAGCTCACACTTCCTTTTTTGTGTGATAAGATAAAGAACTTTAATGACCGACTTGGGTTGTATGAATAAGTCTCAAAGAATTTTTGATAGGAGACAAGAGATTGTTGCTTTTATGTTTTGAAAAATATAAATTAGAATATTTGCAATCAATTTGTTTAATGATAGTTAGATGTCTTTATTAAACTAAAGATAGAAGTCGTTGGAGATGGTTTTATACCACAAGGAACGTTGGTTGGGTGCGTTTTCGAGAACTTCTTCGCTTACTTCAGTTTTATGTTCTTGTTGTCTGCGAAAAGACAGAAGGTAACGTCGTGGATTTTTTTTCGGCGTGGTGCGGACGGCACAAAGGCGAGACAGATGCAATCCTGCTCTTTCTGCTTCAGAGATGAAAGCAGAAAGGCAGTCGAAAGGAATAATGGCAGAAAACTCTCCATCGGAAGAAAGCAGGGCAGTGACACCCGAAAATAAGGACCAATATGGAAGCGTGTCAGTGTGTCTGGCCATCTTTCGACGATTGTCAGGGCTTTTCAATGACTGAAAAAAGAATGGAGGGTTGGACACGATGGCGTCGAAGGAGTGCATGTCATGTATCGGGCTGTCTGAAACCTCGGCGGCATAGTCTTGCAGCGAAATATGCCTGATGTCTATCCTATGGTTGAAAGGAGAAGCATTTACGTTTTCATGAGCTTGAGAGCAGGCAACCTCGTCGATGTCTATCCCTGTCAGATGTGCCATGGGGCAGCGTTGTGCCATCATCAAGGCAATCAGTCCTGTTCCCGTGCCTATGTCCAATATCCTCTTGCCACCCTTTGCCCAGCACCCCAGCAATACGCCATCAGTGCCCACTTTCATTGCGCAGCGGTCTTGAAAAATTGTGAACTGACGGAATCGGAAGTATTGGTTTGACATGCTCAACAGGGTAAAATACGTAAACGACGGTGCAAAGATAATTCATATTTGGCAATAAATATGTGCAACTATCCCTGTTTTCGATTTTATTGCTTACCTTTGCATGTCAATAATCAGAAATAGAAATGGATAAAAACCAGAATAATGCCATCCAAATGATTGCAGATTATGAGGGTGACATCAATCATTTGTTTAATGTAGAAATAGACGGAAATGTCCCCATTCTTGCCACCCGAAACATGGTGTTGTTTCCCGGCGTCATCTCGCCGATACTGGTGGGCAGGGCGGCCAGTCTGAGCCTCATCAACAAGTTGCAGAATGCACCCGATACGATTATTGCCGTTTTCTGTCAGAAAGATGCCAACGTAGACAATCCTACCAAGGACGACATCTACGAATATGGTGTCTTTGCCAAGATTATCAAGGTGCTTGAAATGCCCGGCTCGGGCAACAACAAGACTGCCATCGTGCAGGGACTGGGACGGTGCAGGCTTATGGAACTGAAAAAGACCAGGCCTTATATGCTGGGAGTTGCAGAGGCTGCCACAGAGATACTTCCTGTCAGTCATGATCCCGAATTTAATGCTGCCATTGATGATTTGAAGGCAACTACGCTCGAATATATCAAGACCAACGATGAAGTGCCCGATGAGACGCAGTTTGCCCTCAACAATATCAGTAATCCCACCATCATGGTCAACTTCGTATGTTCTAACATGCCTTTCAGCATCAAGGACAAGATGCTGTTGCTGGAGAACGGCACGATGAAGGAAAGAGTTTTTGCCCTCTTAAAGCTGTTGCACAAAGAGATGCAGTTGCTCTCCATCAAGCAAAGCATCCGTATCAGAACAAGAGAGGACATCGACGAGCAACAGAGAGAATATTTTCTCCATCAGCAAATCAAGAATATCAAGGAAGAACTGGGCAATGGAGAAGGTTCACCGGAAAGACTTGAACTTCTGGAACAGGCCAAGAACAAGAAATGGACGGAAGAAGTGGGCAAGGTGTTTTACAAAGAGCTTGACAAACTGGACATGCTCAATCCGCAAAGCCCGGAATTTAGCTTGCAGATGAACTATCTCCAGACGATGGTCAGCTTGCCTTGGGGAGAATACACCGTGGACGATTTGAACCTGAAACGTGCAGCACAGGTATTGAACCGCGACCATTATGGACTGGAGAAGGTAAAGGAACGCATACTGGAGTATATGGCCGTGTTAGCTCTTAAAGGTAACATGAAGTCTTCCATTATCTGTCTTTATGGCCCTCCGGGAGTAGGAAAGACAAGCCTTGGAAAGAGTATTGCAAAGGCAATGAAGAGAAAATACGTGCGAATCTCTTTGGGTGGTCTTCACGATGAAAGCGAAATCAGGGGACATCGCCGCACTTATATCGGCGCAATGCCTGGCCGTATCATCAAGAACATTCAGAAGGCGGGTTCGTCTAATCCTGTGTTTATCCTTGATGAGATAGACAAGATAACGCAGCATACCATTAACGGAGACCCTGCCTCTGCATTGCTTGAGGTGCTTGACCCGGAACAGAACAACACTTTCCACGACAATTACATAGATGTTGACTACGATTTGTCGAAAGTTTTGTTTATTGCTACAGCCAATGATTTGAGCACCATTCCGCCTGCCCTGCGTGACAGAATGGAAATGATAGAGGTGAGTGGCTATATAACGGAAGAAAAGATAGAGATTGCCAAACGTCACCTGATACCTCGTGAACTTGAAAACACGGGTTTAAGTACATTGGACGAGAAACCCTCTCTCAGTAAATCGACGATAGAAAAGATTATCGAGCAATATACAAGAGAGAGCGGAGTAAGACAGCTCGAAAAGCAAATCAGCAAGGTCTTCCGCAAGTTGGCATACATGAAAGCCAATCATGACGATATTGCCGATTACAAAATTAAACCCGAAAAGGTGGAAAGCCTGCTTGGGAAGCCTCCTTATTACCGAGACATCTATCAGGGAAATGATTATGCCGGAGTGGTGACGGGATTGGCATGGACAAGTGTGGGAGGAGAGATTCTCTTTGTCGAGACTTCGTTGAGCAAAGGCAAGAACCCGAAACTTACGCTTACCGGAAACCTTGGAGATGTTATGAAAGAGAGTGCCATCATTGCCCTTGAATATGTGAAAGCACATATTGATTTGCTGAAGGTAGACTATCGCATCTTTGACAATTGGAACATCCATATTCATGTGCCGGAGGGGGCAACACCCAAAGATGGCCCTTCGGCAGGTATTACAATTGCAACCTCAATCGCTTCGGCACTGACACAACGAAAAGTGCGAAAGAATACGGCGATGACAGGAGAAATCACACTGCGCGGAAAAGTTTTGCCTGTGGGAGGTATCAAAGAAAAGATATTGGCAGCAAAGCGTGCGGGCATCACGGACATCGTAATGTGTAGGGATAACCGTAAAGACATAGAGGAAATACCGGAGATATATCTGAAAGGCGTCAAGTTCCATTTCGTGGAAAATATCAATGAAGTTTGGAATTTTGCCTTGACGGATGAACGTGTGGATAATGCGGTTGATTTGAAGATTGAGGATTAAAGCTATTGACGAGTGAAATTTGAATTGCAACACACCGACTCGGCTTCAGATGCACGAACAGGCCTTATTACCACTGCTCACGGGCAGATAAAGACACCTGTCTTTATGCCAGTGGGTACATGTGGGAGCGTGAAAGGAGTTCATTTCTCGGAACTGGAAGAGCAGGTAAAGGCGCAAATCATACTTGGGAATACCTATCATTTGTACCTTCGTCCGGGACTGGAAACGCTGAAGGCAGCAGGAGGACTGCATCGTTTTAACAGCTGGAATAAACCCATTCTGACTGATTCAGGTGGTTTTCAGGTGTTCTCACTTACAGGTATTCGGAAGTTGAAGGAGGAAGGATGCGAGTTTAGATCACACATAGATGGTTCCAAACATTTCTTTACACCTGAGAATGTGATGGATACTCAGCGAATTATCGGTGCAGACATCATGATGGCTTTTGATGAGTGTCCGCCGGGACAGAGTGATTACATGTATGCGAAAAAAAGCTTGCAGATGACACAGCGGTGGCTTGACCGTTGTATCAGGCAATTCAATCAGACAGAATCACTGTATGGATATGAACAAAGTCTTTTTCCGATAGTGCAAGGATGTACTTTTAAGGACTTGAGAAAAGATGCCGCAAAATACGTTGCAGATAAAGGAGCAGATGGCAATGCTATCGGAGGCTTGGCTGTGGGCGAACCTACGGAGGTGATGTATGAGATGGTGGAAGTTGTAAACGAGATATTACCAAAAGACAAGCCGCGCTATCTCATGGGAGTGGGCACACCGCAAAATATTCTTGAAGCAATTGAGCGGGGAGTTGATATGTTTGATTGTGTGATGCCAACCCGTAACGGAAGGAATGCCATGCTCTTTACATACAACGGAACAATGAACCTACGCAACAAGAAGTGGGAGAATGATTTCTCGCCGATAGACGATGAGGGATGCTATACGGACAGAGTGCATTCCAAAGCCTATTTGCATCATTTGTTTAAGGCACAGGAGCTGCTTGCCATGCAGATAGCCAGCATTCATAACCTCGCTTTTTATCTCCGCTTGGTAACGGATGCGAGAATGCATATCGAACAAGGAGACTTTGTGGCTTGGAAAAATAGTGTCGTTGACAATCTGGGCAGACGTATATAATTAATGTAAGACGCATGCAGAAGAAGAGGATTGCCGAGTATTTACGCTTGATGGGGCTATGGGTGTCTCGTCTTTATGCTTTGATGAAAGCCTTGAATGACAAATTGCCGGCATGGATGCGTATCAACAGATACATCAAGCGACTCGACTGGTACATCATCAAGAAGTTTATCGGTACGTATGTCTTTTCCATCCTGCTGATTATTTCTATTTCCATCGTTTTTGACGTCAATGAGAATCTTGCTAAATTCTCTCAGTACAATGCACCATTGAAGGCCATTGTTTTTGATTATTACGTCAATTTCGTTCCTTATTACGCCAACTTGTTCAGCCCTTTGTTTGTTTTTATCGCAGTAATTTTTTTCACCTCAAAGCTGGCGGGTAATTCTGAGATTATTTCCATGTTGGCTGCGGGTGTTTCTTTCAGGCGTCTGATGCGTCCATATATGATTTCCTGCGTATTGATTTCTGTCGTGACATTTTATCTTGGTGCTTATGTCATTCCCCACGGCACAATCATACGGCAGAATTTCGAGGCGATGTACAAGAACAAGAAAAAGAACACAGCGGCTGAGAATGTACAGTTGCAAGTGGGGGAGGGTGTCATCGCATATATTCAGTATTACGATGACAATTACAAAAAAGGTTATGGTTTTTGTCTGGATAAGTTTGAAAACAAGAAACTCGTTCATCACATGACTGCAACGGAGATACAGTATGACACGGTTTCCGAAAGTAAGTATCATTGGAAGGCATACAACTGGAAAATCAGAACGTTTCAAGGACTGCGTGAAAAAATTACGAGTGGGAGCGTGAAAGATACCGTTATATATATGGAACCTACAGACTTGGTTTATTCGAAAGGACAGCAAGAGACGCTCACCAATGAGCAACTCAGAGATTACATACGCAAACAACATAGTCGTGGTTCGGGCAACGTGATACAATATGAAATGGAGTATCACAAGCGTATTGCCATGTCGTTTGCCTCGTTTATACTTACTACCATCGGTCTTTCACTCTCTTCCCGAAAGAGAAAGGGAGGTATGGGTATGTATTTGGGTATAGGACTGGCATTAAGTTTTACCTATATCATGCTTCAGACCGTTTCTTCTACCTTTGCTATCAAGGCGGGATGGCCAGCCATGCTTTCAGCTTGGGTACCCAATTTACTATTTATCATCGTGGCTTATTTCTGCTACAGGAAAGCCCCTAACTGACAATGACATGAGATTTGACGAACTTAATTTGAGCCCTAACATACTCGATGCGCTCGATGATATGAATTTCCAACAGTGCACTCCTATTCAGGAAAAGTGTATTCCTGAAATATTGGAAGGCAAAGACTTGCTCGGTGTGGCACAGACTGGTACCGGAAAGACGGCTGCCTACCTTCTGCCTATTCTCAGCTTGCTTGACGACGGATATTATCCGCAAGATGCTATCAACTGTATTGTGATGAGTCCTACACGTGAACTGGCACAGCAGATAGATCAAGTTATGCAGGGATTTGCCTATTATCTCGACTCTGTGAGTAGTGTGGCTGTTTATGGAGGAAACGATGGTGTGCGCTTCGAACAAGAAACGAAGGGGTTAAGTTTGGGAGCCGATGTCATCATTGCCACGCCCGGCCGCTTCCTCAGCCATATCAATATGGGACATGCCGATCTGTCGAAAGTCTCCTTTTGTGTGCTCGATGAGGCAGACCGTATGCTTGATATGGGTTTCCACGAAGACATTCTGAATATTAAGAAAATGCTGCCTCCCACTTGTCAGACTATCATGTTCTCTGCCACTATGCCCGACAAGATTGGTATGCTGGCCAAAAAGATGCTCAATAATCCTGTGGAAGTTAAGTTGGCCGTAAGCCGTCCGGCCGAGAAGATTTGCCAGACGGCCTACGTATGTCATGAAAATCAGAAGACGGGTATTCTCAAGCATCTTTTCAAGGAAACTAAACCGAAACGTGTTATTATATTTTCAAGTTCCAAGAGCAAGGTAAAAGATATCAATTGTACTCTTGCAAGGCTTGGTGTTAACTGCGACGAGATGCATTCCGACTTGGCTCAGGCACAGAGAGACGATGTAATGCACCGTTTCAAAAACGGCCGTATAGATGTGCTGGTGGCAACGGATATTGTGGCACGTGGCATCGATATTGATAATATATCTACTGTTATCAACTACGATGTGCCTCATGATTCAGAAGACTACGTGCACCGCATCGGTCGGACGGCGCGTGCCGATCAGGACGGCCGTGCCATCACTTTTGTGAGAGGGAAGGAAATTGGTAAGTTCATGGCCATCGAACGCTTTCTCAAGCACACAGTCACAAAGATACCTCTGCCAGAAAATCTTGGCGAAGCTCCCGAATACAAGGTAATGCCTTCATCTTCCCGTCGTCGTCCACAGACATCAAAAAAATCATACCGTAAGAAGCGTCGTCCATCACAGACATAATTGTTAATGGGAGATAATGAGGCTTGCACATAAGAGTGTATTGCCAGCATTGTACAATCATTATTTCGAGGGTAGTGTCTTAAGAAAGAAGGAAAGTATAGGAAATCTTTCAGGTCTTCATCAGTTTTTTCACTTGAGATGCTGTACGAATAAGTACATCGTCGTCTGATAAAAACAACTTGAGCCGGCTCACATTGTGAGCCGGCTCAAGCCTACTTGGTATAGGAATCCTTTCGATTACATCATTCCTCCCATGCCTGGGTTACCCATTGGAGGCATGGCTGGATGATCTTCGGGTTTATCTACGATTACGCATTCGGTGGTCAGGAACATTCCGGCAATTGAAGCCGCATTTTCCAATGCCACGCGAGCAACCTTTGCAGGGTCGATAACACCGGCCTTGCGCATGTCTTCGTAAACATCGGTGCGGGCATTGTAGCCGAAGTCGCCCTTGCCCTCACGTACCTTTTGTACCACAACCGCACCTTCTCCGCCGGCATTGGTGACAATTTGGCGCAATGGCTCTTCAATGGCACGTTCTACGATGTTCACACCTGTTTGTTCATCACCGTTTTCTCCTTTCACCTTGCTGAGAGCATCCAGAGCACGGATGTATGTCGTACCTCCGCCTGCTACGACACCCTCTTCGATGGCGGCTCGTGTGGCACAGAGAGCATCATCAACTCTGTCTTTCTTTTCTTTCATCTCCACTTCGCTGTTTGCACCTACATAGAGAACGGCAACACCGCCAGAAAGCTTGGCCAGACGCTCTTGAAGTTTCTCTTTGTCATAAGAACTTGTCGTGTTGGCAATCTCGTTCTTAATGGCTGCAACACGTTCTTGAATGGCCTCTTTGGTGCCAGCACCGTCAACAATGGTCGTATAGTCCTTTGACACTTCCACCTTCTCACAAGTTCCGAGCATCTCAAGCGTAGCCTGTTCGAGCTTTAATCCTTTTTCCTCGCTGATAACCGTACCGCCAGTCAATACGGCAATGTCTTCAAGCATGGCCTTTCTGCGGTCGCCAAATCCAGGAGCTTTTACGGCACAAATTTTCAAGTTGGAACGCAAGCGATTGACAACAAGTGTAGTCAAAGCCTCAGAATCAACATCTTCTGCAATGACAAGTAGCGGACGTCCGCTCTCTGCCGCGGGCTGCAGAATGGGCAGGAACTCCTTGATGTTGCTGATTTTCTTGTCATAGATGAGGATGTAAGGATTGTCCATGATGCATTCCATCTTGTCAGCATCTGTTACGAAATATCCTGAAAGATAGCCACGGTCAAACTGCATGCCTTCCACCACTTCGATGTGGGTGTCACGGCTCTTGCTCTCCTCGATGGAGATAACACCATCTTTGGAAACCTTGCGCATGGCATCGGCCAGCAGTTTTCCAATTTCAGGGTCATTGTTGGCACTCACTGTAGCTACTTGTTCTATCTTGTCATAGTTATCGTCAACTTTTTCGGCTGTGTTTTTGATGTAGTCCACAACAGCAGCAACCGCCTTGTCAATACCACGCTTCAAGTCCATGGGGTTAGCGCCGGCAGTCACGTTTTTCAAGCCTTCTGTCACAATTGCCTGCGCCAAAATGGTAGCTGTCGTGGTTCCGTCACCAGCATCGTCGCCAGTCTTTGAAGCAACACTCTTTACGAGCTGTGCTCCAGTATTCTCGAAATGGTCTTCCAATTCAATTTCTTTCGCTACGGTCACGCCGTCCTTAGTAATCTGTGGAGCACCAAATTTTTTCTCGATAACCACGTTACGACCTTTAGGGCCAAGTGTCACCTTAACTGCATTTGCCAACTGGTCGACACCTTTTTTCAGGAGGTCGCGGGCATCCATTTCAAATCTTATCTCTTTAGCCATAATTTTTGCTGTTTTGTTTTTGTGTCAAATGTAATTGATTATTTTATGATTGCCAACACGTCACTTTGACGCATCATCAGATATTTCTCTCCTTCGAGTTCAAGCTCCGTACCAGCATATTTGCCGTAAAGCACTTCGTCGCCCTCTTTCAAAAGCATTTCTTCATCTTTGGTTCCGTTTCCTGTCGCAATGATTTTTCCGTGCATCGGTTTTTCTTTTGCGGTATCGGGAATAATGATTCCGCCTACTTTCTCTTCAGCGGTTGCCGGAGCGACAAGCACTCGGTCTGCTAATGGTTGGATTTTCATAATTATATTTGTTTTGTTTGTTATAATATATCTGCTGTCTCTTTATGCGAAAACTGTGCCAAAAACATCAGACGATACTTTTGGCACTCTTTTCTGTCACTTCTGTCAGTGTGTCTTGTTTGAAAAAGCATTCTTTGGATACCATAATATATATAGAAGAATCCCGACAAACCTGTATTGGCTTAATCGGGATTCTTTCGTCGGTATTTTCTTTGTATGAAAATTTCTGTTGGTTTATTTATGCTTCAACAGGATTTTCGTCTTCATTCTGTGCTGTTTCTTCAATCACTTCAGCGGTTTCCTCTTCTACGGGAGTGGCAACCACTTTCTCTGCTTTGCGAGCTGCTACTTCAGCGGCGAGTTCTTCAGCATTTTCTGCTATAACCTTAACCGGTATTTTAACTTCTATCTCTTTGTGGAAGTGTACTACTGCCTCGTAATCGCCCACACGCTTGGCATCGCGCATTGTAATGATTTTCTTGTCTATTTCAAATCCTTTTTTGACAAGTTCTTCAGCTACCATTGCTGCTGTAACCGAACCATAAAGTACGCCAGTGGCACTTACTTTGGCAGCGATTTCCAGTGTAATGTCATTCAAACCTTCGGCTTTCTTGAGAGCATCGGCTTTCAGCTTTTCAAGTTTGTGGGCTTGTTGCTTCAAGTTTTCTGCAAGAACTTTCTTCGCAGAAGGCGAGGCGATGACTGCTTTCCCTGAAGGAATTAGATAGTTGCGACCATATCCGTTCTTAACGGTTATAATCTCGTTTTTATATCCCAGACCGATGACGTCTTCTTTCAATATAATTTCCATTCTGTTTCCTCCTTATTATTATTTCATCAAATCGGTTACGTATGGAAGCAATGCAATCTGTCGCGCGCGTTTAACGGCTTGTGCCACACGACGCTGATACTTTAACGATGTTCCGGTAATGCGGCGAGGGAGAATTTTCCCTTGCTCATTCAAAAACTTCTTCAAGAATTCGGGATCCTTGTAATCAATGTATTTGATACCGCTTTTCTTGAAACGGCAATATTTTTTCTTCTTTGTATCAATAGAAGGTGCTGTCAAATAGCGAATTTCTGTATCTTGTCCTGCCATGATTATGCCTCCACTTTACTATATTTTACTTTTCTCTTCTCAGCATACTGTGCAGCATACTTGTCGAGCTTAACAGTCATAAACCGAATGACTTTTTCGTCACGGCGGTAACCTGTTTCAAGAATGTTTATCACTTCAGGGTTTGCCTTAAACTCAAAGAGGCAATAGAATCCTGAGTTTTTCTTTTGGATGCTGTAAGCCAGCTTTTTCATTCCCCAGATCTCTTCATTCAGAAATTCTTCAACTCCGTTGTCTTGGAGCAATTTCTTGAATTTAGCGACCGTTTCCTTCATCTGTTCATCAGACAAAACGGGAGTCAAAATGAAAACGGTTTCGTAATGATTCATAATTACTTGTTGATAAATTATTTGTTAAAAGTTTAGATGCATTTGAAAATGCGGTGCAAAAGTACTGTTTTTTTTTGACCCAAACAAATTATTTTATTAGTTTTGCGGCCATACTTCTTATTATTTATGAGATTTCTTTCTAAGAATATTGCTTTTTGCGCAATTGCTCTGGGTGTACTACTGTTGGCCTTTTCATTTATTGTTGGGTTGAGCGATAGCAATGTTTTGCTGTTTTCTGCCCTGATAATTGTGATCACAGGTATTGTTGGATATGTGCTTTCGGTGAAACGAGAAAGTCGCTATTGATTTGACTTTATTCTTGGATGTTCATTTATTTATTTCACGCATCATAAACTATACTTGTCTCAAAATAGGCTTTAGGTGAGTTGAGGCTGCACCCTTGGGCGTTAAACCCAAATCGGTCATTAGACCGCCAGCACTACATTTCCCACTAAGGATGATGCTTACCGATTTTGCCGAATATCATCTTTAGAGGCAAATGACTACCCTTTGAAAATTGATTTTAGTCTAATCTGACCCGTTTTTCAATAATAAATACGGTGTGTTCGACGAACTCAAAAAGGCAAGAGGTGTATCTGAGACTCCTTGTACATTGACGCTTGACTTTTGAAGTATGCGGCAGTAAGCAGCCCGATGACGACATATATTCATGAGAACACAACGGTATTGAATTGATACCATGCATTGGTATCATCCGTACCAATGTCTGGTAGGGTTTGTACCAATGGTTGGTATGGCTCGTACCAGCCGTTGGTACAATGTCGGAATAAGACGTGATGAGTTGACAAGCAACACAATCGCAGCTCAAGGTTGTCGTTTCTTGTGCTGCGATTGTGGCTATATAAGGAAATGGTTATTCTACCTGAGTTCGGGATAGGAAACTTTTATTACAAGTTTCTTGTCCCGAACTCAGGTTAGAGGACTACGCCGAGGAAAGACGACAGACCAGCTGCCGAGAAGCAGATGAAATCAGCCGGAGAACAACATCATCTGTGGAAAAGTAAACCCTTGTGGTCTAATGACCGATTGGAGGTTATCTTTTTGCAGCCGGGAAGCAATGTCATTAGCAGGACATGTATTCTAAACAGCCTGATGACCGATTGGAGTTAAAGCCAAGATGGTTTCAGAAGACATGATAAACCAAGTAGCTCAAAAAATACCCCACAATGGTTGCTGTAACCACATGTACCATTCCGGGCATCATGAACGAATGGTTCAAAAGATACTTACCGATAACGGTCGTGCCACTACGGTCGAAATTCACGGTCGCAATATCAGAAGGATAGTTTGGAATAAAGAAATATCCATAGACACTGGGGAGTACTCCAAGAAGAATCCATCCCGGAATACCGAGTTTATATGCAAGCGGCACCATTGCGACAACCACTGCCCCTTGAGAGTTAATCAGCACGGAGACAATGAAAAAGGCAATAGCTATTGTCCAAGGATAGGCTTCTACCATCCCGCCCATCATGGTCTGCATCTCATTCATGTAATTCGAGAAGTAGGTATCTGCCATCCATGCGATACCATAAATGGCCACAACGGCCACCATTCCACTTTGCCATACAGCCCCGGCAACGGCTTTCTTCGAGCTGGCTTTACAGAAAATAATCATGAGGGCAGCAGCCGAAATCATCACAATCTGTATCACAAGGTTCATTTTCAGGCTCTTGTTTACCTCCTGCGTTACGCCCGACACAACCAGACCAGCCTTTGCAAGCTGTTCTGGCGTTTCCATAATGCCATTGGCAAGCATAATAGGCTTGGCACCATCCACGGCCTCCACTGTCTTATAGGCTGGCAGTATCTCCTGTAAAACGGCAAAAACAACAATCACCATCAGCGCAGCAAAAAAGATAAGCACTGCACGCTTGGATTCGGGTGCGACTTTCTTGTCAAGGGTGGTTGCCGTATTTCCGTAAATAAAAGCACGCTGTTCAGGATTTTGCAACTTTTTCTGAAACACCGGATCTTTATCAAGGTCGAGACCACGACGATATGAAGCAACACTTGCCGCAAAGATTCCGCACAGACAAGCAGGAATGGTTATCATAAGCACTTGCGGAATAGTGATGTCAAAACCATTCTCTCCGGAAATCGTAACAAACGCCACCACTGCCGCAGCTATGGGCGAACAGGTAATGCCTATCTGTGAAGAAACGCTCGCAAGAGCACAAGGACGTTCCGGCCGAATGCCTTTTTTCAAGGCAATGTCACAGATAATGGGCATAAGTGTGTAAACAACATGTCCCGTACCCACTAATACCGTGAGGATAAAAGTCGTTATTGGAGCAAGAAATGTAATGCGTTCAGGATGCTTGCGCAACAATCGTTCTGCCACCTGTATCAACCAATCCATGCCGCCCGAGGCCTGTAATATGCCGGCACAGGTCACAGCCGCGATAATGATGTAAATTACATCGGTAGGAGGAGTACCGGGTTTAAGCCCGAAACCAAACACCAACAAGGCGAGTCCAATACCCGAAATGGCACCGAGTGCCAAACTGCCATAACGCGAGCCAACCCATAAGGCCAGCAAAACGATGACTAACTGAATTACCATTACTAACGTCATACCTTATATTTGTTTTTACATGAAGATTCTCTGTTTCATAATGCACAGCATATTTACACACTATCACATTTATTGTTGCAAATATAACGAAAAGCAAGACAAAAGGAAATTATTTATCAGAAAAACATTACCACTTTAACATTTTCAGAAAAATACATCTTCATTATTCAATCCGAATCAGTCATTAGAGACCGTTCTGATTTCGATTGAATGTTGAGCAGGCTGGTTGTCGTTTTGTCTAAAGCATTGCGGGTTACACCGAAGAAGAACGGTAAACAAAATTCCGACAACTGGACGAAAGCGGCCGGAAGATAATACAATAGTGAGGAATATTGCCTTAGCAGCCTAATGACCGATTGGGATTCAAAACTAAAATATCCATTCAGCAACAACTGTAGAATAAAAACCTAAAACATACTTGCAAATTCAGGGTATCGTATGATAACCGCAAGCACAAAAGAACAAAAGAAAAGGGTATGCAAACTATTGGTTCTCCATCAAACGGATGACAAACAAAACACTTGAAAGAGATTCTGCAAGCATCTTTCAACCAACGGATTGCACTGATTCAATAGAGCGAAGAGACTCAACAGCTTTTCCCACAGTGGGCATATTACTCATTATCATCCATCGCTTGCCACGTTCTTCCTTCAAATTGCATTGTCGCGGATGATTGGTAACGAAGTTGATGAGTCGTTCAAAAGCAACACTTTTATAATAAATGCTTTCCTTATTTTCCACAAGTTGCAATTGCATTTTTCCCTGCTTGAGAATGATTTTCTCACATCCGAGCCGTTTTCCGATACGTCTTAACGCAACAACCTGCATTAGTTCTTCTCCCTCTTGCGGCATCTTGCCAAAACGGTCTTCAAGTCTTCGTTTGTAAGCCTTCAGTTCTTCGTCGCTCGAAAGACTGTCCAACTCCCTATAAAGCAGCATTCTTTCGCTGCTACCAGGGATATAATTGTCTGGAAAATACATCTCGAGATCACTTTCGATAGAACAATCATCCACGAATGAATCCCCCCATTCCTCTTTCAAAGACCCACCAGCCATTTCCTGCCAATCATCAGACGGAGTTTCATTACGTAATTCTGCCATTGCCTGACGAATGATTTTCAAATAGGTCTCATAGCCCAATTCTTCCATAAAGCCACTTTGTTCAGCCCCCAAAAGATTTCCTGCACCGCGTATATCGAGGTCTTGCATGGCAAGATTAAATCCGCTTCCGAGCTCGGAAAATGTTTCCAGAGCTTCAAGCCTTCGTCTCGCCTCAGGGGTAAGCATTGACTTTGGAGGTGCTAATAAATAACAGAAAGCCTTACGGTTTGAACGTCCCACTCGCCCACGCATCTGATGTAAATCACTCAAACCAAACCTATGGGCGTCATTAATGATAATTGTATTGGCATTTGAAATATCTATTCCGTTTTCAATGATTGTAGTGGAAAGCAGCAGGTCATAGTCATGCTGGATGAATTTCATGACAATTTCTTCCAACTCTTCCGGTTTCATCCTTCCATGAGCAACAGCAACACGACAGTCTGGAACATGTCTTTGAATGAGGTTAGCTATTTCTGTCAAACTACTAATGCGGTCATTGACGAAGAATACCTGCCCGTTTCTACTCATTTCAAAATTAATGGCTTCGGCAATAACTTCATGATTGAAAGTTGCAAGTTCAGTTTGTATCGGATGACGGTTGGGCGGCGGCGTCCGAATAATGCTCATATCACGTGCTCCCATGAGTGAAAATTGCAAGGTACGAGGTATCGGCGTGGCCGACATGGTCAGCGTGTCGACATTGGTTTTCAGCTTTCTCAGCTTCTCCTTGACAGCCACTCCGAACTTCTGTTCTTCATCAATAATAAGCAAACCGAGGTCTTTCCAAACCACACTTTTGCCAATTAGTTTGTGAGTTCCGACCAAAATATCTATATTGCCTGTCTGCAAATCGGTCAAGACTTGTTTAGTTTGTTTGGTAGTTCTTGCCCGCGAGAGATAATCCACACGTACCGGCAAATTTCGAAGACGCTCTTTGAAAGTCTGATAATGCTGGAAAGCTAACACCGTTGTCGGCACAAGCACCGCCACTTGTTTAGAATCGCAAGTTGCTTTGAAGGCCGCCCTTACTGCAACTTCTGTCTTCCCAAACCCAACATCTCCGCAAACCAGCCTATCCATAGGTTGCGGACGTTCCATATCCGTCTTGATATCCATAGTTGCTTTGAGCTGGTCTGGCGTATCTTCATATAGAAAACTTGCTTCAAGTTCATGTTGCATGGAGTTGTCCGGGCTGAAAGCAAATCCGCTTTCATGACGCCTCTTAGCATAAAGTTTTATCAAATCGCGTGCAATATCCTTGATACGCTTCTTCGTCTTTTCCTTCATTCGCTCCCATGCACCCGTACCAAGCGTACTCAAACGAGGCTGTTCGCCACTCGTTCCACTTTTATACTTCGATATTTTATACAGCGAATGAATGGAAACATCTACAATATCTCCTCTCTGATATATCAACCTGATGACCTCTTGATAACCTCCTTTTCTCTCCATGCCTACCGAATGGACAGGCACGCGCACTAAACCGCCGAACTTCCCAATCCCAAAATCGACATGAACAAGGAAGTCACCGGGTTCCATCTCCTGCAATTCTTTCATGGTCAGGGCTATTTTCCCAGCACGAGCAACATCCGAACGGAGATTGTACTTATGAAAACGGTCGAATATTTGATGGTCTGTAAAAAAACAAGTACATAAATTATGATCTATAAAACCCTCATGAAGGGACAATCCCCGCTGCTGCCCAGCTTCATCTGAACAGATAACCGAATCGAAAATAATTTCCCGACAACTCTTCTCAAGTTCATTTCCTGCATGATTGGTATCGGAATTAAGAATCTCTTTCAACCGTGAAATCTGCTTCAAACTTTCCGCCAATACAACAAGTCGATATCCTTTCGAAAGGTAGTCTTCTAACGTTTGGCGCAAGAGAGAGAAATTTTTGTGAAATAAGGGTTGGGCAACCATATCGAAAGTTAGTATGGCTTGTGGCGTTCCCATTGGTTGATGCCCTATCTCAATGCGTCTAAACATTTCTGCATCAGCAGCAAACTGCGTTCCACCAATTAGATTTCTTTCTCTGCGCATATCTTCTATCAGTTGCCTTTGCTCCACTTCCGTCATTCCTTCCATACGCTCCGTAAGTGCTTGCGAAGAAAAACCGTCATGATAAATACGACTTATCGTCTCTTTGACATATCGATAATCCTTAAATACAAGTATGGTTTCTTGAGGTAGAAAATGCAGGAAAGACACCTTGTCGCTCTGCATTTTCGTAGGTTCAGGCACGATTTTCACATGCATCTTTTTGCCGAGTGACAACTGATTTTGTACCTCGAAAGTACGGATTGTATCTATCTCATCCCCGAAAAAATCTATCCGGAACGGGTGTTCACAGCTAAACGAAAAGACATCTATTATACTTCCACGAACGGCAAACTGCCCTGGTTCATAAACATAGTCCGTCTCCATAAATCCCAATGTTCGCAAACGATGTACACATTCCATAATATCTACCTGCAAACCCACTTCTAATGACAACGTGTAATCTTCCAAGTGTTGTTTTGAAACGACCAATTCACATAAGGCTTCAGGACAAGTTACGATATAAAGAGGAGAATTCACAGACTCTGAATCGGCAGAAGACATCTCGTCATTTTGATTTAGACATGCCAAAACTTCTGTTCTCAAGATTTCGTTGGCAGCATCTCTTTGACCATATTTCAAGGCTCGACGATATGAAGAAGGATAATACAGGACATGTTCTTTATCCAAAAGCTGGGTTAAATCTTGGTAGAAATATCCTGCCTCATCGCTGTCTTGAAGAATGAAAAGAACAGGGAAATGAAGTTCTTTAACGAGACTTGCGAACAACAAAGGAGGTGCAGAAGCCATCAATCCCTGTAAGAAAACAGTACGAATGCTTTTG
Organism: Prevotella sp.; assembly: GCA_034183335.1. Taxonomy (GTDB): domain Bacteria; phylum Bacteroidota; class Bacteroidia; order Bacteroidales; family Bacteroidaceae; genus Prevotella. The sequence goes on from JAXFLJ010000020.1 coordinate 17,550, forward strand.
TCTTCAAGTGTCTTTATAAGGGTTTTGCATTGTGGCAAAGCACGATATGTTTGTTGAAAAGTATGGATATTCATGATAAAAACAATAGTAAGATGACAGAAAAAACAAAAAGTTGCATACCTATAGCATCATGTTTACCACCATCACATAGCACGAAAACAAGAACAAGAAAGCAGCCTGCTTTCTTCAAACACTCTTTTCTTCCGTCTTAGAATAAGGTACCTGATAATACGTTTGCCTTTACGAACCAGATATTTTGGGATACTTCCGAAACCATCCATCCCACCTTAGACGCATAACTCCAAAGAATGCCTCGCCAAATATTCCGCCACTCATCTTGCTGACGCCCTCTCTCCTATTGACGAAAACAACCGGGACTTCCTTTATTTTGAAACCTATCTTGTTGGCGGTAAACTTCATTTCTATTTGGAAACCATATCCTTTGAACCGAATTTTATCAAGTTCTATGGTTTGTAAAACACGTCTTCGATAACATTTGAAGCCAGCCGTGGTATCGTGTACCTTGAAACCAGTGACAATTCTGACGTATTGCGAAGCAAAATAGCTCATCAAGACCCTGCCAATTGGCCAATTAACGACATTTACCCCACAAACGTAGCGTGAACCAATAGCCATATCATAGCCTTCCTTACAGCATGCGTCATAGAGTCGTGGCAAATCATTCGGATCGTGAGAGAAATCGGCATCCATTTCAAAAATATACTCATAATCACGCTCAAGAGCCCACTTGAAACCAGCTATGTATGCCGTTCCCAACCCTAACTTTCCCATACGTTCCACCAGAAATAGCCTGTCTGCAAATTCATCATTCATAAGACGGCGAACAATCTGCGCCGTTCCGTCAGGACTTCCATCATCAATGACAAGGATATGGAAACACTTTTCCAAGCCAAACACGGCACGGACAATTCTTTCAATATTCTCTTTCTCGTTGTAGGTAGGGATAATAACAATGCTGTCGCTTGGACTCATGATAACGAAATATAAACTGTTTATAATGCAAAGATAGAAGAAATCAGATTCATATCAAAGACAAAAGCAATTTATTTTTTCTTCAAACGATGAATCAATCAAAATATATTGCAAGATGGGAAAAGTGTTTTTTGAAGGAAAACAGGCACAGAGAAGCGTCATTTTGACACAGAAAACAGACAAAATGACAAAGCCGGACTTTGGTATGTTTATTGCGGAGACAAATAGTGAAGCCCCAAGGCAAATGCAAACGGGTCTAATGACAATAAAAGATTAAAATAAATAAAGAATAGGAGGAATGATTATGTTACCAGTTATGAGAAGAAATTCATGGTTGCCAGAAGTTTTCAACGACTTTTTCAATACCGATTTCATGCCGAAAGCAAATGCAACAGCACCCGCCATCAATGTGATTGAAACCGAAAAAGACTATCAAGTTGAACTTGCCGCACCCGGTATGAAGAAAGAAGACTTTCACATCAATATCAATCAGAACGGCGACCTTACCATCAAGATGGAATGTAAAAACGAACAAAAAGAAGAAAACAATAAAGCTCACTATTTGCGCAGGGAGTTCTCTTACTCAAAGTTTGAACAAGCACTGATTCTGCCCGAGGATGTAGATAAGGAAAAAATTGCGGCAAGGATGGCCGATGGTGTCTTAACAATAACACTTCCTAAGGTGGTAAAAAGTGAAACAGAAATCTCTCGCAGGATAGAGGTTGAATAACCAAAGACACCGCATCAGGTGAAGATGGAAATAAAATCAAATATCAATATAACAAGCAAGCCCCCCGAAGATATTAATTCTTCGGGGGGCTTTGCCGTATATTATAATTATAGATTATAACGTTTGCAAATAACGTTCTGCCTCTATTGCTGCCTTACAACCACTTGCTGCAGCCGTAACAGCCTGCCGATAGTGTGGGTCTGCTACATCGCCAGCAGCAAAAACGCCAGCAACTTTTGTACGAGGACTTCCGTCTATGGTTTTGATATACCCAGTTTCATCGGTATCGAGCCACTCACGGAAGATTTCAGAATTGGGATTATGGCCTATAGCAAGGAAGAAACCGTCAATCGGAAGGTCATAATGTTCTTCGTCCGGTTCACCTCTTCTCTTGACAAGGTGAGCACCTTCAACACCATTTTCTCCATAAAGTCCTACAGTATTGTGTTCAAACAAGACTTCAATATTGGGTGTTTCCTTTACACGGCGTTGCATAACTTCCGAGGCACGAAGGAAAGGTTTGCGAACAATCAGATAAACCTGCTTGGCCAAACTTGCCAAATAAAGTGCTTCTTCACAAGCCGTATCGCCACCACCAACAACAGCTACCGTACGCTTGCGATAGAAGAAACCATCACAAGTAGCGCATGCCGAAACACCTTGTCCGTTGTATTTTTCCTCATCAGCAAGGCCAAGATATTTTGCAGAAGCACCAGTCGCAATTATCACGGCATCGGCTTCAATCTCTACATTACGGTCTGTCGTAACCACAAGAGGTCGCTGGTTGAAATCTACCTTAACGATTTCACCATCACGAATATCCGCTCCGAAACGTTCAGCTTGGTTTCTCAAATCCATCATCATTTGATTTCCATCTACTCCTTCAGGATATCCCGGGAAGTTTTCCACGATTGTTGTTTGTGTCAATTGTCCTCCGGTTTGCATTCCGCAATAGATAACAGGCGACAGATTAGCTCGTGAAGCGTAAATTGCTGCCGTATATCCGGCAGGACCACTGCCAATAATGAGGCAGCGAGTGTGTTCTCTTTGTGACATAAAATATTTGATTCTAAAATGTTATATATAGAAAATATCCAAGAAACAGACTGTCATCAGCAGTCTTTTCCTTGGAATCTTCCTTGATTGTCCGTATGTTTATTTAAGCAATTCGATGATTTGCTTTTCAATATTCTCTATTTTTTCGGTAGGTTCAAAGCGTGCAACCACCACTCCCTTTTTATTAACCAAGAACTTCGTGAAGTTCCACTTGATGTCCGGTTTCTGCTGATAATCGGGATCTTCCTTTGCCAACATATCATGAAGTATGGGTGCAATCTTGTGTTCCATATCCCATCCCGCAAAGCCTTTCTGTTCTTTCAAGAACTTGAATAGCGGGTCAGCATCCTCACCGTTGACCTTAATCTTCTTAAAACGGGTGAACTTCGTTCCAAAATTCAATTTACAAAACTCATGTATGGATTCATCTGTTCCCGGTGCTTGCTGGCCAAATTGGTTGCAAGGAAAGTCAAGAACTTCAAAGCCTTCGGCATGATGTTTCTCATAAAGTTTCTCTAATTCATCATACTGCGGTGTAAATCCACACTGTGTCGCGGTATTGACGATGAGCAAAACTTCATTTGCAAATTCTTTCAAAGAAACGCTCTTACCCTTTCTGTCTTTAACCGAGAAATCATAAACTGTTTTCATTTCAATAATATTTATATGGTAATTGTAATCTATTTATGTTCTGCAAAAATAACATTTAATATTGATATTCCCATGTATTAAACTCAAAATAAATATTAAAGGACTACTCTAATGGAAATATGATGAAATGCCATCATAGCTTATCATACATTAGTATAAACACTATTGTAATTCATTGTTTCCGCCAAGGAGAGACCGAGAGAACATAAATGACAAACAACTTCTTGTCATTAGAATACACACAATAGGGATTACCCTATTAACGAATATGGAAATCATCCCTCAACTCCATGATAATAATCATACTTTTGCAACAGATTCATTTACGTTTTGGCAAAAAGTAAACCTACATAAGCCTGTTCGGTATGAATTATGAAAGAAATATCAAACATTAAAAATATAAGATTATGAGAAAGAATACAACACTCTTCGCATGGATCATTGCAGGCATCCTTTCGTTCACACTCACCAGTTGTGATGAAGACGCAATGATATCTGACACTCTTCAGGGAACATGGAAAGGCTACATGAGCGTTTATCAGGAATACAACGGAAGGGTTTACCAGTCAACTTACTCGATTATTGACTTTGTGAAAGATCCATATACTTATACGTCCGGAAGGGGATATTGGATAGATTACTACAGTGGTGCACCTTTTGACTACATCGCCAATCATATAGATTGGAAGGTATCTAATGGTATCATCTATGTGTATTTTATCGAAGAAAACGCCCAGGTGGAAATTGGCAACTATCACTTGTCAGACGGACGTTTCGTTGGAACAATATATTACAACGACAAACGCATAGACTTCAGCCTTCAGCATATTTCTTCTCCCAACTGGGATGATTATGACTACGGATGGGACTATTGGACAAAAGCCTACAAATTTGCCAATGATTCCACCAGCTACATGCCGGCATCGAAGAAGAGTCCACAACGATTCTTCCAGTGAAAGAGCATTGGGGCCGATAAATTCAACAGATAAAAAACGAAAACAGATGGTGGAAACGACACCACATGAACAATAATAACATGCAAGAAATATGAAAAGAAGAACGAAACTGATGGTAATGTTTATGCTGGCCGCCCTGCCCCTGCTATTCACAAGTTGTGGAGAATACGGATATGTATATGAAACATGGGAGATCGTTGATGACGCAGATCACGGAGGCGGCAATAATATCAATAATTATGTGGACATGGCCAACACCCTGCGTGGACACTGGAGCGGAAGGATAGAAGTTAGCCTGAAAGACAATTACGGCAACATTACAAGACGAACATATGATACAGAGTTTGAATTTGACCAAACCAACTCAAACAGTACAAATGGGCGAGGCATCGAAATCGACTACGATGGTGACGTAAAAGTTTACCAAAGCAAATTCAGCTGGTATATTGACACAAACACTGAAGAAATAGTCATCAACTACGATGACGATGATCATAGACTGATGCGTGTATTCGAGTACCATCTCGACGACTCAAGCTTCAGGGGGAAGATGGACAGATCGGACGGAATGGAGCAAGATGTTTTCCAACTTTCACGATACACATATTCAAAAACAAACCGTATTTTTGAGAAAGAAGCAGAATAACCGAATTCGGGATAAGCCGCACTTGTTTTTTGCCTTAAAATAGTTTCAATAAAAGCCCAAAAAGAGGATTGTTTTTCGTATATTTGTAGTTGATAATCAAACAGATAACAAAAAACAATCCTCTATGAGACTTGTCAGCAAAGTTACGGAAATATATTGTATTGCAGATGATTTCTGCAAAGAATATGAGTTGGAATTGAACAAAAAAGCACTTTCACTTTCAAATCCCTCTCCAAGCAGTCCTAAAACGCGCAATCGGAAAGGAAGAAT
>JAXFLJ010000021.1:0-33551 GCA_034183335.1 Prevotella sp.
GAAGTCGTTCTGAGCCTTGCGATATCGCTTGGTGAAAATAATATCCGCAAAAGTCGTATGATTATCACTATTCTTTGCTTGGTGAGCCATATAGGAAGAGTATTATGCTGTATTGAACACTCAAATATACGAATTAATTCTATAATACACAAATGATAAACAATTTATTTTATGATATGAAGCGGTCAAAGGTCTCATAAAGTCAAGATTCTCTGTTCTGTTCATCATCTTTAATCCAATTCGGTCATTAGAGACCGTAGTGATTATGTTCGTATGTCGAGTAGATTGTCTGCCGCTTTTGCCAAAGGCGTAGCGGGCTACGCCGAGGAAGAACGGCAGAGAAGATGCCGGCAAGCGAACGAAATCAGTCGGTAAGCATCATCTGCAGTGAGGAATGTAGTGTTGGAGGTCTAATGACCGATTTGGGTTTAATCCTTTGAGAAACGTTCGCCCACGAAACCGTCACTCACACTGCCCGTCATTAGGTCGAAATGCTTCAAAATGGGCGGTGTAGGCCGAAGGTCATAGTAGTCCAGTTTCGTTATATTCAAGGAGAAATAGTCCAGTTTGTCATAACTGGTGTAAAGTCTATACAGTACTTCGTTATTCTCGTAGATCCATTGTCGGATGTCATCGGGAACCTCGAAACTGACGGAACCAACACAACGCACGGAAATTTTGTCGGCACAGGCCAGCAACTCCACGTTGGGATTCTTCTTTAATTCTTTCCAAACGGCTTTCTTTGAAGAAGTGGCAAAATAGCACACTGTGCCCTTTTGCTTCATAATCTGGAAAGTACGCAACTTGGGAAGGTTGCCCTCGCACGTGGCAAAGGCAACCTCGTTGTGGTTGCGAAGGAAATCAAGAGCTTGTCGTAACATAACTTAATAAGCTACGGTAAAACGCTCCTTATGGTGCTTGGGTGTCTCCAGCTCATCAACCATAGCAACGGCGTAGTCTTCAACAGAAATGAAGCTGTCACCATTCTCGTCAACTAACAGATTGTCCTTCCCCATGCGGTATTTTCCTGTACGAGTGCCGGGCTGCAAATTTCCGAGATTGGCTGCAGGCGAGAGGAAAACCCAGTCAATGCCGTTCTCTTTCATCAGAATGTTAAGATAAAACTCGCCCAACGACTTTACACCAGGCAGCCATGCCTCGGGCAACGTACCCGTATCGACCAAACGGAGGCCAGGTTTGACGAAGAGTGTGCCCGCACCACCCACGATGAGCAGTCTCTCGACACCGGCACGCCTGACACCCTCCAAAATTTTTGGATAGTTCTCCAATGTTTCTTCATACTGACGTGGATTTGTCCAGCCAGGGTTGTAGGCCGAAATGACGGCATCCTTGCCTGCGGCCAGACGTGCCAACGTATCGGGGTCGGTGGCATCGGCCACCACTGTCTCGACTTTCTGATTGTCGGCCAGACTCTTTGCGTCACGAACTATTGCTGTTACCTTGTGATTGCGATGTAACAACTCGTTCAGGATAGCAGAACCAACGAACCCTGTTGCACCAATCAATAATACATTCTTTGCCATAACTCTTCAACTAATTTTTATTGTTAAACTTTTTTTCTTTTGCTGATGCAAAGATACTGCGTATTATACACTCCCACAAGAAGGCACTTTCGAGTAGGATAGTTACCTAAAAGTAGGAATTATTGAATAATAAGGAATTGGGAAAAGAAGATTTAATCTAAATTAATACAGTGTGATTTCTATACCCAATAACTTTTCGCTACCTTTGTTTAAAATAAACCCATAGCGAAAAAGTAAATTTGGGCAAAGCGTAGCGAATTAGCTGAAAGAGCATTCGTTACGCTTTGTTTTTCTATGGGACAGAGCTAACGAAATACCACCTCGAAGCCAAACATGGCAAGAGTTCAGTTACCACCTCGTTACTCCCGTAACGGGTGCAGATTTCTTGCTAAACGGTTCTGTTTCTGTGATTTGCGTAATTTTTCATAGCTATCGGTAACTCACTATAAACTAATTTTGTAACCAAAAAAGGAGTGAGTTATGCGTAGTACATTCAAGGTATTATTTTACGTGAAGAAAGGCAGCGAGAAGCCGAACGGTAACCTGCCTTTGATGTGCCGTATCACGGTGGACGGCGAGATTAAACAGTTCAGTTGCAAGATGGACGTTCCCCCACGGTTGTGGGACGTGAAGAACAGCCGTGCTTCGGGCAAGAGCGTCGAAGCGCAGAGAATCAACCTTACGGTAGATAAAATCCGTGTGGAAGTAAACCGCCGCTACCAAGAACTGATGCAGACGGACGGTTATGTTACCGCCGCCAAACTCAAAGACGCCTATCTCGGTATCGGCGTCAAGCAGGAAACCTTGTTGAAGCTGTTCGAGCAGCACAACGCCGAGTTTGAGAAGAAAGTCGGGCACAGCAGGGCGCAGGGTACATTTACCCGTTATCGGACGGTCTGCAACCATATTCGGGAGTTCCTGCCCCATACCTACAAGCGTGAGGATATTCCGTTAAAGGAACTCAACCTCACGTTCATCAACGATTTCGAATATTTTCTGCGCACGGAGAAGAAATGCCGCACCAATACCGTGTGGGGCTACATGATTGTGTTGAAGCACATCGTTTCGATAGCGAGAAACGACGGGCGTTTGCCCTTTAATCCCTTTGCCGGATATATCAACTCTCCCGAAAGCGTGGACAGGGGCTACCTCACCCAAACGGAGATACAGACGCTCATGGACGCACCCATGAAGAACGCCACCCACGAGCTTGTACGGGACTTGTTCGTCTTTTCGGTGTTCACGGGTCTGGCGTATTCGGACGTGAAGAACCTCACCGCCGACCGCCTGCAAACGTTTTTCGACGGCAACCTGTGGATCATCACCCGAAGAAAGAAGACCAACACCGAATCGAACATCCGCCTTTTGGACGTTCCCAAACGTATCATGGAGAAATACAAGGGGCTGGCAAGGGACGGTCATGTTTTCCCCGTTCCGAGCAACGGAAGTTGTAACAAGATACTTAAAGATATAGGTAGGCAATGCGGTTTCAAGGTGCGTTTGACCTACCATATGGCACGCCACACGAACGCCACGACCGTGCTTCTGTCGCACGGCGTACCCATTGAAACCGTCAGCAGGCTTCTCGGTCACACTAACATAAAGACCACCCAGATTTACGCCAAAATCACCGCCCAGAAGATAAGCCAGGACATGGAAACCTTGTCGCACAAGTTGGAAGATATGGAGAAGAATATCTGCCGAGCCATCTAATTAAAAACAGAATACCGATGAAAGAAGAAAGGAATATTATCACGATGGACGGGCAGGGCAATATCTCCCTGCCGAGCGATATAGGTGCAACCGCCATGATCGAGCGGGAAATCTGCGAACTGTTCGGGGCGGCGAAAGTCCGCAGGGCATTATTAGAGAGGATTATACACGGGCGAAAAGAAAAAACGACGGTGTTCGTGCCGCTATTTACGGGCTGCATCCCCAAAAAACATTGGCAGGCATGATGATATATCCACATGCCAACATAGCAACACACCAACGCACCAACACTGGTATGCTGGTACGTACCGCCAGAAGCGCAACCGGTTTTACACCGTCAAAAATCGGAAAAGTAAAATCGGCAATAATTAAAAGGGGACAAGAAACGCCGTTGGCTTGCCCGTATTGCAGGAGGTTCTGCCCCTGCAAGAGCGGAACAATCATTCCCGTTTACAAAGGCAAAGCAAGCACGGGGCTTTATGTCGGCTAAAAGGTCGGGCGGCTGCGCCGTTTCCCGATAAATCTTCCTCTCGCTTCGCTGCGAGCGTATTTATCGGGAAAACCTTGTACCCGACCGCCCCCGTGCAAAAGAGCCTTTGAAAACGGAAATGACCGCCCCGCCACCTACCGACCGAAAGGGAAAAAATAAGGTGGGGTTACGGGGAAGCAGACGGCAGGGACAGCCATAGCCGAAAGGCAGACGGACGGTACGCCGCAGGGTATTTACGGAGAAAATACCGTAGCTTATTAGGGAATTTGTCCGAGCCGCAATACTACGTATCGCTGAAAATTCCCCAATAAGGCAAGGGGCAAGCCCCTCTGCACACCCCATCGGGGACGGCATTTGCCGCCCCCGAAGATACAAAAAATCATTGTTTCACAAGCCAAAAAAGAAAGGAAGAATATATGGGTTTCGTAGTTTTACACATGGAAAAGGCGCACGGCAGCGAGAGCGGAACAACCGCACATATCGAGCGTTTCATCATACCGAAGAACGCCGACCCCACACGCACGCACCTGAACCGCAGGCTCATCGAATACCCCGACGGGGTGAAAGACCGTTCGGCGGCTGTTCAGAGGAGGCTGGAAGAAGCGGGGCTGACACGCAAAATCGGAAGCAACCAAGTACGGGCAATCCGCATCAACGTGTCGGGAACGCACGAGGATATGGAGCGCATCGAACGGGAGGGAAGATTGGACGAGTGGTGCGCCGACAATCTGAAATACTTCGCCGACACGTTCGGAAAGGAGAACATCGTGGCGGCTCACCTGCACAGGGACGAGCAGACTCCGCACATACACGTCACGCTCGTCCCTATCGTCAAGGGAGAGCGAAAGCGCAGGAAAAGGGAGGAACAGACGAAGAAGCCATACCGCAAGAAGCCGACCGACACCGTAAGGCTGTGCGCAGACGATATTATGACACGGCTGAAATTAAAATCCTACCAAGATACCTATGCCGAAGCGATGGCGAAATACGGGCTGCAAAGGGGCATAGACGGCTCGAAAGCTCGCCACAAGTCCACGCAGCAGTATTATCGGGATATACAGAAACTCGCCGACGACCTCAAAGCGGAAGTGGTGGATTTGCAACAGCAGAAAGAAACGGCACGGGAGGAACTAAGACGGGCGAAAAAAGAAATACAGACCGAGAAGCTGAAAGGGGCGGCAACCGTCGCAGCCGCCAACATCGCCGAAAGTGTCGGTTCTCTTTTCGGCAGTAACAAGGTCAAGAGATTGGAAAGGGAGAACACCGCCCTGTATAGGGAAATAGCCGACCACGAGGAAACCATCGAAGCCCTGCAAGACAGAATACAGACCATGCAGACCGACCATAACCGACAACTGTCGGATATGCAACAGAAGCACCGAAAGGAAATGACGGACAAAGAAACAAGACACAAAGAGGAAATATCGTTTCTGAAAACGGTAATCGCAAAGGCGGCGGCATGGTTTCCCTACCTGCGTGAAATGCTCCGTATTGAAAACCTTTGCCGCCTCGTGGGGTTTGATGAAAGGCAGACCGCAACGCTCGTCAAGGGAAAGCCGTTGGAGTATGCAGGGGAACTCTATTCGGAAGAACACGGACGGAAATTCACGACCGAAAAGGCAGGGTTTCAAGTGGTGAAAGATCCGACAGACAAAACAAAGTTAGTTCTTGCCATTGACCGAAAGCCCATTGCCGAGTGGTTCAAGGAACAGTTTGAGAAATTAAGGCAGAACATACGCCGACCTATACAACCGCAAAGGAAAAGCAGAGGAATGAAGATATAACCGTTTTATCTTGCTGGAAAACAATAAAAAAGTGCCGTTTATGATGTCTTATGAATGGCACTTTTTGTGTATATTTGCAAATAAAAGTACATTGGGAACTGTGCTGGGTGCGTGACGAGCAAAAGACTTTCGGAAAAATACACGTGAATACGGAACTATAAATCAAAGTAGTATGAAACTTAAAACATTTATCATCATGGGATTTATCAGTACATCTTGTTTGGGCGGCTGCGCCCAACGCCCCGGTCCTTTGGGCGAAAAGACAATCAAGCTCGACGATTTCGATTTCTCTACCCCCATTACGGACATTTTTCCCGACCGCTATATAAGCGCCGAGTGGGGAGAAGATTGGTATCAGATACCTTCCCCCTGCACCGAATACGGACATCTGTATCAAAAAGAAACCCGCACAAACTATGACGACGGCAATGCCTTTTGGATTACTTATAGCCAGCAGGGTTACTGCGATGCCGACGAGTTCCTGAGCATGTTCGGACATACGTTCAGCTCAGCCAATTTTGCCGTTACGCTCGACGGACGACGCATCGCTGCAGCCGGTGGCTGCAATCACGACCTCACACAGGAAGACTGCGACCGTTTCATCGCCCTTCTCACCAAGCGTTACGGAGAGCCTGAGCAGGGAGACGGAAAGTGGTTCCCCGTCCGCCTTTATAAATGGAGGCTGAAAGACCGGACGCTGACGTTTGCCATACACGAAACCGACGAGCACAATATCTTGAAGCTCGAAAAAGTCTATCATGAAGAAGACAATACCCTCGAAATACGTGAAGGCAAGCGCAGAAACCGTACCGAAGGCTATTTCTTTGTGTTCGACGGCGAATGGTATGACCGCTTTGTCCGCACACAGAACATGGCAAAAGGCGATTTTGCCTTTACTTACTGATTAAACACAAAAAAATGGAAATTAGGAAATCTTAATCAGAACGATATGATGAATATTTCAGCTTTGGCAAATGTTCTATGTAGGGAAATCGCTCAAAATAGTTCCATAAACAAGCCTCCGGCGGGGGTTTTCGTTGGGGGCTTCTGACCTTTGCACATATAAAAAGCAATATCGGAGCGTTACACCCCAAAAGCATCCTACCAGCTATTACATAATGAAACGACATACTTAGCTGATCGGTGCGGATCTCCCACCATGCGGACAAATCCCGGTAACAAAATGACAAAACGGACAATGTTCCTAACATGCCAACTTGTAAATGGGATGAATGATTTTCTTTTTTCGCAAGTTGATTTTATAAAATTGCCACCGAAAGTTCGTACTTTCGGAAAAAGATGTTATATTTGCAAATGAAAGAGTTATTTGACAGCATAGCAACGTAAAACGCTGAAATTCGCACAGTTGCTAAATCGTTACCTCTATTTCTCAAATAATTCGCTAAAAGTTTATTTCTCAATCGGTTATGTCAAACCGAGAAAAATCTAAAATAAACGATTATGGCAGACAATAAAATTGATTATTTAGCCTGTCCTATAAGGCAAGTCATCAGTCGTTTCGGCGATAAATGGTCATTGTTGGTACTCTATACCATCAATGAAAGCGAAAATGGCGTCATGAGATTTAATGAACTTCGACGCCATATGTCTGACTGTTCACAGAAGATGCTCTCTCAGACGCTAAAGAATCTGGAGCAGAACAATCTGTTGCATCGAGAGGTCTATCCTGAAATACCACCACGAGTGGAATACTCGTTGACAGAAACAGGAAAATCCCTGATGCCATCTGTCACATCACTCATAGAATGGGCAAAGCAGCACTTTGATGATGTTGTGAGCAAGCAGCTTCTATAACAAAAGACTACTTTGCAGAGAATTATTTCTTATGCGTAACCATATAAGAAAATCATCTAAAAAGTTGTAGAAGAAAACGGCGGACAAGATGACGGCAAACAAACGAAAACGGTCGGGAAGCAACATCGGCAGCAAAGAATTTCGCATTAGCAGTCTGATAATCGATTTGGGTTAAATATCCTTTCCTGCATTAACATTTCAGCTTTTCGCCAACAAGAAGTTAACCAATATTCCCTCTCATACGTGAAGAATTTTCGACCGACCTTGACCGTGTCCGAAAATAACGCCAAAAATCGAGTTTGTAACTCGTTGATAATCAATATCCGTTTTTCGGAAGGTCGAAAAATGGGGTCAAAAAGCCCCAAAATCGGCTTGCAAAAGATGAACATTCACCTTGCAAACGTTCATTAATTGCCCTTCAATTGATGAACGTTTGCCTCTCAATTGATGTTTACTTGCAAAAATGAGAGTTAAAAACGGCTTTTTTACCCCTCGAAAACCGTTTCCCCGTTTCTGTTTCGTCCATTTTTCCCGACCGTTTTTTCCTCTTTGGTTAACCGCCGAATTGTTAACCGGCACGATTTTTGCATATCAGAAAAATTCTGTCTTCAACGGCTATTCTCATCCTTCCACCCTTTCCGTTCACCTTCATTTGTTGACTCTGCGAAAAGATAGAAATGCTTCAGACAGCGGTAGCCTGAATCTTGGAAAAGAACCATCATGAGCATCACTTCTGTTTTCGGTGTCGTCGAACCGCAGTGATAACTACAGTGAGGATTGCTCTTTATGGTATATTTTGCCGTCATGGCATCAAATAATTTGCAAAAGTCATCCGCCATACAGAAGAATTCGGTAACTTTGTACTCGGTACTCATAGCGATTGTTGTTTGTTATTCTTTGCATTTTAGCACTATAAAGTTATAACAAATTTCGCTAATCATCAACTTTACAAGGACTCATAATTCGTCGAACTTACATTAGTTACAACAACGGAAAGGATAGCCAAAGATATTCCTGTCTTGCAGGAGGTGGTGAACGGCTCTTGGAAGAAGGAAGAGCAGCTCAAAGATCTCAAAACGGAGCTTGCTGTCCTTGACCACAAGATACAGCTCTCCCTAAAGCCTATTGAGCAGGGAGAAAGTCCGCAAGAAGGAACGGAGATGATGCAAGATGGAGAAGAAAGATGGAAGAAACGAAACAGTCACATCCGATTGAGCCGACAGTCACCGCTACTTCCGTAGGCACCTCCGTGGCTCAAACCGACAGTCCTTTGAAAAGCAACAAGCAGAGTATCTCCTCTACACAGCTCGCAATGGACGGAATATCTCCGTTTTTGGCAGGGAAGGTGTTTGTTGTGAAACAAAATATGGAAAACTTATCAATGATAAAAATCAAAAGATAGGAATGGCCAATAGATAATTAGAAACTGGATAGCGAATGAAACTTCGCTATCCGGTTTCTATCCTATTACTCAAGCCCCAATTTCTTAAAGAAAATTTTGTTTCTTCTTTTTGCATTAATCATCAGTGTTTGATATGTAAAAATCTCCACATGTACATTTCCACTCAAACGAATAAGGCTTTTATATGGAGTTTCTCTGAAATTTTCAAAAAGTGCGGACTTTCGTAGACTCGCATAAGAATTTACATCACAAACATAATAGAAAAAAACAGGTGTACTCTCAGAGGTTTGAATATGTTTTTGTGAGTTGTCTATTAACTTGCTTTCTTGAATTCCCATAATCTGATCTCTCATCTGTTTACTAAATTCTTCAAAGGTGACAGTTCTATTTGGTCGCTTAAATTCAAAAATTACGATGGAATTTATTTCCTCATAATCATTTTTCTCTCCATAATAAAAAGATTTGTCATAAATCGCTATATCTGTTTCTTTTTTAGATGAAGATGTATTTTTTACAGGCTCGTGTGATTTAACTTGTTTGTCGGAATAAATGTAGCGATGAAATGTTAGTCGATCATCCAAAAGCCAAAGATTATGCTTATCATATGCTATGGAATCATGACTTCCTCCCATGGTATATATGAGATTGTGTAAGGTCGCTTCTTCTTCATAATTATTCTTTTCATCGCTCCATTGAAGATACTTATCCAATAATGAGATAATCGTCTTTCTGTGAGCTACATATTGTGCTAATCTGCTGTTCCCTTCATTTGTCGTAGCCTCGACAACTTCTTTTAACAGGGTTTGATAGTCTTTCCTATTGCTATAATTTCGGGAAAACAATTTTTCTCGCTTTTTGCGTACTTCTCTACTACGTTTATACTGATAAGCATGTAAGATATCATCAAGTTTTTTTTCGTCCGCATTATCAGGAATTGTACTGAAAAAATCCTCATCTGGCATCAAGTGACGATATTCCAAACCATCATCGCTGTGTAGATATTTTTCTATTTGTTGCTTAATGTTGTCTTTGCGAGAATTAACTATTTCCGTATATGTTTCGCTGATAGCTTTAATGATAAGCTGTTCGATGTCTTTTTCAAAAATAGTTTGAGGAATGTCTGAAAAATCTAATGGATTTGTATAGTCATCACTATTAAGCTTCTTGGGAAATTTGAACTCATTACGAGACATGTTTACAATTTCGTCCAAATAGGTAGAAACAACATATAATTGGACAAAGTAGGATTCGTTATTATCCTTTATTTCAGAACTAAATATTGGGAATATAGTGTCAATTCTCTTTCCTTTTACTTTTCGATTATGACCACACAAACAGTATTCATGAACTTTTGATCTATCATTGTGTACGAAATATAAATCGAATTTATATTCACCTATAGTTCCTTGGTAGTGCTTTTTGACAAAATCAGCAGGGGAGAATTGGCGAGATAAATTTATAACAGTATTATCTTCCACAACTTCAATAATAGGAACATTTTGGCGGAGATAATATAATAAGCAATGTGATAAAATACTATCCGCAATTTCTTCTTGGCCGTATTTGGATGTTGCCTTTTGAAACTTTGGAACCAATTCTGACAAAATAATTTCTGTCTGAATTTCTTTTTTTGTCGTTTTTCTCTCAGGTTCCGAAAGTCCCTCTGCTCGAGAAAGAGTGAATGAAATAAATTCATTTTCATCGGCAGACTTTCTTATAACACTATTTATTGTGATTTTACTAAAAACAGACAGCATGGCAAAACGCCCAAGTCCTTTTCCTCCAATATTTATTTTCTTTGTTGAGTGAGCTTTCCCAAAGCTTTCAATATTAGGCGATGTAAAACCAACTCCATTATCAATTATACGTATAGATGATATCGGGTACGAGTTAAACTGCTCAAAAAGAGATTGTTCTGTTTTATTCCGTTCAATATAGACACCAATTTTTCCTCTTTGATTATCTTTTCTTTCATCTATCGCTTGAATAGCATTGACAACAGCTTCATACAAAGGGAAAAGCACATCTACTTCTGATATACTTAATTCACGAATCACACCTTCTATATCTGTTATAATCCTGTTAGTCATATTATTTGAAATCTTAGTTTGAGACTTTGATATGATTATCTTCTATAAGATCGATAATTCTAACTTGTAAGAGTTTTGAGATCCTATATAAGATCTCAAGAGAAGGTTGTTTTCGATTATATGAGTATGCGTTTACTGTACTAAAACTCCTTCCCATTTTTTTAGCTAACCAAATTTGAGAAACTCCTTTTTCTCCAAGAACTTCTTTTATTCGATTCAATTTCAGATCTCCCATAGAAATACATATAAAGAATTTAGCCACAAATATAGAGAATAATTTTCCATATCAGATTGTTTTGATGATTATTCTGTATGGAGAACCTCTTTTTGGGCAAAAACGAGGAGTCACGGATCAAATTGGAGTGTTTGAGAGTCTCTTCCTTTTGCGTTTGAGGTTCTCTGTAAAATGGGTTTGCATAAAGGCAAGGATTTCCGATTCCAGATACCATGTCTTGTGATAGACGATATGGAAAGGAAGCGTCCCCGATGCCCGATAACGTTGCAACCTGAGTTCGGGATATGTTCAACAATACGATTGTACGAGACAACCTTGGAGAACAGATGACGAAAGTGTTTGCTGACTTTATCCGGATAGAAATGCTTCAGGCAGCGGTAGTATGAATCTTGGAAAAGGTTCATCACGAGCATCACCTCTGCCTTCGACATCGTAGAACCGCAGTGATAACTACGGTGGGGATTGCTCTTTATGGTATATTTGGCCGTCATGGCATCAAAAAACTTGCAAAAGTCATCTGCCATACAGAATAATTCGGTAACTTTGTACTCGGTACTCATAGCGATTGTTATTTGTATCTCTTTGATTTTTAATACCATAAAGACACAAAATTTTCGCTAATCACCAATTATTCAAGCAATTATAATTCATCAAACTCACGTTAAATAATAAATCATGCACAACAACTGTCAATAATTGGCTATATACTCTCGCAACTGCGATATGTAATTGCAATCCATCAATCATGCACTAAGTGGCAACTATGCCAGACATCGGTTCACCCATAACCTAAAGCCTGTAGACATCAAAACGGCTATCAGCCGTCATTATATAAGTCGGCTGATAGCTTAAAAATTCAATGATATGCTCAAGAAAATATTTACAATCATTTTAGTATTGACAACCTTTACTGTAAATGCACAAGAGATTGATTTAATTTCAGTCTCAGGAAGAGTGTTGACAGACGCCCAAGAGCCTGTGTCTGATGCTCAGGTTATGGTTAACGATTCTGTAGTGTCTGTAACTGACGCTTCGGGTATATTCTCCTTTAGGATAAGGCCAGGGTCATTTTTTATCAAAGCCTCGAAAGATGGATATGAATCAGATCGCATTTCTGTTATGAACCCGCCGAAAGCCATTACTGATTTGCTTGTAACTATGATGCGAAAAAATGAATTGGACGAAGTTGTGGTGACTGCTTCTTCACGGATTGAAACAGCGACCAAAGCGATTTGGCATCCATCAAAGCAAGACCAACAGTATTCTACCAATGGTTATCAATTGGTGGATAACATGAATATCCCGGATATTGTGTCAAGCAACCATAATCAATCCATCAATGTATTAAGTGGGCAAAGCGTTCAATGTTTGATAAATGGCATTGAAGCACAGCCTGACGAGGTCGCAACCCTGTCGGCAAAGGAGATTGTGCGCATAGAATTTCAGCGGACACCAGGAGGTAAATATGTAGGCAAGGGGGGTGTGATGAACTTTATTACTCGTCAGTATGATTATGGAGGTAATGTCTATGTTTCGGCAGACCAGGGTTTTGCTTATCAATACGGAGATTATCTTGGCTTTGCCAATTATAAAAAGGGGGCATTAACATTGTCCGTCACAGGTTCGTTCAAATGGGACAGAGAGCATAATTTATCTTCATCCGATAATATCTATAACCTGAATTCCGGGATTATGACGCAGACAGTCAGCCCAATAAATGCACTTTTTAGCTCTCGTAATACGTATGGTAGATTTAAGATTAGCCATGCGAAGAATAATCATAGTCTCAATGTTTTTGTCGAACTTGCAGCCAATAACATTCCGACTGATTCGACATCTTCATTGGCATCTTATAATGGCATACTTAAGCAACAAAGTATTTCATCACGACATTCTTCATCCAAAGCTTTGTCCCCCAAATTGTATGTAGATTACACACTATACATAAATGGGAATCAGTATCTGAATATTACAGGTTCTGCTTCCTATGGTAGAAACAGATATTCCGGAATATTTAGCGAAACGGAGTTTGATGACATAATTACTGAATCAAAAGAACACAACCAGTCCTATACCGGGACCCTTGCCTATTATTATTATCTTAAAAACAACGGTACGCTTGGGGTGAAGTTTAATCATACAAGCAAGATTTATTCAGATAAATACTGGGGTAATTACGACAGCAGGCAGAAACTTAACACTGGTTTCACTTCTGCATTGATTCAGTGGCAGCAAACACTGTCTCCATTAAATCTGTTTTACTATGTATCTGCCGGTTATTCCTACACGAACACAGATATTAATGGCAAAAGGGATAATTATTGGAATCCGCTCATTTATTATGGGAGTAATTATGCAATCAATCAGAACCAGTCAATATCTTTGAATGGCAATTATTTCCATACCATATTTAGCCCTGAGTATAAGAATGATCTTATTCTACCGAGTTCTTTTTTTCAAGCAACCGTTGGCAATCCGGATCTTGGAGTACTAAAGGTGTTTCAAAATTATCTCACATACAATGTGTCATTCAAGAAATTCCGAATGTCTGTGAGCTACGATTTTATGGTGTATTTAGATAATATCACCAATAAATATTATACGAAAGATAATATATTATATAAGACTCTTATAAATGACGGAAACTTTTACAGTAACCGAATTATCTTTTCGGCTTCATATGGTATGTTTAACAACGCTTTACGTCTTAGTGGACACTCTATAGCGGAGTTTTTTCATTTGAAAGGAGACGAATACGACTGTAAACATAATGGAATTCGTGGGTCCTTATCGCTGGCTTATTTCATTCGGGGATGGTCTTTCAAAGCGACATACAAAACGCCTTATAAAACATTCTCAATGGGTGCTCCTGCTTATTTTAAGAATAAGTGTCAATATGGCGTTGATATTGCCTGGAATCATGACAATTTGCAGATTGAAGCAGGCGCAGAAAATTTTGTAAATAAATATCGCTCCAACAGTCGTTATTTTGATTATGGAAGTTGGAAGATGAATACTGTTGATAAGTTTTCGAGCAAAGGAAGATATATATATGTATCAGTTACATATTCTCTACCTTATGGTAAGAAAACCGAATCACCTGATGCTTCTTATCAATCCACAATTAACAGTGCCATCTTAAAGCCATTCTGATGAAATTAAAGATTGAAGGCTGACAAAACCAGCGCTACTGCTTGTGTAATTGGAAAAAAATTCCGAAATTTGTGACTGTGTAAGTTCCATTCGTTTTTTGTTTTTATTATTCTCATTACAAAGATAAGAAAAAATGGACTTACACACTTTTTTAGGACGCTACCTGAAAAAGAAACCTACTGTAAATTCTAATCTTCACTCTAAAAATCTGTAATCTATTAACCTGAGTTCGGGAAAAGAAACAGATTAGGACAGAAAAGAAAAAGCGTCACTATCTCTTTTGGATAATGACGCTTGTGAATTGTGATTGTAATTTACAATGTTATTCAGCCTTGGGTGCTTCCTCAGCAGGTGTTTCCGTTGCAGGAGCCTCCACCACAGCAGCCTCTGTTTCAGCAGCAGGTTTAGTAGAACGGCGGCTACGACGAGTCTTCTTAGCACCAGCTTTGGGAGTCTTGGCCATATTCTCATTAAAGTCTACCAGCTCAATAAAGCAGATTTGTGCAGCATCACCCTGACGAGTTCCGAGCTTGATGATACGAGTGTATCCACCGGGACGGTCACCCACCTTTGCAGAAACTTCTCCGAAAAGGACTTTGAGGGCTTCTTTGTTTTGAAGATAGCTGAACACAACACGTCGAGAATTAGTGCTGTCATCTTTACAACGAGTAATCAGCGGCTCAACATACTTCTTGAGAGCCTTGGCCTTTGCCAGAGTCGTAGTGATTCTTTTGTGCATAATCAACGAAATGGCCATGTTAGCAAGCATGGCACGACGATGGTCTGCAGTACGACTCAAATGGTTGAATTTCTTATTATGTCTCATTTTTTCGTTTTTGTTTTAAGGATAAGAGAGAAGAACCTCAGGAGGAAAACAGAGAAGACTTGCTAACCGTTCCGGAAAAAACAGGAGAAGTAACCGCATCTCCTCTCATCCTCCCATGGCTCATACTATTCTTTATCCAATTTGTACTTTGTAATATCGGTTCCAAACGACAGATTCAGACTCTCGAGCAAATCATCAAGCTCTGAGAGCGATTTCTTACCGAAGTTGCGGAATTTGAGCAGGTCGGTCTTATTATACTGCACAAGATCGCCCAAGGTCTCTACATCTGCCGCCTTAAGGCAGTTGAGTGCACGGACAGAAAGATTCATGTCCACGAGACGTGTCTTGAGCAATTGGCGCATATGAAGAACTTCCTCATCAAACTCTTGGTTGCCATCAATATCAGGATTCTCATGCGTAATCTTTTCATCAGAGAAAAGCTGGAAATGATGAATCAAAATCTTGGCAGCTTCCTTGAGCGCATCTTTCGGGTGAATGGAACCATCCGTTGCCACCTCAAGAACGAGCCTGTCGTAGTCTGTCTTTTGCTCGACACGATACGGCTCGACTACATACTTGACATTGCGGATAGGGGTGTAGATAGAATCGATTGGAATTACATTGACATCAGTGCAGTATTCACGATTTTCTTCAGCAGGAACGTAGCCACGTCCCTTGTTGACGGTAAGGTCAATCTGCATTGAAGCTTTGACATCTAAATGACAAATCACCAAATCAGGGTTTAACACTTCAAATCCAGTCAGATACTTGCCTATGTCACCAGCCTTGAACTCTGTGGAGTTCTCTACGGTGATACTGACTTTCTCATTCTCGAATTCTTCTACTACTTGCTTGAATCGTACTTGTTTAAGATTCAAGATGATGTTGGTTACATCTTCCTTTACACCGGGCACCGATGAGAATTCATGGTCAACACCGGCAATCTTGATGGTGTTGATGGCATAACCCTCAAGCGATGAAAGAAGTATGCGGCGCAGCGAGTTACCGATGGTCACTCCAAAGCCCGGCTCAAGAGGACGGAATTCGAATTTGCCGAATCTGTCGTCAGCCTCCAACATTACAACTTTATCGGGTTTTTGAAATGCTAATATCGCCATTGATTAATGATTTTATTTAGAGTACAACTCTACGATTAATTGCTCCTTGATGTTCTCGGGAATGTCAGCACGATCTGGCTTGTGAAGGAATCTACCGCTCTTTGTATTTTCATCCCACTCAATCCATGGATACTTGCTGTGATTAAAACCAGCCAAAGATGCTGCAATGACTTCCAAAGATTTAGCCTTTTCGCGCACCCCAACAATGTGACCGGGTTTAACCGAGAAAGAAGGAATGTTGACAACCTTGCCATCTACCACAATATGTCTGTGGCTAACGAGCTGGCGCGCTGCCGCACGGGTAGGTGCCAAACCGAGACGGAAGACAACATTGTCAAGACGGCTCTCAAGGTTTTGAAGCAAAACCTCACCGGTAATGCCGTCAGCCTTAGAAGCCTTTTCAAACATATTACGGAACTGACGTTCAAGTACACCATAAGTATACTTGGCCTTTTGCTTCTCTGCCAACATGACTGCATACTCCGACATCTTACGACGACGGTTGTTGCCATGCTGTCCGGGAGGGAAGTTTCTCCGGGACAAAACTTTGTCTGCGCCAAAGATGGGTTCACCAAAACGGCGCGCAATTTTTGATTTCGGTCCTATATATCTTGCCATAATATAAAAATATTTCTAATTGATTAAGTGTAACTACACACGACGACGCTTCGGAGGGCGACATCCATTGTGTGGAAGCGGTGTAACGTCAATGATCTCGGTAACTTCGATTCCCGCACCATGTACGGCACGGATAGCCGACTCACGACCATTACCCGGACCCTTAACATATGCCTTAACTTTACGAAGCCCCAAATCAAAGGCTACCTTTGCACAATCTTCTGCAGCCATCTGTGCAGCATAAGGAGTATTCTTCTTGGAACCACGGAAGCCCATTTTACCTGCCGAAGACCAAGAGATTACCTGTCCCTCGCTATTTGCCAGTGAAACAATAATGTTATTGAAAGAGCTATGTACATGAAGTTGTCCCATAGCATCAACTCTGACGTTTCTTTTCTTTGATGTTACTGATTTCTTTGCCATGTTTAAACCCTTTCTAATTACTTAGTTGCTTTCTTCTTGTTAGCTACAGTCTTCTTTCTTCCCTTACGTGTACGGGCATTGTTCTTGGTGCTCTGACCACGAACAGGAAGACCAATACGATGACGGATTCCACGATAGCATCCAATATCCATCAGGCGCTTGATATTCAACTGGATCTCACTGCGGAGATCACCTTCTACTTTATATCCAGCACCGATAATTTCACGGATTTTGGCTGCCTGATCATCAGTCCATTCGCTGACCTTCAAGTCACGGCTCACGCCGGCCTTATCCAATATCTTTGCTGAACTACTTCGACCAATACCATAGATATAGGTCAATGCGATTTCGCCACGCTTATTCTGGGGCAAATCTACTCCAACAATTCTTATTGCCATTTGTTTACTTAAATGATTTAATTAATGAATGTTTCTTCTTCTCAACATCAGATATCTCTACCTGCTGTCAAGATTAGCCCTGACGCATCTTATACTTAGGGTTTTTCTTGTTGATTACAAACAGACGTCCCTTACGACGAACTATTTTGCAATCCGGGGTACGCTTCTTTAATGATGCTCTTGTCTTCATGTCTATTATTATTTGTATCTAAATACGATTCTGCCTTTTGTCAGGTCATAAGGGCTCATTTCTACTTTAACCTTATCTCCTGGCAATATCTTGATATAGTGCATACGCATCTTCCCAGAAATATGGGCAATAATCTGTACACCATTTTCAAGTTCAACTCGGAACATTGCATTAGAGAGTGACTCTACTATTGTTCCATCTTGCTCTATCGCGTTTTGCTTTGCCATATATGTTTTACTTCTCTATACTTTTAATCTCATCAAATGAAGATAAACTCTTGCTTTTTTCCTTTTCACAATATGGATTATTTCATTGTGAATTAGAGTATGCGTTAATACACAACATCTTCTACATTATCACATTCTAATCATACTGCTTCACCTGCTATTATCCGATATACTTTGTAAACAATCCTCCAGACGGACTGAAATGTGACTCCCAACATGGTAACATATACCAAACAATGTGGTCCAATTCAAATCCATAGGAGGGCTGTTACACCAAAGTTATATTTTGCAATACATCATTCTTTCAAATGAGTGATTAGCATGGTTCATTCATAAGAGTCAATCTCCGACGGACATCATCAATATGCAGACATACCGGCATTGCGAGTGCGGCCTGAATTGAGAAGACCATCATAATGACGCATCATAAGATGACTTTCTATCTGCTGAAGCGTGTCGATTACAACACCGACAAGAATCAAAAGAGAAGTGCCTCCAAAGAACTGGGCAAAAGCATCCTGCACATTGAGCAATCCCGCAAGAGCCGGCATAACTGCAATGAAAGCAATGAAAAGAGAACCAGGAAGAGTAATGCGAGACATCACTGTATCAATATACTCTGCTGTTTCCTTACCGGGTTTGACACCAGGTATAAATCCATTGTTACGTTTCATGTCTTCCGCCATTTGAGTAGGATTGAGTGTAATTGCAGTATAGAAATACGTAAACGCTATTATCAGTACAGCAAATATAATATTGTAAGGCATACTGGTATGATCCATAAGCGAACGAATAAACCAACCACTTGCATCCGAAGAATACTGTACGATTGCCAAAGGAATAAACATCAATGCCTGAGCAAAGATAATCGGCATCACGTTGGCAGCAAAAATCTTCAATGGAATGTATTGGCGAGCACCGCCATATTGCTTATTGCCTACAACACGCTTTGCATATTGTACAGGAATCTTACGTACTCCTTGCACCAGTACAATCGCTGCACATACTACAGCGAAGAGAATAAGAATCTCTATAATGAACATCACCAATCCACCACCAGAAATAGCAGTGAAACGGGAGGTCACCTCTTGTACGAATGCTTGAGGAAGTCGAGCAATGATACCTATCATAATGATAAGTGAAATACCATTTCCAAGACCTTTATCAGTAATACGCTCGCCAAGCCATAGTATGAACATACTACCAGCTGCAAGGATTACCGTTGCAGGAAACATGAATACGGTCCAGTCAATGCCTTGTGCCAAAGCACCTGCCGATTGCATCTTCAGGTTGATAAGATAAGACGGAGCTTGAAAAAGAAGTATCAATACGGTTAAAACTCGCGTATACCAACTGATTTTCTTGCGACCACTCTCACCTTCGCGTTGCATCTTCTGGAAATAAGGCACAGCTACGGCAAGCAACTGCATGACAATAGATGCAGAGATATATGGCATGATTCCCAATGCAAAAATAGATGCATTAGAGAACGCACCTCCAGAAAACATGTCAAGCAATGACATGAGTCCGCCCTCTGTTTGTGACTGCAGGTTCTCCAATCCGGCAGGATCTATACCTGGCAAAACCACGAATGATCCAAAACGATAGATTGCCACGAAAAGGATAGTGATGAGGATACGCTGACGCAAATCCTCCACTTTCCAACAATTCTTCAGTGCCTCAATAAACTTTTTCATTTACTTAGATTATTGTAGTATTACCTCCAACTGCTTTAATTGCTTCTTCTGCTGATTTTGAGAAAGCATTAGCTTCAACATCAACCTTGGCTTTAAGCTCTCCGTTTCCAAGAATCTTTACAAGCTCCTTGCCATTGGTCAATCCTGCTTCCTTTAATTCTGCAATTCCAATTTTTGCAAAACCTCTCTTCTCTACCAACTCTTGTAAGGTAAACAAGTTAACAGCAAAATATTCTTTTCTGTTGATGTTCTTGAAACCTGCCTTAGGAACACGACGTTGCAAAGGCATCTGTCCACCTTCGAAACCGATCTTTCTCTTGTAACCAGAACGAGATTTCGCACCCTTATGACCACGCGTTGAAGTTCCGCCGAGTCCAGAGCCAGGACCACGTCCGATACGACGACGTGAATGTGTAGAACCACTTGCCGGCTTTAAAGTATGTAATTTCATAAGTTCTTTTCTTTTATAAAGTTATTATTCAACGATAGTTACCAAGTGATGAACTTTTCTGATCATACCTCTAATGGAAGGAGTATCTTCATGTTCAACAACCTGCGAAATCTTACGAAGTCCCAAAGCCTCCAATGTGCGTTTTTGGTCAATAGGATAACCTATCTTGCTCTTTATCTGTTTGATTTTTATTGTTGCCATTCAAAACCTCCTTATCCTCTAAATACTTTATCCATACTGATACCGCGATCATGTGCTACCGTATAGGCATCACGCATCTCGCTAAGTGCTAAAATTGTGGCTTTAACAAGGTTATGTGGGTTAGAAGAGCCTTTTGATTTTGAAAGCACATCAGTAATACCCGCACTCTCAAGCACAGCACGCATAGCACCACCAGCCACCATTCCCGTACCGGCAGCAGCAGGCTTCATGAATACCTTAGCTCCACCAAAACGACATTCCATTTCATGTGGAATAGTACCTTTCAACACAGGAACCTTTACAAGATTTTTCTTTGCAGCCTCTACACCTTTGGCGATTGCAGCTGTGACTTCACCTGCTTTACCAAGCCCCCAGCCAACAACTCCATTTCCATCACCAACAACGACGATGGCTGCAAAAGTAAACGTACGACCACCTTTTGTCACTTTAGTAACACGATTAATTGCTACCAAACGGTCTTTCAACTCGATGTCACTATTTATTTTTACTCTATTCATTGCCATAATCGTTTAAAATTTAAGTCCACCTTTACGTGCAGCATCCGCCAATTCTTTCACACGACCATGATAGAGATATCCATTGCGGTCAAAAACGACTTTCTCTACACCGACTTCCTGTGCTTTCTTTGCTACTAACTCACCAACTTTCGCTGCTTGCTCTTTCTTGGGCATTGTCTCCATTCCCAGAGAAGAAGCAGAAGTCAATGTTGTACCAGTCAAGTCATTGATAATCTGAACATAAATTTGTTTGTTTGAACGGAAGACACTCATCCGAGGACGTTCTGCAGTTCCGTTAACACTCTTGCGAATTCTATATTTGATCTTAATTCGTCTTTCTACTTTCTTTGTTGTCATAATCGTAAAAAATTAAAGTTACTTAGCTGAAGCTGACTTACCAGACTTTCTGCGAATAACCTCGCCCTGGAACAAAATTCCTTTACCTTTATAAGGTTCCGGCATACGGAAAGAACGAATTTTAGCACAAATAAGTCCCAGCAACTCCTTGTTGCAAGACTCTAAAATCAAAAGTGGATTCTGGTTACGCTCCGATTTTGTTTCTACTTTCACTTCACTGGGAAGCTGTATAAAAATGGGGTGTGTGTAACCCAAAGCAAACTCAATAAGATTACCTTGGTTTGAGACACGATAACCTACACCTACAAGTTCAAGTGTTTTCTTAAAGCCTTCGCTTACTCCAACGACCATGTTGTTAACCAACGAACGATACAAGCCGTGAAAAGCTTGCTTTTGTTTGTAGTTAACAGGACTATTCTCATCAACTTCAAAGAGAATTTGAGCATCCTCTATCTTAACGATAATTGACGAGTCAACTTTCTGTGAAAGTTCACCTTTTGGACCCTTTACTGTAACAACACCATCTTTCTGGGTAACCGTTACACCAGCCGGAATACTAATTGGTAATTTACCTATTCTTGACATCTTCAAATCCTCCAATTAATAAACATAACAAAGAACCTCACCACCGATTTTAAGTTCGGAAGCCTCTTTATTAGTCATTACACCTTTGGATGTAGATAAAATTGCAATACCTAATCCATTAATAACTCTCGGCATGTCTTTGTAACCTGTATACTTACGAAGACCTGGAGTAGAAACTCTTTTCAAACATTTAATAGCGTTTGTCTTCGTTTCAGGATCATACTTCAAGGCAACTTTAATACTGCCTTGAGGTCCATCTTCTATGAACTTATAGTTCAAAATGTAACCTTTCTCAAAAAGAATTTTAGTAATCTCCTTTTTGATATTTGACGCAGGAACTTCCACAACTCGGTGATGAGCCATAATTGCATTTCTCAACCTGGTCAGATAATCTGCTATTGGATCTGTCATATAAAATAATGTTTAATTAATCGGGACTACCCCGACAATATTAAAAAATCTCTTGTATAATTACCAGCTTGCCTTTCTTACACCTGGTATCAAGCCAGCTGAAGCCATCTCACGGAACTGGATACGAGAAAGGCCAAACTGACGAATATATCCTTTAGGACGCCCTGTTATCTTGCAACGATTATGCAGACGAATCGGGTTAGCGTTCTTAGGAATACTCTGCAATTTACGAGCAGCCTCATAAGCTGCAGCGGGGTCATCAGATTTCGCAATAATATTCTTCAGTGCCGCACGCTTTGCTGCATAACGAGCTACGAGTCTCGCACGTTTAACCTCGCGGGCTTTCATTGATTCTTTTGCCATACCTCATTAATCGTTTTTAGCATTCTTGAATGGAAGACCGAAAGCTTTAAGCAACGCATAACCTTCTTCATCGGTTTTAGCCGAAGTAACGAAAGTGATGTTCATTCCTTGGATACGGTCAATATTATCAATATTTATTTCAGGGAAAATAATTTGTTCCTGAATACCAAGAGTGTAATTGCCGCGTCCATCCAATTTGCTTTCAATTCCTTTAAAGTCACGAATACGGGGAAGGGCAACTCGAACGAGTCTTTCCAAAAATTCATACATGCGCTCCCGACGCAATGTTACCATCACACCAATTGGCATTTTCTTGCGAAGTTTGAAGTTCGCAATATCCTTTTTTGAAAAGGTGGCAACAGCTTTTTGTCCTGTAATCGCAGTAATCTCATTGATAGCAACATCAACAATTTTCTTGTCTTGCGTTGCGTCACCCAAACCTTGGTTGACAACAATCTTCTTGAGAACAGGAACCTGCATGGTAGAAGAATAGTTGAACTGTTCTTTCAAAGCAGGAGCAATTTGTTCAGCGTATACTTTCTTTAATTGTGCTGTATTCATTATTTGATTTCCTCCCCTGATTTTTTTGCGATACGAACTTTCTTGCCATCTTCTGTTCTTTTGATGGCAACACGAGTAGGCTTGCCACTCTTCGGATCAATCAGACTTAAATTTGATACATGTATAGGAGCCTCCATCTTGATGATTCCTCCTTGAGGATTTTTTGCCGAAGGCTTTGCACTTTTTGATACGAGGTTCAGTCCTTCAACCAAAGCGCGCTCTTTTTCAATAAGAACCTTAAGCACTTTGCCGCTCTTACCTTTATCCTCACCTGCTAAAACAATAACAGTATCGCCTTTCTTTATATGTAGCTTTCTCATTTCTTTAATTTTAATTGTTGAACTTAAAGAACTTCAGGTGCCAAAGAAACGACTTTCATGTTAACTGCTCGCAACTCACGCGCAACAGGACCGAAGATACGGCTACCACGCAGTTCACCCGCATTATTCAGCAACACACAAGCATTATCATCAAAGCGGATGTACGAGCCATCTGCACGACGAATCTCTTTCTTTGTGCGAACGATCAAAGCCTTTGATACCGCACCTTTTTTCAAATCACTTGACGGAATGACATTCTTGACAGCAACGACAATAATATCACCCACACTTGCATAACGGCGACGGGTTCCCCCCAATACACGGATACATAAAGCCTCACGTGCACCGCTGTTATCACATACTGTAAGTCTTGATTCTGCCTGTATCATAATTACTTAGCTTTTTCAATTATTTGTACCAATCTCCACCTCTTTGTTTTACTCAAGGGGCGGGTTTCCATAATAAGAACTGTATCGCCGATATTGGCCTCGTTCTTCTCATCATGAGCATGGTATTTCTTCGTATGTTGAACGAACTTACCATATATAGGGTGTTTCTCCTTGAACTTCGTCGCAATAACAATGGTTTTATCCATTTTGTTGCTAATCACGACACCCTGTCTTGTCTTTCTTAAATTTCTTGTTTCCATCTGGACCATTGTTATTTATTAAGTTCTCGCTGACGAAGTTCTGTCATCATGCGTGCAATGTCACGACGCACAGCCTTGATTTGCATAGGATTCTCCAGCGGAGTAATTGCATGATTCAGTTCCATATGATGGAGACTTGTTTTTGCGCTTTCGAGTCTCTCAACCAAATCTTTGGTTTCGAGTTCTTTTACTTCATTCATCTTCATGGCTTAAGCGTTTTTATCGTAATCGCGTCTAACAACAAACTTAGTCTTAACAGGAAGTTTCTGTGCAGCAAGGCGAAGAGCCTCTTTTGCAACATCAAAACTAACTCCCTCTACTTCAAAGAGGATGCGACCAGGAGTAACTGGTGCTACCCATCCTGCGGGATCACCCTTTCCTTTACCCATACGCACATCAGCGGGCTTACGAGTAATAGGTTTATCGGGGAAAATACGAATCCAAACTTGACCTTCACGGTTCATACGGCGGTTCACAGCTACACGAGCTGCTTCAATTTGACGACTATCAATCCATTTAGCCTCCAATGTCTTGATGCCGAAAGAACCAAAAGCCAATTGTGTGCCTCGATGTGCGTTGCCTTTATTGCCACGTCCATCCTGAGGTCTTCTATATCTAACTCTTTTAGGCTGTAACATGATAACTTCTACTTTTAACGGTTACTGTTTCTTTTACGGTTACCCCTGCCTTGACGTTCGCCTCTTCCACGGCTATTTCCGTTGACTTTATCTTGGCTGAAGTTAGGAGCCAAATCACGGTCTCCGTATACTTCTCCACGACAAATCCAAACTTTAATACCGAGCAAACCAACTTTGGTAAGCGCTTCAGCCTGACAGTAATCAATGTCAGCACGGAAAGTATGCAGAGGAGTACGTCCTTCCTTATACATTTCCTTGCGTGCCATTTCTGCACCGTTCAAACGACCTGTAATCTGAATCTTCACACCTTCTGCTCCTGCGCGCATCGTATTTGCAATAGCCATCTTGATAGCACGACGGTAAGCAACCTTACCCTCTACTTGGCGAGCGATGTTATTGGCAACGATAGTTGCATCGAGTTCAGGTTTCTTGATTTCAAATATGTTAATTTGAATCTCTTTATTATAGAGTTTCTTGAGCTCTTCACGCAGGCGGTCAACATCCTGTCCACCTTTTCCAATGACGATACCCGGGCGGGCTGTACAAATAGTAATGGTAACGAGCTTCAGTGTACGCTCAATAACAATGCGAGAAATACTTGCATTGGCAAGACGCTCATTGAGATACTTGCGAATCTTGCGATCTTCAACGATGTTTTCTCCAAAGCTCTTTCCACCATACCAATTTGAATCCCAACCTTTTATAATGCCAAGGCGATTGCTTATAGGATTAACTTTCTGTCCCATACTTATTCTTTTACGTCATTATTAAGTGAATCAACAAACAGAGTCACATGGTTAGAACGTTTACGAATTCTATAGCCACGTCCCTGCGGTGCAGGTCTCATGCGTTTCATGGTAACGCCTTCATCAACGAAGACTTTTGAGACATAAAGTTCTCCAGCTTCGGCTTTGCGGTCATTCTTCATCTCCCAGTTTGCAATTGCAGAACGCAAAAGTTTCTCAACATTTGCCGCAGCTGCTTTTTTAGAGAATCTGAGTACTCCAAGTGCGCGATTCACTTCCATTCCACGTATCATGTCTACTACGTAGCGCATTTTACGCGGAGAAGAAGGCACACCCATGAGTTTTGCAAAATATAAACTTTTCTGGGCTTCTTTTCTTTTTTCTGCCGAAATATGTTTTCTTGCTCCCATTATTTCTTATTTTTAATCAATGGTTACACCTGCTTATTTTTTATTACCGGCATGGCCACCGAACTTTCTTGTAGGAGAAAATTCTCCCAACTTGTGTCCAACCATGTTTTCAGTAATGTAAACAGGGATAAATTTATTTCCGTTATGAACTGCTACGGTATGACCCACGAAATCGGGTGATATCATAGAAGCACGGGCCCATGTCTTCACGACGGTCTTTTTTCCGCTCTCGTTCATCGCGAGAATCTTCTTCTCGAGAGAAACATTGATATATGGACCTTTTTTTAATGAACGACTCATAATTTACTCTTGTTACTTAATTATTTCTTAGCTCTTTCAATAATATACTTGTTAGAAAGCTTCTTCGGTGCACGAGTCTTAAGACCTTTAGCATAAAGACCCTTGCGAGAACGTGGGTGTCCTCCAGACTGACGTCCTTCACCACCACCCATCGGGTGATCGTGCGGGTTCATTACCACACCACGGTTGTGCGGACGACGTCCGAGCCAGCGAGAACGTCCGGCCTTACCGGATTGTTCAAGCGCGTGGTCAGAGTTACCTACACTACCAATTGTAGCTTTACAAGCTGAGAGAATCTTGCGTGTTTCTCCAGAGGGGAGTTTAATCACGCAGTAACTGCCTTCACGAGAAGTCAACTGAGCAAAATTACCTGCCGAACGAACGAGCAACGCACCCTGACCAGGACGCAATTCAATATTATGAATTACGGTACCTACAGGGATGTTGGCCAGCGGAAGCGTATTTCCGATTTCAGGTGCTGCCTCCGCTCCCGACATGAGGGTTGTACCCACTTGCAGTCCATTGGGAGCAATAATGTAACGTTTTTCACCATCAGCGTAAAACAACAAAGCAATACGAGCCGAACGATTCGGATCGTATTCTATCGTTTTTACAACTGCAGGGACACCATCTTTCTCACGTTTGAAGTCGATGAAACGATACTTTCTCTTATGACCGCCACCCAAATAGCGAACTGTCATCTTTCCGGTGTTGTTTCGACCTCCGGTAGAGCGTTTTCCGCAAACGAGAGACTTCTCTGGCACGGATGCAGTAATCTCCTCGAACGTGCCAATAATCTTGTGTCTTTGTCCCGGTGTAACCGGTTTAAATTTACGTACTGCCATTGTTTATTTAAATATTGCTATAAAAATCTATTACATCACCTTCTTTCAAGGTAACGAGTGCTTTTTTGAAAGCGCGTTTCTTTCCCTTCACGAGACCAGCCTTAGTGTAGCGTGCCTGACGTTTTCCTGCATAACGCATTGTATTGACGTCAAGAACTGTAACTCCGTAAAGGCTTTCCACTTCATCTTTGATTTGAAGTTTATTCGCTTCAGGACGAACAATGAAGCCATAGCGATTTGGCCATTTGTTCGTGATACTGTTCATTTTTTCAGTAACCAACGGTTTGATTATAAATGCCATAGTCTACGTGCCTCCTTAATTTTTGTTTAAGATTTCGTCAATCGTCTTGAGCGAGTTTTCCGAGATAACAAGCACATCTGCGTTCAACACCTTGTACGCATTGATCAAAGATGCTGGCATTACCTCTGTACGCTGCAAATTACGAGCCGACAAATATACGTTTTTATCTCCACTTGACAAAACAAAGAGCTGTTTCTTGCCTTCAACTTTCAGATTTTTAATAACGTTTATAAAATCTTTTGTCTTTGGGGCGTCAAAAGCAAAGTCTTCAACCACCAAAATGGCATTCTCTTTAGCTTTGTATGTGAGAGCTGACTTACGAGCCAACACCTTAACTTTCTTGTTCAGGCTGAATCGGTAGTCACGGGGTCTTGGACCAAATACGCGTCCACCACCCTTCAGCAACGGAGAGTTGATGTCACCACGACGTGCACCTCCACCACCTTTCTGGCGGCCGAGCTTACGAGTCGAACCTTTATGTTCGCTTCTTTCCTTAGCCTTAGCCGTACCCTGACGTTGGTTAGCGAGATATTGCTTTACATCAAGATAGAGGACGTGGTCGTTGGGTTCAATTCCGAAGATAGATTCGTTTAACGTAACCTTTCTTCCGGTCTCCTGGCCATTGATATTTAATACGTTAATTTCCATTATTTCTCAATTAATACGGTTGAACCATTGAATCCAGCCACGCTACCCTTCACAAGGATAAGGTTATGCTCTGGAATTACCTTTAACACTTTAAGATTTTGACAAGTCACACGCTGGTTACCCATTTGTCCGCCCATGCGCATTCCCTTAAACACCTTTGCGGGATACGAACAAGCTCCGATAGAACCCGGTTTGCGAGCGCGGTCATCCTGACCGTGGGTGCTTTGACCTACACCACCAAAACCATGACGTTTCATGACACCTTGGAAACCTTTACCTTTTGATGTGCCGACGATGTCGACAAACTTTGTGTCATTGAAAATCTCAACGGTGATTGTATCACCAAGGTTGAGTTCTTCGTCAAATTTGAACTCGGCCAAGTGCTTCTTTGGTGTTGTACCTGCCTTTTTGAAAGTTCCCATCAGCGGCTTGGAGGTATGTTTCTCCTTCGCTTCACCGAAACCCAATTGTACGGCTTTATAACCGTCTTTCTCAACGGTCTTCACTTGAGTAACAACACAAGGACCAGCTTCGATAACAGTGCACGGTACATTCTTACCGTCGGCACTGAAAACGGATGTCATTCCGATTTTTCTTCCTATTAATCCTGGCATTTCAATTGAATATTAATTATTAAACTATACTTTAATCTCTACTTCCACACCGCTCGGCAATTCGAGCTTCATCAGCGCATCCACAGTCTTTGCTGTTGAACTGTAAATATCAATCAAACGCTTGTAGTTTGAGAGCTGGAATTGTTCGCGCGATTTCTTGTTGACGAACGTACTACGGTTTACCGTATAGATTCTTTTGTGTGTCGGCAATGGAATCGGTCCGCTAACAATAGCACCCGTAGCCTTTACTGCCTTAACGATCTTTTCTGCTGACTTGTCAACCAATTTGTGGTCATACGATTTCAGCTTAATTCTAATTTTCTGACTCATACATTATTTATTTAAGATGATTGATTGAAGCAAGAGCGTGACGCTTAAGAGTCATTCGCTAAGCGACACCCTCTCGCTCGTTTTTTGATTATACCAAATCAGCGCGTCCTTTCACCTCTTCGAGTACTGCCTTGGCAATAGAGCTTGAAAGAGGAGCGTGGTGATCATATTCCATTGAGCTGGTAGCACGTCCGGATGTAATGGTACGCAATGCCGTCACATAACCGAACATTTCAGACAGCGGAACCATTGCTTTCACAATGCGTGCACCACTACGTGCTTCATCCATGCCTTCCACTTGTCCGCGACGCTTGTTAAGGTCACCGATAACATCACCCATGTTTTCTTCCGGAGTTACCACTTCAACTTTCATAATCGGTTCCATCAATACCGGTGTTGCTTTCACGCATGCATTCTTGTAAGCGTTGATGGCAGCCAACTCAAATGACAGCTGGTCGGAGTCTACCGGGTGGAACGATCCATCCTTGAGAACCACCTTCAGGTCGGTCATCGGATATCCGCCGAGGATACCGTTCTTCATGGCATTCTCGAATCCTTTCTGAACTGAAGGGATAAATTCCTTAGGAATGTTACCACCTTTCACTTCGTTCACGAACTGCAAGTCACCTTCTTTGTAGTCAGGATCTTTCGGCCCTACCGTACAAATAATATCGGCAAACTTACCACGTCCACCACTCTGCTTCTTGTACACTTCACGCAAATCAACAGGTTGTGTGATGGCTTCCTTGTAGTTAACCTGCGGTTTACCTTGGTTACATTCAACCTTGAACTCACGTCTCAGACGGTCGATGATAATATCGAGGTGCAACTCACCCATACCAGAGATAATTGTCTGTCCGCTTTGTTCGTCGGTGCGAACCGTAAACGTCGGATCTTCTTCAGCCAACTTGGCCAAACCATTGTCGAGTTTTGCGATGTCGGCCTGACTTTTCGGTTCCACAGCGATAGAAATCACGGTATCGGGGAAAGTCATAGACTCCAGTACGATGGGGTTTGCTTCATCACAAAGCGTGTCACCTGTACGAATATCCTTGAAGCCTACACCAGCACCAATATCTCCAGCGTCGATAGACTCCATCGGAATTTCCTTGTTGGAGTTCATTTGGAAGAGGCGGCTGATGCGCTCTTTCTTACCAGAACGCGGGTTATACACATAGCTTCCTGCGGAAACCTTTCCAGAGTACACACGGAAGAACACCAAGCGTCCCATATATGGGTCGGTGGCAATCTTGAATGCAAGCGCAGAGGTAGGAGCATCTTCCGACGGATCGCGACTCTCCTCTTCCTCCGTGTTCGGGTTCACGCCCACGATAGCCTCAGTGTCGATGGGAGAAGGCAAAAATGCGCATACATAGTCGAGCAAAGGCTGAACACCCTTGTTCTTGTATGACGAACCGCAAAGCATCGGAGTAACCTCCATGGCGATCGTACCCTTGCGGATAGCAGCAATGAGTCTGTCTTCGGGTATTTCCTTACCCTCGAGATACATCTCCATGAGTTCGTCGTCATAGTTGGCAGCACACTCCAGCATCTTGTCACGCCATTCGTTGCACTCGTCCACCATGTCGGCAGGTATTTCCTCGATGTCATATTCAGCACCCATCGTCTCATCATGCCAAAGAATAGCTTTCATTTTGATAAGGTCTACAAGGCCTTTGAAGTTTTCTTCCGCTCCGATAGGAACTTGTACCGGACAGGGATTAGCACCCAGGATGTCCTTCATCTGCTGTACAGTCTCGAAGAAGTTTGCACCCGAGCGGTCCATCTTGTTTACATATCCGATGCGAGGAACATTGTATTTGTCAGCTTGTCTCCACACCGTTTCCGACTGTGGCTGAACACCGTCTGCTGCCGAATAGGTTGCAACGGCACCATCAAGCACACGCAGCGAGCGTTCTACTTCAGCGGTGAAGTCCACGTGTCCCGGAGTGTCAATCAAGTTAATCTTATAGTTTCTGTCCTGCCATTTCCAGTTACAGGTCGTAGCAGCAGAAGTAATAGTGATACCTCTTTCCTGTTCTTGTGCCATCCAGTCCATGGTAGCGGCACCGTCGTGCACTTCACCAATTTTGTGAGTCTTGCCGGTATAGAAAAGGATACGTTCAGAGGTAGTTGTCTTTCCCGCGTCAATATGCGCCATGATACCGATATTGCGCGTCAGTCGTAAATCTTGTTTTGCCATTTTACTTTTAATCGGTTATTCGTTTACACCCAATTAGAATCTGAAGTGAGCAAAAGCACGGTTAGCCTCAGCCATGCGGTGCATATCTTCCTTACGTTTGTATGCTCCACCCTGGTTGTTGTAGGCATCCATAATCTCTGCCGCCAGTTTCTCGGCCATGCTCTTTCCGCTGCGTTTGCGTGCATAGCCAATCAGGTTTTTCATTGAAATGCTCTCTTTACGGTCAGGACGGATTTCCGTCGGAACCTGGAAGGTAGCACCACCGATACGGCGGCTTTTCACTTCCACTTGCGGAGTAATGTTGTCAAGAGCCTGCTTCCAGATTTCCAGAGCCGGTTTCTCTTCCTTGGCCATCTTCTCCTTTACGGTATCCAGTGCATTGTAGAAAATCTTGTATGAAATGGACTTCTTGCCATCATACATCAGGTGATTCACGAATTTTGAGACCTTCTGGTCATTGAAAACGGGATCCGGCAGGATCACACGCTTCTTTGGTTTTGCTTTTCTCATTTTGTTTGAAAAATAATTCTGCTTGGGGCTGTTTTCCTTTTGTCTTCAACGCCCACGCACGGGCATTTACTCAACCTGTCGTTAACAATTCTCCAGCAAAACGGTTTATAAATTGTTGTTGTTAAGAGACGTCCCTCTTATACTAATCTTCTCCGATTATTATTTCTTTGCTTTAGGACGTTTTGCGCCATATTTTGAACGGCGTTGTGTACGGTTAGCCACGCCTGCGGTATCCAAAGTACCACGAACGATGTGATAGCGTACACCGGGGAGGTCTTTCACACGACCGCCACGCACCAGCACGATGCTGTGCTCCTGAAGGTTGTGACCTTCTCCGGGGATGTAAGAGTTCACCTCTTTTTGGTTTGTCAAACGAACACGGGCAACTTTTCTCATTGCCGAATTAGGCTTCTTGGGAGTTGTTGTGTACACGCGAACACAGACACCGCGACGCTGAGGACATGAGTCCAAAGCCGGTGACTTGCTCTTTTCCACAAGCACCTCTCTGCCTTTTCTTACCAATTGCGAAATTGTAGGCATAGTTGTTTTTACTTTTTATTATTATATATATTATTGTATATTGTCGAAGCATGATACACCTCATCCTATGCAAGAGGTGCATATTGGGCTGCAAAGTTACAAACAATAATTGAAACAGCCTAACATTACTTTTCCAAAGGTGTAAAAATCGCCCTTCGTTTACGCAAATATAAGAATTATTAACATGAAAATTTGCAAGCCGATGCACAAAAAACCTTTTTCGCATGCCTATCAGTCCATATACAGGTTGTCAACAAACCCTGTTTTCTCACTTAATCCAATCCCAATTCGGTCATAAGAAACCGGACTGATTTTGTTCGGATGCCGAGCAGATTGTCTGCGGTTTTACCGAAGGGCGTAGCAGGCTACGCCAAGGAAGAACGGCAAAGAAGATGAGGAAGAACGGCAGAGAAGATGACGACAGGCGGACGAAAGCAACAGGGGAAGCAACAACATCACCGAGGAATGTAGCATGGGGGCCTCATGAGCGATTTGGGCTTAACATTCTCAACTTAGGCCAGCCAATGTTTCCATTTTATCTCCATACCATTACCTTCCTGCTTTCGCCCTTTCCCATCCTTAACTTCGGCAGCCTTGACAACAAAACGACAACATGAGGGACAGATCGGTCGTCCGCCTTTTCTAAAGCAAAAAACTGCCTATCGTTCTCTCATGTCACACGGAGCATCCGCAACCCAACTAAAACCTTTATTCCAAATGGGACATCAAGGAAAGATTGCGCATAAAAAACTCCAGCCGCATTTGCAACCGTTGCATTTTATTTGTAATTTTGCAGGAAATTTCAAACCTAAAGACATGAAAAACAATAGAACACAAGGAAATGATATTCCTTATGAATGGAATAACAAACCTTACCGTGCAGCCTTTCCCAACTTGGCTCACAGTCATCCCCCAATCATTACCTTATTATATATATAGACAGACAAAGCATGACAGGGATAGGTTTCCATAAAACAACCATAACAAAGGCTTTGAATATTAGACAGCTTGGACTTGTAACGGAATGCAACCCAAGAGACCTTAGCTTGAAGTCAAACCGTTCACTGGAGCCTTATTGATATTGCTCGGATGTTGGGCAGACGGGCTGTCGTTTATGTCAAAGGCGTGGCAGAATACGCCGAGGAAAACGAGTGGAAAGATTCCGACAACCAGACAAAAGCAGGCAAAAGAAAAAATTATCCCAATTCGGTCATTAGAGATCGTACTGATTATGTTCGTATGTCAAGCAGATTGTCTGCCGCTTTTGCCAAAGGCGTAGCGGGCTACGCCGAGGAAGAACGGCAGAGAAGATGCCGGCAATCGACCG